>JAJDTX010000158.1 GCA_022826925.1 Bryobacterales bacterium
CTCGTTGACGCTGCCGCCGACATTCTGGTCAGTCCTGACCCCTACTTGGCGGCCGGAGCAGACTTGGTCGCCTACAGCGGCGGGAAGATCCTGCGGGGACCGCAGACTGCCGGCCTCCTGCTGGGAAGGGAGGATCTCGTCCGGGCTGCCTTCGCCAACAGCGCCCCGCACCACGCTTTCGGCCGCCCGATGAAGGTCAGCAAGGAAGAAGTCCTCGGCATGACGGTGGCTGTCGACGCGTGGGTCCGCCAGCGCGACATCGAAGCGGAGTATCGCGAGTGGGAAGCGTGGTACGCCCACATCTCCGATCGCATCACAGAGGTGCCCGGCGTGTCGGCGAGAGTTGACGGGCCGACAAGGGGCGGTCCCTTCCCGACCATGACCGTCGCCTGGGACCCGCAGCGCATCGGTCTGACTGCCGGCGACCTGCACGACCTGCTGCTTTCCGGGGATCCGGCCATCCAGACGCACGCTGCTGGGGACGGGCACGAATTCCGCTTGCGTCCCGTCGCCCTCAAACCTGGCGAGTACCGGATCGTGGCCGACCGCCTGCGGGAGGTCCTCCGGACCGCGCCCAAGCCGACCGAACGGGTCTGGAAGGCCCCAGCCGCAGACCTGTCCGGGCGCTGGGACGTCAGGGTTAGCTTCCTTGTCGGGGAAGCGCAGCACGTCCTCTTCCTGGAGGCCGGCGGGAACCGGATCCAAGGAACGCACGTCGGCAGCGTGGCCAGCGGTCCGGTGGAGGGCACCGTGGATGGTGATGTCGTGTCTTTCTCCAGCGTCCTCCCGGTCGAGGGCTCGAAACTCAGATACCGGTTCCAAGGCCGGGTCAGGGACGGGCGGCTCCAAGGCAACCTGGATCTCGGAGAGTATCCCAAAGGGAGCTGGGCTGCCACGAAGCACGCTTACGGAGGAACGATGCCGACCGACCCAGCCACGTCCGGCAAGATCGCAGCGGGGACAAGAAATGATGCCTGACCGAAGCACCCTGTCACGTCGACAAGCGGCCGTCGCCGCCACGCTGGGCCTAGCGGCAGTTCCCGTTGCGGAGGCCCAGGACTGGGGTCCCGGAAAGGAGCGAGTGGGCGGTTTGGTCCGATCTGGCCCCCTGCTGTTCATGGGAGGAATTGGAGGCTGGTACCCGAACCGTCGTCCCGACGGCCCGGGGGATGTACGTCAGCAGACTGCGGACGCGCTCACGATCATGATGGAGAGCCTTGAGGAGGCGGGGAGTTCGATGGCCCATGTCCTCAAGGTTCAGGTTTCGCTTGTGGATCCCGAGAGGAACTGGCCCGGGATGAACGAGGTGTACAACGAGTTCTTTCCCGAGCCGCGGCCCGTGCGCTCGTACTTCGGGGCCACCGGGTTCCGGCGGCCGGGCCAACTGCTCCAGATCGACTGCATCGCGTACAAGGAATGAGGTCATTGGCAGAATGAGACGCCGTCGGTTCATAGAAGGATCCCTTGCCGGAGGAGCCATGGCCGGGGCGGGCATCGCCATGCCCGTCGAGCATATCGGCCGCGATCCGGAAGTCGTTGTAGAGAGGAGTCTGTCCGGGAGGCCCCATGAGGGCAAGATGCTCGCGGCGATCCAGCCGCACTGCGACGACGTTCCCATCCTCGCGGGCGGCACGGTCCTCAAGCTGATGGCGGAAGGCTATCGTGGGATTCTCATCCGCACGAGCAACGACGAGATGGCCGGTCGCGGAGCGACGTTCGGCGAGGTCGTGTTGAACAACGAGCGCGACACCATTGAGGTCGGCCGGCTGATGGGCCTGGAGAAGTTCTACGACCTCGGCTACCGCAATCACCTCATGGACGGCATCGAGCGGCTCGAGCTCCGTGCCCGCCTGATCTTCGTGTTTCGGCTAATGAGGGTCGATACCGTGATCTGCTATGACCCATGGGGCCATTACGAGGAGAACCCTGACCACTATGTGACCGCGAGCTGCGTCGAGGCGGCGTGCTGGATGGCCGGCTCCCGGTGGGACTATCGGGAGCACTTCGATGCCGGACTCGAACCGCACTCCGTGAAGGAGAAGTACTACTTCGCCCGGGGACCCCAGCTAGTCAATCGAGTGGTCGATATCTCGTCGTACGTCGAAGGCAAGATCGACGTGAACCGAGCGAACGTTACGCAAGGACCCGCTGGCGACAACGGCGCGAGCCTGCGCCAGCGCCTCGCTGCGGAAGGCAAGCGGCTTCCGTTGCTTGGCAGTGATGACGAGACCGCCAACCGGAACTACATTCGGGAGTTCGTCCTGGAGCCCAACCGGGAGTGGGGGCGCCGATACGGTGTCGAGTATGCGGAGCCGTTCCACTACATCGGTCCGTCGCATGACCGGGTCAGCGAATACGTAGACGCCAACGCCGTCCCCTTGTAGGCGCGTCTTCCGGAGCCTCAACGCCGGTTATGGAAACGACGGGGCCAGTCTAATCGGGGAATGGTACGGTTACGCCCATCCGCATGGTCTGGCGAACAGGCTGTGGGAGCGGCCGTCCCGCGTTCGCCCTAGCGGTACTTTACGGACGGGCGAAAAAATACAGTTATGGCGTCGTTGTTTAGAGGCGGTTAGGCAGCAGCCTTCTTCTGTATTACCCACCGTCGGTCCCGAGCAGTTTCTCCAGTTCCAGTTCGGACACCAGGGCCGCTTGCGTCAGCGTCCGCTTCGACGTGACGGTCGCCACCCGCGGCGGTCCCTTCGACCCCCAGCGGCGGATACAGCAGGTCGATGCGCTGGATCTGCCTCAACTCGTGCGTGAGCCCTTCCATCGTCAGCGTCGGCCACACTGCCTGCGCCTTTCTGGTGCAGGTACTGCAGCGGCACCCGAGAGCTGTACGATCTCGCGGACGACCCCGGCGAGAATCGAGACATCTCGTCGAAGCATCCCGCACGCGTCCGCGAGCTGTCGGAACTGCTGGCTGGCTCGCGCGCTGATGTCGGCCTGCGGCCGGAACCCGGGACCGGGTAACTCCAGGCCGGCACGGCTCCGACGGTCAGCAGTCACTAGGAGCCGTCCGATTCGCGGCGATCCATACCTCGACGTTCGGGATTAACTCCTTGTTTTCTGAAGCGACGGCGGTCGACTGCCGTAGATCCGTCCCTAGATCGAATGCCTGCCACTCACGTTGTCCATCGCTAACCAGCTACCATCGGCCATGAGGGACGGCCCGCCGGAGCCCGCCTCGATCCCATTCCGTGTACAGATGCTCGCGGCGTTGCTGGCCCCCGGCATTTCCGAGAAGGGCCGGCACGATCGATCCCAGGTTCGCGCAGACCAAGCAGCCTCTACAATCGAGGGCTGACGCGAGGGGTGAAGACAACCCGCTGAGGCCATGCTCAACCGCCGCCAGTTTCTGACATCAAGCCTCGCCGGCGGCCTCGCGTGCTCCCGAACTGCGGCGCAACGCCCGAACGTCCTGTTCCTAGTCGTCGACGACATGAACGACTATGGGTTCTACAACACGCTCGGCGGCGTCAAGACCCCTCATCTCGACCGGTTCAAGAAGGCCGCCCTGACGTTCGAGAAGGCCTACTGCGCCTCCCCCGCCTGCGTGCCTTCGCGCGCCGCCGTTTTCAGCGGCCTGTATCCGCACACGACCGGCGCCTATCGCAACGGCTCCGCCCCTTGGACCCAAGCCCCGCTCGACGGCACGGAGTCCCTGCCGGAACTGTTCAAGCGGAGCGGATACACGTCGTACGGACAAGGCAAGCTCACCCACGCCCCGGTCGCGGACGAGAAGCTCCGAGCCATGTGGGACAACAAGCCGCACGGCGGCGGCTTTGGCCCCTTCCCGCCCGAGGAAGACCAAGTCGCGGGTCGGTTCTGGGGCTGGACGCCATGGGAGGCTCCCGACTCCGACTTTCCCGACGTGGTCAACGGCGACTCGGTCGTTGATTTCCTCTCGCAGGAGCACGAAAGGCCGTTCTTTCTGGCCTACGGCTTGTGGCGCCCGCACACCCCGTTTACCGCTCCCAAGCGGTTCTTCGACATGTACGAGGTAGCCGACGTCGAGTTGCCTCCCTACAAGGAGGACGATCTCGCAGACGTTCCCCAGCTGGGACGGGACCTGGCGGCGGTCTGGGGAGAGCGTTTCGTCGTCAGCGGCAAGAACACCGAGCAGTCCTGGCGAGAGTTCGTCTGGGCCTATCTGGCATGCACTTCCTTCGCAGACTGGAGTTGCGGCCGAGTGCTCGATGCCCTCGACAACAGCCCTTACGCAGACAACACCATCGTCGTTTTCTGGTCCGACAACGGCTATCACTGCGGAGAGAAGGACCACTGGGAAAAGACGACGCTTTGGGAGCAGGCTTCGCTGGCTCCCATGGCGATCCGTCTTCCGGGCTCAGCGCATGCGGGCAAGAGCTGCGCGCGCCCGGTCGGGTTGATCGATCTATACCCAACACTGGTAGATTTCTGCCGGCTCGAGCCGACCTCTCACGCCCTCGAGGGCCAGTCCTTGCGGCCCTTGCTCGACGATCCCGAGGCTGACTGGGTGCGCCCGGCACTGACCACCTTCGGGGAGGGCTACGCATCCGTGCGAGATGAGCGCTTCCGCTACATCCGCTATCCGGACGGGACCGAAGAGCTTTATGACCACGATGCCGATCCGCACGAGTGGACGAACGCAGCAGCGGACCCGGAACACGCGACTGTCAAGCAGCAGCTGGCCGCGGCGATCCCTAAGCAGTTTGCGAAATCGCTCGGAGGGCGGATGGGATAGCACGCGAGGCGACAGGCCTGACACCGCCGGGAGCCGTCCCGAGATTCCAGCGCCGAGACGAACGGCACACAATTGTGCTTCCTCCCGTAGCCCTGATCCTGATAGACTTGCGCACGGCCCTCACTTCTGCCGCGACGCGGGACATGGCCGACGAGCGGTCATGGGGCCAGTGGCCATGACTCCGACTCACCAACGCTTGATCGCCGCCACGGGAGTACTCCTGCTGGTCCTTGGGTGCGGGACGGGTGTGCCTCCGCCTGGCACAGAGTCAGAGGCAGCAGGCTCCAGCGGCCCTGTCGCCGCGTCGCACCAGCAGTTTGTGGGTGCCTGGTCTCTTGCCCGGATCGAGCGGCGTGACGCCAGCGGCGAACTGCTGTCCCCACCGATCGAGGACCGGCTCGGCTACATCATGTACGACACTTCCGGGCACATGGGAGTAACGATTATGAGGCCGGATCGCCAACCGTACTCGGAGGGCGGGCCGACACCCGACGAAGCGCTGGCCCTGCTCGGCACCTACACCTCATACTTCGGCCCTTTCAGCGTCAACCAGAAAGAAGGATACGTGACCCACCATCTCGTGGGAAGTCTCGACCCGCGCGCAGCCGGCTCGGACTACAAGCGCTTCTACACGTTCGGCGAGAACACTCTGACGCTCCAGCCTCCGGCGCGGGAAGACGGTGCGAAGACGTTTCTGACCTGGGAACGGCTTCCGGACTTGCCAGCGTCGGATCTGACAGAGACCCACAAAAAGCTGCTAGGGGCCTATCGAATCGAGTCGGTCACGCGCCAGACAACCAGCGGCGAGTCCGTACCGATCGACCAGTACGAAAAGGCCTATATCCTCTACGCGCCCTCCGGCCACATGTCCGTGCACCTGATGCGCCCGGGCAGGAGTCCGTATGCGGGAGACCGGCCTACGGCCGAGGAAGCCTTGGCGGCCACCCGCACCTACGGCAGCTATTTCGGTCCGTTCTCGGTCCACGAGGACCAAGGATTTGTCGTCCATCACCGCATCGGCAGCGAAAACCCGGCAGGCACGGGGACCGACGCGAAGCGATTCTACGAGCTCAGCGACACGCACCTCACGCTGAAGCCCCCAGTCGAATCCGACCGGGAGGGTCGGCAAGTGCAGACCGCGCTTCGGTGGGCCCGCATCACTGAATAGCCATGCTGCTGGGGCAAGTCCGAACCCATGGCGGGGGTTCGGTGCAGCCGGCGGTCTCTGCATCGCTTGCGGCCGCCCGCCCGCGTCGCTTCTCAAGGTCTGTCACGGCAAGCGGCCTGAGATTGGGCATCCGGCGTGCGGCGAGCCGGAGCCTCTTGGCAAGCGCCTTGGCGCCCGCACTGGCGGTCCTGCTCGCAACCACCACCTGCAGCCAGCCGGAGGGAGTCGAGCTGTCCGGCTCCGTTCGCGATGCCAGCGGATCCCGCATTCCCCACGTACTTGTGCTCATCACTGATGCGGAGCGGGAAGTTGCCGAAGTGACGACAGCTGGCGGGGACGGATCCTTCCGGATCGAGGGCATTTCCCCGTCGCCGTCGTACAAGCTCGAGGTCCGAGGGCCGTCGGGCTTCGAGCCGAATGTCCAAGATCTCGATCTCACCGCCGACCGGTATCTGGAAATCGTGTTGGAAGTCGAGCCGATCGTCGAGGCAATCGTGATTTCGGGGCAACCCCCGCAACCGGGCTCCATCCGGCCCGACGAGCCGCGCCGGAGAGTCCGGGTCGGCGGAAACTTGCAAAGGGCGAGGCTCGTTCACTACGTGCCCCCGACTTTCCCGCCCGACGCCGAGCGCCAAGGCCTTGGGGGCACGGTGCTATTGGAAGGCGTCATCGGGAGAGAGGGCCGTCTTGCCGGCCTATCCACGCTCAACTCGGTCGCTGACGAACGACTGGCAGCTGCAGCTTCGGATGCCGTCCTGCAGTGGCGGTACGATCCGACGCTTCTTAACGGCCGGCCTGTCGAGACCGCCGTGACAATCAGCGTGGCATTCGAGATTCCATGAGCATTGCCGTGCCGCCCCGATCCGAGGCTCCGGCGGGCGGCGTCTCGCGCGGGCACCCTCGCCCTGCTCTTAGTCCCCGCCGGGCCGGCGGACGGTGCGAACCGACTGCGGGGCCAGGCTCCGGCACAGAGATCGACGACGATGGAATCGGCAATGAAGCTGGAGCCGGCTTGGTGCGGATCGCGTTGACGGCGCTCGCGGTGCTATTCGCGGCATGTGGCTCGGTCCCGGTCTCGCGGATTGAAAACCGACCCTCGGCAGGCGCAGGACCGGCCGTCGTTCTCACCGGAGACTTTCCGGATCCCACGGTCGTCCGCGACGGAAGCGCCTACTACATGACACACTCGTCGTTCGACCGTGTGCCCGGCCTCCTCCTCTGGCGCTCGAGCGACCTATACAACTGGGAGCCCCTCACTCACGCGCTGCGGCGGCACGTAGGCAACGTCTGGGCGCCGGATCTAGTCAAACACGGGGACCTCTTTTACCTCTACTTCCCGGCCGGCGGCACGAACTGGGTGACAACCGCCGCGTCGCCCGAAGGGCCCTGGTCGGAACCGATCGACCTCAAGGTCGGCGGAATCGATCCCGGCCATGTCGCCGGGCCTGGCGGCAGACGCTACCTCCATCTGAACGGCGGCCGGGCGGTCGAGCTGGCCTCCGACGGCCTCTCCACCCTCGGCGAGCCCAGCAAGATCTACGAGGGCTGGGACTACCCGAGCGAATGGGTGACCGAGTGCTTCTGCTTGGAATCGCCCAAGCTGCTTCATCACGAGGGCTTCTACTACCTGACTTCCGCTCAGGGCGGCACGGCTGGGCCGTCCACGTCGCACATGGTCGTCTCTGCACGCTCGAAGTCTCCACTCGGTCCGTGGGAAAACAGCCCGCTGAACCCGATCGTGCGAACTTGGAGCAGTCTCGAGCCGTGGTGGTCGAAAGGGCACGGGACGGTTGTCGAGGGGCCCGACAATCGGTGGTACATCGTCTACCACGGCTACGAGAACGGATACCGGACGATGGGGCGGCAAACCCTCGTCGAACCGGTCCAATGGAACGAAGACGGCTGGTACGACGTAAGTTCGCCCGATGGAGAAGCGTTTGAAGCCGACTCGGTGCGGAACTACCGCCTGCAGTCCGAGGATTTCGAGGATCCGGAACTCTCGCTCCAATGGCACTTTGTCGGGATTGACTCGACGGACCAATACTCGATCTCCGATGGCGCCGTGGAGTTCGATGCCGCAGGCGACCGCCCGCGCGTTCTTCATGCGCTCGCGTCCGACCACAACTACGAAGCCGAGGTGACGATTGACATCGACGGCTCGCCGGAGGTTGGGTTCGTTCTCTACTATGGCCGGGACGCTTTCGCGGGCATCGGCTATCTGAACGGGCAGGCTGTCCTGATCAAGGGCGGCCAGCCGTTCCTGCGAGACGCCGTGCCGTGCGCCGGCTGCCGCCGCTTCAAGATCCGCATGTTCGAGCATGACGTCGCCCTCTACTTCTCAAACGACGGATCGGACTGGGCCCAGCACCCGCGCGGCCTCGAGGTTTCCGGACTCCAGACGAACAACCTTGGCGGGTTCTCCAGCCTCAAGCTGGGCGTGTATGCCAAGGGCTCCGGCTCTGTGCGGGTAGAAGACTTCCAATATCGGGTTATCGAGTGACGCCTCCCGTCGAGGCCGAAGATACAATCTCGGAATGCGTCAGGCCTTCTTGTTCCTAGCAGCCTGCCTCTTGGCAAGCGCCGAGGTTCCGACCGAACGCGAGGGGCTGCTCGAAGTGGAGGCCGAGAACTTCGATCGCCAGAAGCTGACCGAGGTGCGGGAATGGGTCATTGTCTCGAGCGGCGCGCACGCCGAGAGCGCAAGTGGCACGGCATACGTTGAAGTGCTGCCCGACACGCGCACCACTCATGACGACAAGCTCGTCCACGGCCAGAATTTCACCAACGAGCCTGGCGTGATGGCGGTCTTGGAATACGACGTCTCGATCACCAACCCGGGCCGCTATTTCGTATGGGTGCGCGCCTATTCGACCGGCACGGAGGACAACGGCATTCACGTCGGCATTGACGGCTCATGGCCCGAGTCGGGCCAGCGCATGCAATGGTGCGAGGGCAAGAACGCCTGGACGTGGGCGAGCAAGCAGCGCACCGCCGAGCAGCGTTGCGGCGTGCCGGGCCTGATCTGGCTCGATGTGGATAGGCCCGGCCGCCACACGGTGACGTTCTCCATGCGCGAGGACGGCTTCGAGATGGACGCCTGGACCCTGGCGAGCGACCCTGCGTTCTCCCCTGAGCGGCGCTGAATGAAGTTGCCTCCGCCTGCGCCCGGCAACCGCGCGTTGCTAGTGCGCGCCGTGCTCACTGCAGCACTTGGGATCGTCGCATCTGCGTGCGGAGACCTGCCCGACTCGCCCCAAGTCCGATGGGGCCATGAGATCCTTCGCCAGCCAGGCGAGTGGTATGCCTCCGGCGAGGCCCGTACGGCTGCTGACAGCGTGATTCTGCACCAAAAGCCGGTCGGAGGCTGGCCCAAGAACACGGACCTGCTCACGCCGCCGTCGTCTCCCGAAGCGGTCGGGCGACCCACTATCGACAACGGCGCCACCACGACGCCGATGCGATTTCTGGCGCTGGTGGTCGCTCGCACCGGCGAGACGAGATACCGGCAAGCCTTCGAGCGTGGACTGGACTACCTCTTCGCTGCACAGTACCCGAACGGAGGCTGGCCGCAGTATTTTCCCCTGCGAGACGGCTATTACTCCCGGATCACCTACAACGACAACGCGATGGTCAATGTCTTGGAGCTGCTCCGCGACATCGGCGCGGGCGATGCGCCGTACGCTTTCGTGGACCAGCCGCGCCGCGCCCAAGCGTCGGCCGCGGTCGCGAGGGGCATCGAAGTGATCCTGCGGTCCCAGATCAAGCAGGAAGGCCAGCTCACCGCCTGGTGCGCCCAGCACGATGAACGGACGCTCGAGCCTGCGTGGGCTCGCTCCTATGAGCCGCCATCCCTCTCCGGAGGCGAATCCGTCGGTGTCGTGCGATTCTTGATGTCAATCGAAGACCCTATCCCGGAAGTTGTATCGGCAATTGAGGGGGCGGTACGGTGGCTGCGTTCAGTCGCCATGTCTGGCGTCCGGGTCCATCGGATTCCTAAGCCCGCCGGTCGCGTCGAGCGGATCCTGATCGAGGATGCCGAGGCACCCCCGCTCTGGGCTCGGTTCTACGAACTCGGCACCAACCGGCCGCTGTATCTGGATCGTGACTCGGTGTACCGCTACGACTTCTCCGAGATCGGCCTGGAGCGACGCAGCGGCTACAGCTACCACGGCACTTGGGCAGCCGAACTCCTTAACCAGGAATACCCGCTCTGGCGGGCGCAACACGGGCTGCCATAGCTGCCCGTACCCGACTCGCGAATCCGTCGCGGGAACGCCCAGCACGCCAATACGTGCAAGTGAGGGAGCGACGGCCCTGCCGTCAAGCCGCAGATCGACAACGTAAGCGGCCGCGCGCTACCCCCGTCTCTTGCCGGACGCTCTCGTCTAGGCCTTGAATTGCCGGGCCAGCAGGTATCGATACAACTTCAGCGCAAGGCGCTCCTCGTGCTCCTCTAGCCAGCTTCGGGCGTCCGGTGTCAGCACCACTGTCTCGCAGGGCTCGTCCGCGCTAACCGCGAGTGCTCTCTCATTCACGGGGTCCACCGGCCAGATCGCATCTCCCGGGCCGTACTGGCGGACCCGCTCGCCCTCGGCTTGGCGGGCGGAAGCCCGGCCGGATATCAGCATTTGCAAGCCTTCGTTCGCAGCACCCGGTCCCGCGAGGGCCTCCCCTGCAGCGTAGCGGCACGGAGTCAACCAGCCTCGAAGCTCGTCCATCAACTCCTCGAAACGGATCTGTCGCTCCAGATGCTGCTCGAGATCGGCAGCAGAGCGCTCCAACAGCGAAATGCGCCGCCCGCCCGCTGTGCCTGGGTCTTCCTTCCACGCCGCGATAACAATTTCCTCGCAGCGCTCCAAGGCGCGATCCTCGTTTGGCTCCAGCAGCAACTGCGCAAACTCCGAGCGCGGCAGGGTGCGCTCCAACCCGGTTCTCAGCTGCTCCGATGCTGCGCTCAGAACCACTTGCGTGCCCGCCGCGTTCGCCGATTGCAGAAACCTTGCGAGGACATTCACCGCAGAAATGTCGAAGCCGGAGACGGAAGCGAAGTCCAGCATCAGGCAGGCCGGCGAAGCGTCGCCGAGGGACTTTCGGAGACGATCGGCCAAGGGGCCGACGCTACCGAAGAAGATGTAGCCACGCAGCCGGTAGGCCTGCACGCGCTCGCCCTCCTCCAGCAAGATGGCGACTTCCGGGACGGGACGCGCCTTGGCGCTCCGGCGCTCGCGCACCGTGAACTCCGATCGAATCGGGTCCAAGCGGCTTAAGCGCATGGCGAAGAACACAACGGTGATCAGCATTCCAGCAGCCACACCCTCAAAGAGCCCCAGGGCCACGATGACGGCGGCGATCAGCGCAATGATGCCGTACTCCGGCCTAGGGAGCCGCTGGCGGCTTTTCACGAGCCCTTGGTCCAACATGCCAGCCCCGGCGAAGAACAGCATTCCTCCCACCAGTGGTAGCGGGACCAGCTCCAGCATCCTGTCGCCCCACCACAGTGGGACTGCGATGACGAGGGCGGCTACGACTCCGGTCAGACGGCTCGTGGCACCGAACAGCTTGCTGCGCAGCGAGGCAGGCACGATGATGCTCGCCACCGTGCCGCCGGCCAGCCCGGCCGCCACGCTCGCAACCCCTGTCGCCCGAAACTCGCGGTTCCAGTCCAGGTCCCGGTTCACCGCGACTTCGAGGCCGGCGACGTTCATGATCACGACGATCAGCGCGATCGGGATCAGCGTCAGCATGGTTGGGATCTGCATCGAGATCGCGCTCAAGTCCAGATTCGCGAGGTCGGCGAGCCGCAACAGCGGCCAGAGGTTGCCCTCCGAGGTGCTCTTCAGCAACAGGCCCGCCTCCCTCGCTTCGTCGCCGGAGATGCCAAGCGCGGCGAGCACGAGGTGGTACCCAGCAATGGCAAGCGCGACACTTACGGGCAAGATCAGTGGATGGCCCCACCGCTTCATCGCGAGATACAGGGCGATCCCGAACGCGGCGCCCGGACTCCACTTCACGAGTTCCGAGAATTCCACAAGCTCCGGAATCGCACGCCAGTCTGTGTCCGCCCCCATCAGGGACATGGCAGACAGGCACACGACTGCCCCGATTCCCGCCACGAAACCTCCCGCGACCGGATACGGGATGAAGCGGACCAGATCGGCGAGGCAGTAACGCCCCATCAGGTAGAAGCACACGCCGGTAGCCACCGCGCTGATCATGAGCGTCGCCACGGTAGTTGCGAACAGCGCGTCGGATTCGGCGTCCGCGCTAGAGGCTATTCGTGCCAACACGACGACCAGCGCGGGAGATATCCCTGCAATCGCCCCGCGAAAGCCACTTGCCAAGGCAATCACGAAACAGGCGACGAAATTTCCGAACAGGACTAAGCCGACACCCTGGGAGGCATACGCGGCGAGCGGTCCGGAGAAAATTAGGCTCCCGTAGGCGATGAAGGCGACGAGCAGGCCGATGCCCGTGGTGAAGCCGACCGAAAGCGCCGGGATGGCCTGCGCGGACAAAGCGTCTGCGCGGACCTCGGACACAAGATCGCGGAGCGATGACATTGCGGTCACTGTCCTGTACGAGAGCGATTTTCAGCGCCGTTGGACATCACTCAAGATCCCCGTCGCAGGTGACAAGCTTCGGCTTGCCTAGGTGCACAAGGGAAGTGACCGTCATAGCGTTCAGCCCGGTGGCGCAGAGCAATCTCACGGCGGCCATCGGGCCTATCACTCGACAAGGCGCAAGCGGCCAAGCCTCGCCGCGGACGAACCGGCGTTTGGGCGCTCCAGTGTACTCAGCTCGACGAGGTTTCCGTCGCATCTCGCAACGACGCACGCACGCCCCCTCTTCCAAGTGCAGTGCAAACTACAATTTACATTATTTTTCATTCACTTGGCAAGCAACCGCCGTGCTTCAGGCGGTCGGAAGCCCCACGAGTGTTGGCGGCGATGTATCGGCTTGCCGGAAGATCTTGCCCTCAAGTACGTCCCGCAGCGCCGCCAGCTCAGATTTCCCCGCGTTTCATTTGGTCAGCCATGTAGTCAGTTGCTCGCCACGCCAGCGCCAGAATCGTCAGCGTAGGGTTCTTCTCGGTAGCGGTTGGGAACGCACTGCCATCGACGACAAAGACGTTCTTCACTTCGTGCATCTGGTTGTACCTGTTCAGCGCCGAGCGATTCGGATCCTCGCCCATGCGGCAGGTCCCGTGCTCGTGGATCGAGGTGCCCAGCGTTTCGATCTTCCCGCGCTGGTAGGGCAATAGCTCGGCTTTCATCTCGTGCAGGATTTCCTCGCACACGTCGTACATGCGCGAGATCATTTTGCGCTCGTTCTCGCCGATGTCGTACTCGATCCTCAGCAGCGGGTAGCCGAAGCGATCGTTCGGCATGCCCTCCACCGAGATGCGGTTGTGCCGATAGGGCAGGACTTCCCCGTAGGGGAGCAGTTTGATCAGGGCCGGGTAATGCTCCTTTATGGCTCGCTTGTAGGAGAGTCCAAGCCCGCCTAGGCTCTTGGCAAACCTCGCGTTCGAAGCGCAGCCGATACCCGTGATCGGCACCCCGAAGCCGCGCAGGTAGCCGCGCTTTTCATCGGCCGGTTCGAATCTCGGAATGTAGATGTGTCCGCCCGAGATACCGTCGTCGTTTGACGCCGGCGAACCGATCAGTTCGGGCACGAACGCCTCCAATTGCAGCCGGAACTGCTCGACCAGGTAGCGCCCGATGACGTCGGAGCCGTTGCCGAGGCCGTTGGGGTAGCGGCGTGACCTCGAGTTGAGCAACAAGCGCGTCGAGTCGACCGCCGAAGCCGCGACGACCACACGCTTGGCCGGGACCGTCCGCTCTTCGCCGGCGAGCCGATCAAAGTACCGGACACCGGACGCCAGCCCTTCGTCGCTGACCAGAATCTCCTCGACGATCGCGTTCTCGACCAGCTCGAGCCTCCCTGTCGCGAGTGCGTCTTTCAGCAGGTAGTCGAACGAATTGAAGAACGCGCCGATGTCGCAGCCGCGCTGGCATGCGCCGCAATAGTGGCACGGGCTGCGTCCGTTGTGCGGTTGGGTTAGAACCGCCCGGCGGATGCGCACCACCGGGTAGTTGAGCCTCGTCGCGGCCTTGCGCAACAGCACCTCGCCGCAACGCAGGTTGGGCGGCGGCAGGTGGTTCGAAGAGCCCGGCAGCCAGGGCGTGTCGTCGTCGCCCCCGCAGATGCCGATCTTCTTCTCGACATTGTCATAGTAGGGGGCGATTTCCTTGTAGGTGATCGGCCACGGGATCTCCCACCCGTCCTTGGCCGGCTCTTGGAAGTTCAGGTCGGAATAGCGCAGCGAGACGCGGCCCCAGATGTTGGTCTTGCCGCCCACGCCCCACACCCGGGCCAGCCAAAACTGCTTGCCGGGCAGCGTCTCGTAAGGGCTCTCGCGCAGCGACGTGCCCATCCAGTCCGGCGGGGATTCCCCGCGCCGCCGGCGCCCGCGCTCCTCCCAAGGCTTGACGTGCGACCAGAACTGGCTGCGCTCGAATTTCTGCCCGGCTTCGAGCAGCAATACCCTGGCACCCTTGCGGGTAAGGTTCCAAGCGGCCATTCCGCCGGACGCACCGCTGCCGATGACGACGACGTCAACGTCCTCGTAGGCCATCAAGCGCACCCCTCGCGGCGACAGGCGGGAAACTCGCTCAGGCAGGCTCCGCCTGGATGGCTGGGTTCTCGGATCAGCCTAGCTTCCGCTGGGCAGCAGCGGTTGGCGACCAGAGCTTCTGAGCGAGTGCTGTCCGGCATCAGCTGCTCCGGCAACGAGTATAGGCAGTGACGGGCGAATAGGCGGAGTTGAACGAGCCGGACTGTTCGATGCCCGCGGCTCGGATCGAGCGCCACTAGGTGCGAATTCGGCGCCCCGACGCTGTCATGACCTCGATCAACGACGTGAGCGACTAGATCGCGGTACCGTTCTGCGCCACTCGCCGCAGTAGCTCAGCGGTCGCCAAGGTCGGCGCGAGAGTCGTATCCGTAGCGATCTTCTCCTTCAAGGGAGCGATCCTCCGGCCACGCCTTGCGCAAGAGCTCGCAGACGTTCTTGAAGCTGTCCATCGGCGGCGGGCTCCCAGGGAAGACCTCGTCATGCTGGTCAAACACTTCCTTGGCGGAACGCAACGTCAGGCAGTCAATCAGAAAAACAATATCGTCGTAGTCCTTGATGCGGCCGGCACGCACCTTCATCGCAAGCAAGTGTTCTGCGGAAGCGGCCGTAACAACCAGATTGCCGTCTCCATAGACTGTTCGGGCGCGGGTGTCGCTGCCGCGAGGCATGGCGGGTGCGGCTTGCTCGTTGAGCCACGCATCGGACCAACCTCGACGGCGGCCGACGGATCGGACAGCCGCAGTAACGGGGCCGTGGCCCACGCGAATGAGGGCATCTACGTCGTGGGTTAGCCGCCGAGAGTCGAAGCCAAGTGCCATTGCAGCTCCCCCGACGATATAAATGTGAGCGTTTACCTTGCGACGAGCCAGTTCCTCGGACAGCTGCTGAAAGGCGTCTCGCAAGTCACCGGCCGACAAGGGCGCCATAGTCTCGCTCTCCTTCGCGCGGGCCGAATTCCTTGTTGCCGATGATGATTCCGTGTCGCAGAAATGCACCGGGGGTGTCGCGATAAAGGGCGCCAGGGAAACCGTTGAGGTAGTCTTCCAGCGGGCACCAATAGATCTTCAGCGACCGTTGCGGATCGTCGCACCAGTCAGGGACTGGATGGTCGTGGGTGATCGCGATGTGTTCAGCGACCGCTGCGAGCAGGCAATCCCATTTCGTGCCCGTCAGGGGCGGAGGATGCTGGAGCGCACGTTGCTGGACCTCAAACGGGGATTCGTGGAAACGACGGCCGAGGTCGGAGATCAGCATTCGGAAGCATTCCGCCGGATTCCGGGCTGTGCGGATAGCGTCGACGTAGTCGGCGACTTGCCATCGCGGCGTCGCGTCCCCTGAGCCGCTACGCAGCTTGTCCGCTGGCCGGCTTTGCGGGAGCGTGGGCTCGGCTGGAGCAGGCACACGCTAATGGTAATGGAATCTCCGCAGGCGCCTTGCAATGCCCGGGCCTTGGATCGAGCGCCATTCGCAAAGGGCAGTCGCGACTGCCTCGTTATGGCGTTACCATTTCGAGGAAATGCTCTCCCGACGCGACGTGCTCAAGAGTGCCGGTCTCGGAGCGCTAGCCGCCGGCAGCGCCAGCGGCCAACAAGCGCGCGCCACGGGCCCCAACGTCCTCATGATTTCGATCGACGACATGAACGACTGGATCGGGGTCCTCGGCGGGCATCCCCAGTCGCTCACGCCAAACATCGACGCGCTCGCCAAGCGCGGCGTCACCTTCCGGCGAGCGTACTGCCAGGCACCGGCCTGCAACCCGTCGCGGGCGAGCCTGATGACCGGCATGCGCCCGACGACCTCGGGCTGTTACACCAACGGCGACGTCTGGCGCGACGCGATGCCCGATGCCGTTACGCTGCCGCAGCACTTCATGCTGCACGGCTATGAAGTGATCGGCGGGGGCAAGACCTTCCACAACACCCAGAACGAGGCCGAGTCGTGGGAGTACTACAACAGCTTCCGCGGCTTTCTGCAGGCCCCCAACCCGCCCGTCAACAAGCTCAACAGCGGTCGCTTCGACTGGAGCGGACTCGATGTCGAAGACGAGGACACCGCCGACACCCAGCTCGTGAATTGGGCCGCTGACTACCTCTCGAAGAACCACTCGAAGCCCTTCTTCATGGCATGCGGCTTCTATCGCCCGCATCTGCCGTTTTACGCACCCCAGAAGTACTTCGACAAGTTCCCCGAGGCCGAGACCATGCTGCCGAGCTATCTGGAGAACGACCTCGACGACGTGCCCGCAGCGGCGATCAACACCGCGACCGGGAAGCGCAGCTTGCGGGACCACGACAACGTGACCTCGTCGGGCCAGTGGAAGCGCGCCGTGGCTGCCTATCTGGCCTGTATTAACTTTGCCGATGCCAACGTGGGGCGCGTGCTGAAGGCGCTGGACTCAGGGCCCCACGCCGACAACACAGTCGTCGTCCTGTGGACCGACCACGGCTGGCAATTCGGCGAGAAGAAGCACTGGCGCAAGTTCACCTTGTGGGAACGTGCCTGCCGGGTCCCGATCATCTTCGCAGGCCCGGGCATCGAGGCCAAGGGCGAACTCTGCGACCGCACCGCGGAGCTGCTCGACATCTATCCGACCTTGAGTGACTTGGCCGGATTGCCCGAGCGCGAGGAACTCGACGGCGAGAGCCTGCGGCCCCTGCTGGAGAACCCGCAGGCTTCATGGGACCATCCCGCGATCACTTCCATGGGGCCTGAAAGGAACTCGGTCCGAACCGAGCGCTGGCGTTACACGAGCTATCCGGACGGTGAAGAGCTCTACGACCACGACAGCGACCCGGACGAGTGGCACAACTTGGCGGACGCCCCCGCGCACGCCGAGACGAAGCGGCGCCTTGCGGCGATGCTGCCTCGTAATCCTTCACGCAAGAAGGTGATGCAGATCCAAGATCTGCCCGCCGAACGCCGCCGGCTCACCGAACTTCTGCCGGATCACTATCGCGCCTCTGACGCCGCGAACTATGTCCCGCTCCTTCCAGGACCCGAATGATACGCGGGAACCGTGCCGTCCACGCTGCGATCCAATGCGGATCCCGTCGATGAGGGCCGTCGACGGGCCACGCGGGAAGGGCCGACGTCCTCGACTGAATCGCCTGAGATTCAAACGACCGACACTGCTCCCAAATGGAGCGGGCCAGCACTGTAAAGCCAGCCTGCGAGAACGCGTTACTTGCCTTCGGCGGCCCACCGTTTCATCAAGGCGATGTTGCGGCTCAGGATGCGCGCCTGTTCGGCATCGGCGTTCGGGGAGTCGGCGAAGACGGCCATGTTGCTGTCGTACATGGCCTCTGATTCCGGCCCGCGGTCCTTCGTTCGCTTGATCCAGCCGTCCAAGCGCTTCCTCAGCTTCCCCAGTTGAGCCTGGTGCTTCGGGTCGGTCGCCAAGTTGCGGACCTCGAAAGGGTCCTCTGTCAAGTCGTAGAGCTCCTCTTTCGGCCGGGTCGGGGCGAACAGAAGCTCCTGCGTCTCGTTCAATGTCCCGGCCCCATGGGCCCTCCTCAAGGCCTTGAGAATTTCTTTTCCATCCTTGTAGCGATTGGGTTGCAGGTGAGGACGGTCGGGTAGGAAGTTGCGGATGTACTTGTAGCGCTCTGTTCGTAGCGCCCTGATGTGGTCCACGGTTTCATCGCAGCGGTCCCGAGCTGCGAAGATTGCCATCCGCCTCTGATAGTCCTTGCCGAGGATGTCGCGGGCCTGCATGTGTCGGGGGATCTCGATCCCGGCCAGCGCGAGCGAAAGCGCCGCGATGTCGATGTGCTCCACCAGGTCGTCCCGAACCTGCCCGGGTTCGATGGTGGGCCCGGCGACGACTAGCGGAACGTGCAGGCCCTCGTCGTAGAGAAACTGCTTGCCCCTGGCGTGGCTGATCCCGTGGTCCGTCATGAAGAGGACAACCGTGTCCTCGTGGTCGCCCTCCTCCTTGAGTCGTTCGACGACATCGCCCACGAACTTGTCCGTGAGGCGAACGGAATCAAGATACGCGGCCCAATCTCTCCGAATCACCGGGTCGTCGGGATAATAGGGCGGAAGCTGGACCTTGGCAGGATCCGTCCGGCTGCCCAACAGCTTCTCCACGCGATCGCTGATTTGATCGAACGATTCGAGCGTCCGTCCGCGATGTTTCCCGCCGGGCAGGTGAACTTGGGCGAAGAACGGCTGGCCGGGTTGGCGCTTGCCCCAGTCCGGACCATCGTACATGGCCGGATCCCACTCGAAGTTGTAGTGCGTCTTCCCGACGCTGCGCCGATCTCTGTTGGGCCAGCCGGTGATCGCCGTGTAGTAGCCGGCCTCCTGAAACAGTTCCGGGATCGGCCGGATGCCGTCAGGCAAGTGGATCTTCAGTTCCCCTTGGCCGCTGCGGTGGTGGTGAGCGCCGATAGATGTCTGGTACATGCCGGTGATGAAGGCCGAACGATTGGGCGAACATACCGGCGCCGTTACGTACGCGTTCGAGAATCGGACACCGCTGCCGGCCAAGCGATCGACATGCGGCGTCTCGATCAGCGTTTCCCCGTAGGAGGAGAAGTTGGCCGACATGTCATCAACGATGATCCAGAGGATGTTCGGCCTAGACGGTTCCGCTCCGCGCAGCGGGAGCTGGAAGAAAACTCCCGTGGCGAGAGCCAGAGCGGTCGTGATTCGACGCAGTCGCATGATTCAGCGGCCCCTATTCTCAGCCATTCCGCCCGAACAGTACAGCACGCCCTCAGATCAGTGCCTGACCACTTTCGCACTGCTGCGCCGGAGCGCGTCCCGGGCAGGAATTGCCGCTCGGCTTAGGTACGGGTATGATAGTTGTGGGTGAGGGCTTGCCCGGACGACGGGCCTTCGCCCCGATAACTGGGATCTTGCGGCCGCGTCCCGTAGCCGCGGGTTCTGAGTGTCTTTGGAGAACAGGTCATGAGCGCACGCCCCAAATATCCAGGTGAACGCATCACGGCAAACGGCAACCAGCTGGTTTCATACCACACGGAAGCTCGAATTGCCGACGCGGGGATCTTCTATCCGATCACCCCGTCGACGGAAGGTGGCGAGCTGTACCAGCAATCCTTCGCAGAGGGCCGGCTGAACGTGTTCGGCCGGAACACGCTGGCCGTCGAAGCCGAGGGAGAGCACGCCGCCCAGGGCGGCGCCATCGCCTACTCGGTGTGCGGGCGACGCGTGGTCAACTTCACTTCCGGGCAAGGCATCGTTTACGGGATCGAGCAGTACTACCACGCTCCGGGCAAGGCATCGACCATGGTGGTCGAGGTGGTGGCGCGCGCGCTCACCAAGCATGCGCTGAACGTGCACTGCGGCCACGACGACGTCTACGGGGCGCTCGACGTCGGCTGGACCATCCTGTTCGCCAAGGACGCCCAGCAGGCGGCCGACCAAGCGCTGATCCTGCGCAAGGTGAACGAACTAAGCCTGACACCGGGGATGAACGTCCAAGACGGGTTCCTGACATCGCACCTTGAGCGGACCTTCTACCGCCACGAGTCCGACCTTCTCCGGGAGTTCCTCGGTGCGCCGGAGGACATCATCGAGTCTCCGACCGAGTCGCAGCGCTCGCTGTTCGGCCCGACGCGCCGCCGCGTGCCGAAGATGATCGACCTGACGAACCCAGTGCTCCTCGGGCCGGTGCAGAACCAAGAGCACTACATGCAGGGCGTCGTGGCCCGGCGCAACAACTTCGTCGAGCCGATTCTCTCGTTCCTCGAGGACGCTTACGAGGAATTCGGTCGCCTGACGGGCCGCTACTACGGCCTGGTCACGCAGTACAAGACCGACGATGCGGACACAGTGTTCGTATCGCTCGGATCCGCCGCCGAGAACTGCGAAGCGGCCGTCGACTACCTGCGGCAGACCCGCGGCGCCAAGGTGGGGTCGGTCCACCTCAACGTGTTCCGTCCGTTCCCCGAACGAGCCGTCGTCGAGGCACTGGTCGGCAAGCGCAACGCGATCATTATCGAGCGGACCGACGAGCCGATGGCCGGCGACAACCCCATGGGCCGCGACACGCGCACCGCCCTGAACAAGGCGCTCAAGCTGGACGGGCACCCGGTCGTGAACGGCTTCCCGGAACTGACCCCGGACCGCATGCCGAGGCTATTCAACGGCATCTACGGTCTCGGGTCCCGCGACTTTCGCCCCGAGCAGATCATCGGCGCCTACGAGTACGCCACGGGGCAGCGCGCGCGGACCGACGGAAAGACCGCGGCGGACGGCGAGTCCTTCATGGTGCTCGGCGTGCCGCACCCCTACGAGGTGAAGGCCGACGAGACGCCGTCGCTGCTACCGGACGGGGCGATCGCCGTGCGATTCCACTCCATCGGCGGCTGGGGCGCCATCACGACCGGCAAGAACCTCGGCGCCATCATCGGCGACTTCAACGACTTCCTCTCCGAGCGCAGCGCCGAGGTCGACGAGTACGGGAGGCCGAAGGAGGTCATCCACGTCAGCGCCAACCCCAAGTACGGCTCCGAGAAGAAGGGGGCGCCGACATCCTACTTCCTCGTCGTCGCGCCGGAGCGCATTCGCGTCAATTGCGACCTGCGCCACGTCGATGTCGTTCTGTGCTGCGATCCGAAGGCGTTCACCCACTGCAACCCGCTCGAGGGCATGTCGGAGGGCGGGGCCTTCATCTGGGAGTCCGAGGAAGAGCCGCACGACGCGTGGGAGCGGCTCCCGCTCTGGGCGCGCACGCAGATCATCCAGAGCAAGATCCGCATGTTCACGCTTCCGGGCTTTGAAATCGCCCGCAACGCGACGAACCGCGCCGACCTGCAGCTTCGCATGCAGGGCAACGCCTTTCTGGGTGCATTCTTCTCTGTCTCTCCGCTGCTCCAGGACTTCGAGATCAGCAGCGAGCAGTTCCAGGACGTAGTCCACGCGCAGTACAAGAAGAAGTTCGGCCGACTCGGCGACGCCGTCGTCCAGTCGAACATGCAGGTCATGACCCAGGGCTTCAGCCGCGTGCGCGAGATTCCCGTCGGCGAGCTCGACGCTGCCGACCGGTCGAGCCTTCGCGGACTGCCGATCCTGCCCGTGCTGGCGCAGTCCAACGGCGGCGGCGAGGGATGCGCGACATGCCGCTCGCACGCGATTCCCGAGGGACAGGACGAGCGGACGCCGGTGACCCAGGTCTCCAGCTTCGACGACGAGTTCCGGTCAGACTACGGATACGACCAGCCGGCGTCGCCATTCGCCGCGATGAGCGTGATGGCCGCCGGCAGCGGCGACACGGCTTCGAAGTACGTCGCGCGACGCGAAACACCACTGTTCATCCCGGAGAACTGCACGCAGTGCATGGAGTGCATCTCAGTCTGCCCGGACACGGCGCTTCCCAACTGCTCGCAGGACATCGAAACGATTCTACGGACTGCGATCTCCAACTACGTGACCGACGAATCGGAACGGGGCCGGATGCTCGCGTCCGTGCCGGAGATGGAGCGCCGGACCCGCGTGGCCATGAAGGAATCAGTGGCGGCGAAGGAGAAGGCTCCGCTGCCAGACATCATCCGGGACGTCACGAACAATCTGAACGGCTTTTCGGAGAACGCGAAGGACGAGTTCTTCAAAGTCATCGACAAGCAGCCGCTCGCCTATTCGATGACCAACGCGATCTTCAAGTCGGCCGAGCGAAAGAATCCAGGCAGCGGCGGGATCTTCTCGATCTTCGTTTCGGATCTCTGCAAGGGATGCGCAGCCTGCGTGACGGCGTGCGGGGACCATGAGGCGCTGAAGATGGTCCAGGAGACCGAGGAAGTCAATGCCGACCACGAGACCGGCACGGCATTCCTCGACCTGCTGCCGGACACATCGCAGAAGTACCTCGGCCTCTACAACAACGCGAACCCGACCGATTCGAAAACAGCCACGCTGCGCAACCTGATGATGGTGCGCCGGAATTACGACGCGCTCGTGTCGGGCGACGGCGCATGTGCCGGCTGCGGCGAGAAGAGCGTCCTCAGGGCGATCGCGGGAGTGACCGAGGCGTACCTCAGGCCGATCTTCCACGCCAAGGCGGATCGGCTGCGCCGCAAGGCGACCGCGCTCGAAACCGACGGCCCGACACGCCTGGAATGGCTTGCGGCGCACGATCCGAAGCAGCACGCACTGCTGGTTCGGACTGTCGCGCATACGCTCATGGGACTCGGCGGAGACACGGATGCGGATACGACCGCGCGGCTGGAATCCCACGGGGCGATCACTAACGAAGAGATGATCGACGCCATCACCGCAGTCATGCGGCAGGAGGCATTCAACCACCAGCAGCTGCAGGCGCTGGACGGCCGGCTCCCGAACGGGCAGTCCGTCATGGCGATGGCGGCGCACACGGGCTGCAACACGGTCTACGGATCAACGCCGCCCAACAACCCCCACCCCTACCCCTGGATGAACTCCCTCTTCCAGGACGGCGCGACGATCGGCTGGCTGATCGGCGAGAGCTTCATCAACGACCACGCACGGCGCTCGGTGATTCCAGAACGGCTCGCGACTTGGATCCTCGAGCGCGACGACGTGATCGACGAGCAGCGCTACTACGACTTCACCCACTTCTCCGACAACCTGATGACGGCCGAGGAGATCAACGAGATGCCCAAGGTCTGGATCGTCGGCGGAGACGGCGGCATGGGCGACATCGGCTATCAGAACGTATCGAAGATGGTCCTGCAGAACCGCCCGAACGTGAAGGCGCTGATGCTGGACACCCAGGTGTACTCGAACACCGGCGGCCAGAACTCGGACTCGACCCCGATGCTCGGCGGAGGCGACATGAACTCCTTCGGCGCGGCAAGCCAGGGCAAGTGCGTGGAGAAGAAGACCGTGGCGGAGACGTTTCTGGCCGGTCACGGGTCGCCGTTCGTCGCGCAGGTGTCGATCGCAAACGCCCCCAAGCTGTTCCGGTCCATCCTCGACTCTCTCGAGTATCGCGGAACCGCCTTCCTGCAGTGCTTCACCACCTGCCAGCCCGAGCACGGGGTGGGCGACGACATGGCGCTCGACCAGGCGCAGCGCGTGCGAGATTCGCGAGGCGCGCCGGAGTTCGTCTTCAATCCCCAGCTGGGCGAGAGCTACAAGGAGGCTCTCGATCTGAAGGGCAACCCCAACATGCAGGGGGACTGGTACAAGACGAAGTTCCGGGCGACCGGCGAGACGTACCGCTACACCGTGGCGCACTGGTGCGCGACCGAGGCGCGGTTCCGCAACCACCTGAAGAAGATCCGGGAGGAAGACGCCGAGCTGCTGATTCCGCTGGAGAACATCTTGGTGCGGCTGACCCAGGACGATGTGGTGCAACGGCATCACCTGAACCCGGACCACCGCGCCTTCGTGCCTGACTTCGGGGTCTATATCAAGACCCTGCCAGCCAAGGGGGACAAGCCGGTGCTGATGAAGGTCTCGCGCCAGCTGGTGCTCTTCTGCATCGAGCGCCGCAAGGCGTGGCGCCTGCTGCAAAGCAAGATCGGCATCGAGAATCCCGAATACGCGGCACAGCGTGAAATCTTGGCGGACGTGGACGCCGGGACGATCTCGAAGGAAGACTTTCTCGCCCGGGCCGACCAGATCCTCGAAGAGCGGCTCCTCGCGGCGGCTCCCGTCGCGGCAGCGAGACGGCCTCGGGTGCCGACCCGCCCGATGTGATCAGCTGAGGCCGGGCCGAATCCCCGCTGGCTCCCGACGGGTTGGGCCCGTCGGGGATCCCGGGCCCTGCTGGTACTGCTGTCCAGCTCCCGCGCGGCCGCATGGATGCGCGATTGGCCCTGTGTGGGCTGCGTCTAGCCGAGATCAGGGTGCCGACTTCGGGCCGTAGGAGACGGGGTCGTCGTTTCGGCACGGCCACCGCAGGAAGCGAGCGGCGTCCGGCTTGGTTCGTGTGTGATCCCGCACAACCAGAAGTGACTCGCTTGCGACAGACTCGCTTGCGAGAGTGGCAATCCCCATGAACAGCAACTACAATGTGCTCTCTCCCGACCGAGGTGAATGTATGCGCGACCTTCTTCAGAGAGCGACCAACGTATGTGTCTTGCTCGCTGCGATCGCCTCGGTGCTGCTAGCACCTGCTGTTGTCGCCGCCGAGCAGCCGAACATCGTGTTCATCATTTCCGATGACCACGACAACGAGCACTTGGGCTTCATGGGCAACGAGTTCGTCCATACGCCGAATCTCGACCTGCTAGCTCGGTCCGGGACGCTGTTCACCCGCGCGCACCTGCCGATGTCGCGCTGTCATCCGACGCTGGCCAGCTTTCTCAGCGGCCGCTGGCCCCATCAAACGGGCGTCTACCACAACTTCGGCACCAAACTGCTTGACCCCGCGGGCTCATTGCCCAACCTCTTGAAGGACGTCGGCTATGCGACCTACGTCGAAGGCAAGTACTGGGAAGGCAATCCGAGAGCAATGGGCTTCACTCATGGACCCGGCAATTCGGCAAATACCTTCGTCCGCGACGGCCAGGCCGAACTGTTCGCGTTCATCGACGAGGTTGGCGGGCAACAGCCATTCTTTGTCTGGTGGGCGCCCAAGATCCCACACCTTCCCCACGATCCTCCGGAAGAGTACCTCGCCTTGTTCGATCAGGAAGAGATCCCTGTGCCGCCGTGGATCGCCGACGATCACCGGGAAACGTTCCTGCAGAAAGAACACCTGAGCCTAGCGATGGAGGCGTGGCTGGACGACGGAGTCGGAAAGCTCTCGGACAAGCTGCGCGAGAAGGGAATCTACGACAACACCCTGTTCGTGTTCGTCATCGACAACGGCTGGTCCAACGGATTGGTTTCGAAAGGTTCGCCGTTCGAGAAAGGCGTTCGCACGCCGGTGTTCTTCCGCTGGCCGGCAAAGATCAAGGGCGGGCAGCGTTTCGACTGCCTGACCAGCACTTTGGACATCTATCCGACAATCCTGGATTATGCTGGCGCGCAGACGCCGGCTTCTGCCGCCGGAAACAACTTGCGGCCGATCATTGACGGCAAGACGACGGACAATCGCGAGCGCCTGTTCGGCGCGATCTACCCGGCGTTTGTGACCGAGACCGACGAGCGGCCGGAGCGCGACATTTTTGCCCTCTACGTCCGTGACGAGCGGTGGAAGTACATGTTCTTCTTGCAGGACATCGAAGCCTCGCGCAACCGAGAGTACTTCCGCATCCAATGGATCGCGACTGACTATCCCGCGCGTCGAAAGGGCGCCGAAGACCTTTACGACCTCCAGACCGATCCTAAGGAACGAACCAACCTTGCCGCGAAGCCCGAACACGCCGAACGGCTCGCCGAAATGCGCGCGTCCGTGCTTACGTGGTGGAAGCAGACGGGCGGGAAACCGATCGACGCTCTGGCGGAATAGGGCTGAGGGACGGGACGATCGTCCGCCCGCTTGGCATCGGTCTTGTTGGCAGTCCCGTCGCCGTCGCCCGTCCTCTCGCGCCCCGGTCTGGAACAAGTATCTCTGTGATGGTGGAACGCGGCCATGGAACCATACGGCTCCCGCGCTCGTCTCAGGCCGATAGTGAAACCTGCTGAATTCTTCAACAGCGTACGGGGCTGGCTCGATTGCGGCCTTCAGCGGAAATCCCGCATAGCGATTCGCGCGCTGTTGCTAGCACTCGTTGTAGTGACGTTGCCAGCTCTGCCTCCCCTGACGGAGGGCGCGAGCGGTCAGGTCCGCGTGTTCGTGACGGAGAGCACTAGCTGGTCGGTGTCGGGAACCGAGGCGGTTGTCGAAGGTGACGGAGGCGGCCACATGCAGGGCGGCGCCAAGCCGCAGACCGCCGAGATCATGAAGACGATCGGCCGGAAGCGCGAATGCGCCGGGGTCATCGTCACGATCAATCGGGAGAGAGCGGACTACATTCTTCTTCTCGAACGGGTCGGCGGTCGGGATATCATCGCGAAGGACAACAAGATGGCGCTGTTTAACCGGGACGGAGACATGGTCGCCAGCAGTTCCACCCGCTCCCTCGGCAACGCGGTCAAGGACGCCTGCCTGGCGATTCAGGGCCGTTACTAGATCGTTCGCGAAGCCTGTCTCGCGCGTATGCCAGCCCGCTCTGGTCCTCGCCAGGCTAGATCGGCTGCAGCCCGCTCCAGCAGACGCCACGCCGCCTCCGGGCTGCTTCGCTGGTTTCCGCGTCCTCCGCTTGTATGGCGCTCCGGGCGCACAAGCGGCACGGCATCGCCACCATGGACTGACGAGCTGCGATTGACAGCGGCAAGCCTCCGACGTTGAAGAACGGAGATTAGCTCGCTTTGCGACCCGCTCCGAATATCCCAATATACTGATGCTCTGATTCGATATGACAGCTTCAGAAGATTCTCCCCAAGCACGCCGGACCGCGGTCGAGCGTGCCCTCTACTGGGTCGAACGGGTGGGCAACCGCTTGCCGGACCCGGCCGCGCTCTTCGTAGTGGCCCTCGTCGCGGTTTGGATCGCATCGTTGCTGCTGGCTGGCCACGAATTTACTGTTCCGGCCAAGGACGGCGCGCGGACGCTGGTCGTCCAGAACCAGCTCTCCGGGTCGAGCCTCGCCGCGTTCCTAGCGAGCATGGTGACCGTCTTCACCGGCTTCGCCCCCTTGGGTGTGGTCTTGGTGGCGCTGCTGGGCGTCGGGGTTGCCGAGCATACCGGATTCATCCGCGCAAGCCTCAAGGGCCTTGTCGCGATGACTCCGCAGAGCCTGCTGTCCCCCATGCTGCTCTTGGTCGCCATCATCAGCCACACTGCGGCGGATGTCGGCTACGTGCTGGTCATTCCGTTGGGAGGCGTCATCTTTCACGCTGCCGGACGCCATCCTCTGGCTGGCATTGCCTGTGCATTCGCGGGGGTCTCGGGCGGCTTCGGCGCGAATTTCATTCCTTCGGCTATCGATCCGTTGCTCCAAGGTTTCACTCAGTCGGCCGCGCAGATCCTAGATTCAGGCCGGGAGGTCAACCCCCTGTGCAACTGGCTGTTTACGAGCGTGTCGAGCGCGCTTGTAATCATCGTCGGGTGGATCTTGACGGACCGTGTGATCGAACCGCGGCTCAAGGGGACGGCCCTGGATGGCGAGGGCTCCGACAGCGTCGAGGAGCAAGCGCTTTCCCGCAAGGAACGAGCCGGCGTCTGGGCCGGCCTTGCAGCCATGGCGCTCGGAGTGTTGGCGCTGTTCTTGGCAGTGTTGCCGGCGGATTCCCCGCTGCGCGCCCCGAACGGGCAGCTCAGTTCGTTCGCAGCTCCGTTGATGCAGTCGATGATCCCGCTGATCTTCTTGCTGTTCCTGATTCCCGGCACGATCTATGGATACGTGGCGGGTACTGTCAAGAGCCATCGCGACATCATTACTGGCATGAGCAAGTCCATGTCGACGATGGGCTATTACCTGACGATGATCTTCTTCTGCGCACAGTTCACCGCGGCTTTCGCCAAGTCCAACCTAGGCGCGCTGCTTGCAGTGGAGGGTGCGGAATTCCTCAAGGCCCTGGGGCTGCCGGGCATGCTGACGATTGGCGGCATCATCGTGCTGAGCGCGTTCGTAAACCTGCTCGTCGGGTCAGCGTCCGGCAAGTGGGCCTTGCTGGCGCCGGTCTTCGTCCCGGTCCTGATGCAGGTGGGGCTTTCCCCGGAACTCACGCAGGCCGCCTACCGCGTGGGCGATTCGACTACGAATATCGTCACGCCCCTGATGCCGTATTTTCCGCTCGTGGTGGCCTTCTGCCAGCGGTGGGTGAAGAGCACGGGAATCGGCACGGTCACATCCCTGATGCTGCCCTATTCGATCACCCTGCTGATTACATGGTCTTTGGCGCTGGGGCTGTACTGGGCGCTGGGCATCCCACTAGGGCTGCAGTCCACCTACACGTACCCGTGATCGCGGGCGGCCCGATCAATCGGAGCCTGGTTCTCGGCAGGCCGCCGAGCAGGCTCGTCAGCCTCCGTCGCCGCTGGTATCGGAACTCGCGGGGTACGCATCCGGGCAGGCTGCCTCAAGCGCACCTGCAGGAGACAGATCCGGTGCCACCTCAATCGTGATCTTGGCGACCGGGTTCCTCCAGTCGTAAACTTCGGGCGGAAAGCCTCCGCATCCGTGAATCCCGCTGTGGATATGCACGGCGCCTTCGATCGCGACCGAACAGGATCCCGGCCGCGGCGGTCTAGGGCAAGGAGCAGGGATTTGGGAGCAAAGCTCCGTGTTCGCTTCCGAGCCGGCGTCCCAGCCGTCTAGGAAATACGTGCTCGTGCCGACGCACGGGACTTCGACGCCAAGCAGCGAGACGAATCCATCGTTCGTCATCTCGATCATCGAAGCGGACGATATCAGCCGATGGTCAGAATCGAACTCGACGTTCACGGTGGCAGTCCTCGTCGGACGGACAAACGCGCTCAGCACGGTCACAGCGAGCACATCGGGCTCTGCGCTGAACTTATTGACCAAGCCGCTCGTGCTGCCCTGCTCGGCAAGCGCGGAAAGTTCCGTGCTCGAGGGCTCTCCGGGAACGAACAAGGGCGGGGCCGCATCGCTGTGGGTGATGAACACCGCGGGCGTGAGGATCTGTCCCTTGGCCAGATTCGTGACCGTGACAGTCGCGACAGCGGGCTCTACTTGTTGCGTTTCCTGTACTTGTTGCGCGGACAAGTGGTTCCCCGTGCCCGCCCAATGGAGTGTCACGAAGACGCCGACGATGGCAAATCGCCCCATGGACTCAGCATAGGACATTGGCCTTACGATCAAGCGAAACCGCTCATAGGCGGGGTGTCGAGCATGCGATGCACTTTGGCCACGCGCTCCTGCGCCGTTGCTGTATCGGATCGGCTCCAGACTACAGGAGGCTCAACTTTGGTTTATCGAGCCGCCGCCCTAACGGAACGGCAGGAGGCGCGTTCAGCTCCGAGCCCAAATTAACGATCCCGCAGTTAGGGAAGCAACGATCGCAGCCGTACAGTCCGAGCATGACTATCTCCGCGGCCCACAACCCTTGCAGACGTAGTGGGCCGACGACGCTTCGGTGGACGCTGAGATAGCGCGGTGGGCAGTTAGTTGCTGGCTTGAGACGGCCGGGGCAAGGAGGCCCAGACATTGAGTAAGCATGCCCATGTGAAGGCGTACTCGAAGAAAGTATCGAACAGCGAACAGGTCCTCGATTGTTCCCGCCGTCCCTGCTAACCTGTCTCAATGCGTAGGGTTCCAGCCTATCTCTCCCTCGCCGCACTGCTGTTGGCACCGGCGGGCGATGGGCAAGACACCGACAAGCTCCTTGAGCGTCTCGAGATTTTTCAACTCTTCAACGCCTGCCGCCCCATGGTGCTCGCGGTCGAAGGTCTAGGCGACGACGCGGCGGACATCGGCCTCACCGAAAAGGACCTGCAGGCAGCGGCGGAGAGCCGCCTGCGGGCGGCGCGCCTCTATACGGAAGATAGGACCAAGTCGGGTCAAACGTACCTGTACGTCAATATCAACGTGTTCGGCCCAGCGTTCAACACCTCCATCCGGTACAACAAGTTCCTAACCGATGAGTTTGGAAGAGCCGCCTACGCGCCGACGTGGAACACCGGCAGCATCGGCACCCATGGCGGGACCGCGAGCTACATTGTATCGGTCCTCTCTCAGAAGCTAGACGAATTCCTGGCCGCGTACCTGCGCGTCAACGAGGAGGCGTGCGGCACCTCGGCGCACTACCCCTAGGCGCTCAACGACAACTCGCTCGTTGTTAACCTGATGCTAGGAATCGCGGGGCCGGAGGCGAGCGCTTGCCCCAAGCGAAAGCAGGTTGTAAGGTCCGCCCGGCCTGCGAGAATCCGAGAGCAAGTACAGGAGTTATCGCCATGAATCATTCCCCTGCCAATGCACCGACTGCCAAGTTCAAAGTTTCGAGAGCATCCGTCCATCGTCGAGTGTTTCCGTCCCCGGAAGTAGCCGTCCGCGTGGATCTTGCGTTCATCGCAAGCGGGGACCCTCCTCGATGCGTGGCGGTGTCTGTGAACCCGATAGTTCCCAATCCGGGCGATGGCTACAAGATTCTCAGTGACGACGAAATATGCGATTGGTTGCAGAAAGCGGGATTCTCGATCGACGAGGAGACGCCGGTCCCGCAGCCCGACCATACAGTCAACGCCGCACACCCTATTCCTATGTTTGGTGGACTGTCGGACTTAGCGGAACTGCTTGCGCAAGAATCTTGACGCTTCTTCTCAACGGGCGGCGCACCCGGAAACGCGGTTGCCGGTCATACGAGGTGGGCCGCGGCCTCACTGCCGATCACCACGGACCGAGTGTTAATTCTCGTCGCCATGTCCAAACGGAAACTTTTCCAATAGTCGTATCGCTCACGACCAGAGCTTCGTAGCGCAGCCGCTCCGCCCCGACCCGTCGTTCTTCCTGCTCGAGGCATGCCCCAACCAAGTGCGCCTCGCCGATATACGCCTTGTACGGCCCCAACTGCAGCTCCCCCGCCCGCTCCGAGTCGTCCAGCCAACTCTAGCCGCATTCGTGGTTGAGCTCGTCCCGCAGTTCGTCGAAGGCCTCGCGCCACACTGGCGGTGCGATGCTCAGGCTCGGGCCTGTCTCCAGATCGCAGCACGCGGCTGTGATGCGCACGCGGCAACCGACCCGGGGCATCGAGGGGGGCAAGGCAGGGCTTTTCAATGTCAGATAGCGAGGGGCGGATTGCATAAGGAGTTAGGAGAGGGGCTGGACAAACGCGCGGTGGTTGTGCGATAACTCGCAGAGTGGGACCGCAGCACATCCCGTTAGGCGAGGTCCGGGTCCG
>JAJDTX010000096.1 GCA_022826925.1 Bryobacterales bacterium
TCGACACGCTCTGCTCAACCCTCGGACTCTCCGCAGCGGCCGCCTGATCGCCTGCAACCCGTGGCCGACCGACGAGGACCGCGCATCGCAACGTGCCCGTAGTTTGTACAGAATCCGCAGTTCGGCCGGACAAGGCAGCTAGCTAGCTAGCTCGGGCCTACGTGAGCATTTCGAAGCGGACGGCTATACCGGTGTGGTAGCGGAAGTCCCGAGACTCGGATGCGGTCGCTTGGTAATTGGAAGACGCGCTTTCGAGCAACGAACCTGGTATGATCAAATTATGGGTTTGCTGCCATCCGGAGCGTGACCGATAGACTGGAGCCTATCAGTCGTAGCGAGTTGGTATCCGATCCAGCACGGAATGTGCTTCGAGAAACCCGCGGCGCCGGACGCACGAAGCAGATGTTGCCTGCTGAAACCATTCAAGAAGTGCCTCCGGTACAATAGCGGCAGGATGTGCCATCCTTGCGCGAAGGGGTTCACGTCGAGTGTGGTCGCGGATCGCCCACACGGGATCGATTCGATAATGAACGGCATCTTGCAGCCGGTTGAGGCTGACGCCCTCCTCCACAGCTCGCAGCGCGAGTGCCCGGTGGCTTCCCGGCGGAACGCGGACCAAGAACTTCTCGCCATATACGCGCGGTCAGCGAGCGGCGCCGGTGGGGTTTCCGCGCGTTGGCGTGCATGTCCGTGATGACCTCGTGTACAAGGGCGTGAATCCCGGAGAACACCTCTTCGGCCGTGGCGGCCAGCCAGCTGAGCGACGGAAATTCTGCGCAGAGGCCTGCGTAACGCCGGCATCCGGCAACAAGGTAACAACGCGATACGTGTCGTGATCGGTCATGCTGCAGCTCCAGCTTCTCGGTCGCGCTGGAACCTGACGCACCTGATGCGGCTTCGCCGTCCCGTTGTCATCGTGAATGTTCACCCGCAGAGCGCCCGGCCACGGCGTGCGATACACTTGATGGCTCGTGCCCGTCTGCCGTGGCGCTCCCTGAAAATGCGGGTCGCACACCCTGACGAGGCATCCGGTCGATTGTAGTCTCCACGGATGGGCCAGGGGCGCGGCGGACGCTGGGCGACACAGTTGGACCGAGGTGACCCGACATGCGCGAGACCTGCGGGGGGAGATCGCAGGGGGACCGGCCGTGTCAACGAGAACGCGGTCGCGTGGAACCGGAGGGATCGACAACGTGAGCTGGGAGATGAAGCCGGCGGAACCGACGCGCCCAACAGCGAGACGCACACACGGCTAAACGAGGTGAACCGGGATTTCTCTGAGCAGCGGGAACGCATGACGTCTACTCGTAGCCGGCTGGACGTTGTCGGTGCGTTTTGGCCTGCCGCTCATCCTGAAAAGCGGCTACCCGGACGCCTCACGTTCAGTCCATACGATGGAGGAAGACTCGATGTTGTCGGGTCGTTCCACGATCCGAGGGAAGTGATTGCCAAGGCCGGCGCCCAAGCCGACGGGCCAATTCGGGTAGGACTATCCGAACTCGTCGGTGGGGAGAGTCCGCCGATTCGAATCCTGGCAGACACAACAGAGGGTCCTGCAACACTGGAGCAGTGCTTGGGAGCGCAGAGCGCTTACCACATCCCACTGGTCCTCTGTGGCGCGAATATCGCGGAGAGCGAGCCTCTGCGGTTCCAGACGGCCGATTTCAGGATCCCGCACTTCATTCCATGGAGCGGAATATCAGGCTTCAGTTCCTGGCTTCACTCCTGGAACGACCCACACAGACCTCGGCTCAAGGAGGTTCACATCAGCTATACCCCAGTGCCAGAAGCGTCCACAGACATCCCGCATGGACGACTACTACTTCGCATGCCGTACCGGTTCCGTTTCGACCGGATTCCCGAATCTCCGATCGAGGAAACCTCCATCCTTGAACTTCAATTTGCGGATTCAGGATCCGTTGCTGACGTTCTGCAGACCCATCACGCGCTACAGGTACTGATGGCGATTGCGCTCGCGGCTCCGGTTCAGGTAGCCGAAACCCGGGTTCAAGTGGACGGTGAACAGGGAATTCATATCCACGCGCAAGGTGTCGGGGCGGGTTCCTCTGTCAGCAAAACGCCTACTCCCCATCGAATCAACTGGCTGTTCACTTACACCGACCTTGGTGGACTGAACGGCATTGGCCGCTGGTTGACGATATCCAGGGAGTTCCGGCCAGCCGTTGCAGCACTGTGGACGCACTGGTACGCGCCACATTGGTACCATGATTTACAGTTCTTCAATATGGTGGCGGCTGCCGAGGCTATTGAACGGATTCAGCAGAACAAGCAGACATTTAAACTGAAGCAAGCGCTCAAGAAGCTTGCTGACCAAGCGGGCCTGCCTTTTCTCTCTGTCATCGGTCATCCTGATCGATGGGCGGAATCCGTCGTACGGACACGAGACAACCACGTAGTCCACTTTGGTCTGCGCGGTGACCCTGAAGGTGAGGCCCTGTACTGGCTCACAAGATCCGTGTACATTCTTGTCGTCTTGTGCCTGTTGCGCAAGTGCGGGGTGACAGAGGACAATTTGCCGCGACCAGAGACGTGCCCCTGGATGGCAACCCTTGCTCAGAAGTTGTCTATAGATGGCTAGCGAGGCTATGCCTCGGACCAACGAGCATGTAAGCCGACTTCGTGCGGCTGTCAGGTGGTGTCGGTCGGGTCATCCATGTCGGCGGCGTCCAGCATCATGCGCAACTCGATGCGATGGAGGCGCAACAACCGCGCGAGCTGGCCTTCGCTCAGCAGTTCCCGGCGGTGGGCTTCCGCGGCCAACATTCCGATGCGCGAGGAGACCGAACGCTGCGCGCCGTGCGCGTCGTCTTGCGTGTCCGTGATGCCGAGCAGGCTCTCGAGTTGCGCCACGGCGGCGGTCTGCGTCGGGTCGGCCGCTTCACCCATCCCGCACGGACAGGTCCCCACGTCGACGGCAGCCGTATCGTGTAACGCCATGTTACGTCCTCGCACAACAGAACAGCGATCCCTCAGTCCGCCAAGCGCGCGCTCACCAGCCGGTTGAGGCTCACGCCTTCCTCTGCCGCTTGCAGCACGAGCGCCCGGTGCGTCTCCGGCGGAACACGGACCAGGAACTTACCGCTGTACGCGCGGTCCGCGAGCGGCGCCGGCGGGGTTTCCGCGTTGGCGTGCATGTCCGCGAGGACCTCGTGCACGAGCGCGCGAATTCCGGAGAACGCTTCTTCGGCCGTGGCGGACAGCCAACTGAGCGACGGAAATTCCGCGCAGAGCCCTGCGTACTCGCCGTCCTCCGGCGACCAGGTCACGCGATACGTATAGTGATCAGTCATCCTGCGCCTCCAGAATGATATCATTACCGATACTGCAGCACGTTGGGGAGACCGAATCTCCGGGAGCGTGTCCATGGAGCGAGCGAGAACCCATCCGGGCGTGTTGCTGCGTGCGCAGCTCGACGCGAGGGGCATGAGCGCGCATCGGCTGGCGCTCGCTATTCGTGTTCCTGCAAACCGGGTCGCGGACTCCAACGGGCGTCGGTCGCCGCTTTGCCCCGCGTCACCGGCCCGCTCGGGACGACCATCGACGTGCTGGTGCCGCTCGGCTGACACACTCCTCGCATGAGCGATATCGCGACGTGGCGGACCTGCAGGTACGCGTCGGGCGGGTAGAGTGTCGTTGCGCTCCGTCAGTTGTCCGGTTTACCACGAGGCGTCGGGGGTGCGGGCGGCCGGGGAGACGGCGGCGGCGGCGGTGGAGGTGGCTTCGGCAGCGGCGGGATATGCCGGGTGAGTGTCGTGTCGGAGCCCGTGGTGGTGGACGATGTTCGTTCCCCGGAAGGGGCGCACGTAGCCCTGCCGGTCATCGCGCCGTCGCCATCGCGGTCGCTTCGTCGAAGCACTCCAGCAGGATCTTCCGGCGGGTGCGGGTCGTACTCGCCTGCCGATCGATGCTCTCCGGCCGCTCCTGCAGCGCCCCGAGGCGCTCGACGGCTGTCTGCTGCGTGATGGCGTGGGCTTCCATCTCGTCCCAGAGCCGCTTGTAGTCGGCGTGAATGCGGCCCCAGAAGACCGAGAACTCGGCGAATTTCGAGGCCCGCTGACCGAAGTGCAGCGTTGCCGTCACCGCCGCCAGAACCGCGGATGCCACGGCCAGAACCGTCGCGCCGAACGTGAAGAGGCCGAGCACGCCGGCGGCCGTCGTGCCGGAGGCGATGAACAGCAGCACGTGCAGCGTGTCATCCGTCATCTTCGCTCGCGCGGCCAACCGATCGAAGTACCGGTAGCGCATGTCGGCGCCGATCATGCCGTTCCAGACGTCGCGGCGGAGGTTCTCGGTCATGGCAAGTTCCGGATCGTCCGTCTCCTGGAAGTGTAGCAGCGGCCGCCCGCGCGAGCGGCTGCTACACTCGACCGCAATGCCCCTCGACCGCGAGCGGATCATCCACGGGTTATGGGGTCTCCCACTGGGCCGCAAGGTCGACGACGCCGTCGAACGGCTGGTCTTTCTCGCGAAGGTCGAGGAGGGACTGGCCCAACTCGACCGTGGCGAGGGCATTCCGCACGACGAGGTCAAGCGCCGCCTCCTCTCATGAGCGACGCCGCGAACCGCATCGTTCAGAAGCTCTGGTCGTACTGCCACGTCCTGCGCGACGACGGGCTCTCCTACCAGGACTACCTGGAGCAGCTCACCTTTCTGCTGTTCCTGAAGATGGCCGACGAGCGCGAGCGGCTCACCGGCGAGCGGCAGCCGATTCCGGCCGGCCACCGCTGGGCGAACCTCGCTTCGCCGACGATGGAGGGCGCGGAGCTGGATCGGCACTACCGCGAGACGCTGCGCGTCCTCGGCACGCGGGGCGGCATGCTCGGGCTGATCTTCGAGAAGGCGCAGAACCGGATCCAGGACCCGGCGAAGCTGCGGCGGCTGATCGTCGAGTTGATCGGTCGGGAAGACTGGTCGGCGATGGCGGCCGACGTGAAGGGGGACGCCTACGAGGGGCTGCTGGAGAAGAACGCCCAGGACGTCAAGGGCGGGGCGGGGCAGTACTTCACGCCGCGCGCGGTCATCGAGGCGATGGTCGACTGCGTGCGGCCGCGGCCCGGCGAGGTCGTCGTCGATCCGGCCTGCGGCACGGGCGGCTTCCTGCTGGCCGCGCACGAGTATCTCAAGCGCAGCGGCGACCTGGATCGCGACCAGAAGCGGCATCTGCGCTTCGAGGCGTTGCGCGGCGTGGAGCTGGTTCCCAACGTCGCGCGGCTCTGCGGCATGAACCTCTACCTGCACGGCATCGGCCCGGACGGCGGCGACCGGCGCGAGCCTCCGATCACGACCGACGACGCGCTGCGGGACACGCCGGCCGCGCTGGCGGACGTCGTCATCACCAACCCGCCGTTCGGCAAGAAATCGTCTATCACGGTCGTGAACGCGGAGGGGGAGACGGCTAGTGTGCCGTCCCGTAGACACATGGCACAATTCGGTCCGTACCTTGGTGAGGAATCAATGGCGTCTCCGCGGTCCTGAGGGCGAGGAATTCTGCATCGAACTTGAGAGGCAGGACACTAGCAACGGGTCACAGTTGACACAGGAGCGGTTCCGGCACTCAGGCTCAGTCCGGCCGGGCGCGGGTTTCAGGGTGCGCGCGCGGCTTGCATGAGGCGCACCATCGTCCGCAACTGCACGCAGGCGCGCCACATGACCTG
>JAJDTX010000143.1 GCA_022826925.1 Bryobacterales bacterium
GTCTCGAGAATCCCGTCCAGCCCGCTGGGCGGGGTCGCCAGCGCCAGCAGGGCCGCCACGTCGGAGCGGACCTTCGAGATCGTGTCGTGGGCGGAGGCCACGTAGCGCGAGCCCTGGTCGGTGGCCATGCCGGCGCCCAGCAGTTCTCCCAGCGAGAACATGCCCTCGTTGCCGTCGGCGGCGCTGCCGGTGACGATCAGTTGGGTTCTCAGCTCGTTGGCCGCCGTGTCGGGATCGTTGGCGCTCAGCGCCGGCAGCGCGATGGTGCCGGTCTTGTAGTCGGTGGTCGTGTCGATGGCGCCGTCGAAGCGGGCTCCCGCCAGCGCCCCGTCTTGCATCCAAACGTGGTACATGGCGTCGCCCATCATGACGTCGCCCACGCCCGTCGCGGGCAGCGTGCTGTCGCCAACGTCGTACATGTCATCGGCCTCGCGCGTCATCGCCACCAAGCCCGTGCCCTCGATCATCATCGACTCCGGCTCGAACCGCGCCGACCACGCGCCGTCGGTGTACCACAGCGTGTACGTGTTGCCGTTGTCCGACATCACCTCGCTGCCAACTCCAACGCCCTCGGAGCCCAGCCACCAAGACATGTCCTCGGCCCGCACCAGCTCCACCGAGCCCTGCGTGCCCAGCGCCACCGTCACCATCACCTTCTGGTACATCGCGCTCCACATGCCCTCGGCGTCCATCATCAGCACGTACACGTTGCCGTTCGCCGCCGTGTGCATGTAGCCGTCCTTGACTTCCGCCTCGCCGTACCACCAGGTCATGTCCTCGGCCTGGGTTAGCTGGATCGTGCCGCCCAGCGCGCCCAGCATCACGTCCTGCATCGCAGCCACGTGCATCACTCCGACCGGAACGCCTTCCGGCGACAGCACCGCCGCGTAGACGTTGCCGTTGGCCGCCGTCACGGTCGTCTCGGCCGTGATCATCATCCACTCGCCGCCGATCATCGCCGAGAAGGTCTGGTCCTCGTTGCGGCGGACTTCCACCGACGAGCCGGAGCTCCCCAGCGGGATGCTCAGCGCCGGCGGCTGCACGTACTCGGCGCTGAACATGCCGTCGTCGCCGATCATCACCGTGTACATGTTGCCGTTCTCGGCCGTCAGGACCGTGCCGCTGGCAAGCGCGCTGCCGTTGGACTGGAAGCTGCCGTCCTCGAGGCGCTCGATGGAGATCGTCCCGCCGGTGGTGCCCAGCGCGAGCGACATCGCGTCGGGCGCCTGGTAGGCGGCGCTCCAGGTGGTGCCGTCCAGGGTCAGCGTGTAGGTGCTGCCGTTGGCGTCGGCCGTCACGTCCGTGCCGGTCGCGAAGGCCTCGCCGTTGAGCGTGTAGCCGCCGGCCTCTGTGGTCATCAAAGTCAGCGTCTCGCCGCTGGTGCCGAGTGCGACCTCGACAGCTTGCGGCACGAACGGCGGCGGCGCCGGCGGTGGTGCCGGCGGGGGCGCCGTCGCGGTGGGCTCGGAGCCGCCGCAGCCGGCCAGGCCGAGCGCCAGCAGCGTCAGAGCCAGGAGGCCGAAGCCCCAACTCAATCGATTGCGATTCGTCATGATTCTCCCTTGTTTCCTTCTCCACTGCACCCGCCGGAAGGATCGCTCCCCTGGCGGTCTGCCAACCGGAGGCCCGCTAGGAACCCCACATAGCAAGTTCTAGCACATCATGCCATCCGCCCGCAACACGCGTCAAGGGCGGCAGCAGGATATTTTCGTTGGGCCTGCACGCAGGCCACTCCTTGCTGTGGCGTTCGAATCCAACCTCCACGCCCATACTAGCACACCCGCTGCTCATCGCGCATAGGAATTCGCGACGGCACCGCCCTCAGCGCTGCTGCCGCCACCGAAAACTTCGTGAGCCCTTGTGGGTGGAACGAGTCAGCACGGTGCCGGGTGAATCGCGCTGTCCCTGCCTTGAATGGCCCCAGCTTGCATGGAAGCCGCAGGAATCGCGATCGCCGGCGATTCGAGCCGACACCGCGAAGATAATGACCGCGGCACGCCGAAGGTCCGGGACGTGATTCGCTTGGCGGAGCAACGCGGCTAGTTGCTGGTTCGCACGAGAGGAAGCCATCGGCAATATCGGCATCCGGAGAGGCCGCAAACCATGACCATGGCCGGCAGTCGCCCGACGACCTGCCGTGGGACATTTGGGCCAGTGTCATGAAGCAAGCCGGAGTGAAGGGAGAGCGGCCAAGTCAATGCAATACACGATCATCATCGAAAGATCGCCGAGGAACTTTGCCCTCTAGGTCCCCGATGGGTCAGGGTGCGTAGCCGCAGGCCCTTCCGAGGCGGACGCGGTTCGGGAGATCCGCACGGCCGTCCGGTGTCACATCGATGGCTTTGCGCGAGTTCCCTGAGCCGGTGCCGGGAGCGCGCCGCACGGCGGCTGTCGTCGTGTGCTCGCTGCGGCTGGATGATCGACAGGTCCAGAAACCGGGAATCCTCCGGGCGACGCCCTAGGAAACGCCCCTGCAGACTTCTTGGCTCGAGGCGATTCCGAGTCGAGACACCGGACATTCGCTGACTGAAAGTCGGTGGCGCCGGCCGCAACAGAAAAGACAAGCACTCCGCCACGCCTGCAGTTCGATCCCGCAACCCGGCACCGCGGATCTCCGTACGTTGCCGGACCTAGCAACCGGTCGCAGCGCCCCTTCCCCTCCATCCGCCGAACCCGTGTTTGGCCCCAGCCCCGCTGCGGACTTGGTCGCGGTAGGGATGCCACTTGCGCGGCACCCCCCGCACAGACTCCGGACGTGCGCGTTAACGCATCCGGCTCCTCCGTCAGGTCGTAACGGTCAGTCGCTGGCGGGGCCATGGGTGACGGATTTGGGGTTTCGGCCAGTGCCGCCGCGTGAGCCGACCGATTTCCGCCCACGAGGTCCGGTCTTTCTGCGAGCGCCTGCGCAGTCTGCGCAGTAGCAGTCGCTTGACCTGATACACGAAAGCATTGAGGAACCGGTAGCTCCCGGGAACCGCGTAGTAGTTGAGCCATCCGGAGATGACCCTACCCAGCCAGCGGGCCGTGTTGTGCTTGTCCTCGTGCCAGCGTCGGCGCAGGGCTTCCTTGATGCGTCTCAAGGTTCGGCGGACCCGTTTGCCAGCTGGCTTGCGCCCCACCCGGAACCGTCCCTGTCTGGTTTGGGCGCAATAGTGCGTCATCCCCAGAAAATCGAACGTTTCCGGTTTTCCCCGCCCTCCGCTCGCACGGTTCGCTCTCGCGAAGCGCCCGAACTCGATCAGGCGAGTCTTGTCGGGGTGCAACTGTAACTGGTACCGGTCTAGCCTCTCTTTGAGGTCCGCTAGGAAGCTTTCCGCATCCCTCTTGTGCTGGAACCCGGCAACATAATCGTCCGCATAGCGGACGAAGATCATGTCCCCGCCAGCGCTCCGTTTGCGCCATTTCTTGTGAACCCATAGGTCGAGTACGTAGTGCAGGTACACGTTAGCGATGACGGGTGAAACTATCCCGCCCTGCGGCGTGCCCTTGCCTGTGTCCGACCAGTCGGTCCCTTCCATAACGCCGGCGCCAAGCCACTTGGTAATGAGCCGGATCACGCGCTTGTCTCCGATGCGGTGTTCCAGAAACCGGATTGCCCAGCTTCGGTCCAAATTGTCGAAGTAGTACTCCACACACTACCCATCTCGAAGAGCTTCCGGAATCGGTTGCAATCACGCGACCGTCCCATCCGCTGGCTGGCAGGACCTTGCCGGTCCTGACTCAATCGGTCCGAAACGATGAACTGACCCTGCTGCTGCTGTGCCCCAACGGAGATCGCCGCCTCGTGCCGGCGGCATGGACAGACGCTGTGCCGGCCGAGGATCGGGATCGCGCGTCAGGTCGCCATGCAAGCCTCGCTCGCCTCGGCGACTTGCTGCGAGCCCGCGCCATTGTCGACGCTCTCTTGCAACGGCTCCAAGCCGCTCAGGAGACGCCCGATGAAAACCTTTCCCTCGCCGCCCCGGCGGCAGATGGCACTAGATTCCTTGTCTAAGCGTAGCGTTTACGGATGAGTCAAGTTCACGCGGCGATCGGCTGGCCCTCCCAGAGGCGGTCGATCTCGCGATCGAAGCGCTGCAGAGCCTTCTGCAGGGGCGTGGGGTCGGAACTGCCGG
>JAJDTX010000146.1 GCA_022826925.1 Bryobacterales bacterium
GCAACGAATACCCCACCGGTGTCCAGATCAGCGACGAGCAAATGGGAGCCCTCAATCTCACCCCCAACGAGCACATCCCCAAGTGGAACTACACCATCTCTCCCGGTCTAAACTGATAAGTTATTTCTGCGCTCCCCCTTATGCAATCCGCCCCTCGCTATCTGACATTGAAAAGCCCTGCCTCGCAACCTGTTGCGTTCCGCTCAACACCCGCATTGGTGCTATAGAGAATAGGAGCAATATGGCCGTTTCTTCCAACACGGGCGAATCGCGTGTCCTCGTGATCGTCGAGTCGCCCACCAAGGCGCGCACGATCGCGAAGTTCCTGCCCAAGGGCTTCGTGGTGAAGGCGTCGGTCGGGCACGTCCGTGACCTGCCCAACAACGCGACCGAGGTGCCAGCCAAGTACAAGAAAAAGCCGTGGGGCCGCCTCGGCGTCAACGTCGAGGGAGAGTTCGAGCCGGTCTACGTCATACCGAAAGGCAAGAAGGACCTGGTCAAGGAGATGAAAGCGGCTGTCAGGAAGGCCGACCTCATCTATTTCGCCACTGACGAGGATCGCGAGGGAGAGTCCATCAGCTGGCACCTGCATGACGTGCTCGGGCCTGCGGTTCCGTACAAGAGGCTGGTATTTCACGAGATCACCAAGACCGCCATACGCAAGGCGCTAGAGTCGCCGAGGGAAATTAACCAAGACCTGGTGCGAGCCCAGGAAACGCGCCGGATCGTGGACCGGCTGTTCGGCTACGGCGTCAGCCCGCTGCTGTGGAAGAAGATGATCCCCAAACTCAGCGCCGGGCGCGTGCAGAGCGTAGCCGTCCGGCTCATGGTGGAGCGGGAACGCGCCCGCCAGCGCTTCACCAAGGCCAGTTTCTGGGGACTGAAGGCCCGCTTCGCCAAGGACGGCCGGGCGTTCGAGGCCGACCTCGTGGAGCTGGCGGGCGAGCGCGTTGCGACCGGCAAGGATTTCGACCCGCACACGGGTTCGCTCAAGGCGAGCGCCGACGGTTCTTCGCGTCGGCTCGTGCAACTTGGCCGCGAGCGCGCCCGAGAGGCCGAAGACGCCCTGCGGGCATCGTCCCCTGCGGTCGCGTCGGTCGAGGAGAAGGCGTTCTCCGCTTCTCCCCAGCCGCCTTACGTCACCAGCACTCTCCAGCAGGAGGCCAACAGCAAGCTTCGCTTCCAAGCGCGGCACACGATGCGGCTCGCGCAGCAACTCTACGAGAACGGCTTCATCACCTACATGCGCACGGATTCGACCGTGCTCTCCGACGAGGCCAAGACGGCCGCCCGCAACCTGATCGTGGAGCGGTTCGGCCGGGAGTTCCTCTCGGAAGACGTGCGCTACTACCGCAACAAGGTCAAGAACGTCCAAGAGGCCCACGAAGCGATTCGCCCGGCCGGCGGCCAGTTTCGGGCCATTGACGAAGTGCGCAAGCGGCTTGGCGCCGAGGCTGCCAAGCTCTACGAAATGATCTGGCGCCGCACGCTAGCGAGCCAGATGCCCGACGCTCGCGGCACGAACTCGACAGTGCTGCTCGATGCCGGCGAAGCGCGGTTTCGAGCAGTGGGCAAGACGATCGAGTTTGCCGGGTTCCTCAAGGCCTATTCGGCCGAGGCCGTGCCCGGGGACTCTCCCGTCGATGCGAAGGAGCGCCTGCTGCCGAAGCTTTCTCAGGGCGATGGCGTGACGCTGGAGTCCTTCGAGGCGTCCGAACGCCACACGCAGCCGCCGCAGCGCTTCACGGAGGGGAGCCTGATCCGCGAGCTGGAGCGGTTGGGAATCGGGCGTCCGAGCACTTGGGCGACGATCGTGGACTTGGTGCAGTCGCGCGCTTACGCGTCTAGGCGCGGCACCGCGCTGGTGCCGACGTTTACCGCCATGGCGGTGGTGGACTTGCTCGAGAAGCATTTCACTCGCCTCGCCGACTACGAGTTCACGGCTGAGCTCGAAGACCAGCTCGACGCGATCGCGAGGGGCGAGCTGGGGCGCTTGGAGTACCTCAAGATCTTCTACTTTGGCAACGGGTTCAAGGGCCTCAGGACGCTGATCGAGGACGGCGAGGCCGACATCGATCCCCGCACGGTGTGCACTTTGCTGGTCGGCAAGCGCGAAGACGGGACGTCCGTGGAAGTCCGGATCGGCCGCTACGGCCCGTTCCTCTCCGCCGGAACCGCCCGCTGCAGCGTGCCCGAAGAGCTCTCGCCAGACGAGTTGGATCTGTCCAAGGCCACCGAACTGCTCGAGCTTGCCGGCAGGGGGCCGGCAGCGCTCGGTGTCGATCCGCAGTCAAACCTGCCGGTCTACCTCAAGCAGGGTCGCTACGGCCCCTTCGTGCAACTCGGGGAAGGGGAGGGCGAGAACGGTTCCAAGCGGGCTTCGCTGCTGCGCGGGATGGCGCCGGAGTCCGTCGATATCGAAGTGGCCCTGAAACTGCTTTCCTTGCCGCGGGAGCTGGGCACCCACCCAGCGAACGGCCACGCAGTCGTGGCTGCGAACGGCCGCTACGGTCCCTTCGTGCGCTGCGATCAGGAGGTCCGCTCGATACCAGCGGACATCAGCCCGCTAGAAATCAGCTTGGAGCAAGCCCTCGACCTACTCAGCAAGCAGAAGTCCGCGGGGCGGCGCCCCGCTCGCGCCGAGCTTCTGATGGCGGTAGGAAAGCACCCCGAGACGGATGCGGAGCTGAAGGTGCTGGTGGGGCGCTACGGCCCCTACGTCACCGATGGCGAAGTCAACGCTTCACTGCCGAAAGGCACCGACCCCGAAAGCGTCACCGTCGATCAGGCCGTCGAACTGCTGCGGGCGCGGGCGGCCCGCATCGCGGAAGGCGGGGGGCCTAAGCGGCGCGCGCGCGCCAAGCGGCCGTGACCGCCGCATGAACCTGCTCGCGATCGACACGGCTCGGCATGAGGGCAGCATCGCGTTGCTGTGCGATGGCGCCGTGGTATCCGAGCTGCCGCTGGGCAAGGGTCCGGGATTCGGCGAAACGCTGTTCCAAGCCATCGAGCGCCTGCTGGCCGAGCGGTCTTTAGCGCTGCGAGACATAGATTTCTACGCCGCCGCGACCGGTCCGGGATCCTTCACCGGCATCCGCGTCGGCCTGGTGGCGGCCAAGGCGCTGGCTGAGACGAATCGCAAGCCGCTCGTCGGCGTTTCCAACTTGCGGGCGCTGGCATCCTTGGCGCGCGGCGCCGCCGTTCGAGTGCCCGTGCTGGACGCCCGCAGGGGAGGGCTGTTCGCGGGATTCTACGCGGCAGATTGCGAGGCAATCCGACCCGATGCGTACTGCCGGTGGACCGAGCTGGAGCCCGAGTTGGAGTCGCTGGGGGCCACGCTGGTCAGCAACGAGCAGGACCTGTTCGAGGCAGATGGCGCGTTGGCGGCGGCGAGCGACGCGGTGCGGCAGACCGCTCCCGCCGCGCTCGCTGCCGCGGTGGCTCGCGTGGCCGCAGGGGATGTCGCCACCGGCCGGGCCTGCAGGCCCGAGCAGGTCGAGGCGAACTACATCCGCCGGCCCAACGCCCGGCTGCCGCGCCAAGCTCAGCCCGTCAGGCGCTGAAGGGTGTTTTCGAGGAACCCCTTGATCAGCGGGGTCTGTCCGTCGGCCTCCAGCAGGAAGGCGTCATGGCCGTAGTCGGACTGGAGCTCGACGTACGCCACGTCTCGGTTGCGGGAGCGCAGCGCCCGGGCGATCTCCTGCGATTGGTAGCTCGGATAGAGCCAGTCGGAGGTGAAGCTCAGCACTAGGAAGCGCGTGTCGCCCTGCGCGAAGCAGTCTTCCAGCGAGTTGCGCTCGGCAGTGAGGTCAAAGGTGTCCATCGCCCTCGTTATGACGATGTACGAATTGGCATCGAAGCGGCTGACGAACTGGCCGCCCCGGTAGCGCAGGTAGCTTTCCACCTCGAACAGGTCGCTTTCGTCCGCGGCCGCCCTCCGGCGCCGCCCGAATTTCTCGTGCATGGAGTCGTCGCTCATGTAGGTGATGTGCCCGACCATGCGCGCCACGGCCAGGCCCCGTTCCGGATAGGCGCCTCCGTAGTAGTCGCCGTGGCAGAAATCGGGATCGGCCAGGATGGCTTGGCGGCCCACCTCGTTGAAGGCGATCTGCTGGGCGGAGTGGCGGTGCGTGCTGGCGATCGGGATCACTGACGCAACCGCGTCCGGGTAGGATGCGGCCCACTGCAGCGCCTGCATGCCGCCCATCGAGCCCCCCGAGACGCCCAGAAGCTTGCGAATGCCCAGCGAGTCCGTCAGCTGCTTCTGCAGCCGCACCATGTCCGCGATGGACACGTGGGGGAACTGCGAGCCGTAAGGCTTGCCGGTGCCGGGGTTGGTCGAACTCGGCCCCGTCGTGCCCGCGCATCCGCCCAGGACGTTCGAGGATATGACGAAGTATCGATTCGTGTCGAAGGCCTTGTCGGGCCCGATCATGTTGTCCCACCAGCCGCGCTGCTTGCCATTGGCGCCGCTGCCCGCGGCGTGGGCGTCCCCGGAAAAGGCATGCAGGATCAGGATCGCGTTCGTGCGCCGCTCGTTCAGCTCGCCATACGTCTCGTAGGCGACGGAAACAGGCCCTAGGGTCTGGCCGCAATCGAGTTCGATGGAGTCGAACGCCGCTATCTGGCTGGAAACTTTCATCCCGCTTCGTCTATCCACTATTTTGCGCCAAGCGATCCGGCCCCTTAGCTGGCACGCCGTCGGGCTCGCAGTATTGCGGGCGGCACGCGCGCCCTGCAAGCTATGATGAAGGCACGGTCGCCGGGGCCGCCCGGTCGCGGTTCGGCCGTGCCAGTTTTCGACCAGCCGGGCGTGTTCCGCCCGGCAGTGCAGGCGGTTGCCAGCAGGCGCTGCGTATCCCTTTCGAGAGGTTTCAGCCAATCCCATGTCCATCGCACTTGCAGCCAACGTGCTAGACGGCCTGAAAGACAAGGCCACGAGGATGAGGATCCACTCGGTGCGGTCGACCACGGAGGCCGGCAGCGGGCATCCGACCACCTGTGCCTCGGCGGCCGAGATCATGACCGCGCTGTTCTTCGACGCGATGCGCTATGACCCGCGCGATCCGGCCAGCGAGGAGAACGACGTATTCATCCTCTCCAAGGGCCATGCCGCTCCGGTGCTCTACGCGGCGTGGTCAGAAGTGGGATACATCGCGGAAGACGAGCTGCTCAATCTGCGTCGCATCGATTCCGACCTCGAGGGCCATCCGCCGACAACGCTGCCATTCGTCGACGTGGCCACCGGGTCCCTCGGCCAGGGCCTCAGCGTGGGGGTGGGCATGGCCCACGCCTGCCGCTTGGATGGCAACGACCGGCGCATCTGGGTTCTGCTCGGAGACGGCGAAGTCGCCGAAGGGTCGGTCTGGGAGGCGGCGTCGATGGCTGCCAATGACGGACTCGGCAATCTGATCGCCACCGTGGACGTGAACCGGCTGGGGCAGAGCGCGCCGACCATGCTTCAGCACGACATGGAGGCCTACCGGACCCGCTGGGAAGCGTTCGGCTGGGAAACGCTGGTCGTGGACGGCCACGACATCCAGGCGCTGGTCGATGCCTATGCCAGGGCGTGCGAGTCCTTCAGCCAGCCGACCGTCATCTTGGCCAAGACCTATAAGGGACGGGGCATCCCCTGCGCCGAGGACAAGGACGGCTGGCATGGCAAGCCGATCCCCAAGGGCGAGCTTGCGGACGAAACGCTGGAGTCGCTTCGGGCCCAGCTCACCGGCGCGCGTTTCGATTGGACGCCGAACCTGCCGCCGCGGCGCAACGGGCAGCGTGCGGAGCCGGCCCGAGTCGAGCCGCCGCCCTACCAGGTCGGCGGCCCGGTAGTTGCGACGCGCCAGGCCTACGGAGCGGCCTTGGAGGCGCTGGCCCGCGCCGATTCGCGTGTCGTCGGCGTCGACGGGGATGTCGGCAACTCTACGTTCACCACGGATATCGACAAGGTGGATCCGAGTCGGCTGCTGCAGTGCTATATCGCCGAGCAGAACTTGGTCGGGGTGGCGATGGGACTGGCCTGTCGCGGCAAGATCCCGTACGCCTCCAGCTTCGCTTGCTTCCTGGCGCGAGGCTATGACTTTATGCGTCTGGCGGCCATCAGCTCGACCAACATCAAGCTGGTAGGGACGCACGCCGGGGTCTCGATCGGCGAGGACGGCGCCTCGCAGATGGGATTGGAAGACCTGGCGATGGCCTGCGCCGAGCCGAATTACACGGTTTTCTATCCCAGCGACGCGACCAGCGCCTGGCGGGCGATCGAGCTGGCCGCCGGAATCGACGGACCGGTGTACGTCCGCACGAGCCGTCCCAAGACCGAGATCCTGTACGGACCGGGCGAGGTGTTCGAGGTCGGCGGGTCCAAGGTGCTCAGGTCGAGCGCTCACGACCGCGTCGCGATCGTCGGGGCAGGCGTGACTCTCTACGAGGCGCTGAAGGCGGCGGACGAGCTGGCGGCGGAGGGAATCCAGGCGCGCGTGATCGACTTGTTCAGCGTGCAGCCGATTGACCGCGAGACCTTGGCGAAGGCGGCGCTTGAGTGCGGCGGCAAGATCATCACGGTGGAAGACCACTATGCCCACGGGGGCGTCGGCTCGGCGGTCTTGGCCGCGCTTGCCGAGCAGGATGCGCGGGTGCGTCAGCTCGCTGTCAGGGGCATCGCGCGGAGCGGCAAGCCTGACGAGCTGCTAGACCGGTTCGGGATTTCGGCGCGCCACATCGCAGCTGCGGCGCGGGACATGCTTGCGTAGCCACGAGCATCCCTCGCGGCAACCCCGTTCCTGCCACATCCCGATCTTCAAGGGGATGGGTGCACGAGGCCACAGGGGTCAACTTGCCGGGACTGATTCAGGCAATGTCCCGTCTGGTCCCGGCATCTCTCTTGCCAGTCGCCGCGAAATTCCTGCTTGACGCTAAGCGTCATACATAGCGGCTTGCAGAGCGATCGGTAGCGGAGCAACGATCAGGCGCCGCGCTCTCGCGCGTGCTCGACGCGCGCGCGAGCATCTCGCCAGAACTGGCCCTGAGGCTGGAGGCGGTCGGCTGGGGCGATGCGGTGTCGTGGACTTGGCGGCAGGCCTGCCATGACCTGGCCCAGGCACGCAAAAGGCGCGCCGCCGCGGCCTGAATCCGGGCTCTGCGCGTCCCTCGCGGAGGCCGCGAGCGGCTTCTCAGGACCTGCTCTCTTGGGGGCGGCTGCCAGAATCGCCCTTTTTCGCATTCTGGAGCCTCCGGCCCGACGGCCGAGGGGCCGGAATGGCCGCCAGCGGCCCTTCCAGCGCCACTATGGCCGTTTCCGGCGCGGGGCCGGGTTCACGAGGATCTGCCGCAAGTCAGGTTTCGCCGGACAGGCGCGCTTGAAGTGCGGGCAATGTCGGCAGCGCTCGCCCTCGCGCAACGGATACGCTTGCGAGCGCTGGGCTGCGAAGAACTCTTCGACCAGACGTTTGGCCCCCTCGAGCGCGCCGTTGCCGACATCGATGTCAATCGGGGCTCCGTGGCGAAGGTAGAACACCACGGCGCGATCCACGGCTGTTTGTGCCTTGGCCAGCCCGGCAGCGTACAGCTGGAGTTGCGCAGCGTACTGTTTTGCCGAAGCTTCCAGTTCTGAGGCGGGTCGATTGTCAGTCTTGTAATCGACCAAGATGCGCTCTCCCCCCTCTTCGAACAGGAGGTCGACCGTGCCTCGCAGCAGGTAGTCGCCAACTGTGAACACGAACGCCATCTCGCGGTCGATCCGACCGGCCCGTTGGCTGCGCAACCCCAGATCGTGGTCCGCGAATCTCTCGGCCAAGGCTCGAACCGCCGGGCTCGGGTCTTCAAGCTGCCCCGCGAGGTACTCGTGAACCTGTTGTCCGAACAAGGAGGGGTCGAGATCGTCGCGACCTCGCCGCTGGCCACGATCGTCGCGATGATCGTCGAGCCGCCCCGGTCCCAGATCGTCGGTCTGAAGGCCGAGATAGCGCGAGAGGAAGTACTTTCGGGGGCATTCGCCAAACAGCGACACCGACGTGACCGCGGCTGAGTAGTCGGCTTGGGCCGCAGGGGCCAGCGGCTCGAGCACCTCCGGGGCGGCCGATGTTTCAGCGGCCCGCGGCTGGCTGTCAGGCGCTTCCCCGACCGTCTTGCTGTAGAGAAACTTGAGGTCTCCGATTGTTCGTTCCTCGAGGCCGTCGGTCGGAGCTTCCTTGGGGTTGATGCCCAGCCCGTCGAAGACCGTCTTGGCCCAGCCGCTCCTTTGTGCGGCCCCTGCATACGATGCGCTGAGGAGCAAGTGCTCTTCGGCTCGTGTCATGGCCACGTACAGCAGCCGCTCCGCCTCCGTGCGCTCGCGCTCGGCGATGTCGGCGCTGGTCCTTGCAAACGCGGTGTCGGGCACAGGGTCGCCTTCGAACGGCTGGCGCCAGCGGGCTCCGATGCCATGGTCCTCCGAGAACAACAGCCCGGCCTGGCGTGCCGTAGGGCGGCTCTGCAGCGCGGCCAGCACCACTACGGGAAACTCCAAGCCCTTCGCCGCGTGCATGGTCAGCACTTGGACCGACGCCCCGCTATCGGCGCCCTCGGGAGCGGCTTCTTCGGGGCGCTGGGCCTCCAGCGCCCGATCTAGGGCGGCGGAGATCGCACCCAGGGAAACGAGGCCTTGCCGCTCCTTCCTGGCGATCCAGTCGAGCAGTTGGTCGACGCGAGCCAGCGCCAGGTCGCTGTCGTCCTGCTGGGCCAGAAATGACCGATATCCGCACTCTGCGACAGAGCGCGCCAGCAGGAAGCGCGGCGGGACGGCTGCCCGATCTGCACGGCAGCGAGCGAGAAGTTGGCGGAAGCGTTCCAACCGCCTCGCTCCATCGGCGTCCAGGCCAGCCGCGTTGGGAGAGTCTGTCGCCAGGGCTTCGGAGAGGTTTTCGAAGAGGAGTCTGATCCGCAGCAGGGCCGCGTCCGTGATGCCGCAAAACGGTGACTTCAGCACGGCTGCGAGACTGATCTCGTCCCTCGGGTTGCGCACCACCCGCAGAAAGGCTGCGAGTTCTGCCGTCTCGGGGGCATGGAACAATCCGCGGTCGGTACTGGTCAGGCAAGGGATGCCCTGCCGCCGGAGCACTCCCGCGATGACGGCGCCGCCGGCGTGCGTGCGCACGAGGATGGCGACATCTCCCCACCGCAGGCCGCGCGTGCCGCGGCCTGCCTCGCGGTCGACAACCCGCAGCTCCGACTTCAAGGCCCGCAGCCGGTGCGCCAGCCGAAGCGCTTCCTGCGTTCGCGACTCCGATCCGGCGTCGCACACGAGCTGCACTTCGAGGCAGGCCGATTCCTTGGGGGGAAACTGGTACGCCGCATTGAGGCGGTGGCGCTCCACCCCGCTGGAATCGCCTCCGGGCAGCAGGCGATGCACGGCGGCCAGCAGCTCTGGCCGGCTGCGAAAGTTGTCCAACAGGCGGATGACGTCGCCGCCGAGCTGCTCCACGCGCTCCCGGTACCGGCGGAACACGTTCTGATCTGCATGTCGAAAGCCGTAGATCGATTGGTTGATGTCTCCGACGACGAACCGAACGGGCCGCCGGTCCCCGTGCGCGTCGAGCAACCGGTCGACCAATCGGACCTGGAGCGGATTCGTGTCTTGAAACTCATCGATCAAGATGTGCTCGAACGCCAACGCCGGACAATCGGGAGATGCCAGCAGGTCCGCTGCCAGGGCCAGGGCATCGTCAAAGTCGAGCCGTCCCGACGCGCGCTTGGCTGCGCCGAAGCTGGCCAGCGTGCGTCGCGCCAGCCCGCGCAGCCACTTGCGGGCCGACTCGTTCGCCGAAGAAACGGCAGCAGAGCGACAGGCCGGCAACAGAACGTCCTTGATCTCGCCCACCAGTTCCTTCGCCTGGCCGCGCCTCTGCACGGGCTCCAGCAGTACCCTGATCGACTCCAGAGCGGCGGGGCTGGCATCGGCCTTGGCGGAGGCCAGCCTGGCCTCGTCGGCCGCGCGTGCGACCTCCTCTGACTGCTGGACCCCGGAAAGGCTGCGCAGAGCGTCTGCCAGCGAATCGAGGGGCGGCTGCGGGCTCGTTGTAAACGGCTTGCAGCCGTAGCTGCGGATCCGGTAGATCAAGTCCGCCAGGTCTCTGTGGATCGATGAGGCGTCCTCGCCCGCCGATCGGGCCGCGCTGGGACCATAGTTCGCGAGAAACGCCTCCAGCCCCGGACCGCTCTTGCCAAAGGCTTCGTCGAGAGCTTGCTCGATGGCCTCGGCCAGCAGCTCGTCCGCCTCGCCCGCATCCAGCATCTCGAACCCCGGATCTACGCCGGCCTCGAGCGCGCGCTCGCGCAGCAGGCGGCTGCAAAAGGCGTCGATGGTGGAGATCTGGGCGGACTCGAAGAGGCTTCGGTGCTCGCTGGCCGGGCGGCTCTCTCCGACCAGGCGCGAGTGCATCTCAAGCGCTGCCTTCTCAGTGAAGGTGATGGCCAGAATGCGCTCGGGCCGTACCTGCCGCTCGACGATCAGCCAGCGCAGCCGCTCGACCAAGACGCGGGTCTTGCCTGAGCCCGGACCTGCAACGACGCAAATGTCTCCTCGCTGCCAGCTCTGCACGGCGCGCAGCTGTTCCGGCGTCAGTTGCATCAGCTCGTGCCGCCCATGGACTCTCCGAGGTCGCTTGGCGGCATCCATTCGACGCGGCAGACGCTGCCGAATTCGCAGAACCTGCCGCAGAAGTCGCGGTCTCGGGGGCGGACCGCGATACCTCCGTCGAGCACCTCTTCGACCGCCTCGGCCGCCTCTGCGCGGGCCGTATCCAGCAGCGCGCGCATGGCGTCCTGCGTGATCGGCTGGAGTCCGCACTCCCCGTCGATCGCAGCGCCTGCGAAGCTGGTCTCCCCGCGCAGGCCGCACAGCACCATGCCGGTCGGCTCGAAGCTGAGCTGCTGCTCGAGCGCGGCCAGATAGAGCAGCATCTGGAGTTCTTCGCCCTCCAGGTGCTGCTTGAGAAGTTCCTTGACGCGACTCGGCCGAGCATACTTGTAGTCGGTGACCAGGCAGCGTTGGTTCGGATCGACGTCGTAGCGGTCGATGCGGCATTTCACGACGGGCTGGGAGCCGAGGCTGCGGATACGGAATTCCGCGGCTTCCTCGAACCGCGACTGCATGCCCTCCGGCAGTGCCATCTGGATGGTCTGGTCGCTGTCGGCGAAGCGCTGCAGGTCGGCGCGGAGAGCCAGGCGATAGCGCTCGGTGCGAAACGTCTCCTCAAGGCGAAGCTCGCTCAGTTTCGCGCTGAAGGCTCGATCCAAGATCTCGCCGATCTGCCCGCCGTCGCGATTCCAGCAGTCGACCGCGGCATGCACGACCATGCCGAGCGCCTGCGCGTCAAGCCTTTGGCCCGGGAGTGGCGGCCTGCCCTGCAGCCGCAGGGTGGTGGCCGAGAAGAAGCGGTAGGGGCATTGCCGGAAGTCGCCGATGCCTGAGACGCTGAATTGCGGGTTCCGTTCTGCCACGGCCCTGAGCAGGCCGCGCGGCAGGCTGGCAGCGGGCTCGGACGGCGATGCCGGAGCGGGGGATCCCATGCGCAGCCTCGGGCCGCGGCGAACCTCGGCCGCGCAGTCTTCGACCAGGCTCGATCTCGCCTGCGGCTGGCCATCGCTCGCGCGCAGGGGATAGCTCAGGACCAATTGCTGCGTCGCCCTTGAGGAGGCGACCTCGAAGAGCCGGCGCTCGGCTTGCGCCCGGTCGGCCGACGTGCGCAGGTCGATTCCTCGGCCGCGCAGCTGGATGCGATCCTCGTCATCGAAGAAGATGTCTTGCGCAAAGCTGCGCGGGAACCAGCCTTCTGCCAGCCCGCAGACGAAGGCCACCGGAATCGACCATTGCCGTGATTCTGCGATCGGCAGGACATGCACGACGTCGAAGCGCTGGTCCGGGACGGCTAGGGCCGTGTTGCGCAGGACGTCTTCGAAGGCGTCGGCGAACGTCTGCAGCGCCGGTCGCTTCCTGCCCGCGAATTCGGGCAGGTCGCCCGTTTCCTCGAGCGCGCGCGCCAAGGCTTGCCGCGCCCGGATGGCGACTCGCCAGTCGCATGTCCGCAGGAACGACTCCGTCCCCACCGGAGGCCGCAAGTGCTGGACCCAGTTGAGCAGTTCCAGGCAGTCGGCCTGCCAGCGCTTCGCGCCAACGCGCCGCCGGTGCCAGTCCTGGCACGGTGCGAGCCCTCGCAAGAACCGCCTGATCGCCGGAAACTCTCCCGCCGAATTCACTAGGAATTCCAATCCCTCGCCGGGCAGCGCATCCCGCACCGAGAAGTCAAACTTTTCGATCCCGGGATCGGCACCGACCGGAGAGAGCGGGGAGCAAATCGCTTCGATCGCTCTCTCTGCGGAGAAGCGCGACTCGATGACGCGCAGCCACTCCAGGAAGTGGCGGGTCACGCCGTGTTCGGCCAGAAAGTGCCTGCTCCAGAACCTGTGGGGAATGCCCAAGGCCTCGAACACCTCGCGGATGAGCCCGTCGTAATGCTCGAGCGAGCGCACGATGATGGCGTGCTGGTGTAGCGGCCGGTCGCTGGCGAGAATCCGCCTGCCGATCTCCATGACCTCCGCACGGGGAGACGACGCTTCAACCAGTTCCGGCTTCAAGGCGGCATCGCGGGGAGGCGGCGGCAGGTGTTCGGGCTTGCCCGGCGGGTAATGCGGCAGGCCCTCAGGCATCGCCACGACGAACTCCTCGGACTGCTCGTCCAAGGCGCGGAGCAGCTCTTCCTGCTGCTTGGTAAAGATGTCGAAGCCGTCGACGTAGACCGTCCGGACCGCGCTCAAGCCCTGCTCGCGGATCCGCGCGGCCGCCAGCGCGATCCGCTGGTTGGTGTGGGCGAGACCCTCGCCCGCCAAGCTGCTCTCGAATTCACGGAAGACCCCCACGAAGGCGCGCTGTTGGCGCGTCCGCGCGGCGGGCTCGACTTGGTAGCTGTCTGCGCCGGCCGCCCAGAACTCGCGCATCAGGTCGTCGATGCGGCTGCGCAGCCGGGCCGAGCCGGAACGGAACTCCAGGCCCGGCTGGCCCGAGGCTTCGACGGCTTGGCTCAGAAGGCGATCCTCGACGACTCCGCCGGCCTCGCGAACATCCGGCGTCAAGCTCCGGACATACTCCGGCATCGTCGAAATCACCCTTGCTGGCACCATCAGGCCCCTCCGGGCCAGCTGGTTGAGCAGGTGGTTCCGCATGCTGGAGGTCGGAACCAGCAGCTGGACTTCGTCGCTGCGGCCGGCACGGATCGCAGTCTCGAGGGCCCGTAGGATGTGCGCTGTCTTGCCGCTGCCGGGAGGTCCGATCAGTAGCACGGGCTGTCTGTTCCTTCGCTCGGCAGGGCCGTGAACGCTGCCAGCTGCCGTGGTCTGATGCCGAGCAGCCCGGATGGTCGCTCGGCCCGCCCGGCGCTACGCCGGTCGCAAGATTCTACCACCACTTGGCCTTTGTGGAACAATGGGATTGGAGGCGCGCGATCGCTTCGGCGATCCTCGCACAATGCCCCCCGATCTCTCCGTTCGCTCCTTGCGCAAGGTGTATCCGCATCCGGCGGGTGCGCTGCAAGTGTTGAACGATCTCTCGCTGGAGATGTCGCTGGGCGACGCCTTGGCCATCATGGGCCCTTCCGGCTCGGGAAAGAGCACCCTGCTCTACATCTTGGGGTCTTTGGAGACGCCCAGTGGAGGCACGGTCGAGGTGTGTGGCCAGGATCCGTTCGCGCTCGATCAGGCTGGAGTGGCCGCGTTCCGCAACAAGACCGTCGGGTTCGTCCTGCAGGATCACCACCTGCTGCCGCAGTGCACCAGCCTCGAAAACGTATTGCTGCCTACGCTGCCTGCCGGCGGCGCCACGCCTGCGCTGGTGGCCCGCGGCAAACAGCTGCTCGAGCGCGTGGGGCTGGCCGAGCGCATGGACCGACTGCCCTCCGAACTGTCGGGCGGAGAACGTCAGCGCGTGGCCATCGCCCGGGCCTTGATCAACGCGCCGCCCGTCGTGCTGGCGGACGAGCCCACGGGAAACCTCGACCGTGTCAGCGCGGAAACGGTCGGCAGCCTGCTGCTGGAGTTGCAGCGCGAGCAGAACATCTTGCTCATCGCAGTCACGCACAGCGCGGGCTTGGCCGCCCGCTTTCCCGCCCGCGCCGAATTACTGGATGGCCGCTTGCAGCGGCAATGATCGGACCGTTCGGGCAGCCGGCCGTCTTAGGAGGCCCAATCGCATGGAAAACGTAAAGGTGCTGGGACTGATCCTGGCGGGCGGCAAGGGTACGCGCCTGTTTCCTCTGACCAAGGAGCGGAGCAAGCCCGCCGTGCCGTTCGGGGGCAAGTACCGCATCATCGACTTCGTCCTGAGCAACTTCGTCAACTCCGGGATCTACTCGATTTACGTCCTGACGCAGTTCAAGAGCCAGTCCCTGTTGCAGCACATGCGCAACGCCTGGCAGTTCTCGGATTTGCTCACCAGGCAGTACATCCTGCCGGTGCCAGCGCAGATGCGCAAGGGTCCGCAGTGGTATCGCGGCACGTCTGACGCGATCCATCAGAACATCCACCTGATCGAACTGTCACAGCCCGAAATGGTGGCCGTCTTCGGCGCGGACCACATTTATTTCATGGACATCCGCCAGATGATCGAATACCACCGGGACAAGGGTGCGGTAGGCACGGTTGCGGCCCTGCCGGTTCCGGTCTCGCAATCGGAGCGCTTCGGCACGATGGAGGTTGACGAGGAATGGCGCATCTTGCGCTTTTTCGAGAAGGTCGCCAAGCCGCCCGAGATTCCCGGCCGGCCGGGCTGGTGCCTGGCGTCGATGGGAAACTACCTGTTCGACCCGACTACGCTGGTGAGCGCGTTGCGGCGGGACGCCGCTCGCCCGGACAGCTCTCACGACTTCGGCCACAACATCTTGCCGGAGATGGTCGACACCGTGCCCATCTACGCATACGACTTCCTCAGCAACGAGGTGCCCGGCGAGAAGCCCGAGAATCACGGCTACTGGCGTGACGTGGGCACGATCGAATCGTTCTACGACGCCAACATGGACCTGCGATCCATCAGCCCGAATTTGAGCCTGTACAACCCGGAATGGCCGCTGCGCACGGCCGAGTACCCGACCGGGCCGTCGCGCTATTGCACGGACGCCGAGGGGCGGCGCTGCGATGTCGTCGACTCGGTGATCTCCGAGGGCTGCGTGCTGTACGGCTCCGCAGTGCGCCAGTCCATCTTGGGGCGCAATGTCCACATGGAGTCGGGAGTGTGCGTCGAGGATTCAATCGTGATGGCGCGCTGCCACATTGGCGCGGGTGCGCAGATCCGCAGGGCCATCATTGACAAGAACGCCAGGATCCCGGCCGGCGCCAAGATCGGCTTCGACCGCGAGGCCGACATCCAAAACTACGGCATCTCGGAGAGCGGCATCGTGCTGGTGGAAGGATCCCGCACCGCGATTCCGGTCAGCCCGGCCGCGATCTGACCGAAACGGCGGCCGTTCCCTATCGCAGGGATGCCAGCAGGCCGGGCAGGCCGGCGGCTAGGGCTCCCCGCGTGTATACGTCGTCGTAGCCGGCATCGCGGGCCTCTTGCAGGACTGTCTCGCGGACGTGGCTGGCAAATGCGATCAGGCGCGGAGCACCGGACGGTGCGAGCGAGCGCAGCTCGCCAACTACGCCGAGCGGATCAACCGCGGTTGCGTCTAGGTCGACAATGATCAAGTCCGGGCGGGAATGCGCCGCCTCGACGAGCGCTTGGCGAGTGCCCGCGAACCGGACGGAAACGCCGAGCTGCCTGGCCGTTCCAGAGACCTTCGAGCCGAAGAACAGGTCGGGAATCGCAGCCAAAACTCGTTTGCCAGCCGTATTTTTCGCGGGAATCGAACCTGAGGCCATCTGGTAACCTGAGTCTAGCAATCCACATGCCCGACAAACGCGAATTCACGATCGCGCATAGCCCCGACGCCGACGACGCGTTCATGTTCTACGCCCTGGCCACTCACAAGATAGAGTCTGCCCTGCTCGAATTCAAACACGTCCTGAAGGACATCCAATCGCTCAACCAAGATGCCCACGCGGGACGCTACGACATGACGGCGATCTCCTACCATGCGTATCCGTATGTGGCCGACCGCTACGTGCTGACTGCGGCCGGGTCCAGCGTGGGCGATGGCTACGGGCCGATCGTCGTCGCTTCGGAAGAGTTGGAGCCCGGCGATCTGGCGGGCAAGCAGGTGGCGGTTCCGGGCCTGTTGACGACAGCGTATCTGGCGCTGAAGCTCTACGAGCCGGCCATCGAGCCGGTGGTCTGCGAGTTCGACAAGATTATCGGCGCCGTAGAGAGCGGGTCCGTGGACGCGGGCGTGGTGATCCACGAGGGCCAGCTGACGTTTGCCGACTCGGGCTTGCACGGCGTGGTCGATCTTGGCGAGTGGTGGAAGCGCTCCGAGGGACTGCCGCTGCCCCTCGGCTGCAACTGCATCTTGCGCGATCTGCCTTCGGAGATCCAGCAGGAGGCCCGTCGCAAGCTGGCCGCGACGATCCAGTACTCGCTGGACCATCGGGCGGAAGCGCTGGAGTACGCGCTGCAGTTCTCGCGCGGCCTGGAAATGGATCTGGCAGACAGCTTCGTGGGCATGTACGTCAACGGCCACACCACGGACATGGACCCAGAGGTGCTCCGGTCGGGGCAGCTGCTTCTTGACAAGGGGTTCTCGGCGGGCTTGATTCCGCATCAGGTTCGTTTAGAGTATGTGTAGCTAGCATGTATAGTTCGCCGAGCCTAGCGAGGGCAACATGCGGGCCATAGCTTCCATCTGGAGGATCCTCCTGTGGGGCGTGCTCGCGGTGTTCGCCCTGTCCGCGCAGGATTGGCTCGCGGGCTTGGAGTCAGCCGACGAAGACGAACGCGTCAAGGCAGTCCGGGCAATGGCCAAATCGCCCGACGGCTTCCGGCACTTGGACGAGCTCGCTCCGTTGCTGAGCGACGATTCCGAGGAAGTCCGGGCCGCGGCAGTGATCGCGCTGATGAAGATGCGGTCCCTCGAGGCACAGCCGCTGCTGATCGAGGCTGCTGCCGACACCTTGCCGAATGTGCAGGCGTTGGCCGTCGACGGCTTGGTATCGCTGTACGTGCCCGACTATGTGAGGCTCGGCCGGCTGTCGGTGCTGAAATCGTTCGCGTCTTCGCTCAAGGCGCGCTTCTCAAAGCCGAGCCCGCTGGTGGTCTCGGCTTACGTCGAGGTCAATCCGGCTGCGCTTGAGGCCATCGCGAATGTTCTGTTGCGGGGCAGCAGCAACGAGGCCGAGGCGAACGCAGCGCGGGCGCTGGGGGTACTGCGCGGCAACGAGCACGTGGACGCGCTGCTAGAGGGCGCGCGATCCCGCGATTCAGCCACGATTATCGAGAGCGTGCTTGCGATCAAGAAGATTCAAGCCACCAGCGCGGGCCCCGACATCGTCTTCCTGTTGCGCGATCCGGCGCTGCAAGTCCAGGAGGCCGCCATCTTGACAGCGGGCCAGCTGCGGACTCCCGAGGCGGTACCGCAACTGGTGCAGATCTGCCAGGCGAGCACGAAGGGCCGCATTCGAGCGCACGCCTTGACAGCCTTGGCCAAGATCCCGGACAACGGGCAGCGCCGCCTGTTCACGAGCTTCCTCAGCCACAAGGACAAGCTCATGCGGGCTGCGGCGGCCGAGGGGCTGGGCCGCATCGCGAATCCCGCCGACAAGCGGGTGGTCGATCATCAGTTCTCGATCGAGAAGGCGGAAGGCGTGAGGCTGTCCCTGGCATTCGCAGGGGTGCTGCTCGGCAACCCCCTGCGCCTCGCCTACTTGATCGAAGGTCTCAACTCCACGGCGCGTCGGCTCGAGGCTCGTCCATTCTTGGTTGAACTGGCGCGTGATCCCGAAGTCCTGTCGAAGCTGTACATTCCGCTCACCACCGGCTCCGTGCCGCAGCGGCGCCACCTGGCCTTCGTGCTTTCCCAGAGCGGTACGCGGGAGAGCGTCCCGCACTTGGAAGACCTGACGCGGGATGCCGTTCCCGAAGTCTCCTCGGCTGCCGTGGAGGCTCTGCGCGTGTTGCGCGCCCGACTGTGAGCGGGTCGGCTACTGCTGCTGCGCTTGCTTGCGGTAGCGATTGGATGTCGAGAGCGTGTAATTTCGCACCGGGCCGTTGAAGGTGCGCTCGCCAACGATTGCCAGCGCGTCCGCCATCAGCAGCTTGGCGGCGCCGTCCTCGGGGCGGAGGCGGATGACGTGACGCAGCAGTTGCGCCGCGCCGAGAGGGTCGTCCGAAGCCATCAGTTCGCGAGCCTTGGCGACGAGCGCGTCCACTCCGCCGGCGAGGTCGGCCATCCGCTCGGACTGCTTGCGCGGGCTCTCGCGGTGCAGGGACAGAGCGTCTCCGTCGAACCATCCCAGATCCTGGGCGTACAGGTCTCGAATCGTGCCCTCGACCGTGCCGTAGTAGTCCCCGAGGTAGTCCAGCTCGGCGAAGCGCTCGGGTAGCCGGCCGTATTCGACCAACTCGTCCGGGGTCATCTGCTTGGAGAGGCCGTCGAGCGTGCGATCCAGCACCCACTGCATCGCGTCGCGATAGTTGGTGAGGACAGCCTTGGCATCGTTGAGAATCGGTGCCGTGTGGCCGCCCACTACGTGTAGCGGGTCTTGCTGGACCATCTTGTCGACGCTCGCGATCCAGTCGCGAAACGACCTGCGGGCGGTTCCGCGCAGCGGATAGACATTGGGCCAGGACTGGTAGAAGTTGTCTCCGGCGAAGACCACTCGCTGGTCCGGCAGCCAGACGTAGAGCTGGTCTTGGGTCTCCCCCGGAGCCGCCACCAGCTCCAGCCGGACGCCGGCGATTTCGAGCGACTTGCGCTCTTCGGAGAACTTGTGCGTGGGACGCACCTGGGCCATACGCGGGGGGCCGGAGGGCGCCCCTGGCCGGCGCAGCCCGTCCTGCATCATGTTGCCCTGCGGGCGGCGGGCGGGAGGGATCGCGATGCCGATGCCCATGCGCTGCTCCAGCGGCAGATCGAAGCCCTGGCTATTCGAGGCCCGCAAGCCGGGGCCGAGGCCCTTGCTTCTCACGAGCGCCGTCTCGGAGCCGTAGTTGTCCCGCGCCCAGACTTCGATCCCCTTGTCGGGCTCGAAAAAGGCCGGCGCTCCGTTCGTGTGGTCCCCGTGGCTGTGGGTGTAGACAATGGCGCGCACCGGCAGCGAGCTGATCTCTTCGAACGCCGCTCGCACTTGTCGGGTAGCGGCGGGCAATTGCCCCGGATCGACGATGATCACGCCATCGTCGCCCACGATCATCGAATTCGCGGAGACTTGGTAGCCGATCGCGGTGTAGACATTCTCGGCGACTTGGATCACCGTCGGCTTGAACATCTTGTTGCGCTCTTGCAGGCGCTTGGTCGCCTCGCTGGGCTGTGCGGAAAGAGCCAGCGCGGTCGCCGCTAGGCAGGCCGAGAGGCGGGTGAGGTGTGGCAGGGAACGGAACGCCATAATTGCAATGGCGTCAGGGAGGCGAGCGGGGTTGCAGGGCCGCCGCCGGTGCCCCTCGGAGCCGGGCTAGCGCTTCCGCTGCTTCTGCTGACCGACGCGAACCTTGCTGAGGGAGGCTCGCTGCTCCTCCCACGCCTTCCAGTCAAAGCGCTTGGCGGCGTCTTCGAGATACGCCTTGACATCAGCGCCCTTGGGCAGCACCGCGACGACGGTCGCCCGCTCGCCGGAATCCGGCTTGTAGATCGAGTACTTTCTCGCGTTCGGAATGCCCATGGTTGTCCTGCCCTGATGATAGCAATGTCGGTCCGGTCCCGGTCGCCTGGCAGCTTCGCTGCCGTCACTCCGCTGCGTCGTCGCTGCTCTCGACGGGCTCTCCGTCGGGCATGGCCGTGGGCCCGTGAAAGTAGCCCACGCGGTGCCGCAGGCGCAGCTTCTCATAGGGAACGGTGACCTCGATGCGGTGATAGATGCCGCGCTCGTTGAGGTTGTTGGGCCGGTAGCTCAGCCGGTACTGGCTGCGGATATCCTCGCCGATCTTGATGATGGACTCTTGGACGCCGCTGGTGGTGCGCGGGCTGTAGGCGCGGCCGCCGGTTCCCTTCGACAGCACCTCCAGCGGATTGTCGAAGATCAGGTTCTTCACGCCCCGGACCAGGTCGATGATGATCGGGATCATGTTCGGTGTCACGGAGTACGTGGCTTGTTGCTGCGCGGTCGGCGTGTTCGGAGTGCCGGGCATGGTCGGCCGCACGACGATTCCGGCGGGGATGGTCGGCGCCCGGACTTCGGGCTTGCGGCGCAGGCGCGCCGACAGCGTCGACAGGCGCACGGGGTAGATCGCGATGTTGTACAGCTGCGCGGTGCGCAGGCTCTCGCCCAAGCCGATCCGGCTGCCGTTGTTCTGGGACTCCGAGATCACCACGATGATCTTGTGATGGCTTTCCGGGCGCTTGAGGAGCATGCGGATCGCGCTGTACATGGCGTCGGCCAAGGCAACCGCAGACGTGCCGATGCGCATCCCCTTCAGTCCCGCGTCGAGCTTCTTGGTGTCGTTGGTGAAGTCCACCAGCAGCTTGATGCGGCTGTCGAACGTCATCAGCGCCGCTTCGCCGTGTTCGCCGAGCACGAGTTCGGTGAACAGGTAGGCGGTCTTGCGGATATCGCCCAAGATGCCCTCGACGCGGTCGCTCGTTTGCACGCAGATCACCATCGAGATCGGCAGGAAGCTCACGTCGAAGCCCACCACTTCTTGCTCGACGTCGTTGTCGAAGACGTTGAAGTCCTCCTTGATCATGTCGTGGATGTACTCGCCCTTCGGGCTGCGGACGGTGACGGGAACAGTCACTTCGTCGATTTCTTCCAAGAAGATCGCGGGCTGGTCCGACTCGAACAGGGTCTCGGGATCGAACAGGTCTGCGCCGTCCTGGGCGGCGAGCGCCCCGGCGGCCAGCGCGGCTGCCGCGGCGAGAATGCATGGTCTGGGCAGGGCGCGGTGCATGGTTCGCTGCGACAAAGCCTCCATTCCTAAGCTTCGCCCATCAAAGGTCGGCGCTGTCGGGCCCCGAACCGCTGTCGCGGCGGAAGGTGCCGCTCTTGCCGCCGGTTTTCTCGAGCAAGTGAATGTCGCGAATCTCAATGCCTTTGTCGAGCGCCTTGCACATGTCATAGACGGTCAAGGCGGCCACCGTAGCCGCCGACATCGCTTCCATCTCGACTCCGGTTCGAGCGAAGGTTGCCGCAGTGGCAGTGATCGCGACGCCGCCCTCCTGCACCTCGACCGCGACATCGGCATGTGTCAATGGCAGGGGGTGGCATAGCGGGATCAGGTCAGCGGTCTTCTTTGCCGCTTGGATCCCGGCAATGCGGGCGATTTCCAAGGGATCGCCCTTGGGGTTGCGGGGCAATTCGTTCAGCACCGCCGGTGCCAGGCGGACGAATGCGCGAGCCTTGGCGGAGCGCTGCGTCGCTGGCTTGGCGCCCACGTCGACCATCGAGGCCGAACCCGCGTCATCGAAGTGAGACAGTCTGCTCATAGGGGCATCACGCTGATCAGATCGCCCGCTGCCCATTCCGCGCGATGGTCGGAGGCGACCATGAGGCAGTCCGCCCGGGCGAATGCTGTGACGTCGCCGGATCCTTGGCCGCGGTCGGCGCGCACGCGAGTCTCTCCGAACTCCCCCTCGAGGCGCGCTCCCAGGAAGCGGGTCAGGACGGGCTTGTGCCGGAAGGCCTCCGCTAGCGGCACCTGCTGGAACCGCAGGGGCGAGCTTGGGGCTCCGCCGGCCAGGTCGACCGCGATCGAAGCGAACACCTCGAAGGTGACCATCGTCGAGAGCGGGTTTCCGGGCAGGCCGAACACGAGCGCGTCCCTGCAGCGCCCGAACACGAGAGGCTTGCCGGGCTGGATCCTCACCGAGGTAAAGAACAGCTCCGTGTCGAGGTCGGTGAGCACTTCCTCCACCAAGTCGTGCTTGCCCTTCGACACGCCGCCCGACAGCAACAGGACGTCGCTGGCCAATCCCTCCGCGATGCGCTGGCGGGTGTCCTCGAGAGTGTCCTTCGCGATTGGCAGGATGCGCGGCACGCCTCCCCTGCGACGCACCTGGGCCGCCAGCGAGTGGGCGTTGGAATTGCGGATCTGGTAGCTCTGCGGGCGAGAGCCGATCGGCAGCACTTCATCGCCCGTGGACAGGATTGCCACGCTGGGCTGGCGGTACACCGGCACGTCCGCGCAACCAACTGTCCCGAGCTGTGCCACGCTTGGATACCCGATCTTGGTGCCTGCCCGCAGCACGCGCTGGCCTCGCTTGGCCTCCGAGCCGGCAGGGATCAAATTGCGCCCCGCCGGGACCGAGTCGGCAAGCGTCACCGACGAGCCATCCCGCCGGGAGTACTCCACCATGACCACGGCGTCGGCGTTGTCGGGCCCGGGGGCCCCGGTCATGATCTCGACGGTCTGGCCCGGCTCGAGCGCGAAGTGCGAGGGCTCGCCGGCCCGGGTCTCGCCGATCAGTTCAAGCGTTGTCGGCACGCTGGCAACATCGGACGCGATGACGGCGTACCCGTCCCGCGCCGAGCGGTTGAACGGCGGATAGTCGCGGTCGGCGCAGATATCGCGCGCCAAGATCCTGCCCGTGGCGGCATCCAGCGGCACGGACTCGGCCGTGAGTTGGCCAACGGTTTCCCGCGTGCGCTCGGAGACGATCGCACGGGCTTCCTCGAAGCGAAGCGGGTCCATTGAAGAAGCGGTGCGCCACTCCGACGGATGCGACGCACATTGAGAGTTTCGCACAAATCCCCTCGGAGGGTTTCGCGCCCAGCGTCTCAACCCGTGGGTCTGCAGGCGCACCGCGGGCTGGGTCGGTCGGGGCAACCGTCGGCAGTTGCGAGACTGCCGGAGACCTTGAGGGGGGCCCAGCGATATCGCTTACACTTGATTTGCTTCTGAAGCGGATGCAATCGCAATAAGCCGATGCAAATCTGGCCTAAGACGATCCGATGACGACTCGCCTGTTCCGGCCGGAGGGCCTGCCAGACTTTCGAGATCCACCCTTGGTGGAGACAGTCCTGTCGCTTCAGTTTCAACCGGTAGAAGAGTTCAGCCTGGCTCATGTCGGCCTGCTGTGGCATAAGTTCCGCCACACGTTCCCGCTGGTCGAAGAGCGCACGCCGCTAAACGCTGTACGGGAGAGCTTCGAAGTGCCGTCGCCACGGCGCGAGGAAGTGACGACCGAGTCAAAGCCGCCGTCGCCGCGCGTATGCTTCTTGAACGAATCGAAGACGGAACTCATTCAAATTCAGGCAGACAGGCTCATTCACAATTGGCGCAAGACAGGGGAAATCTCGACGCCCTATCCCCGCTATGAGCGCATCCGCACGAACTTTCGGCATGAGGTATGGGAGTTCCAAGAGTTCCTGACCGACGAGAAGCTTGGCAAGCTTGCGATCGACCAATGCGAAATCACCTACATCAACCACATCGAGCCCTGTGAAGCATGGCACGGGCACGGACAAATTGAAGGGGTGCTTCGAACCTGGACCCCGCAACGACGCTCTTTTTTGCCCGAATCAGAAGATGCGAGCATCCAGCAGAGATTCGTGATCCGGGATGAGTCCAATAGCCCGTTGGGAAGACTCCACGTTTCCCTGACGCCAGCGTGGAAGGAGGACGGTCAATCGCCGATTCTCATTCTGACCCTAACCGTGCGTGGCTCCCCCCTCGAGAAGGGGATCAATGGGGCCTTCGACTTCTTTGACCTGGGAAGAGAGTGGATCGTAAAGGGCTTCTTGGATCTGACGACAACGGACATGCATCGAGCCTGGGGAAGCACTGATGTCGGAAGCCTTGCTGCCGAGTGAGCGGTAGCACGGTCCGCCCGAGCCGCCGATTCTCTGGACGAGATTGTCGGCGCCTCGCCGTGCCTCGACCCCTGGTCGTCGTTCGATCCGGAGTGCCGATCGCGCGTACGCTGCGGCATCCGCCGTACTTGATCGCGCAGCCGCCGCAGCCTGTTGGCTCAGTCCGCAGCCACTGTCTCAACGGCGTGGCCATCGCCCCTGTAGTGCGCGGCTAGCACGTCGTATCCAAAGTCCCCTTCGAATTCGCGCCAGACCGCGTGACTGTGATTGCTTTGGTTCTGGGTGTTGGCGAATTCAATCAGGAAGGTGGGCGACTGGATGCGGTAGTAGTTGCCCGCCAGATGCCGGTTCTCGGTGGTCCTGCTGCCGATCTCGATCGGCTTGGCGGCCGGTCGGTCGATGTCCCCCGCCCAGCCGAAGAAGAGCTCTCCCCTGGGCGTCTGCGCGGCTGCCTTCATGCGCTGGGCTGCGACCTCCGGCGGCATCGTGGCGGCATACTCCTCGATCAGGGCGAGCAGGTCTTGATACTGGCCCTCGCTTAGGTCCGACGCGGCAACGCCCCGCGGCTCCCCGTCCAGCTTGGCGCGCTTGTCAGCCATCGTCACGATGTCGTAGGGAGCCTGCTTGTCGAAGATCGCGCGCTTGCGCTGAGCTGCATCCAGCGATACCAGCAGCGCCCGAGCCATGTCTTCTTCGCGCTCGAGGGCTCGCATGCCCTTGTGCAGTCCCTGCGGAACCTCGTGAGGGTTGGCCCCGAGGAACGTGGGGCTCGACGCCACCAGCTTGCCGTCCCGGATGAAGTAGTGCAGCGAGACGTGGTGGCCCTCCACACGCCAGCCCCAGTCGCCCTTCATGCCCGGCTCGCCGAAGAACGTGAAATGGAAGCGCTCGGTGTCACGGTAGCCGGTGTTGTCGTCCTCGATCACGCGGACGATCTCCTCCAGCGCCATCACGTTCATGGTCTTGACGAATCCCGCGCGGCCCAGCCCGGTGCTGAGCAGGCCGTAGGCGAGATGGCGCTGCTTCGGGTCCATGTCCTTGAACGTGATCCCGTTGCGCACGTAGCCGTACTCGTCCGCGAAGCCGGTTTCGGGGAAGTAGTGCCAGTTGGTGCGCTCCTCGGCGTCCATGGCAAACACCGTCCCCATGCGCTGCATGCGGTCGAGGGACTCAAGAAAGCGATTGGCCGCGTCGGCCATCAGCGCCTCGGTCTTCGCCGACTCGTAGCCAGTCAAGACGCACAGCGCAAACAGCGCCACGAGCACGGCGCGGACGACACCTTGTCGGATCATTGCTTTCCTCCAGGGCCCGGTCTGGCCACGCCTGGGATTATACGACGCGCCCCGCGCGGCAGCGAGCTACGCGTTCATCATCTGGTCCCACGTGACCTCGGCCCGGTGCGCGATCGCCATCTCGCCCAAAAGGGCTGTCAGCGTGCTCTCCGCGCCCCTCACGCCTGTGTTCGCGGGCTTGTTTTCGAGGATGCGCGCGAAGAACTCCTCCAAGGCGTCGATGGTGATGTCGTGCGGGGACTTCTCTTCGACCACGTCGTTGCGCCCCCTGTGAAACCGCCAGTAGCCCCGGGCGGTCTCTACCACGCCGTCTTGGCAGAAATAGCGCTCGTAGACCTCCCGGTAGAACGGAGGGCACATGTATGCGCCGGCCAGGTTGGCCTGGATGTTGCCGGGATAGTCGAACGTGACGTTGAGGTGGTCGAGCAGGTCGCCATACTTCATCACGGCGCGTCCCCCCGTGCCGATGGCCTTGACAGGGCGTGCTCCGACGAACCAGTTCATCGCGTCGATGTTGTGGCAGAACGTCTCGGTGATGATCTCGCCGAAGGTGTCGCGCCAGCGCTTCCACTGAGCCAGCCTGTCCGCCGGGTCGGTCGGCTTCGGGCGGACTGGCTCCTTGCCGGTCATGCCGCTCTTGAGGAAATGCGAGTGCACTAGGTTGATCTTGCCGATCTGGCCCGAGTCGATCAGCTTCTTCGCCGCGTGGTACACGTCGCCGTGGCGCTGCTGGAAGCCGAACGTGATGTTGAGGTGGCGCGGGGCCGCATCGGCCAGGCGCATCACCCGCTTGGCGCCTTCGACGTCCGCCGCAGCAGGCTTCTCGATGTAGATGTGCTTGCCCGCTTCGATCGCGGCCTCGAAGTGGTCCGGATGCATGTACACCGGGGTCGCGATGATGACAGCGTCGACGTCGCTGGCGAGCACCTCGTTGAGATCCTCGTGCAAGCGCACGCCGTCCAGAGACACCCGTTCTTTCGCTCGCTCGATGGAGGCGTCGGAGATCTCGGCGACCGAGACCAGCCGTGCCTGCGGCAGGCCCGCGATGTGGCGGGCATGGCTGCTGCCCCTGCCGCCGAGTCCGATGATCCCGACCGAGACTGCGGAGTTCGCCGCGCTGGTGGAGGCCGCGGACAGAGGCACGACCGCGGCGGTGCGGATCAGGCCGCGCCGTGTAAGCGAGGTTGCTGGCATGAGTTGGTAGCACCCAGAGTATAGTCCCGCTCCGTGGCGCGCGTCGAGCTGGCATGACCTCCGCGGAGCGTTGCAAGTGCAGGTGGCGATGCCCCGCGGGTCAGTGCCCCAGCGGGTCCCGCGGGCTGCCGGTCCGGGTTTGTTATTCTGGGAACCGTTGCGTCCCCACGGGGCGGCCTGGGAGAGGGCTTTGGACGAGGGCAAGCTCAGCATTACGGACTCTCGCACAGGAAGCGAGTACGAGCTCCCTATCTCCGACGCGTCCGTTAGGGCGATCGAACTGCGCCAGATCCGCCAGGACCCTGGCGAGTTCGGCATGCTGAGCTACGATCCCGGCTTCACAAATACCGCCGCCTGCACCAGTCGGATCGCCTACATTGACGGCGCCAAGGGAATCCTGCGGTATCGCGGCTACCCGATCGAAAAGCTGGCCGAGAACTGCACCTACACCGAGGTGGCCTACCTCTTGCTCAACGGAGACCTGCCCACGCGCCACGAGTTGGAAGCGTGGGACACGGAGCTGATGGAGCATTCCCGCGTCCATGAGAACGTCAAGAAGTTCATGGACGGATTCCTTTACGACGCCCATCCGATGGGCGTCTTGGTCAGCACCGTGGCAGCGCTGTCAACGTTCTATCCGGACGCCAAGCAGATCGAAAGCCGGAGCAACCGGTACCGCCAGCAGCTGCGCTTGGTGGCCAAGATGCCAACGGTGGCCGCTTATGTCTACCGCAAGAGCCAGGGCTATGCCTATCCGGATCCCGACTTGGGGCTGAGCTATACCGAGAACTTTATCCACATGCTGTGGACCGGCACCCGCCGCCAGACCAATGAGCGCAACCTGAAGGTTCTGGCGCGGGCTCTGGATACCTTGTTCATCCTGCACGCCGAGCACGAGCAGAACTGTTCCACCTCGACCATGCGCCAGGTGGCCAGCGCCGACGCGGATCCCTTCGTGGGAGTGGCAGCGGCCGCTTCGGCGCTCTACGGCCCGCTGCACGGCGGTGCCAATGAGGCCGTGCTGGCGATGCTCGACGAGATCGGCAGCGCCTCTGCGATCCCGGAATTCATGCGCCAGGTCAAGGCCGGCGAGCGGCGCCTGATGGGATTCGGCCACCGCGTCTACAAGAACTATGACCCGCGTGCCCGCATCTTGCAGAGCATTGCCGCGGAAGTGTTCGAGATCACCGGCAAGAATCCCAAGATCGATCTTGCGACAGAACTCGAGCGGATCGCTCTCGAGGACGACTACTTCGTCAAGCGGCGGCTCTACCCGAACGTCGACTTTTACTCGGGCATCATCTATCAGGCGATGGGCTTCCCGATCGAGATGTTCACGGTCCTGTTCGCGCTCGGGCGGGTGGCCGGATGGCTGGCCCACTGGGAAGAACTGATGTCGGATCCCGAAAAGCGCATCGCACGCCCACGCCAGATCTATGCCGGGCCTGACGAGCAGGAATTCCTGCCGCTCGACGAGCGCCTGAGCAAGGCGCGCGCCGAAGTCACCTAGTCCGACGCGGGTTCCTGAGCGCCGGCGGGCGGAGGCTCCCACGGCAGCTGTCCGTCGCAACGATCGCGGTAGTAGGGCGCGATGTCAGCCACCTCGCCCGCCCGCGCTGCCGGAAGCCGCTGCAAGTCTGCGTCGTCGTAGATGTCTGCCCAGTACGCGTCGACCGGTCCCATCCGGTTCCACGGGTTGACGGCACGGTCGTCCGCGGGCGCGGAGAACGCCGCGTACAGGCTCTGGCGGCTGAGCGGCTTGCGCAAGCCCTGGTAGTACCACGGCTGCAGCAGGAGCTCTCCGCGCCGCGGCTCCGAGCCGGTGCCGATCTTTGGCCGCAGCGTCACAACCAGCATCTCGTTCAGCGACGTGCCGGTCGAGAATCCGCCGTAGGATCCGTCGGCCCGGTACAGGCTCTGGTTGCCGCGCATCACCGAAGACGTGAAGCGATTTGCCCCGAGCAGTGCGTGGGCCGTGCCGTCTTGGGTCGGGTACCCCCACGCCTCTCGGCCGAATTCGCTGCCTGCCAGGGAGCTTTTCAAGTGAGAGATCGCGTACCAGGCCCGCTGCCCGTCGATGCCACAACGGGCGAGCAGCCAAGCCTCGTCGAGGGCGGGGTCGCTCAGGCCGCGGATTGTCATCACCCTTACCAAGGCATTGGGGTCTGCAATGCACGGCGCTGGGATCAGGCGCTCGACAGCGTGCGGATTCGCCACGCAGTCCACGGACACGATGAGCAACCCGGCCAGCCGGACGCGGCTTTGGCTGCGGTATGCCTCCAAGTCGGCCTCGCCGGGAAATTGCGTGTGGATCTCCGGCAGGCCGAGCGTGCCGCTGGAGTAGTTGCGTAACGCGAAGGGCTCGAAGTCCGATGCGGCGACATGCCGCACGAACTCCCGCCCTCGTTCCGAGCGGCTTGGCACGACGTGCGAGGAGATCGGCCCGGATGCCCCGAGCCTGGCCAGCCAGCCGCCGAGCTTGCCGGAGGTCTCGGCCGGACTGGCTTGCGTTGCGGCTGCCGCGCTCGCCGCGGGCAAGCGCCAAAGCTCGACAGGCCGGTCGCCAAGCGGACCGTCCGCCCAACCGGGGGACAGCTGGTGCCGGTACGACAGCCAAGGGAGATCCTCCGCGGACGAATCCGGTTCGGCGGCCGCGGGCACGATTCTGGCCGAAAACTCGTCCTGTCCAGAGACGGCGAGAGTCCAGGCGTCCTGCGCCCTGCGGACCACCCCTCGCAAGGCCGGCACGTGGAGCGCTTCGCGCATGCGCCAATACGCCTGTGGATCCTCCGTCCAGATCGCTAGCGGCAGCAGGTGCGGCTCGCCGTCCAGCAGGACCTGCAGGCCCAGACTGCATCGGGCGGCGGCGCCGCTGCCTTGGAACTCGATTTCGAGCCTCGCTTCCGGCCCGAGCTCCAGCGGCGGCGGCAGCTTGGGAGGGGACGCAACCTCGTATGTGAGTCGAAGGCCCCGGGCCGAGGTCTCGGCTCGCGCGATGCTGCGGGCGGCAAAGGGAAGCGCCGCGGATGCTGCGAGAAAGCGCCGTCGGCCGATCACGAGACCATTGTGCAGCATCCACGGGTTGGACGGTGCGACGGCCAACTTCCCCGGCCTGCGGGCCGCGCCAGCGATCCGCGGCGCCCAGGAACGGACGGACATCGCCGCGCGCCTCAGCCGGGCAAGGAGAACCGAGGGATCGTGTATTCTGGAGGCACGGGGGAACGGCCCGCCCGCGACCACGCTGCGGCGACTGCGGGGCCACGCCGATGCCGACGTAGCTCAGCCGGTTAGAGCGCCTGATTGTGGATCAGGAGGTCGATGGTTCGAATCCATCCGTCGGTACCACCCCTTGCAAGGTCGGGTGCCCTCGGGCGGAATGGAATGCGCCGCAGCGCGCGTCCGCCGTCATCGGCTTTCGGCACCCGTGCGAGACTGCTCGTACTCTTGCAAGGTCTTCTCGTCCGGAGGGTAGACGCCATAGATCGAGCGCCCTTCCAGCAGCAGCTTGCGCTGGAAGCTCTCCAGGTCTTGCTTGGATAGCGCAGCGTTCAAGACTTCCTCCGCCAGCGCCGCCGGAATGACCAAGACCCCGTGCCGCTCGCCGAGCAGCAGATCTCCCGGGCGGACCGTGACGTTGCCAATGCGTACTGGCACTTGGTAGTCCACGCTCATCAGGTTGGGTCGCACGGACGAAGCTTGGCCGCGCCTCTGGTACACCTGCAGCGGCATGCCCGCGATCTCGGGCACGTCCCGCAATGCCCCGTCCACGATCAGCCCCGTGCCGCCGCGGGCGAGGAATCGCACGGTGGTGATCTCGCCCGAAACCGCCGAGCGGGTGTCGCCGCCGGCGTCGAACACCAGCACGTCTCCCGCCTGCGCTTCCTCGGCGGAAACGTAGTTGAGCTGCTTGCGCTTGGCGTAGATCTCCTCTCTCAGGTCGGGGCGCGTCGGCAAGTACCGCATCGTGCGCGCCCTTCCGACAAGCCGACGGTCGGGGTGCAAGGCGTCCAGTTCATGGATGAAGCAATGCTCGTAGTCCCTGCTTTCCAGCTGGGACCAGACGGATTCCAGCGGCGCCCGCGCCAGCTTGTCGAACAGAACGCGGTCAGCTGCTGTGAGCCGTTCCAGCACATAGGGGCTGATCTTGCGATCGATGGATTCGATCTCCAGGCCGGACTGAGCCGACAAGCCGGCACAGGCGATAAGGGCGATGGATAGTCGGCACGTCATAGAGGAATCTCCAGTCTCAGTCGCTCGCCCGCAGTGTAGCGCGGGCATCGGCCGCGTGGACGACCTAACTTTGAGAGCGGCGTTTCGGTTCGCGGCGCCCGCGCTCCGCACGCAGGCGGGATCCCGCCAGCCTTACAGTGTCGGCACTTCCAGCAGGGTCATCGCGGCCTTGAAGATGCCGAACAGTCCCTCGCCCGCCACCAGGCCCGATGCGACCGCGAAGCTGAGCTTCTTGGCTTGGCTCGGGTTGACGCGTTGCCAGATCACCAGGACGACCGAGCCGAAGAAGATCACCAGCGAGAAGAACGCTTGCACGATGAAGGCGATGCCGACCGCTAGCCCGCTGGGCAGGTACGGTGCCAGCTTCGGCACCTTCCGCAGGCAGGCCAGCAACACGCCGAAAATGGCGGCGATCGTCACCGCTGGCACGGCGTGGGGCGGCAGGGCGTCAAGGCCTTGAGTCAGGAGCTCGGCCATTGCCTTCCAAGCGAAGGCCGCGGGAGCGGGGAGTTGATCCCCTCCGAGAGGGTAGGCGCTGGTGACCAGCAGGTAGGCCGGAATGCAGAACAACACGCCCGCCGCCAAGCCCCATAGCTGAGCGACAAACTGGCGTCGCGGCGACGCGCCCAGCAGCTTGCCAGTCTTGAGGTCTTGCATCATGTCTGCGGCTTGCGACGCGCCCGCTCCTGTGATGGCCGCCGCCATCAAGTTGGTAGACGTGCTGCCCGGAGCGATCCCGCCGTAGACCAGTTGGGTGACCTTGCCCATGCCGCCAACCGGGTTGATGTCTGTCTCGCCGGTGGAGCGAACCGCCACCGCTGCCAAGGCGAACGACAGAACCAGGGCCACCACCGTGAGGTACGGTGGAATCTCGAACAAGTACCAAGCGGCGATGACGGTACCGACCGCCGCGACCGCTAGGCCATTGCGCCACCACACCGTCGGAATCCGGTCCTCCCCGACCTCGCTCGATCCGATCAAGGGCCCGCTCCGGAACGTTCGCAGGAAGGTGCGCCAGCTCAGCGCCAGAGACATCAGGGCCTCTGAGACCATGATGGCCACGCCGGGCCACAGCAGCCAGCCTCTCGGGCCGTCCGTGTAGCTCATCACGTCGCCCGGCGCCCAGCCGTTGGCTTGGGCCCAAGGCCCCAGAATCCCCCAAGCCACGATCGCGCCCAAGGCCAGGCTGGCGCCGACCCGAGGTCCGATCAGGATGCCTGCCCCGAACAGCATGGGGCCTAGGTAGAACCGAAATCCCCATGCTGCTGCGACCGCCAGGGCGCCGATCCCGAAAAGATCCGCTGGCGGCATTTCCAGGGCCGGCACGAAGTAGGTCGCAAGCGTGAAGCCGCCGGCTGCGGCGCCCGCCCAAAGCAGCGCCCGAGCCTTGTCGACCGCTTCTTGGGCCTTGGCAAACATCGCCAGGATTGTCTCCGCCGTCGCGGTTCCGGTGGGGAAGCGCAGCTTGTCGACATCGATCATCTGCCGGCGCAGGGGAACGGCGAAGAACACTCCCAGATAGGCGATTGACAGGCCCCACAGGAACAGGCCGGTCATGGGGATGTCGTATCCCAGCATGCCCATCGCGGGGATGGGCGCTAGCAGCCCAGCGGCCGACGCCATCGTGCCCGCGGCAGAACCCGATGTCTGCGTGATGTTGCACTCCAGCACGGACAGGGACCGCCCCATGACCATGAACAGCGCGAACCCGAGAATCGCGGCGATGAGCGACCCTCCGAACGACCAGCCGATCTTCAAGCCCATGTAGATGTTCATGCACGAGATGAAGCCTCCCAGAAGGCAGCCCGCGACGATGGCGCGCGCAGTCATCTGCCGCTCGCCGGGCTGGGGTGTGTAGACTTGCTCGCCGGAGGTCAGGGGCGCCTCTTCGACAGCCTCTTTGACGGTCGGATGCTCGGTCATCTCGATCAACGATACTACTTTCCGGCCCGTGCTCATCCCGCAGGGTCGCATCCACGGCGCGCGGAGCCAGCGCTTGATCGGCCTTCAGGAACAGCCCGACGGCAGGCTGCGGGCCGAAGGCCCGTCGTCGTTGCCGCGGGTGCCTGCCGCGCCTCGATTAGAGCCAGCGGCGGAGGCCGCAAGATCGCCAAGCCCTCTGATAACATCAAGGGAACGTGTCGAACGCACAGGCCTTGTCTCCAGCCGAGCTTAACGACGCACGGGGGGTTCCCACCAACGAGTTCGTCGCCAGCTGCCACGATGTCTTGATACCGATCAACGAACAGGTTTCGTACTTTTCCGTAGAGCCGCTGGACGAAAAGGAGCGCCAGCGCCTGGTCTTCGACCCGATCAGCGCGCTACCGCCGAAGGTCTTGAGCTTGGTTCCCAACATGCGCTTGGTGCTGGTGCCATTCCTGGCTACCGAAGCAAGCCCGGAGAAGGATGGCGGCACTGTTCGGATTAGCTTTGCCGAACCGCCCGCCGACAAGCGCTGGTTTTCCGACTACCAAAGGACCGAGACGGAGCACTACATCTTCGTGGCCATTCGCAGCGACGATTACTTCGACTCCCATGTCCTGTTCTATCAAGCACTTGCCTCGCGCATCATGGAGCATGCTGACGGCCAGCTTGCCGAGATGTTCAACCTGTTGCTGGACACGGAGCTGAAGAAGAACGCGCACGGCGAGGTCAACGAGTTTGCGTGGCTCTGCAAGAAGGATCTGCTCGCACTGGCGGCGGACGCGGAAGAGAGGCAGCGCTGCCTGGAAGCTTACCGCGCGGCCGCACTTGCCGACACGCTGGCGCTGTACCTGCACGGCCTGTGCTGCGACATCGACCTTGACAATGGCCCGAAACAGCTCGCCAGCCGGTACATTCGGCTGAGGCTCCGCCTGCTGAAGGACCTTCTGCCGCCTCCCAAGGGCGTGGCCCTGTTCCCGGAAGAATTGGCGACAACCGGCTAAGTGCCTGTCAGCGCGGCAGACCCCGACAGATTGGACGCCGATCTGTCCCTTCCGAGCGACGCCGACACGGCGCTGATGCGCCGTCTCGACGGCGACATTCTGGTGCTCGGAGTCGGCGGCAAGATGGGCCCGACGCTGGCGCGCCTGGCGCGAAGGGCCTCCGACAGCGCCGCAAGGGCCAGGCGCGTCATAGGCGTGGCTCGCTTCAGCGACCCCCGCGTGCAGCCGCGCCTTGAGGACTGGGGTGTCGAGACCATCCGAGCCGACCTGCTGTCGCGACGGGACGTCGCGGCATTGCCGCGCGCGCCCAACGTGATCTTCATGGCAGGCCACAAGTTCGGCACTGCCGGCGACCCCGGACGGACTTGGGCGGCCAATGCATACCTGCCGGCCCTGGTGGCCGAGACGTTTCCCGGAGCGCGGACCGTAGTCTTCTCCAGCGGAAACGTCTATCCCTTCACCGCCGCTCCCGGGCCGGGCCCGTCCGAGCGCCAGCCGACAGCGCCGGTCGGAGAATACGCCCAGTCGGTGCTGGGCCGCGAGCGCTTGTTCGAGTACTTCAGCGAACGGTACGGCACGCCCGCCGCGATCCTGCGCCTCAACTATGCCGTCGAGCCGCGCTACGGCGTGCTGCGAGACATAGCGGATCGGGTGCGGAACCGAAGCCCGATCGATCTGGCGATGGGCTACGTCAACGTTATCTGGCAGCGGGACGCCAATTCGATCGCGCTGCGCCTCCTAGAGCACTGCTCGGTGCCGCCGCTGACCTTGAACGTGACCGGGACGGAGGCGCTGGGCGTGCGCGCGATTGCCGAGCGCTTTGGCCGGGCCTTCGGCGTGGAGCCGGTCTTTTCTGGAAGCGAGGAACCTACAGCCTTGCTCAGCGACTCTCGCCAGTGCGCGGCGCTGGTCGGCCCGCCGCCGACTGGCTTGGACGAGATGGTCGATCGCATCGCCGAATGGATGCTCGCGGGCGGCTCCGGCTTGGGCAAGCCTACGCACTTCGAGGAGCGGGGCGGCTCTTTCTGATCGTTCTGGGAAGCGCGTTCGTGGCTAGCCGGGCCAGGCCTGCGCAAGACTGCGCTTGTGAGCGTACGGGTTGCGGAGATCCCGCCCGCCTATTGCCCGGCCGGCGGCTGGGAGACGATTTCCTCCCGGCAGCGCTGGGCCTCTCGGTGCGCCACGCTCATCGAGCTCTCTAGGTGCTCGGCCAGCTGGCGCAGGTATTGCTTGACGGTCGCGATGCCGTCCGCATTGCGGTTGCGGGCCGAATCCAGCAGCTCCGCCACGGCAGCGTTGTAGTACTGGCGAGCGCCGGCCGCTATCGAGCCCATGAGAGAATCTGTGCGATCCAGCCAGAGGAACGTGTCCATCGCATACGTGAGACGCTCGGGCTCGCGGCCCAATGCCTGCGCCGCCAGGCTGACTTGCTCCATTTCCTGCAGCAGGGCCTGATGCTGGTCGACGTAGGCGCCCGGCGCTCCGTCTTGGACCCATTCCTGCGGCCGTAGCTGTGCCACCACCTTTCTCGCGGTATCCATGTTCTGCACAACACCCTGGGACAGCTCTTCGACTTGCCAGCGGGGGATCATGCCCTCCTGCTGCGCGAGCGCCGCTCCTGCCAGAGCGATCACGAGGGAGGGAACGTGGAACAGCCGCACTGAACCACTATAGAGCCTCAGTGGACTGCTCTCACTGGCGGAAGCCGCCTTCGGCTCGTGCGCGCGACCGACTTCCGCCGCACGCGCGAGCCAGTCCAAAGCTGCCGCATCACGGGCGGGTCGGCTGGCGAGGACGTATGATTTATTTTAAGTTCCAGATGTTGATACAGCTGTTCCTATATTGCGGTGCGCTGCTGCTGCTCCCAGCCCTGTCCGCCCAAGGGTCGGACGGCTTGGAGCATTTCGAGCGCCACGTTCGGCCGCTGCTGGCCGAGAAGTGCTACGCCTGCCACAGCGGCGACACCATGGCCATGGGGCAGCTGAGGCTCGACTCCAAGGAATCGCTCCTGCAAGGCGGTAGTCGAGGGCCTGCGATCACGCCGGGGGATCCTTCTTCCAGCCTGCTGCTGAAAGCGGTCTCATACGCCTCGATCGACCTGAAGATGCCGCCGTCGGGCAGGCTGTCGGACGAGGACGTGGCCAACCTCGAGACTTGGATTCGGATGGGCGCGCCGGACCCTCGCTCCGCGACGGCGCCCGAGGTCGAACAAGCCGGCATCGATCTAGAGGAAGGCCGGCAGTTCTGGAGCTTTCAGCCGGTAGGCCAGCCGGCGTGGCCCGACGTTCGCAATACGAACTGGGCGCGCACAGACATGGATCGGTTCATCCTCGCTCGGCTGGAAGCCGAGGGATTGGAAACGCCCGGCGGGGCCGACCGGCGGACGCTGCTGCGCCGGGTCACTTTCGATCTGACAGGCTTGCCGCCGACCCCAGCCGAGCTGGAGGAATTTCTGTCCGACAGAGCCCCGGGGGCGTACTCCCGCGTCGTCGAGAGGCTCCTAGGCTCGCCGCATTACGGCGAGCGCTGGGGGCGACACTGGCTGGACTTGGTGCGCTGGGCCGAGACGAACGGTCACGAGTTCGACAACAACAAGCTCGATGCTTGGAGGTTCCGCGACTACGTCATCGAGTCATTCAATGCGGACCTGCCCTACAACCGCTTCCTGCAGGAGCAGATTGCAGGCGACCTCATGCCGCCGAGACTGTCGGCGGATGGCACGCACTATGTCAACCCGATCGCTTCCGGCATGTACTGGCTGTGGGAGGTCCTCAACTCTCCGACCGACTCGGTCAAGGCGCGGGCTGACCAGATCGACAACCAGATCGACGTGTTGACCAAGGCCACCCAAGGCTTGACCGTTGCCTGCGCCCGCTGTCATGACCACAAGTTCGATCCGATTCCCACCGCCGACTACTACTCGCTGTTCGGAATCCTAGCGTCTACGCATATGAACGAGACCTGCATCGACTCCCCGGAAAGGGCGAGCGTGATTCGGGCGGCGGACAGGGAGATTGGCGGGATCAACGCACAGATCGCCGGCATGCTGCAGGGCGCCCGGCGCCGCGCCGCCGAAGGGTTGGCCGAACGGCTCGTTGCCGCGTCGAAGGAGGCGGGTTCGGAGGATTCGGATGGGCTGGCGGCGGAACTGGCCTATGCGGCCGAGGAGCCTTCGCATCCGCTGTATCCGTTCGCCAAGGTCGCGGAATCGCAGGCTCTGGAAGACGCTCCGGAGTTCGCCGCGACTCTCGCTGGCACGCGGGAAGAAATGTTCGAATGGGCGGCCAAGGCGGATCGCAGCCACCGGCTTTGGAGCGAGCGAGGGGACGAGGTCTTCGAAGACTTCGAGGGTGGCTTTGGCAAGTGGACCGTGAACGGCGCCGGTTTCGGGTCCGGTCCGGTTCGGGCCGTCCCGCCTGCTCAGCGGCTGGGCGGCCATTGGGGCCAGGCGGTGGCAGCATCTTCCGGAAATGGCGCCGACGCATTAGTGGGAACCCTCACCACGGAGAAGTTCCGCATGCCCGCCAGGTATGTCCACGTGCGGCTGGCGGGTCCGCAACACGACCGCCGTCTCAAGGAAGACGCCCCGGCGCGCTTCACCGTGATCGCGGACGAGCACAAGTCCGGGCATGCCATGCCCGATGGCAGCGGTCGCCTGCGCTGGCACACCATCGCGATGACCAAGGAGCGCGGCCGCATCTGCTCGATCGAGATCGTGGACCGAGACCGGGAGGGCTCGATCGCGGTGGACCAAGTCGTATTCTCATCCGCGCCCGAGCCCCCGCCGATAGCCGGACCCGTCAATGCCCGGATCTTGGACCTGCTTGCTGACGAGACGATTCGTTCCTTGCCAGATCTCGCTCTAGCCTACGAGGCTCTCGCCCGAAGATTGCCCGAGGCAGCGAGCGGCCCGGCGGACGACGGGCTGCTGTCGGGAATTCTCGGCCACGCCCGGCGCGATCAAGCGGCGGAGTTCCTCGCCGAGGACGAACTTCGGCGCTATTCCGAACTCGTTTCCCGCCGCGACCGGCTCGACCAAGCCCTGCCCGCTTCGATGTTCGCGATGTCGAGCCGGGACTGGCAGCCCGCCGACTCGCCGATCCACATCCGTGGCAACCACAAGAATGCGGGCGAGATCGCTCCGCGCCAGTTCTTGCAGGCGATCGCCGGCAGCGAGCAAGAGCCGTACCGCAACGGCTCGGGGCGCCTGGAACTGGCGCAGTGGGTGGCCAGCGAGAAGAACCCGCTCACCGCCCGCGTGATGGCCAATCGCGTGTGGCACCATCACTTCGGCCGCGGCATCGTCGCGAGCCCGGACAATTTCGGTCGCATGGGCGAGCAGCCCACGCACCCCGCCCTGCTGGATTTCCTGGCGCGAAAGTTCATGGACTCGGGCTGGTCGGTCAAGGACCTCCACCGAGAGATCGTTCACTCGAGCACGTACCGGGCGTCCAGCGAGCCATCGGAGAGGGCCGAGGCGATAGACCCGTCCAACCTCCTGCTGTCGCACTTCCCGGTCCGGCGCCTTGAGGCCGAAGCGATCCGCGATTCGCTGCTGGCGGTCTCCGGAGCGTTAGACCCGTCCGTCGGTGGACCCGGGGTGCCGCCGCACATCAGCGAGTATCAGGACGGCCGTGGCAAGCCCGCGTCGGGGCCGGTCGACGGCCTCGGCCGGCGCAGCATCTACTTGCAGGTGCGGCGCAACTTCCTGCCGCCGCTCTTCCTGGCCTTCGACTACCCGTTGCCGATCTCGACCGAGGGCCGCAGGGGTGTCTCGGCCGTGGCTTCCCAAGCGCTGCTGATGCTCAACAACGAGTTCGTCAACGGGCAGGCCCGGCTTTGGGCCGAGCGCACGCTGCAGGCGCACGAGGGCACGCAGGAGCGCATCGCAGACATGTATCTGCGGGCCTACGGCAGACCGCCGGAGGAGTCAGAATTCTCAGAGATCGAAGGTTTCCTGGCTAGCCAGGCGCGCTTGCGGGACTCGCCGGGACTCGACGACCCGGATATCTGGGCCGATCTCGCTCATGCCGTCTTCAACGCAGCGGAATTCTTGTTCGTGCGCTGAGCCCGCAAGCGCCCGATCGGCTATGCTTGAACCTCGGGATCAACCATGCTGCGCACCATCCTGCTAGCGGCCCTCGCGGCCAGCCTCGGACTCGCGGAACCGTCGCACAACAGCTTGACCGATGCGGAAAAGCTGGAAGGCTGGCAACTGCTCTTTGACGGCTCGACCTCCACGGGCTGGGAGGGTTTTCAAGACACCCCGTTTCCCACCAGTTCGTGGGCGATCGAGGACGGCACGATCCGGACCTTGTCCGACAACAGCGGCGGCGACATCGTCACCGTGAGCCAGTTCGAGAATTTCGAGCTGACCTTCGATTGGAAGCTCGTCAAGGGCGGCAACAGCGGTGTCAAGTACCTAGTCCAGAAGGCTTGGGCCGGCCCCGGCTACCGGCCCCACCTGAGTCCGGACGCCAAGCGGCGCTCGATGCTGAGGGCTACCGGCCCGGAGTATCAACTCTTGGACGATGACAATCTGAACCGCGCCAAGCGCGGGTGGGAATACTCCAGCTGCGGCTCGCTGTACCTGCTCTACAAGCCTGTCGCTGACAAGCCGGTCCGCCCTGCGGGCGAATGGAACACCTCGCGCATAGTTGTCCGCGGAACCCAGGGCGAACACTGGCTGAACGGCGCGAAGATCTTGGAGTTCGAGTTCAATACGCCGGACATGTTCGCGCGCGTCGAGCAGACCAAGTTCAAGCGCGTGCCGGGGTTCGGGTTCAAGGGTCCCGGTCACATCGCGCTGACACACCACAACCACCCGGTTTGGTACCGCAACATCAAGGTGCGCGCCCTGCAAGGCCCGCGCGTCTCGGACTTCCTGCCCGGAAGGCTGTTTGATCCGGAAGGGCTTATCCCGCCTCCCCCGCGGCTGCCCCAGCCGGGCGATCCGACCACCCCGGACGCGCGCCCCAGCCACTAGGCCTCGACTGCAGTAGGCGCGTCCGCTCCCGCTCCCTCCGGGGCTATAGAGTGAGAGAAGAGGCTCGCTGTCCGCCTCTCGGGCTGCGGGCGCTTAACTCCCTCTGCCATGCATTCCTTTCGCACCTTACTCGGCCTTCTCCTTGCACTCTCGAGCCCAGCGGTCTTGTCGGCGGATATCGTGACGCTGACCAACGGCGATCGACTCACCGGCACCGTGCGCCGGGTCTCGGAAGGCAAGCTCACGCTGCAATCGAACCTTGCCGGCACGGTGCAGATAGCGTGGAGCGACGTTCGGGAGATCCAGAGCGACGCGGACTTTTCGGTGCTGACGGCGCACGGACAGCGTCTCGACGGCCGGCTGACCCTCGAAGGCCCCCGTGTTTTGATCGCGCAGCAGTCCCGCGAGCCGGTAACCATCCCGTCGAGGGAGGTCACTCGGGTCGTACGCGGGGAGCGGCAGCGGGGCGCGCGAAGAGTGCTCTCGGCGCTGGACGGTTCTGCGGACATCGGCTTCAGCGTTGCCCGGGGCAACCAGAACCAGATGCAGTCCTCAACCGGAGTCAGGGCGGGCTATACCTCCGCGCAGTACCAGTTCTCTGGTCGGATCAGCTCTCTGTTTGCCCGGCAGGACGGGGCGCGTTCCCAAAGCCGGCATGCTCTCAATGCTCGCCTTGACCGCTTCCTCAACGACCGGACCTTCGCCTATGCGCTGACCGGCCTGGAACGCAACGAGCGCCGCCTGCTGGACCTGCGCAGCCGGCTCGGCGGCGGCATGGGTTGGCGAGTGCGGAGTACCCGCAATACTGAGCTGTCGCTGCTTGGCGGCACAGCCTACGTTCACGAGCGGCTGCGCGATCAAGCCAACCAATCGACCTTCGAGTCCTTCGGCGGGCTGGAGTGGTCCACCTTGCTGCTGGGTGTGGTCAGCGTCGATACGCAGCTGACGATCCATCCCAGCCTGCTGGATGGCTCCGATGTCCGCGTTGAGTACGACGGGACCTTCCGCGTGCCGATCGCAGGGCGTTTCACTTACTCGTTGCGCCTGTTTGACCGCTACGACACGCGGCCGGCCGCGATGGTCGCGCGCAACGACTACGGCGTCGTCACAGGTCTTGGAGTCGTCTTCTAGCCCTCAGGCCCTACGAATCTGCGCCCTCGTCGCCGGACCGGACTGTCAGCTTGACGCGGACCGCGCGCCCGCCCTGTTCCTCCATGACCTCGGCGGCGGCGCCTTCCAGCTCCACCGTGTCGCCAGCCTCCAGCAGGCGTCCGATGCGGGAGACCAGAAGGCCCGAGAGCGTGTCCACGTCAGTCGACTCGAGGCTGAGCCGCACCTCGCGATTGAGGCGTTCCAAGGGCACCGAGCCGTTCACCAAGTACACGCCCGGGCTCTCTTGCTCCACTTCCGGCGCTTCCGAATCGAATTCGTCCTGTACCGCTCCGACAATCTGCTCGACCACGTTTTCCATGGTGACGATGCCAACTATCGAGCCGTACTCGTCGTCGACGAGCGCCATGTGCTGGTGGGAGTTTTGCATCTCGCGCATCAACTGGCTGATCGGCATGGTCTCCGGGACATGGCAGAGCTCCCTCGAGACCGACCTCAGGTCCAGGTCCTCGTCGGCCGGCAAGCCGAGAAGGTCCTTGATGTGCACCAGCCCGACGACTTCGTCCAGGGATCCCTCGCACAGGGGAAAGCGAGTGTGGCGAGAATTGCGGGCGAGTTCGAAGCATTCCGAAGCTGGTTTTTGGGCGTCCAAGAACACCACGTCGCGACGGGGCACCATGACCTGCCGGGTGAGCATGTCGTCGAAGCGGAACACGGCGCTGAGAAGCTGGAGCTCGGAGGGTGTCAGCTCTCCGGACTGCCCGCCGAGCTCGATACTCGCCTGGATCTCGTCTTCGGTAATCGCGGGAGTGCCGCGCGCTCCCGAGAAGAGGTCTGCGAATTTCTGGGTGATCTTGACGGCCGGGTGGAGGGCCTTTTGCAGCACGGCCAGCGGCCAGACGATCCTGTGCCAGATCGAGTTCCAGTGCGTCGCGCCATAGGTCTTCGGCAGGATCTCGCCGATGAACAGGATGGCCAAGACGAGCCCGACAGAGAAGGCGGGGACCCACTGCGCCCCCAGCAGCCGCGCGGCCAGCATGCCGCAGATCGCTGCGCCGGCGGTGTTGGCGACGGTGTTCAGCACCAAGATGGCGGATGTGGGCTTGGCGATGTCAGCCTTCATCGCGATGAACCGTTCGGCCTTGTCCGCTCGCTCGCCGTCGGCCTTTTCCGCTTCCAGAGCGCTCATGCGCGTCGAGTAGAGCGTGGCTTCCAGCAGCGAGCAGATCGCCGAGATCAGGACCGTCAGGCCGCCGCAGATGATTAGGTAGGTCATCGCGGCCTAGCTCGCGCGGCTTCCGCCGTATCCCGAGCGCTGCCCGCGGACTCTCTCTGTCGGACTGGCTTGGGGATCGCAGTACGGCGGCCGGCCGCCATTCCGGCCGGGCCCGGGACGAATGGGCTTGCTTCGCGGAGGTTGATGATCAGGGTCCGATTCGGGCTGCATGTGTCGCGCGGATGTCTCCGCTAGGCTCCTTTGGGGGTGCTCCAGTGCGTGCGGTAGGCACGCTTCACGTAAAGGTTTGCGTGGGGATCGCCCACGATGGTCTCGGTCTCTTGGTCGAAAGCCAGAGTGCGGCCAGTGCGGGACACGATGTTCGCTAGATGGCAGTGGATCGCGGAGAGGTGCCCTGTCGCGATGTCGGCCGCAGGCAGCTCGCGAGTGCGGACGCACTCGATGAAGTCCCGCATGTGGTCGTCCGACTCGTCATCCGCGTCATTGTGGTCGACTAGCTTGCCCTTATTGTCGTACAGCTTGTAGCCCCAGCGCCGATTCCACCTGCCGATCTGGATCGACGCATCCGTGCCATAGACGGCAACGCCGTTGTCCTGCTCCTCCATTCCGTACGGGTTCCAGATGCGCATTTCCCAGATCAGGGCCTTGCCGCCGTACTGGAACGTCACGTTCATCGTGTCGGGAGTCTGCTGGTCGTCGTCGAAGAAGATCTTCGCGCCCATGCCGCTGGCGCTCTCGGGGAAGTCCACGCCCAGCGCCCAGCGGGCGATATCGAGTTGGTGCGCGCCGTCGTTGCCGGCGTCGCCCGTGCCGAAGTGCCAATGCCAGTGCCAGTTGTAGTGGAAGCGGTTCTCGTTGAAGGGGATCCAAGGAGCGGGGCCCAGCCACGTGTCGTAGTCGACCCCTTTGGGCACGGGCGAGTTCGGCTTGTGGCCGATGTTCTTCCGGAGTTGGACATTCCACGCCTTTGCCATCAGAACGTCGCCCAGTGCTCCCGAGTGCGCGATCTCGATTCCCTTGCGAGTGGACGGACGGCTGCGCGACTGCGTGCCAACTTGAACGATGCGCGCGTTGCGCCGGGCCGCGTCGAGCATCAGCCGGCCCTCGCGGATGTTGTGCGAGGGGGGCTTCTCGACGTAGACATCCTTGCCCGCGTCACAGGCCAGGATCGTGGCCGGAGCGTGCCAGTGGTCCGGCGTCGCCACGACAACGGCGTCGACTTCGGCGTCGTCGAATAGATGACGCATGTCGTAGGTGGTTCGTGGCTGCGGCTTGCCCGCCTCGGTCAGGATCTGGCGCGCGCGCTCCAAAGATGCTTGATCCGCATCACAGATGTAGGACACCTCCACGTCCGGCAAGGTGACGAGCCCGCGCAGCAGGCTCCGGCCGCGTCCGCCGACTCCGATCATGCCGAGGTTCACGCGGTCGCTTGGCGCGGCTGCGCCGGACGTACCGGCGGCGATCGCGGAGGCCGCGCCGGCTCCCATGAAGGAGCGCCGGCTGATGGGACTGGGTGCCTCTTCAGCCTGGGGAGCGGAGTGATCGTCGCTCGCTGGGGCGGTCATCATGCGGCCCACGGTCACGGTATCACAGCAGGCCCCTGCAATGCTCCGAGCGCGCCATACCCGCAGTCCTGCCGCAATCGGCTCGATGGATACTTGCCTCGGCAATGCGGCCGTTCTGGCTCGGAAGCTTGGTTCGAGTCGGGCGAGGACTGTTTCCAGCCCAGTGCGGGCCGAGGTGCGGCAGCTCAACCGGAGGGGTTCTGAGTAGCGAAGCGCGCTTCGCAAGCGGCGGTATACGACGGGCTGGGAACCGGCTTATTGGTACAATAAATGTAAGCTTGGGCGATTAGCTCAATTGGGAGAGCGCCGCGTTCGCAATGCGGAGGTTGTGGGTTCAAGTCCCATATCGTCCACCACTTTCTTGGGGCTCTAGGCTGTTAGGTTGGGGCAAAGCCGCCGCCGAATGAGGGCGAGCCGCTCGATGCGCAAGTGCGGTTCCTCGCTGTCGGATTCGCAAGCGCGACAGGCCCAGGGACGCGGTTCGCCTCCACCATCCCCGAAGGCTTGAAGGCGCTGGGGTTCTTCGGAGGCGGCGAGTGACAGCTCGAGACGAGGGCATCCGGCTGCGATTAAGGCTGGGCGAAGACATCCGCTGGGAGTTCAAGCAGATTGAGTTTGCCGGCAACCGTCCGATTAGTCCCGATCAGGGCGATCTAGCCGATGAGATCATTGCGTTCGCGAACGCAAATCGCGGTACCTTGCTGTGCGGTGTCACAGACGGCGGACAGCTTCAGGGGATGTCTCGCGAGCAGATGGCGGCGCTGAACGATCTTCTGGTCGAGGTGTGCACCGACAGCATCGAGCCCTCGGTCTGCATCGACGTCCACCGCAGGGAGGTGGATGGCAGCGCCTTGCTGCTGGTTGGCGTGGCCAAAGGTGATTCTCTAGATGAGCACAAGGGTCGAAGCTTCATCCGAGTCGGCTCGGCCAAGCGTCAGATGACCGCTGACGAACGTTTCCGGCTGTCGCAGCGGCGGGCACAAGGTCGTTACATCTGCCTTGACGAGCAGCCTGTTTTCGGGACGGGGTTTGACACCTTGGATGAGGCGCTTTGGGGGCCGCTGTTGAGTGCGCAGGGAGCCGCTGAACCTAGACTGGCACTGGCCAGGCTCGCGCTGCTGGCGCTAGACGAGTCGGGCATGCAGCGAGCGACAGTCGCTGGCCTCCTGGTGTGCTCGCGGCACCCGGAGCGGTGGCTGCCGGGAGCGTCCATCATGGCGACCCGGTATCGGGGCACAGACCGCAGCTCGGGCCAAGTCGACGCCCAGGAGATCACGGGTCCCCTACAGCGACAGATTGCAGACGCAGTCGCATTCGCCATGCGAAACATGCAGGTCGCGGCCCGCAAGGTGCCGGCGCGGATAGACATGCCGCAGTACAGCGACAAAGCCATCTTCGAGGCCGTTGTGAACGCCGTGGTGCACCGCGACTATGGCATTCACGGCAGCTGTGTCCGCCTTTCGATGTTTGCCGACCGTTTGGAGATCCAATCGCCGGGCGCGATACCCGGCACTCTGACGCTTGAGAGCATGGCATTGCGGCAGGCAACGCGGAACCAAGCTATTGCCTCTCTGATGGGCCGGATGGGGGTCGGGGACATCCGCGGCTCCGCCGACCGGCGTTACTTCATGGCGCGCCGTGGGGACGGCGTGCCGATCATACAGCGTGAGACCCGGGAACTGTCCGGTAGGCCGCCGGAGTACCGCCTCGTAGACGGTGCGGAGGTCATGCTCGTCATCCCGGCCGCTCCGCAGGACGCGACCCCAACCCGGGCGGTGGTGGCTGTATGGGCCGAGGGGCGACCGCTGCCGGGGGCGGACGTGCTAGTCCTCTTCCCGAACAAGGCCTGGAAGCAGGCGGTTGCAGACGAGAACGGCGAGGCCGCCATCGAACTCTACACGACCGAGCTACCGATGACCATATTCGGCGCTGCGCCAGGTCACGCGGGATGCCTTGTGCGGGAATGGCTTCCGTCCAGCGGCGCGCTGGCGCTGGAGTTGCGCGTAACACCGTGGGGCGGAAGCGTGATTTTCTCCGAGGCTTCGGGCTGCCTCCCTGGTCTCAAGGGTCGCCTGAACCCCATACGAGACACGTTAGAACGAACATACCTTTACGCCACCAACATCGCCATCGAACGGGGCAAGCAGCAGCCTGTCCACTTTGCACCTGGCGAAGAGCTGCTGCTCACCGATTCGGATGGCGCGAAGCGTCTAGTCCGCATTCTCGATGTCGTTGGCCGCTCGGCGCTAGTCGAGTATCGTTTGCCCGAGCCGTAATTGAGTTTCGGCGATTTGCGGGATGCGCGCGAGGGCAGGAACACGCTGCCGACGAATGAGGGTAGCGTGGCGGACGATTCGTGAAGCTTGTTGACTTCGGGCTTCATCGACGATGCCATGCGGTGAATTGGGCGGGCCGTCACGATTCCAGGGCCCGCTACGGTCCAGAGCCGGTCCCCGTGACATCAGAGCCTGAGGCTCGCAGGGGATAGTAGGCAATCTGGTGTTTATGTCGGCGAACGTTCTGCCGGCTCGACGACGTGACCATTGACTGGGCGCAGCGTGAGAACGTGCGTGCCAGACTTCGAATTCTTGTGAAGCGCGTGTTGTGGAAGCACGGTTATCCTCTAGGCAAGTAGGAGTCGCGGACCCGGACCGTATCGGAGCAACCCGAGGCTCTATCGGTTGACTGGGCCACATGAGCGCCCCGAGGCGACCGGAGACACTCTGGACGGTAGCCGTGAATTCACCGGCGGTGACTACATGCAAGAATCGATCGGCGGAGTGGGCGCGTCTGGCACAGATCGGCAAGCCGATCGATCATCTGATCGCGAGGAGGTCGCGCTCATTCACCAGCAGCTTGCGCGGCTCGCGGACGAGAAGGCCGCACTAGAGGCCCGGCTTGTCCAGCTCACGGCTGCGGCTTCGGAGAAACCGCATGGGTCCCGGCCCACGGGGCCGGTGACGAGCCGCTCAGCGGCAAGCGAGAAGGTTGCGCTATTTCGATCGCTCTTTCGCGGGCGCGAAGATGTCTTCCCACAACGCTGGGAGAATTCTAGGACAGGCCGATCAGGCTACGCTCCGGCGTGCGGCAACGAATGGGTGGCGGGCCTGTGCGACAAACCTCGAATCAAGTGCACCGCCTGCCCAAATCAGGCATTTCGGGCGGTCACCGACGGAGTGATCGATGGACATCTGAGGGGCCACTGCACGGTCGGCGTCTATCCGATACTTCCCGACGATACCTGCCATTTTCTCGCCGCTGACTTCGACCGGGACACGTGGCGGCAGGACGCCGATGCGTTGATGGCAGTGTGCCGGTCAAGAAAGGTGCCGGCCGCACTGGAACGGTCACGTTCGGGTAATGGCGGTCACGTCTGGGTCTTCTTTTCGGAGCCCGTGCCCGCTGCCCTTGCGCGCCGTCTGGGCACCCATTTGCTGACTGAAGCCATGGAGCGCAATCCCGACATCGGGTTCGGCTCCTATGACAGGTTCTTCCCGAGTCAAGACACTCTGCCGTCCGGAGGCTTCGGCAATCTCATCGCGCTGCCCCTCGAACGCGGTCCCCGGGAACGCGGCAACAGTTTGTTCCTCGACGAGTACTTCGAGCCTTGGCCGGACCAATGGGCGTTTCTCTCGTCGCTTCGCCGCTTATCGCTAGCGGAGACGTCAGAGATCGTCGATAAAGCCATCCGGCAAGGACGGATTGTCGGCCTGCGCCTACCGATTGACGACGAGGACGAAGCACCTTGGACAGCGCCGCCATCGGGCCGCCGTACCTTGCCTAAGGTCGTCCCACCGCTCCCGGAGCGCGTCGAAGCGGTTCTGGGAGACCGAATCTTCATTCCACGCGCCGGTTTGCCGCCGGCCCTCGTCAACCGGCTCGTTCGACTCGCCGCCTTCCAGAATCCTGCCTTTTATACCGCGCAGGCGATGCGGCGTTCAACGTTCGGCATTCCCCGCGTCGTGGCATGTGCCGGATTGCTCTCGCATCACATCGCGTTGCCCCGAGGATGTCGTGATGCGATGGAGCAACTGTTCGAAGACGTGGGCATCGCCGTGCATCTGAGCGATGAGCGTCGTATCGGCCGTCCTGTCGAGACGGCATTCCTCGGTGACCTGACGCCGGAACAGCACGCGGCTGCTGATGCTGTTCTGGCGCACGAGACCGGTGTTCTGGCGGCTACAACCGCGTTCGGCAAGACGGTCGTCGCCGCGTCCGTCATCGCCTCCCGGGGGGCCAATACGCTAGTCCTGGTTCATCGTCGACAGCTCATGGACCAATGGATTGCGCGCCTCGGAGTATTCCTTGATCTACCGGCGTCCTCTATTGGCCAAATCGGCGGGGGCAAACGCGAGCCTACGGGTATCGTCGATGTCGCAGTCATACAAAGCCTTGTGCGAAATAGCGAAGTCGACGACATAGTCTCCAACTATGGACACCTCGTCGTCGATGAGTGTCATCACCTCTCGGCCGTGAGCTTCGAGGCGGTAGCGTCTCGCGCCAAGGCGAAGTTCGTGCTCGGACTATCTGCGACCGTAACGCGTAAGGACGGCCACCATCCGATCGTCTTTATGCAATGTGGTCCGGTTCGATTCCGGGCAAGCGCGAAGGCGCAGGCCCGACAGCGCCCGTTCAGCCATCGGGCGATCTTGCGTGCCACAGCATTCAAGATGCCAGAAGGGATCGACGCGGAGCGCCCACCGATCCATCAT
>JAJDTX010000125.1 GCA_022826925.1 Bryobacterales bacterium
GCCCCGCTTCTGCACCAGCCTCACGGCCCCTCAACGCGCCTCTCGGATTTCCGCACTAGCACCGATTTCCATGCATTCTGCCGGCAGAGTAATGTGAGAAAAAACCCCGCCCTACTGCCGGAATAATGTGACTCTCTACACCCCACTGGGACCACGAACCTCGAAACGGCTCTCCGCGACCTTCGTCAAGACCGTGACGAGGCCCGGACGCTACGGCGACGGTCGCGCCAGCCTCGGACTCTCGCTGCTGGTCAAGCCGATGAAGCTCGGAGGCCATTCGGGGACCTAGGGCCAGCGCCTGCGGATCAACGGCAAGCCCGCCAGCATCGGGCTCGGCTCGTTTCCGGTCGTCTCGCTCGCGGAGGCTCGCAAGGCCACCCTCGAGAATCGACACGCGCTCGCTCAGGGGAATCACCCGCGCACCTCCGTCCCGACGCTCGCCCAGGCGAGCGAAAGGGTACTGGCGATCCGTTCCCCCAGCTTGAAGGTCAGCGCTCGTTCGGCGCAGATTTGGAGGAACAGTCTGCGCGACTACGTGCTGCCGGTGCTAGGCCGCAAGCACGTCGACTGCATTAGCACGGCGGACATAATGGCGGTGTTTCTGCCGCACTGGACAACGAAGCACGAAACGATGCGACGCATCAAGCAACGGCTCAGCCGGACCCTTCGCTGGGCAGTGGGCGAGGATTACCGGACGGACGATTCCGCCTGAGCCGCGCTCGACTCGGCCTTCCTCGGAACGGACGATCGACACTGCATTTCGCGTCTTTGTCCCACGGCGAGGTCGCGGACGCAATCGAAACGGTGCGGAACGGCGGAGCCTGGCCGGGAGCCAAGGCCGCCTTCCAGTTCCCGGTCCTGACGGCGTGCTGGTCCGGAGAGCTCCGGCTGTCCGAGTGGAGGGAAGTCGACCTGAATTCCGGGATCTGGACCGTCCCTGCCGATCGATCGAAGACGCGGCGCGAGCACAAGGTGCCGCTGGCTCCGAGGGCAGTCGCCGTGCTGGACGAGGCGCGACAGCTCTCGGACGGTGAGGGGCTGATCTTTCTGTCCGTTACCGGCAAGCCACTGTCGGACCCGACGCTGTCGAAGCCGCTTCGGGAGTAAGGCATCCAGGCGGTCCGGCACGGGTTCCGGTCGTCGTTCCAGGATTGGTGCGGGGAGACGGGCCAGCCCCGCGAGGTTGCAGAAGCGTGCCTGGCAGATGCGGTCAGGATCAACGTCGAGGCCGCCTATGCGCGATCGAACCTGCTCAATCGCCGTCGGCTACTGACGCAGGCCTAGGCCGAGTATCTCTCGGGTGCTACCTAGACGGAAAGACCTGGTACCAATCCTAACCATCAGCCTTGGCGGAAAGAGGCTGGATTGTCGAGGATGGAATCCGTGTCCGGAGCCGACTAGGGCCCGCTGCAAGTGTAGGCGCCAGATAACCGGTCCCGCCATCACCGCGACCGTCTTTAGCGCTGCCATCGTACCTTCTTCCGCGCCTCGCGGGCTGTGGTCGGGCCGAGTGAGAGACCCCTTGGGCGCACGGCCGGGCGGGCGGGAGCGCCCCCAGAAACAGCCCTCACTTGCATAGCGTGTTTCCGGGCCGATTCGCCGGAATGGACGGCCGGGATAGGCGAACATGACCCCGCTTTGGGCGTGCGCCGCTCGCGCCCGTTCGCTCGTTCGGGGAAGTCGCTCCAATGAACGGCGGCGCTGCCAAGCAAGACGCCGGGAGCGAAACATTCACACCGAGCTAACCGGCTTCGAGTCAAGGGATTCCTACCATGGCCGTGCGACGCGGGAACATCGTTGCACACGCGCCCTGACGCGGGAGCGCCCCCAGAGCGGCCGTCGCTTGCACAAACGGGCCCTTAGGAAAGATCGCTCCCGGGATCCCTCCTTGCAGGAAGGCTGGACGGCCGTGCGGGCAGCGAGAGCGTCCGCCAAGGGCGTCCGGACGTCTTAGCGCAGGACTCCGGCTCTTTCCCGCAGTCTTGGACACGAGCTCTCGCCCCGTGCAGGAAGGGCACCTGACTCGCCGATCAAGAGTGCGCACTTCTGTGTGGCCGCAACGTGCAAATCAGCAATTCAGCCAACGCTGACGGAGATCACTGCATGTGGAATAGATACTCAAAGTCCGTGGACTTAATGTCACCGCAAGTGATTTGATGATTGCTTGGATCCACAGGACGCCGTTACGAAGAGGACGTTCGGCAAGCGTGTGCGTGAACTTCGTACCGAAATAGGGCATTCGCAGGAATCCCTCGCCTCGGCATGCGCGCTAGACCGGACATATATCGGCGGGATCGAGCGGGGTGAACGAAATGTCAGTCTCGTCAACATCCAAAAGATAGCCTCTGCGTTAGGCGTTCCGGTGAAGGAGCTATTCCCTAATGAGTAGCGCCCTGCGCCGCTCGTTCGATCTGGTTCCGTCGCTGCATTGCTTCAGAGCTGTAGCCCAGAGATCTGCGACCGATGCCTCGTACTGGTGACAGAGAATCTCCTCTGGTCGAACTGGTCCGTCTCGGCGCCGCTGGCCCAGACTGCTCCGAGGAGGATGTTGTCGAGATATACAGTGCCGCGAGAGCCTTCTTGAGGCTGCAACTACGAGATGCGGGCTTCTTGCCCAAGAAGGTTACTGCACTCCTCACGAAGTACAACGATTCAGGTCCTCGTTCGGCACCGTGGCGACCGGTTTCCAGCCGTATTCCTGGTCGTCCCCAAGACGGAAGTGACGGAAATAGAATTAACCGCTGGTTGCTCCCCAAAGATCACAAGTTTTATTCCACAAGACGAGACGGAACTCTCGTTGGGATCAAGTACATCCTCCAGACTCTTTCGATGGATGGAGCCCCTCCCTGCCCCCATGAACTCTCGGATTTGTACCGGTGGTTGACGGGACATGACATTGGACCAGGACAATTCAAGGATCCGATTGCCCTCGTCGGCGTATCCCTTGAGGCCGTAATTAACTCCCCTAGGCTGATTACTTCTGGGCACTTGCATCCTCTCGATCGAGGAGGTCGGCATGTTCCAATGAATACGTCACTTATGCTCAAGACGAGTAACGACCTACAGGGAAATCATACTGTTGAGGAACTGCTGGATATGATCCAAGGGATTCTTCAACGGCATGGACGACTTCGTTCGGGTCCGTGACAGTACCTTCTCTAGTTGAATAGAAGCCTCAACAAAGGAAGCGATTGAGCGTTGTCTTGCCTCTTCTGCCACAGCTACGGCTGTTTGAATCTTTGCTCTGGTTCCGGCGGCCTTTGGAATCGGAATTCGCATGTCAGCAACGAACTCCGGTGTGATCTCGTCGATCACTGATCCAAATACTCCGCGCTTTAGCGCTCGCTGCCCTTCAAGCGAACGTAGATACATATAAACCCAAGCAATTACGCTTGGGTCACTATCACGGTTGGGAATGATTCGGATCACATGTTCAGAGATGGCAATCCCATTCCAGGCTTGAGGGACTGACGAGACGATCCCTGTCGTGCCACTCCTTGTAATGAGTAGCCAACCCGGTCGAACGATCAATTCAGGAAGCTTGGGGTCGCTCTTGTCAATCCACTTGTCTGTCTTGACCAATAGCTCAGTGATGTTGGCACCACCTAGAAATGGTACGGCCCTCTCGGAGGCTCCCACATAATTTCGCTTGAATCTGGTAGGAAAGAAGATTCGCTCACTAAGATCTCCGAGTCTTACTATTTCCCAACCTTTACGCTGCGAGATGGTCTCCTCTACTGCACTGCGGTCTCGATAGTACCGAGCGTTCAGGCGCAGATCAGAATCGGCGACTACATCAGCATTGCGCACAGAAAAGCTCTCGGGATGAATCGTTGAGGGCGTCTCGGCGCGAAGAAAGCCTTCAAATGCTTGGGCTACGCTTTCCATGTCCGACAAGATGGTGGTCGTGTGGCGTCCATCGGGTGCCCTTCTGTAGACTGGCTGGCCCCTTCGATCATGGCCAATCCATTTCGGTGTGGACATGAACACAGTTCCATCTTCGGAGGTATCGATATCGTCTTGGGGACTGGCTCGCCGGCGTACAACAATTAGGGAAGTCTTGGTTCCCGTATGGGGTTGAAAAGTCTCGGGTGGAAGATCGACAACAGCCTCTAAATGTGTATTCCGGAGGATCCAGTCGCGGATATAGCGTGTCTGTGGTCCGGACAGAATCTGATAGGGAACCACGATTGCCAGCCGACCAGTACCTGGCTTGAGCATTCTCACGTTTTGCTCCAGCAAGAGCACGTCGGGAGAACGTGGCGTTGGGCGGCGCCCGTCCGGCGCTGCAAGTTCATAGCGGCTCAAAATATCCAAGGACTTAATAGTGATCTTCGTTCCAAACGGAGGATTGGAGGCAGCGCACAAGTGCGATCCCTCCCGAAGATGCTGCTCCCGTTGTAGCGGTTGCAGTGAATCGCCATGCCGGACGAAGGTCTCTTGATGTCCTAGACGCCCAGAAAGCGAAGCATTTGCCAGATCGCAAATGTCTTGGTCAACCTCTTGCCCCCTCAAGGTGCGCTTGGCAATCTCAAGAAGCTCGATGCTCGGAGTTTCGACACCGCGACGCACTGCAAGTTGCCGAATCCGATCGAGACCTGCAAGCAAGAAGCCACCTGTGCCACTACAAATATCGATTAGATCATCGCCAGAGAATGGATCGAATCGGAGAAGGCTCATTGCCAACTGTGTCACTCGACCGTCCGTGAAAAACTGACCCGAACTCTGCTTCGCCCAACTGGTACGAAAGATCTCGACCGCGTCGCCAAAGCTATCCCGGGATACGGACGAAACTGTGACACCATCTAGTTGTGCACAGCACCAAGCGAGGTCCTTGTCGGTTAACCTAATGTCCTCTCCTTGGTATAGCTTGGACGAATGCTTGAGAGATTCGAAGCCATCGCGTACTTCGGCCGCAACAGGTTGCACAAATCGTTCTTCGCCTCGTTCGATGGCTGTCCGAACGGCTGGGGCAAAGGAAAACGCGGCGAACACACCGCCGCTACCTTCAATCAATGCCGCGACCCGAAGGAGCTTGTCCACCTCTGAAGCTATTCCGATCGGCGTCCTTACTGACCCGTTCGCATACAGGTGATCGTAGATGCGCTTGATTCTGGCATCAAAACCGTGTTCAGCAATATTCGACATGGGGCTATCTCAGCTCCACATTATATGCAGGTCAAGGCTCATGCAAAATTTGCATTCTCGTCACCTTGGAAGGCTCTTCCTCGCTGGTTTGACGATAGGCTCAATTGTCTCGCCCCCAGAACCCGTTTTCGCAGCAGCCAACCGCACCTCCCAACCAATTCCTACCGCGCCGGCGCATCGACCTTGGTACTTGCCTTTCCTAGAGCGAGATTCTTGGGAATGGCCTGCTCGAGGGCCAGTGCAACGGCCGTTTCCTCCTCGGTGTGGTCGGGGCGATCGCATCTCTCTTCACGACCCCTTCCTCCTATAGAACCCCGTGCTTATGGTTGTCGAGCACAGTCTCGCCCGCTAGAGCGGGTGTTTGCGCAAATGCTGAAGTGGTATCTGAAGCGACAACGACATCCTAGCATTCCATATAAGTCTAAATTTAACAATAACATATGTGGAATCCTTAAATGCGCGGGTGGGCATCGCCGATCATGGGTAGCGCCTCGGGCCCAGCCCGGCCCAGGTGGTCTCTTCGAACTCCGCCAGCGTCCGCTCGATCTCGCCGGCGCTTGGCGTGTCTTCCGATGCCCAAGCGATCACGTCGGATCTGTATCGGGGCTGGAACTCGAGCGAGTCGGCCACAGCCGATACCTGTAGCGGGTCGCCCCGCAGCACCTTTGCGGGCATAGGTGCGCCTGCAGACGATGGGCTCGGGATGCAGACACTGTTTGGTCCTCTACCGACTATGCCGCAGGGCTGCAAAATGCCGGGTCCCTCTACACTCCGCACGTGTGTCAACTGTAAGGCATCGCTAATGTGCCGACGCGCTTCAAGCGCCGGAGGCGAGATAGAACGTGATCAAGTCTTGGTTTTTCGGCGGCTCGGCGCCGAGCTGTCGCAGCATCGAAGTGACCTGTCCGCGGTGATAGGTCGCATGGTTGACGACATGCTGCAGCATGTGCCAGAAGACCGATTCGATCGGTTTGCCGCTGAAGTGCTCGTATTCGATCTTGCGACCAATACCCTCGGGCCCAAGTCGGCTCACGAAGTCCCGGACCCGAGCCTCCTCACGGGCCCAGCGGGCACGCAAGTCCTGGACCGTCTCGAAGTCCTCCGGCCCGAGATGTGCGCTCGGCGGATTGCCCTCCCAACGGGAGCACCACACCGATTCTGCCGACACTACGTGCGCCAAGGTGTCGCGGACCGAGCCGAAGCTGTTCCCGAGATCCTGATGGAACTGCTCTCGGGTCAGCCGCTCGACTGCATCAAGCAGCCTGTCGCGAGCCCAATAGTGAAAGTCCAGCAGGTCTGACAGCGCTTCCGGAGTCATGCACCGAGCATATCCGACTCCGCGGGCTTGGCGACTCCATCTCGCCGCGGCTGGCTGCATTCCAGAAGATGCGACCGGAGACGAGACGAAGCGGTCACCCCCTCTCCGCAAATACCCGGGCGCTGCAGTCAATCGGACATCGGCTGTAGGTTAGGATGAGCCTGCGGCCCGGCTCTCCTTCCGCGCGGCGCTCCGGGATGTGCGGGCCTGGCAGTGCGCTGAAACCCTTGCATGGAGACGCTGCTCGACCTCTTGCCTCGGATCGAACGCCTTGGATCTAGAGAGGCGTTGCGCTTCTGGAACGGATACCGCACTTGGCGCTGGTCTTACTCCGACCTAGACGGCGGGATCCGCCGCTTCGTCGCCTTTCTGGACCGCAAGGGAGTAGCCTCGGGCGATCGCGTGGTGCTGTGGTCCGAGAACCGGCCCGAGTGGGTCGCGATCTTCTGGGCATGCTTGGCACGCGGGGTCCAAGTCGTGCCTCTCGACCATCAATCCTCTGCGGACTTCGTCAGCCGCATCGTTGACCAAACCGGCGCGAGGCTGCTAGTGCATAGCGGCGCGGCCAATCCGGTCTCGGGCGCGGAGTGCTTTGCGATCGAGTCGCTTAGCGGGCTAATGATCGGACCGCGATTCAGGCCGAGCCCTGTGAGTGGAAGTGACGTGGTCCAAATCATGTACACCTCCGGGACCACCGCCGAGCCCAAGGGCGTGATCCACCTGCATCGCAACATCTGCGCCAACTTGGATCCGATTCGAGAGGAAATCGACCGATACAAGAAGTGGGCCGCGCCGTTCCAGCCGATTCGAATCCTCGACCTGCTGCCCCTGAGCCATATGTTCGGGCAGTCCATGGGCCTGTTCATCCCGCTGCTGCTCGAAGGATCGGCGGTATTCATGGCCGGGCTGCACCCCGGTTTGATCCGCCAGGCGGTGCGCAGGGAGCGGATATCGGTTCTGGCGTGCGTGCCCCGCATTCTCGAGAGCCTGCGGGCGGACGCCGAGCGGCACCACCCTCGAGCCAAGGCCGTCCCGGCGAAGCCGGGCGGGCCGCTCCGCAGGTGGTGGCGCCACCGGGACATCCATCGGGCCTTCGGGCTGAAATTCTGGGCATTCGTCGTCGGCGGCGCGATGCTGGACCCGGAGACTGAGAAGTTCTGGTCCAAGGTCGGCTTGCTCGTGATCCAAGGCTACGGTCTCACCGAAACGAGCCCGGTGGTGTCAGTGAACCACCCCTTCCGTGCGCGACGCGGCACGCTCGGCGAGGTGGTTGGCAGCCAAGAAGTCCGTATTGCGGACGACGGGGAAATCCTCGTCAGGGGGAACAGTGTCGTAGGCGACTACCTGGAAGGCGGCGCCCGCCGCACGCGTGCCGTGGACGAGGACGGCTGGTTTCACACGGGAGACATCGGCGAGCGCGATGCCAGGGGCAGTCTGGTCTACAGAGGGCGCAAGAAAGACCTCATCGTCACCGCCGACGGAATGAACGTCCATCCCGAGGACATCGAGAGATCTCTCAAGCTCGAGGGCGAGGTGCGGGATGCGGTGGTGGTGCCGGTCGGGCCGGCGAGCGCGCAGAGGATTCACGCCGCGCTCATTCTCCACGCTCCCGGCGGGGACCCTCTCGCGATCATCGAGAGAGCAAACCGACGACTCGAGCCGCACCAGAGAATCCAGAGCGCCTCAGAATGGCCGGAAGAGGAGTTTCCGCGCACGGCGTCGACCTTTAAGACGCAAAGGCGGAAAGTGGCCGAGCGCATGTCCTCGGCGGTTCCGACCACGGGTCCAGACGGCGGATCCGGATTGGACGGAATCCTGCTGACTCTTACCGGACGCAGCCCCGAGAGCCTAGAGGACGACCAGCGCTTGGCAGAAGACCTGGGACTGTCCTCGCTCGAGCGGATTGACATGCTGGCAGCGCTCGAAGACCAGCATGGGACCGAGCTGAGCGAGACGGCCTTCTCGGCTCTGTCGACTGTCGGCCAGGTTCGTGCCTGGGTCGCCGGCCAGGCCGGCAACCCAGCGACCGGTCCCGCGGAGGAACGCGCCGGATCGGGCGCGACGCAGCCCGCATCCACGGCGCCTCGCATCCCTCCGCCGCGCTGGGCGCGGAGCCGTCCGATCTCGGTGGCGCGGGGCGCGCTGCGCCAAGGAATGTTCCTTCCGCTATTCCGTCACTACATTGCGCTGCATGTCGCGGGACTGCCGAATCTGGATGGCGTCGCGCCACCGGTGATTTTCGCTGCCAACCACGCCAGCCACCTCGACACCGTTGCGCTAGCGGCAGCGCTTCCAGCCGAGTGGCGCAGCAAGCTGGCTCCGGCGGTGCGTCAGCAGCACTTCTTCCCGTCCGGCGGCTCGCCTGGCTTGGGCCGGAGGGTTGGAATGCGGGCGCTGTATTACCTCTGCTGCGGACTGTTCAACGCCTATCCGCTTTCGCAGGATCTGGGACAGGTCCGCGATTCGCTGCGGTACACCGGGGAGTTGGTCGAAGCGGGGTTCTGCCCGCTGGTCTACCCGGAGGGGAGACTGACCCCCGACGGCTCCCTTCAACCGTTTCAGCCGGGAATCGCGCTAATGTCCCAACGGCTCGAAGTGCCCGTCGTGCCAGTCCATTTGCATGGGCTGTTCGATGTGATGTCAATGCATGATTCCTGGCCGCGCAGAGGGTCCGTCCGTGTCGAAATCGGAGCCCCTCTCGATCCCGTCAAAGGTGAGCCTTACGTGCGGCTTGCTGAACGAGTCGAAGCAAGCTTCCGCCTGATGGCCGCGCGCAATCAGACATGACAGCTCGGTGCCAGACAGGGGCCGTGCCGCACGGCACCGGGATCGCAGCGTCCGTGTGAGCCCTTGCCAGTCTTGGGACGCCCGCGCCGGAACGAGGCCGGATCAGCGAACCGGGAAGAAGATGTCAGTGCGCCACTTGGACTGATCCGCTTCGGCGCCAGGATCGGTGACGTAAACTTCCCAGGGCGCTGCGGCAGCTTCGAGGCCCTGCGACCGAATCCACACCGTCAGTGCCGCCCAAGTAGTTGGCAAGCCTTCGTACGGACCCATGTGCGTGACGGTGGCCACCGTCCCGCAGGGAAGCTCGCCAGCTTGGACTCGAGCCGTGCCGTCCATCCGCGCCGCGACGGGCATACCGCACTCGAGTTCGACGGCGTCACCCTCCATCGAGTGGTAGATCGAGAACGGCATTCCGGCCGGCTTCTGCCCGCCCTGCTGGATGTGGGCGTAGACCTCCCCGAACAGCGGCCCCATGATCGCGCCAAGCTTGTCTATCGTTGTCTTGGCACGAATCCCCAGATAGGGCTGCGCTTGCAGTTGGGTCGTTCTGAATTCAAGGTTCATTCGCTCTTTTTCCCGATCGCGCTACCAGTCCGCTCCCTGTGAGAGACTCGCCGGCATGTCTTGACCTCCATCATGGCATTTCGCGTTTCGAAGGTTGACCGGGTGCCGGGAACGGCTCTTCGGGGCCGTTCAAGTGAGCCAGGCCGGACACCTGACTGAAGCCTCTTTGCACCTATGCCTTGCGACCCAAGCGCGCTGCGCTCCGCTTGATCGCCGAGCGGGCTTTACAATCAAAAATTACAAGACCAGACGGGTGATTTTCTAACAATGGCGTTCCATCCCGACGGTGTGAAATTCGTTCTCACGGCTCCGGATACCGAGAGCACGGAGCAGGCGTTTAGCCCGTGGAAGCAGATGATGTACGCGTCTGCACCGGCGCAATTCGTTCCGCGATTCTTTTACAAGAACAAATTCGATCAGCCTCGCAACGCGGACGGCAGCGCCAAGGTGATGACCTACGGTGTGCGGGTCGCGGAAGAGGTGCTGCGGCGAGCATACCCGGAAGACGATGTGGTGGTCTGCTATCCCGACGATCTGGATACCTTCGTCGGACGCCGCACCGTAGCAGTCGGCGTCGGTGCACACAACCCGATCGGAACGGCGTTCTCTACCGGCGTGTACTCCAATATCTTCGGATCCTCGGCGCGCCCGATCAACGCTGCCGAGTCCGAGCGGGTGTACCTGCACCCCGCGATTCGAAGGCACAGGCCCAAGGTCATCGTCGGAGGGGCCGGCGCCTGGCAGATCGACAAGACCGCCTCCCGCGAGAGGCTCGGGATCGATTGCGTGACCAACGGGCGGGCGGAGTCGAGAATCTTGGAGGTGTTCCAGATGGCCGAGGACGGCCGCGATCTGCCCCCGACCGTCAGCGCGCCCGAGCCGTCCATCGAGAACCTGGTCATCCCGCGGCGACGATCCACATATGGCATCGTTGAAATGACCCGAGGCTGCGGCAGGCAGTGCGCGTTTTGCTCCCCCACCCTGGAAACACGCATCTCGGTGCCCATGCCCGATGTCCTGTCGGCCGTGAGGGCGAACACGTCCAACGGCGGGCGCATCATATTCCCGGTTTCCGAAGACATCTTCATCTACGGCGCATCCGCCCCGTTCTATGTGCCCAATCCCAACCAGCTGCTCAATTTCTATGGCTCGATCGCCGAGGAACCGGGTGTCGACTATCTCCCGCTCTCGCACGCCACGATCGCGCCCGCGGTGGTCAACCCCGGCCTGGTCCGTGATCTGTCAAACGTGTTGCTCGACAAGAGTGCGCTGCAGAATCGGAACTCGACCCATCCCGACAAGCGATTCCTGGCCCCGCTGATCGGCATCGAGACCGGTTCGCCGCGCCTGGCGGCGCTCACCATGTCGGGCAAGGCGCTCCCGTTCGACATCCAGGACTGGCAGGAAATCGTTGTTGAAGGCACCAACATCCTCAACGACAACAACTGGTTTCCGGTGTATACGTTCATCGTCGGCTTGCCGAACGAGACCGATGACGACATCAAGCAGTCGCTAGAGCTCCTGCATCGGCTGAAGAACAACAAGGTCCTGTACGTGCCGTCGATCTTCACGCCGCTCGAGGACACACGCATGGCTTCCGGGCATGCGATGAAGGCACGGGAGCTCACCCAGCTTCAATGGGAATTCATCATGACCGCCTGGAAACAGAGCCGCGATTTCGGCGAAATGCGCGAGCGGTCGAGAAAGTACTTCAGGATCGGCACCAAGGTGTTCTACCACCTTCGCGGAAAACACGTTCACGGGCCGTCGTTCAAGTGGCCGGCGATGCGCTTCGCGGGCGAACCCGAAGAGAAGCTGTCGCGGCATCTGCATCTGAACTGGGACCGGGAGCCGAACGCCAAGGCGGAGCCCCCTCGCCTGATCCCCAAGCATCGAAGGCAGACGCTCGAGGAAGTGGCTCGAATGAACGATGCGCAGCCGTTCCACATCTATGGGACCTCCCGCGTTCGCGACGAAGCTGCACTGCCGCCGAACCCGCTCCAGGTCATTGTGAACGAGAGCACTGGCTCAATGGCAGAGGAGAGCCCCGTTCGCTCGGTCGCCCAGCCGGAATGCGCCGAGAACCCTAAGACTGTGGCTGCAGTGTCCCCTGCAACCTAAGCGGTGTCTCGCCCGCGCAGTTGAGGCCGCGCTTGATGGCCAGCCGTGTGATCGGGCCAAGCCAGAGCTTGACATGACTGAGTCAGTCCTTGAATCTTCCCGCCCGTTTCTCGAGGCGGTATGTTGAGGGAAGCGTAGGTCCAGATCAAGCTTGGCTGGCCCACGATCCAGCCGAGCCGGATCTGCTCTAGCCGGTCGAAACCGTCTCCACGGAGTCTGGCATGAATCTCGAAACTGCGACCGCACTCGCCGGGTTGGCCGTCTCCATGACCTGGACTCCCGGCCCGAACAATGCCATGCTCAGCGCCTCCGGGGCCAATTATGGGTGGCGCCGGTCCGTGCCACATGCGATGGGGGTCGCTATCGGCTTTCCGATCATGCTGACGCTCGTGGCACTCGGCCTCGGGCCAGCGATCGAGCCATTCCCGGTCATTGTCAAGATCCTCAAGTGGCTTGGATGCACCATGCTCGCTTGGTTCGCGTGGCGTATCGCAACAGCCCATGCAGCGGAGGGAAGCGACCGGAGCAGACCGCTCACGTTCTTCGAGGCGATCCTGTTCCAATGGGTGAACCCCGCGGCTTGGGCCCTCGCAATCTCTTTGACAGCGGCCTATGCGACTGGCGAGGTCGCGGTTCCCAACGCCCTGCTGGCTGCCAGCGCCTTTCTCGTCTCTGGCCTGGCTTCGTCTTACACGTGGACCGTGTTTGGCGTAGGGATCGGCAAGGCGCTCAAGCAAGGCTGGCGCTTGCGGTCTTTCAACTGTGCGATGGGCCTCGTGTTAGTCTCCTGCGCCGTCTGGCTCCTGCTGGACTATTGAGGTAGTTGGCCGTCCGTTCCGTCCTTTGCGGGACCGACACTGCTCCCCTTGGCGCTTCCTGCCAGCCGCCGCAAATTCCGGCAGCCAATGAAACCGGGGTGGCAGTGGTAACGGGCCGTTCGCAGGCTGGAATGCGCCTGCGTTCAAGGTCATGCTTGCACTTCCTTGTGACCGAGCTCCGCCAGCTGCCTCGCCGTATCGAGGAGCCGGTCCTTCCAAGCGATCCGCTCCAGCCAGTCGGTCGGAATGCCGGACAGCCCGTAGATGGCACCGGCCAGTTGGCCCGTCACTGCCGCCACCGTATCGGCGTCGTCTGCCAAGTTGGCCGCTAGCAGGACGGCGTTGCGAAAGTTGCCAGTGCGCGCGACCGACCACATGGCGGCCTCGAGCGTGTGGACGACGTAGCCGCTGGACCGGATATCCTTCCTTGCGCGTCCGCGCCAGCTGCCGTTGACGATTTTCGCTATGGCCGGAGCGCCATCGAATGCTCTGGGAGCGAGGACGTCCCGGCGCGCCTTGCCGGAGATCGCATCTGCAAGTAGGTCGGCGAACACGCGGCAGCCATCCACCGCTTCTTCGGCCGCATGTGTGGTCCGGGACTGTTGCGCGGCAGCATGGTCGAGCCGGTCGCGGTCGTTCCAGAAGCGCAGGGCCACCGGCGCGAGCCGCATCAGCGAGCCATTGCCCGCAGTCCTTGGATCGGTCGAACCGGCGACGGGGTCGCCAGTCCGGAGGTAGCGCTCGAGCGCATTCCGGGTCGTAATCCCGATGTCGAAGCAGTGCCCGGTGCACGAGTACTCTCCATCCTGCCACCACGCCACGAATCGGTCCGTCAGATCGCTGCAGTCGAGGGTCTCCGACGCCAGCAAGCTCTCCGCTAGAGCCAGCGCCATCGCGGTGTCGTCAGTCCAGCTACCAGGCTGAAGTTGAAAAGGCCCGCCGCCTGTGATGTCAACGAGCCTGGCCCCTTCGTCACGAGGCCGGAATTCCAGCGTCGTTCCGAGAGCATCGCCCACCGCAAGTCCGAGCAAGGCCCCCATTGCCCGATCCCGAATGCACTCTTGGGTAATCGATGGAGCAGGTGACACCGGAGGGGCGCAGTGCTCTACGTGGCGTCGCTGCCCCTTTGTCTGAATGGCGCCCTGCCGCGCCTTTCGCACCATGCGGATCGCATCCTCCGAGTTGCCGCCCAGTTCAACGAGCAGGCGGGCTCCGACGGTGCCGGCGCGGCCCAAGCCGCCCTTGCAGTGGACGAGCACGTCAAATCCCATGCGCAATCGGTCCCGGATGGCCTCGCCCGCAACCTTCCAACCACGCTCGAAGTCAGATCCGGGTGGATTTACATCGGGGATCGGCAGGTGCCACCACTCCATGTGCCGTTCCTCAACGGCGTCGCGCAGCCCGCGCACCTGCAAGTAGTCAATCTCCTCGTCCGTGGTCAAGCTGATCACTGCCGTCGCTCCCCAATGCTGAATCACATCGAGGTCGAGCCCGAGGTCGCGGTTCGCAGGCCCGTTTTGTGCGCATGGATCCTTCTTACCAGGGCACAGGGTGATGCCGATTCGGCCGGAGCCATTGCCGGGCCTGACTGCGCTGATCCGAATCAAATTGTTCTGGCTAGTCCGGGCGTTCGACATAACTTGGACGGCTTCGGTCAGGGTATGGGTTGAGCGCCCGAAGAATCCGCCTGTCCGAGCCTACCTCGCCCCGGGGGAGCGGAAAATCATGGTAACAGCCGCCTTTGGACTCTCTCGCGGGGCTCAACATAAAAGGCGCGAGTGCCCGACACGGTCCCCGATCGCACATATGGAGACGCCAGTGTCCGCAGAGCGCAGGGCTCAGGCGAAGCTCAGCGTGTGGCTCCACACTGGCAACGACAGATGCCGATCTGACGCATGCCGGCTGATCAAGCAAGCTGCGGCAGCGGTGGCGCTACGCTGCATAGCGTGATGGTATAAACTGCCCGCTTTAGTGATCAAGCGGGAGGAAGAAGAGATGCGATGGACCGTGAGTGAGCAATGGTACGCAGTCATCGAAATAGTCGTAGCGGGTCTTGGGGCGGTTCTAACGGCATGGGCTTCACATTCCCATGGACTCGGTTGGGGAATTGGTAGTGCGATAGCTTTTGTGATTGTCCTTGCATGCCGCCGATTCGTGCTTCAGACTCGCGAAGAAAAACGGCAAGCCAATTTGCCAACTAACAAAGCCTTGACCCAACAGCAATATGACGATCTGGAGAAGCCAGACGAAGAGACGCTGTATCTCATAGTTCCAGAGAGCAGAGACAAGGAGCGTTAGCAATTGCTGGACCGCACCAGCTGGCGATACTGTCGGATGCCATCCAATCTCCCGAGACCATGTTAGGGAAGCACTAACCCATGTTTAACATTGGATTTTAGGATGTGATTGATTAACAGGGAGTTAGACCGCTCCAGAAAGCGCGACTTGCACTACAAAGTGCGCGCTAATGAAATTGGGGCCGGATTCAGAGCAGGATCTTGCAGGTCTGGCCGGGG
>JAJDTX010000070.1 GCA_022826925.1 Bryobacterales bacterium
CCCCCACAGACTGCTGCCAAAACCCTTCCCAACCGCTCCGTCTGCCCCTGCTGCAAATCACAAATAATCCGGCAAAACGCCCCCTCCTGCCGCCGGAATATTCCGAAAAACTACCGCCGGAATATTCCGCCTCTCTACACCCGCAACCGCCTGCTCGGATCTCGGGTCGCCCGCTCAGCAATCTCGCCCAGCGTGAGCACGCCATTGCGGTCGAAGTCCTCGCGCTCAAAGTGTCCGCGGGCATGCCCGTCCAGACCGTCCGCATCAACCTCGCGTCCCGTCGAGGGTTGGGACAGACCGTACTCTCGCGCCGAGATCTCCCCGTCCTGATTCACGTCCAGACTCACGCGTGTATCCATCGCTTCCTCGATTTCAGCCTCGATCGCGGCCCTCGCCTCGTGGGCCGTCAACTCGCGATCACCGTTCGCATCGAGCGCAGCCAAAAATTCGATATCACTTGACTGGCCTCCCCCGCCACGGCCGCCTCCGCCGCTACGGCCGGAACCGCGACCACCGCCTCCACGGGCGCCGCCACCTCGACCGCCGCGACGAGCCGCCAGTTCGGCCCAAGCCTTCTGGTATTCCTCCCAGGTCACCTCGCCGTCTTGGAAATACTCGGTGCCCCGCACGTACGGACCCGCCTCGTCTTCGCGCAAGATCCCATCCCCGTCCGCATCAGCCCGCTCGAACAGCTCGAACGGATCGGCTCCGCCGCCCCGCCCCCGTCGGATGGGCTGGGCCTGGCCATACCCGACCGCCTTCAGTGCCTGGATCATGACTGCCACATCCACCTTGCCGTCCTGGTCGTCGTCCATGGCTCGGAAGCCCTTCATGAACTCCTCGGTCAGGGTATCGACGAGTCCCGCGGAGACGGAGGTGGCCTTCGGACTGTCGGCGAATAGCCCAACACCGACACCGGCCAAGTAGACGGCGGCGACTGACAAACGCAGCAGAATTGGGACGATCGCGGCGAAGCGAGTGCGAGCGCCAGCGCCCATCTGCGTGAAACGACCCCTATGGAGACTGGTATGCAGCATGACCCCACTAGGCTAGCACGACAATGAGGCCGTCTTGCAAACCGCTTGCATTTGCACGAATCTTGGCGTCGCACGCACCGGGCGGCTGGCAAAGCGAGAACCTGGCGGACTAATGGCAGCTCGGCCGCTTGAGCGCCAAACGCGCGGTGCTCTTGCAGGGCCCGAGCTCTGCGCCGGGTCGGCCGCCTAGGCCAAGATCTCGTCCAGCGCACCAGTGCTGTCGGCGAACGAATCGACAGGAGCGCCAAGGCGGTCCAGCAGCGTCACGTACAGGTTCGCAAGCGGGACCTCGGCCCCGAACTTGCGGAAGCTGCCGTGCGCAAGCCCCATGTCGCCGCCGCCCGCCAGCAGCAGCGGGTAGTTCAGGTTGACGTGCGTCTGGCAGTTGCTGCTGCCGTAAAGCACCAAGGTGCTGTCCAGCAGAGTGCCGTCGCCCTCGGGCGTCTGGCGCAGCCTTTCGATGAAGTAGGCGAGTTGCTCGGTCAGGAACAGGTCCCACCGGCCGAGCGGCTCCGCGCCCGCATCGTTCTTGCGGGCACCATGCGCCAAGCTGTGCATGTTGTCGGCCAAGCCCAATAGCTGCGGAAACTTGCCCGCGATCGAGGTGGCCCCGTTCATGTTGCCGACCTGGTACGTCGCGATGCGCGTGGAGTCCGTGCGAAACGCCAGGTAGATCAAGTCGTACATCGTCTTGATCAATTCCCCCGGAGTCGTGTCGTCCGCGTCCAAATGCAGGCCCGTGGCGTGAACGCGAGGCTTCGGCACTTCGAGCCACTGCTGCGATTTCTCGACGCGGCGCTCGATCTGGCGAACCGATTCCAAGTACTCGTCCAGCTTGACGCGGTCGTGGCTGCCAAGCCGGCCGCGCACGGAAGCGGAATGCTCCATGACAAGATCGAGCATGCTGCGCGAGCTGTCCAAGCTCTGGCGTTGCGCCTCGAGCGAGCGAGGATCGACTCCGAACAGGCGATTGAACACCTGCTTCGGCTTGTTCTCGGCAGGCACGGGCTGGCCCGTGCGGCTGAACGAAAGAGTGCTCGACCGGGTCGGTTCGCCAACCCCGCCATCGCTGGAAAGCACCAGCGACGGATAACGCGTGCGATCCCCGTACCGCATGGCCGCGATCTGATCGATCGAGACCGTGTTTTCCAAGTGGCCCTCTTTGAGCTCTGCCCCGGTGAGCCAGGTGTCCGCGGTGTCGTGACCGCCCATGTTGCGGCCCTTGGGGTGCGACAGGCCGCCCAAGATCGTCAGATCGGAGCGAAGCGGCTCCAACGGCGCCAAGCTCTTGTTGAAGCCGAAATGCCTGCCGGAACCGGTCGGAAACCAATTCCACTGCGCAGCCTCGCTGTCGGCGGCGCGGTCGACGATGCCGTACGGAAAGTAGCCCGCGAAGAAGCGCTTGGGTCGCCCGGCGGGCCCGCCGTCGGCGGCCATGCACTCCAAGACAGGCAGCCCAAGCGCTACTCCCGCCCCGTGGAGGAACGTGCGCCGGTCCAGATGCCAAGACTTGCGCGCCATGGGTGTCTCGCAGGTCAGCGGCTCCGAAACGAGTCGCTGGTCACAATGATTGTACAAAGCTCCCGCAGGCGATAGTCCGCTTTCTCGAAGGCCTTCGCCAACTCGTCCACGGCGGACTGGTCCGTCGCGATCAGGCTGCGACCCACGGCATAGGCCAGCAGCTTCGCCGTCAGGGCGCGGGCAAATACGCCGCGCTGGCTGTCCAGCATGTAGTCCGCGAGCGCCTCGGCACCATCCACGCGCTGTCCATCGGGCAGCTCGGCGGCTGCGTCCACCGCGTGCTCTACCGCTTGGTCGCCAGAGCGCCGCAGCACGCTCGAGCGCGTGAGCCCGACGGCATCGAACTCCTCCAGCGCGACTCCCCACGGATCGATCCCACTGTGGCAGTGGGCGCAGGCCGCGCTGTCTTGATGGAGTTCGAGCTGCCGCTTCAGTGGCAGCAGGGTAGCGTCGACATCGCCGCTGGCCAAGTTCGGCACGGAGGGCGGCGGCGAGGCGGGCGGGTCGCCCAGCAGCGCCGTGCGGATCCACACTCCGCGCTCGACCGGGTGGGAATCCTCGCCCGTGGAGTTGGCCAGCAGGATGCTGGCGTGGGTGGCCACGCCGCCGGGACGCCCGGCCCCGGCCAGGGAAACGCGCTCGAATGCCCCGCCGCGCGGCCCGGCGATGCCGTAATGCCGCGCCATCCTGTGATTGAGGACGGAGAAATCGGACCGCAGGAAGTTCAGTGCGCTGAGGTTCTCCCGCAACAGGTAAGCGAAGAAGTGCTGCGTCTCGCGCCGCATGTCCTGCTTCAGCGAGGGATCGAAGTCCGGGTAATAGTTCGGGTTGATCGCCACGCGATGCACGCCCGCCAGATCCAGCCACTGGTCGCTGAACTGCTCGACGAACTCCCACGAGCGGGGGTCATCGAGCAGGCGCTCCGTTTCGGCCAGCAGGGTGCCGCGTTCTGCTAACTTGCCTCGATCCGCGAGCTCCATCAAGCGCTGGTCCGGCATCGTGCCCCAAAGGAAATACGACAGCCTCGACGCGAGTTCGTGATCGTCGACGTAGCGGCTCTCGCCATCTTGGCGTTCGATCCTGTACAGGAAGTCCGGCGAGACGAGCACCATGGCCAGGGTCTCCCGCACGGCCTGCTCGAAGCTCTCGACCCGCGGCCGGACCTTGCCGAAGAACCGCAGCATGGGGGCGACGTCAGAGTCGTCAACCGGGCGGCGGTAGGCGCGGCGCATGAATCGGCGCAGCACCGACGCAGCGCTTCCGGCCTCGTCCTCTCGCGCCGACGGCGCATCCGCAACCAGCTGGCGGTGATGCTCGGGCGGCCAAGCCGCGTATGCGGGCGCTTTGAACTCCAGCGCTTCGACGATGATCGCGGGGAACTCGGGGTCAACCGGCCAGACCCACTTCTGCTGGAGCTTGCCGTCCTCCTCGAAGTCGACCTTCTCGCCGAGCGGAGCGGGCTTGCCGTCCGAATAGGTGTTGCTCACCCAGACCAGCATTCCCGGGTACTTGCTCTGCGCCCGGCTCTGGATCGGGAACTCTTCGATGCGCCCGCGGAATTCGAACGTCCGGGCCGGGCCGTCGGGAACATCGACCTCGGCTATGTCGCGGGAGGGCGTCTGCGTGTCGGCGCGGTAGCCGAGCCTGACATGCATGCGCGGATGCGGCGCGCCGGGCGGCGCTGCGCTTCGTGCGCGGATCCGCAGGACGAACTCGCCCTCGTCGGGGAACTCGGGGATGCGTGCCACGAACGTGCCGGTGCGACCCAGGCGGTTCGACCAATGCACCGTCTTCAACTTGTCGACCACGGTTTCGACAGCGCGGTGTTCAAAGACGGGCGGGGCCGGCCCCTCGACGATCGCGCGTGCAAGCCCGTTCTGCGCAGCCCGAAGGTAGTGCTCAAGTTGCAGGGCCGACATTCGCAGCGAGGCGCCGTTGTTCGTGAATCCGTCCGGGCTGACTTCGTCAGGCGGCAGGTTCTTGACGAAATCGATGTCAAGGCCCAGCAGGTCCCGCATGGTGTTCTGGTACTCGCTGCGGTTCAGGCGGCGCATGACGACACGTCCCGCAGCGCGCGAGGCAAGGTCGCCGCGCTCGCTCAGCGCGGCGTCGAGCCAGCCAAGCAGGGTCGTTCGATCTGACGGCGAAAGCTGTGGCGCTTCCTTGGGCGGCATTTCGCCCCGATTCAGCGCGTTACGCACATCGTGCCAAGTCTCGGCGGCCCGGCGATCCGCGGTTGTGTCCGCCGAGAGGTTGTCCAGGCGGACATCGGCATTCTGCACCTGTGCACCGTGGCAGGCAACGCAGTGGCGCTCGAGAATCGCCGACACCGAAGCGTCGACTTCAACGGCGCTCAGAGGTCCGGCAGCCGCTAAAGTGGCAGCCGCAAGCGCGTGGGCGGGTGCATGTCGGCACATACGGCGCATAGGAGTGGTATTGCAGCCGATTGGGCAAACTGCCCGAGCTCAGCCCTAGTGTAGCCGTCACTGGCTGTGTCGCAAAGCACTCAACCATTCGGAACGGTACTGTCGGCCGGGCCCGACCTTGCCTAGAATATGGGGTTAGATCTGCCTGCCGAGGCGGAACGAGGTGAATTCATGCTCAGATCAAATCGATGCGCGCTGGCACTGACGCTGCTGATAGCAGTCGCGGCGGGCGCGCCGCTGTTAGCGCAACCATATCCGGACCCCTACCGCATGGTGGAGGGCTGGGCAAAGCTGCCCGAGGGACGAAATCCCGGCGCCATCGGCGGCGTCATCGTTGATCCCGACGGCAAGCACCTGTGGGCCGTGATCCGCTGCGACGCAGGGGCGGACAAGTTCGGCTACGAATGCCTGGAGTCGGACCTGGACGCAGTGGTGAAGTTCAATCTGGAGACCGGCGAGGCCGTTGAGAGCTTCGGTGGCGGCATGTTCATCTGGCCGCACGGCATCGACGTGGATCCGGACGGAAACGTGTGGGTGACTGACGCGGCACGTCCCGACCGCGTGCCGAAAGGCGAGCGCGGGCACCGCGTGATCAAGTTCAGCCCGACCGGCGAAGTGCTGATGACGCTGGGAACGCCGGGGGTGCCAGGCGACAGCCCGAAGCACTTCATTTCCCCCGCTGATGTGGTGGTCGCCGACGATGGCACGATCTTCGTGGCCGATGGTCACAACCGTGACGGCAACAACCGCATCATGAAGTTCGCCAGCGATGGCACCTTCATCAAGTCGTGGGGCAAGACCGGCTACGGCCCCGGCGAATTCCACGTGCTGCACGCGCTGGCGATCGACAAGCGCGGGCGTCTGTTCGTGGCCGACCGCGAGAACAATCGCATTCAGATCTTTGACCAAGAGGGAAAGCATCTGGCCAGCTGGACCCAGTTCGGACGACCCAGCGGGATCTACTTCGACGGCCATGACAACATCTACGTGGCCGATTCCGAATCCGACGACGTCCAGAACCCCGGCTGGGAAATGGGCCTGCGGATCGGCGACGCCAAGGCTGGCTGGGTTCGCTACTTCGTGCGCTTTCCTTGGGGCGATCCGCGCTACACGCGCGGCAGCGGAGCAGAATTCGTGGCGGCCGATGACGAGGGCAACCTCTACGCGGGCGAGCCGTTCCGCCGCCTGTTGCAGAAATACGTTCGAGTGATGCCGTAACGAGCCAACCCCCGCAGCGGCTGCGTCCAGCGGCAACCCGGCTGGCCTTTCGACCTGCCTAATGCCCGGCGCGCAGGCGGGCGAGGAAGGGTGTCAGTCCCCCGCGACGGGCTATAGTAACGGTCGGGTCAGGGACCTCCTCTAGCCAGCCGACACCGAAGTCGGACCATGTGCCTTGTGTCGCGCCCCGGCGCGCGAACGAATCTGAGCTTGGAATCGCAACGTGCAGACTGCCCGCCCACTTACGAACCACCAAGCGGGCCTGCTGCGGATCACGATCTGTGCGTGCCAGCTGTTGACGGCGGGACTCTGGTGCGCGGCCTCCGCCCAGCAGCCCGGTACGCCGCAAGCTTCGCGCTCGGCCGTGGTGACCAAGATCACTTCCTCGATCGTCATTGACGGGAACCTCGACGAGGCACCGTGGCGACGCGCGCCGAAGATCGGCGAACTGGTTCAGAGGATCCCGCGGGCTGGGCAGAGGCCGACCGAGCGGACCGACGTCACGCTGCTCTACGACAAGAACAACCTCTACATCGGCGTGATGTGCTACGACTCCGAGCCGCAGCGCGTGCTGGCTTCGCAAATGGCGCGCGACGCGAGCCTGAACCCTGACGACCGGCTGAGCATCATCCTCGACACATTTCGCGACCAGAGCAACGCGTTCCACTTCTCCACGAATCCCAACGGGGCGCTTGTGGACGGGTTGGTGTTCGCGAACGGCGAGACCAACGACGACTGGGACGCGATCTGGATCGTCAAGACCAGGCGCTCCTCCGAGGGCTGGAGCGCCGAGTTCGCGATCCCGTTCAAGAGCCTGGCCTTTCCTTCCGGCCAGAGCGTCTGGGGCTTCAACATCAGCCGCATCATCCAGCGGAAGCTGGAGGAAGTGCGCTGGACCGGAGCACGCTTCCAAACGCAATTCTTCCAAGTCTCGGAAGCGGGAGAGATCACGAACCTCGAGAACATGGAGCAGGGCGTCGGCCTCGACGTGCGCCCGTTCATCGCACAGCGCTGGTTCCATTCCGGAGTCACGGGCAACGATATCGTCCGCGGCAAGCCGGGACTCGACCTGTTCTACAACCTGACGCCGAGCCTGCGCCTGTCTACCACTGTCAACACGGACTTCGGCGAGACAGAAGTCGACGATCGCCAGATCAACCTGACCCGGTTTTCGATCTTCTTCCCCGAGAAACGGTCCTTCTTCCTGCAGGACGCCGGCGTGTTCAATTTCGCCACGACCGGCATCGATCAGCCCGGTGGCATTCCCAGCCCCGGGGCCGAGATCTTCCCCTTCTTTAGCCGCCGCGTCGGGTTGCTGCGCGGGCAAGAGGTGCCCATCGACTATGGCCTCAAGCTTACGGGCAGAGCCGGGCGCACCGAGATCGGCGTGCTGAACGTGCGCACTCGCGAGACACCGGGCGTCTTCGACAGCAACATGTTTGTCGGGCGCGTGCGACAGAACTTCCTCGAGCAGTCATACGTCGGCGCGATCTTCACCGGCGGAGATCCTGCCAGACCGGCCTCAAGCGACGATCCCTTCACCCCGGCGCGCGCGTCCATGAGCACCACGGCCGGCATGGACATTCGCCTCGCCACCTCGAATTTCTTGGGAACCAACCGCAACATGCTCTTCAACGCATGGGGCCTGAAGACCAGAAAGGATGGCGTCGAGGACAAGAACGCATCGTACGGATTCGGAGCGCACTATAACAACGACAGATTCCAAGGACAGTTTCAGTGGCGGGAGATCCAGGAGAACTTCGACCCAGAATTGGGATTCGTGCAGCGTTCGAACGTGAGAATGCTGCGGCTCGGAGCCAGCTACAATCCGCGCCCCAACCCGTCGACGGGCATTCAGCAGATATTTCACGACGTTTTCTACACCCGCTTCACGCGGCTTGACAACGGCCTCGTCGAGACTTGGAAGCTCTATTTCACGCTCGTCGACTGGCACTTCATGTCGGGAGACTCGCTGCACAGCCTGTTCGACCTGAACCCGACGTACGAGCGCCTGTTCGAGCCGTTCGAGATCTCTCCGGGAGTGGTTCTGCCGCCTGGCGAGTATCGGTTCACGCCGATGCGCATCTTCTTCACGTCGGCGCAGAAACGCAAGCTACAAGGCAGCATCGGCTACACGTTTGGGAACTTCTGGTCTGGCACTGCCAATACGGTACAGACGGGCCTGCGTTACCAGCTGCCGCCGAAGTTCGTGATCAGCCTCAATTCGAACCAGACGTTCGCGCGGCTGCCGCAGGGGAACTTTATCGCCCGGATCTTCAGCACGCAGATCAACTACGCCGTCTCGCCCTTCCTGTCGTTCTCCAACCTCATTCAGTTCGACAACCGGTCAGGCAACCTCGGCTTGCAGAGCCGAGTGCGCTGGACGCTGGAGCCCGGCAATGACCTGTTCTTCATATTCGGCCAAGGTTGGATCCAGGAGCTGGGCGGCTTCTACGACTTCCGCCAGCAGGACTCGCGGCTAGCGACCAAGCTGCAGTACACGTTCCGGTTCTGATCGCACATGGGTTGACGGCGCGCACGAGGCAGCAGCCCGGCGAGAGTGTCATGTGGCCCACCGCCTCCCGCATGGTTTTCTGCACAGCTGCCGGACAGGTCCGGCCGGGCAGGGTGAGTCGCTCTAGTCCGACGGATCGCATTCATTCACCTGCGATTGCGAGCGGGATGGGAATCGGCCACATTGGAAAGCAACCATGACTGCATCGACGAATCTCGACAGGCGGTCACTGCTACAGACCGCCGGACTGGCAAGCGTGAGCCTGCTCGGCTGTCGGCAGGGATCCGCTCCGGATCGCCCCAACGTGCTGCTGGTGATGACTGACCAGCAAACCGACGAGGCGATGAGCTGTACAGGCAACCCGCACATCAGCACGCCCGCAATGGATCGAATCGCCGCACGGGGAGTCCGGTTCACGCGGAGCTACGTCACCCAGCCTCTGTGCTTGCCGTGCCGCTCCAGCATCCAGACGGGGCGCTATCCACACGAGATCGGCACATCCACGAACGGCGTCGAGCTAAACGGCGAGTATCCGATGCTCGGCAACCTGATGCAGGCCGGCGGCTACGACACGGCCTATTTCGGCAAGTGGCATGTCGGGACGTCTTTTGCAGCAGCAGGCTACTCCTCCGCGGCGGAAGAGACCCGCAGCGATAGCGTCGCTGCCGACAAGGCGATCGAATACTTGCGGGCTCCACGCGACAAGCCGTTCTTCCTGACGCTATCTGTGCGCAACCCTCACGACGTGTGCCAGCTCGCACGGCGACAGGACCTGCCGCAAGGCCCGATCCCGTCGGTTCCAGACGACGCGGCCCAGCTTCCCCCGCTGCCCGCGAACTTCGCCATTCCCGAGAACGAGCCGACAGCCGTTCGCATGAGCCAAGAGAGGAATCGGGACTTCCACTACCCCACGAGCGACTGGACCGACTTGGAATGGCGACAGTATCTTTGGGGCTACTACCGGCTGGTCGAGAAAGCCGACCGGGAAATCGGCAGGGTGCTGGACGCCCTCCGCGATTCCGGCCACGAGGACAACACGGTCATCATCTTCACCAGCGACCATGGCGAGGGCGTCGCCAGTCACCACTGGAACCAAAAGCAGATCCTCTACGAACAGGCTGTGCGCGTCCCGCTCCTCATCACCGACCCGCAAGCAAGCAGTCCGGGAAGCACATCGAATGCACTGGTTTCGACGGGCATCGACCTGATGCCGACGATATTGGACGCCGCCGGACTCCCCGGTGCTCCGGGACTGGTGCACGGCCGATCTCTGCAACCGCTCGCTCGAGGATCCGCGCTAGCTTGGGACCGGCCTTACGTGATCGCTGAAACGACCTTCGGGCGCGGGCGAGAGGGCGGCGCGACGGGTCGCATGGTGAGAACAGAGCGCTACAAGTACGTCGTTTATGACACAGGTAGCCGCCGCGAGCAATTGTTCGATCTCGAAACCGATCCGGATGAGATCAACAGCCTAGCAGGGGCTCCGGAATATCAGGCCGAGGTGAACCGACACCGCAAGCTATTGCTCGAATGGGCCGCCAGAACGGACGATGCGTTTCCGCTGGTACCGCCTGCGTAGACTGGCGCCAAGTTGCCACACTTGGCGATCCGCCCAGCGTCGGCGAGGCCCTCAGGGGCTCCAAGCGCGGCGGGTTCTGGCAGCAGCGGGCAGGCGACGACCACGTCATCGCTCGGATTGCTGTGGCCGGGAGCAAGCCTCGTCGATCTTCATCGACCGGCCCAGCCCGCATCTTGGGCTGTCGCCCGGCTGGTAGAATCCCGGCCATGCGCCTCGCAACGTGGTGTATCGGCGGCATCACTTCCAAGCTGCGCTACCTCTGCCACTGGCTGGACAGCAGGAAGCCGGATGTCGTGGCTCTCCAGAAGACCTTTGCGGCAACAGATCGCTTTCCAATAGAAGCGTTGCGAGAAGCCGGCTATGAATCCGCCGCCCACGCCCGGGACGGGGAGTTCCGGAACGGCTGGGGAGTCGCGGTATTGATTCGAAAGACGCTTCCCAAGCCGCAGGTCTTGCAGGTGGGCCTGCCCGGCCAGCGGGACCCAGGAGCGCGGTTCGTCACTGTCGCCGTGGGCGATCTAGAATTCTCTTCGATCTATGCCGTTTACGGGAATCCGGCCGCAAACGGATTCGAGGGAGCCATGGAACGCAAGATTGCGTGGATGGAGCAATTGCAAGAACATGTCGGCAAGCGATCCAACCTCTCTGGAGGATGCGTGCTGGCGGGGGACTTTAACGTTGTTTCAGATGGACCTGCGTTGCCGAGAACGTTGAACTATACCTCCAGAGAACGACACGCGCTTGATGCCGTGCTTGGCCTAGGTCTAGTTGACTTGTACCGCCACCGCCATCCTGACATCGGGACGGGTTTCAACTACGGATTCGACATTCACAAGCCCGTGACTGGGAGACTTCACCGCATCGTTGGAACCACACTCGTTGCGGATCAGATGCGCCGCGCCTGGGTTGACTTGGAGTACCGGAAAGCGGTCGAAGAGCTCCAAGGCTGTAAGTGGCCCCAATCAGCCCCCGTGATCGTGGATCTCTCCTGCGCATCGATCTGACGCGCCGTTTTCACCCCACTTCCCGTTGCGCTACAATCTCTCAGCGCGTCTGCCGCGGCACCCTCCGCATCGGACGCCAGGGGAGGCATAGAGGGTGACGATACCAGTCAGTATCTCGGTTAACGGCCGACGCTACGACAGAGAGGTCGAGCCGCGGCTGTTGCTAGTCCATTTCATTCGCGACGTGCTCGGGCTGACCGGCACCAAGGTCGGCTGCGACACGAGCCAGTGTGGTTCATGCACGATCTTGCTGGACGGCGTCTCGGCCAAGGCTTGCACCTGTCTGGCGGTGCAGGCCGATGGCGCCTCGGTCACCACGATCGAGGGCTTGGCCGGCGACTCCGAGCTGCATCCGCTGCAAGAGTCCTTCTGGAACAAGCACGGCCTGCAGTGCGGCTACTGCACGCCCGGCATGATCCTGGCGTCGCACGAATTGCTGCGCTGCAATTCGGATCCCTCTGCCGAGGAAATCCGCCACGGCCTCGAGGGCAACATGTGCCGCTGCACCGGCTACCAGAACATCGTCCGCGCCGTCCGAGACGCCGCGGAAACGATACAGGGAGGGACGTCATGAGCGCATCGACTTTCGGCTCTGGCATCCGGCGGCGGGAAGACCCGCGGCTGATCACGGGCAGCGCGAGCTACACGGACGACATCACTCTGCCGGGCACGCTGCACGCAGCCTTGCTGCGCAGCCCCTATGCCCACGCCCGCATTAACGGCATCGACACTTCGCAGGCCGCCGCCGCGCAGGGTGTGGTGGCGGTTTACACCAGCGCGGACACTGAGGGAGAGATCGCTCCCTCGCCGTGTGCCTGGCTGCTCCCCGACTCGGGGCTGACGATCGCCGACTATCACTGCGTGGCCAAGGACACGGTTCGCTATGTTGGCGACATTGTCGCGGTCGTGGTCGCCGAGACCCGTCACGAGGCATACGACGCGTTGGACCTGATCGAGGTCGACTACGAGCCGCTGGATGCCGTAGTCGAGCCCAAGAAGGCTGCCGCCGACGGGGCACCCCAGCTCCACGGCGAGATCGCGGGCAACCAAGCGTTCCATTGGACTGTCACCGGGGGCGGCGACATCGACGAGGCGTTTTCCGAGGCCGATGTGGTGGTCAAGGAGACGATCATCCAGCAGCGCTTGATCCCCAACGCGATGGAGCCGCGCGCCACGCTGGCCAGCTACACCGCTGCCACGGGCGAGCTGACCGTCTGGAACACCACGCAGAACCCCCACATCCTGCGTTTCCTGTCCTCGCTCGTCATCGGCGTCCCCGAGGACCGCCTGCGCGTGATCGCCCCCGAAGTCGGGGGAGGGTTCGGGAGCAAGATCGCGGCCTACCCGGCAGACTTCATCACGATGTTCTGCTCCAAGAAGCTGGGCGCACCGGTGAAATGGGTGGAATCGCGCAGCGAGAACTACCAAGCCACCACGCACGGCCGGGATCACGTGCAAGAGATCGAGCTCGCTGCCACCGCCGACGGCAAGATCAAGGGACTTCGCGCCACGGTCTGGGCCGGCATGGGCGCATACCTGTCCACGGCGGCGCCGGGCATACCCACCATCCTGCACGGACTGATGCTCTCGGGCGTGTACGACATCCCGGCCATCCACGAGGATGTCTACGGCCTGTACACCAACACGACTCCGGTAGAGGCCTATCGCGGGGCGGGCCGGCCAGAGGCCACCTTCATGGTCGAACGCCTGGTGGACCTGCTGGCAGCCAAGCTCGGGCTGGACCCGGCAGAAGTCCGCCGGCGCAACTTCATCCCGAAGTTCGACAACGGCCATGACGTGGTGACCGGCCTCACCTACGACAGCGGCAACTACGACGGCGCGCTGAGCAAGCTGCTGGCTGAGTCCGACTACCAGCAGCTGCGCGCCGAGCAGGCAGAGGCCCGCAAGAGCGGGCGCTACATCGGCCTGGGCCTGTCGACGTATGTCGAAATCTGCGGCCTGGGTCCTTCGCAAGTGGCCGGCGCGATCGGCTTCCAGGGCGGTCTTTGGGAGAGCGCCATCGTGCGCTTCCACCCCAGCGGCAAAGTCCACGTCATGATCGGAGCATCTCCGCACGGCCAAGGCGAGGAGACGACGTTCGCCCAGATCATCGCGGGCGAACTCGGCGTCTCGCCCGACGACGTGAAGGTGATCCACGGCGACACGGACAACACGCCCATGGGATGGGGCACCTACGGCAGTCGGACGACGGCGGTCGGCGGGGCGGCCTTGGCCCTGGCGGCGCGCAAGATCCGCGACAAGGCCAAGGTGATCGCCGCCCACCTGCTGGAAGCGGCGGTGGAGGACATGGATTACGACGACGGCAAGTTCTTTGTCAAGGGCTCGCCCGACTCCAGCAAGACGATCCAGGACATCGCGCTGATGGCCAACGTGGCCTGGAACATGCCCGAAGGCGTGGAAGCCGGGCTCGAGGCCACCACGTTCTACGACCCGCCGAACTTCGTCTTCCCGTATGGCGCGCACCTTGCCGTGGTCGAGGTCGACGCCGAGAGCGGGAACGTGGAGTTGAAGCGCTACGTGGCGGTCGACGACTGCGGGCCGCAGATCAATCCCGTGATCGTCGAGGGACAGGTTCACGGCGGCATCGTCCAAGGCATCGGACAGGCGCTTTGGGAAGAGGGGGTCTACGACGACGACGGCCAGTTGCTCACCGGCACGATGCTCGACTACGCACTGCCGCGTGCCGACCGGCTGCCGGATATCGAGGTCCACTCGACCGTCACGCCCTCGCCGCACCACCCGCTGGGGGTCAAGGGTATCGGCGAAGCCGGCACCATCGCATCCACCGCGGCCGTCTACAACGCCGTGATCGACGCCTTGGCGCCGCTCGGCGTGGAGGCTGTCAACATGCCGCTGACGCCGGAGCGCGTGTGGCGCTCCATCCAAGCAGCACAGGGGAGGAACTGAATCATGTTTGCACCACAGTTCGACTACTACCGGGCGAGTTCAGTGGCCGAGGCTGCGGCCTTGCTGGAGCAACACCCTGACTCCAAGGTGCTGGCGGGCGGCCATAGCCTGATCCCCGTGCTGAAGCTGCGCCTAGCCGCTCCCTCGGCGCTAATCGACATCGGCCGGATCGACGGGATCCGCGGCATCAGCGAGGAGGCTGGTCGAATCGTGATCGGCGCGCTCACGACGCATGCGGAAATCGCGGCGTCCGCGACGCTCCAATCCGGCGCGACCGCGCTGTCAGAGGCGGCTGGCATGATCGGCGATCCAGCCGTCCGCAACCGCGGGACCATCGGGGGCAACGTGGCGCACGCCGATCCGGCATCGGATCTGCCGGCCGTGCTCCGCTGCTTAGGGGCGGAGTTTTCCATCGCGGGCTCCTCTGGCACCCGCACCGTTGACGCCGCGGACTTCTTCGAGGGACTGATGACGACGGCCGTGGAGGAACACGAGATTCTGACGGCCATCAGCTTGCCCTCCGGCAGCAGCGGGCAGGGTTCGGCCTACGCCAAGTTCTCGCATCCGGCATCGCGCTACGCGGTCATAGGAGCGGCCGCTTCGGTGACGGTCGCGGACGGCGTGTGCAGCGCCGCGAGCGTGGCACTGGGCGGCCTCGTGCCCGCCCCGGTTCGGGCGGCGGCTGTCGAAGACGCCTTGGCGGGCAAGGCCCTCAGCGCCGGCGCGATCGCTGACGCCGCGCGCTGCGTCGGCGATTCGCTGGACGATGACGAGGTGCTTGGGGACGTATACGCCTCGGCGGAGTACCGCAGCGCCGTGGCCCATGTGTGGGTGGGCCGGGCGCTGACTGCCGCAGCCGCGCGCTGCGGCTGACAGGCGGCCCGCAGGCATGTCCGCCCACAGGCCGATACCGGACTCGATCGACGAGCTGCAGGCGACGCTGGCCGGGGAGGACTACGTCTGCGACCGCGCCCTGGCGACCTCTGTCTACTTGGCGCTCAAGCTCCAGCGCCCCGTCCTGCTCGAAGGCGAGGCCGGTGTCGGCAAGACCGAGGTCGCCAAGGCCCTCGCGGCCGCCCTCGGGCGCGATCTCATCCGCATGCAGTGCTACGAGGGGCTCGACATCAGCCACGCGGTCTACGAATGGAACTACACGCGCCAGATCCTCGAGATCCAGCTGATGCGGAACGGCGGCGGCTTGGACCGGCGCGAGGCCGCCAAGGAACTGTTTCGGCGGGAATTCCTGCTCGAGCGCCCGTTGCTGCAGGCGCTCGAGCACCGCGGCCCTGCGCCCGTGCTGCTGATCGACGAGCTGGACCGGGCCGACGACGAATTCGAGGGCTACCTGCTGGAAATGCTGTCAGACTTCCAGGTCACGATCCCGGAACTCGGCACGATCCGGGCGGCCCAGCCGCCAATCGTGCTGATCACGTCGAACCGCACGCGGGAGCTGCACGATGCGTTGAAGCGGCGCTGCCTGTACTGCTGGATCGACTACCCCGATTTCGACAAGGAGCTGCGCATCGTCAACCTGAAGGTCCCCGGCGCTTCCCAGGCGCTGAGCGAGAGTGCCACCGCCTTCGTGCAGGAACTGCGCGACGCCGAGCTGTACAAGACCTCGGGAGTGTCGGAGACGCTCGATTGGGTAGCCGCGCTAGTCGCCTTGGACTGCGAACGCTTGGACGAGCGGCGCGTGGACGAGACCCTGGGCATCCTGCTCAAGAACCAGGAGGACATCGCCGCCGTGCGCGGCGAGCCGGTCAAGGCGATGCTTGACCGGGCCGCCCACCGCGGGATTCGCAGCAGCAGGGCGGGACAGGCGGCCGACTCGCCATGGGCCACCTCCTAGATAACCTGACCCAGTTCGCCCGGGTGCTGCGCTCGGCCGGCCTGCCGGTGCCGGCCGGGGCCACCATCGCAGCCGCGCGCGCGCTGGAGCACGTCGACATCGGCCGCAGGCAGGACTTCCGGCTTGCGCTGCGGGCCGCTCTGGTCAGCCGGGCGGAAGACTTGCCGGTGTTCGACCGTGCCTTCCGCCTGTTCTGGAGCGGGCCCTCGGGCGCAGGCACCAAGCTCGACCTGCGACCGCTGGGCAGCGAGCAGCGGTTCGGCGATCCAGTGGTCGAAATGGAATCGCTCTCAGGCACCGCTCGGTCTGACAGCCAAGCCGGCGAAGCGGCCCTCGAACGAGTGCAAATCAGCACCTACAGCGACCGGGAGGTCTTGCGCGAAAAGGACTTCAAGAGTCTCAGCGCCGAGGAACTGTCCCAAGCGGTGGACATGCTGCGCGAACTGCGCTGGCGCCCGGCCCCGCGGCGGACGAAGCGCTGGCAGCGCGGCGCGGGAGAAGCACCCGACATCCGCGCCCTGCTCGGACGGCTGGCGCGACGGGAGACCGATCCGGGCGAAATCCCGACCCGCGGCCCGAAGCCCGCCCCGCGCCGCCTGGTGCTGCTGTGCGACATCAGCGGATCGATGGAGCGCTACACGCGGATGCTGCTGTGGTTCGCGTGCTGCCTGAGCGGGAATCTGGAGCGCGTCGAATCGTTCCTGTTCGCGACGCGCTTGACTCGGATCACCAAGAAGCTGCGCGGGCGGCGCGGCTCCAACCCGCTGCAAGAGGTGGCGCGGCTGGTGCCCGATTGGTCCGGCGGTACCCGCATCGGCGATGCCTTGCGCACCTTCAATGTCGAGTGGGCCAGGCGCGTCTTGGGACGGGGAGCCGTGGTTCTGGTGGTCTCCGACGGCTGGGACAGGGGCGAGCCGGAGGCGCTGCGTCGCGAGATTTCCAGGCTGCAACGATCCTGCCACCGGCTGGTCTGGCTCAGCCCGCTACTGGGGGACGCAGCCTACGAGCCGCTCACGCGCGGCTTGCAAGCGGCACTGCCCTACGTGGATGACTTTCTCCCGGCCCACAATCTGGCCAGCTTGGAGCACCTGGCGGAGCACTTGAACAGCCTCGAGTCCAGTTCAAGACCCGTGCCGGTACGCCGATAGCAGCCTCTGGTAGTCTTGCGGAAGCGGCTGCAGAATGGACTTTAACAGCGAATACGAATTCGAGGCGCCTCCCGAGGCCGTCTTCGACGCCCTGACCACGCCGGAGACAGTGGCCGGCTGCCTGCCCGGATGCGAAGCGCTCACACCCCTCGGAGACGACCGCTACGAGGCAGCGATGACGATCGGCGTGGCTGCCATCAAGGGCAGGTTTCGCGGGACCGTGGCTATGCGCGACATGCAGCGCCCGGACTCGTTCACCCTGCAGGTCGACGGCAAGGGCAGCACCGGCTTCGCCAAGGGCGAGGCTAGCATCGAGATTTCGCCGAACGGAACCGGCAGTACTGTCGCGGTGCAATCTTCGGCCAAGGTCGGCGGCCCGATCGCCCGTGTCGGCCAGCGGCTGCTAGTGGGCACGGCCAAGATGGTGGCGGACAAGTTCTTTGCGTGCCTGCGCAGGCAGGTGGACGGGAATCCAAGCCCATCCTGACTCCCCTGCCCGCCGAGGCAGCCTCCCCTCGCAGGCGCCGGGAAGGCTTCGATCCTCGGCACGGCCTCATGGCCCGAAATCGAGCAACAGCCGAATCTGGCGGCTCGGCCATCTTAGATGCCCCCTTCGGGTGACTTCACATCTCAGGCTACAGCGAGGCGCGGAGTTGATACTTGCCTTCAGTGTGCAGATAGAGGATGCACTCCTCGTCCGAGTCGCACGAGAGCCGGTGCGCCGCCTCTCCCTTCGAGCCGAAATAGCTGCCCGGGTCCAGGCTGTGGGTGTCGGATTCGCCTGACAGCTGGATGGTGGCCCGGCCTTGGATCGTCACAGCGCGCATCATCGGGGCGCTAGTGCTGAGTTCACCGCCGTAACCGGACGGCAGTTTGACGAAGGTGCCGTTCTTCTCGTTTTCCTCGACGCTGCCCCAGAGGTAGGCCATCTCGGGGCCTTCGTCGTCGACCCACTCTGCGTCCTCCGCCTCCAGCCACATGATGTTTCGCGCTGCGACGTTGATCGGGCGCTCGCCGCTGTCGAACGCTTCATCCGCGGGCTTGACGAGATAGGGGCCCGACAGGATCTCCAAGAAGATCAAGGAGTTCTCGCCCTTCGCGGCGGTGATGTGGGTTTCCCCCGGCGGCTGCGTCCAGAAGGAGCCGGACTCCATCCACATCTTCTCGGCAGCAGGGTCGTCGTTGTGAACGGCACCGCTGATCACGACCGCACGGTAGGTGATGTTGTGAATATGCGGCGGCGACTGAAAGCCGTCCACGAACTTGACAAGGACCCCGGACGGCACGTCTGTCCGGATGTCACCCCAGAGCTTTCCCGCCTTGGGGCCGAGTTCACCGCGCGCGGGATTCAGGGGAATGAACTCAACGTCCGATCGCTTGACGAGTTTGTTCTCAGGACGCCCGCTGGCCGCGGCCTGCGCCGTTCCCAAGCCAGCAACGGCGACCAACGTCGCGGCCAGCCTAGCTATGCTTCTCCTCACGGAAGTTCCTCCCGACTGCCGGCACCTGCTCGCATGGGAATTGGCATGCCCCACCAGCATGCCCCTTCGAAGAATAGCAACGCAGGAAACGCGGACGCTTGCGACCGTCCCTGCGATCTACCCGGCGGCAGTTCACGCCCGGCGCCGCAAGATAGCACCCAGCGCAATGGCCAGACCCGGCTTGTGACCGGCGGCGGCCGTTCCTGTGCTCGCGCCGACCGGTATAGGTCAACTGTCCCGCTGCCCCGTTGCGCGTGGTCCCTGACACCCGCGCCTTTCCAAGCGTGCCGACGGCACCGCACACCCGTGCGAACGGCGGCATCAGGAGCGGCGGTTCGCTGTGCTACCGTCAAGGCAATAGCCCTCTGGATGCCCGCGCCCGCTGCAGTAGAAATCTCGGAATGCACCTACAGCTACGGCGAGACTCGGGCGCTAGACGCTGTCAGCTTCCAAGTCGCGCCGCGGTCTATCTTCGGCCTGCTCGGGCCGAACGGCAGTGGCAAGACCACGCTGTTCCGCATCCTCTCCACCCTGCTCGCGCCCGAAAGCGGCAGCGCCAAGCTGTTCGGCGTCGATGTCACCGAGCGACCGATCGAGGCCCGGCGCCAAGTCGGCGTTGTCTTCCAGTCCCAGAGCTTGGACTCCCGGCTGACCGTCGAGGAAAACCTGGTGCACCAAGGCCACATGTATGGCCTGCGCGGGCACGACCTGGCCGAGCGCATCGGAGAAGTGCTGGAAAGGGTCGGCCTGGGGGACCGACGCAAGGACCGCGTGCAGACCCTGTCGGGCGGACTGCGCCGCCGGGCGGATCTGGCCAAGGGGCTGCTGCACGGCCCGAAGCTGTTGCTGCTCGACGAGCCGAGCACCGGAGTCGATCCCGTGGCCCGGCTGGCCTTCTGGCGCTACTTGGAGCAGTTGCGGTCTGCCGCCGGCGTCACGGTACTGCTGACCACGCATCTGCTGGAAGAGGCCGATGCTTGCGACGAGCTCGCGATCCTGGATCGCGGCAAGTTGATCCGCCAGGGCACGCCCGCCGACCTCAAGGCCGAGATCGGCGGCGAAGTCGTCACGCTGGCTACCGGCGGCACAGCCGCTGTCGCGGCGGCGCTGGCCGAAGAATTCGCGGTTCAAGACGCCCGCGTCAACGGCGACGAGATTCGCTTCGAACACCCCGAGGGATCGAAATGGGCAGCCCGCCTGATGACTCGCTTCGGAACTCAGATCGAATCCGTGAAGATCTCGCGGCCCAGCCTCGAAGACGTCTTCCTGCACCACGCCGGGTACGGGTTCTACGCGGATAGCGACCAGCGGCGCTGACTGCGCGGCGCCCGTCGCTTGGAACCGGCTAGATCGCGTCGGCGTAGTAGCCGTTCCGCGCTTGGATCTTCAGGCCCTTGCCAGCGGCCTTGAGCGAGATCTTGCGAAATCCGGGACTGTCGAGCCCGCGCTTGGGAGTGTAGCCGATGCTGTACTGGCCGCGCAGTTCATCCTCGATCTGCTGGAAGATCCCCGCCAGACGGATCCCCCGCGAGACCCGGAATGCGCTGCCGCCGGTTTGCTCGGACATCTTCTTGAGCGTCCCTGCCCCGGAGCCGACATTGAAGTACGCCCGGCCTGCGAAGTGCCGGTCCACGTATTGGATGGTGTACACCACGATGTCGGCGCGCTGAGCCGCCTCGATGGCCTTCTTCAGGCTGGTCTTGCTGCCGTAGTCATAGCCGTCGGAGATCACCACCACCGCCTTTCGACCGACCTGATTGCGGAACATCTCGTCGGCGGCTAGGTACAGCGCATCGTTGAGGGCCGTGCTGGTCGGCTGCTTGTCGCCGCTGGGGCCGGGATGCAGCCCGCTGGTGGGAACTTCGACCTGCAACCCGTCCAAGCCGCGCTCGAGCAGTCCCAGAGAGGCGGTGTAGTCCTGCAGCAGCTCGACATTGCGGTCGAAGCTCATCAGGAACGCGAGATCCTTGTCCTTGCGCAGGATCGAGCGGAAGAACATCAGTCCCGCGCTGCGCTCGTCTCTGATCAGCGCGCGCTGGCTGCCGCTGGTGTCGATCAGCAGGCCGATCGTCAGCGGCAAGTCCGTCTGGTGCGCGAAATAGCGGATCTCCTGCCTGACGCCGTCTTCGGAAAGGATGAAATCGTCCTTCGTCAGGGTGCTGAGCAGGCGCCCGTTGCGATCCTTGACCGTGGCGAGCAAGTTGACCACCCTGACGTCGAGCGAGAACGTGGGCCCGTCGGCAGCGGTTTCAGCATCTTGCGCGACAACCGGCAACAGCGCCAGCAGGGCCGGAAGCAGCAAGGCGAGCGGTTTCATCCTACATCGAGAGACGGAGGGTCCCGTGATCCGGTTTCTCCCCTGCGACGACTGGTGCGCGGCTGAAGGAGCGCGACCGGGTCGCTGCGGGGTCGCCTCCGGCAATGTCCCGGACGCGGGCCAGGCCGTCTTGGTACGCCTCGCGCAGCGCTTCCGGGGCCACGGCAGCGGCGGTGCGGGCCAGATTGAGCACGAACGGGGCGATGCGCGAATCAGCGACTAGGCCCGCGGTGTCAGCGACGGGTTGAAAGGCCACCAGCGCTAGCAACAGCACAGCTGCCAAGAGCAGGCCGCGCAGGGCGCCGAACGCGGCACCCAGCAGCCTGTCGAGCAAGCCCAGGCCCGCCAAGGACCAGATCCCGGCCAGCAGGCGGGCCAGCAGCGCGCCCGTGATCAGACACCCGATGAAGAGCAGCGCGAAGGCCGCGGCAGAGGCGACCTTCGCGTTAGAGATCCACTGGGCCAGATAGCCGGCCAAGAGGCCGTAGCCCCACATCGCGACGAGCAGGCCGACGACAAGCGAGGCGATCCTGAGCAATTCCTTGGTCAATCCGTTGAGGGTCGCGCCGATCACGGAGGCCAGCAGGATGGCTCCCAGCACGATGTCGAGCACCATCAGGCTTCCTCCGGCATCCGAAGAAGGCGCTTGGCTCGATTCGGCTGCGCGAGAATCTCCGACGCTGCCGGCATCGGATCAGCCATGCGCTGGCGAGACATCGGTCAACGCCCCCCGGCAGGTGATCACGTAGGCCGGCGGGAAGTTCAGCCAGACGCGGGTCGAGCGCACCTTGGAAAAGTAGCGTCGCATCAGACTGCCCGTGTTGAAGTACTCGACGCGGCCCTGGTCGAGCTTGATGCGGTAAAAGTACTGGAACTGGGTGATGGCGCCCTGCGGGTTCAAGTATGGCCGCAGCGGCCGGAAGACCGCATCGACGGCCGCGGAATCCATGTTCGCGATGCCCAGCGAGGAAACGACTGCATCCACGTCGGCGATGCCGCGCCGATCCAGTTCAGCGGTCGCGGTCTCGGCACCGGCGGCCACCACCTGCAGGCGTTCGTCCGGGATTTCCGAGCGCAGATAGTCGACGAACTGCGGATTGATCTCGAACGCCAACAGGATGCTGTCAGCGGGCATGCAGCGCAGGATCTCGCGGGTCACGACCCCCGTGCCGGGCCCGAATTCGATCACGCAGCGACGCGCCGTGGATCGCAGCGGCTCCACCATCGCCTTGGCGAGGTGCTTGGAACTCGGCGCGACCGCCGCGGTCTGCTTCAGGTTCCCCAATGCACCCGTGGCGAATCTGACTAGGCTCATGTGCTGGTAGTTCCAAGCGCGGACGCGGGCTGCCGGAAGAGTAGAGCTAACATTATATGGCGTTGCTCAGGCCCTGCACATTCAGGCTCGCGCCGGGGCGCAAGCGCCTGTCATTGGTGCCGCCCGGGCTGATCGCGGCGTTCGCGCTGTGGCCGCTGGCGGCTAGCTTGACGGCGGCGGAAACGCTCGACTTGATCGGCAAGGTCAGTCCGTCCCTTGAGCGCGGCCGGGCCATGCTATCGGCGGTCCAAAGCCCGTTCCACGTCGAGTCCCCTGTGCGCCAGAGCCGGTTCGCGTTCCGCTCCCTAGTGCCCGGCGGCTACACCCTCGTCGTAATGGACCCCAGCTGGGGGCTGACGCGGCAGACCGTCCAAGTCACCGAGTCCTTTGCAGACAAGCGGGGCCGCGTCCATGTCGAGGTCGACTTGGATCGCTCGGCAGTCACCCGGGCGCGCCGCGTGGAGGACCAAGGCACCGTCTCGGTCGCGGCGCTCAAGGTCACGCCTAAGGCGCGGGCGGCGGTGCGCAAGGCGCACGCGCGATTCGGCAAGGGCGACCAGGAGGGCGGGATCGCCCTGCTGCACAAGGCCGTGGAGATCTCGCCCTCCTTCACGCAAGCTTGGAACGAACTTGGCACGGTGGCGTACAAGGCGGGGCGCTACGTCGAGGCGGAAGAGCACTTTCGCACGGCGCTTGACCACGACCCGCTCGCGTTCGAGCCGCTGGTGAACCTGGGCGGCGCGCTGCTGTCGCAGGACCGTTTCGACGACGCATTGAACTTCAATCTCGCGGCCCAGGGCATGCGTCCCGACAGTGCCCTGGCCAACTCGCAGCTAGGCATAAACTTCTTCTACAAGGGCCAGTTCCAAAAGGCGCGCGAGTTCCTGCTGCGGGCCAAGTCGGCCGATCCGTCGCACTTCAGCTACCCGCAGCTGTTCCTCGCCGAGATCTACGGCAAGCAGGGCAGGCTGGACGAGGCGCGGGACGAGCTGGACGAAATGCTGCGCCTGCACCCAGACTCTCCCGTCACCGAATTGGCGAGGAACGCGCTGCGCCAGCTAGCCCCGGCCGCCGCCGAGGCAGACAAGGGAGCGCCGTAGCGCCACGCGGGCTACGTCCCGCGCAGAGTCATTGCGCCGAAGCGGGCGCGACCCGCGGCGTTCGTGCGGAACAGAGAGGCCGCAGTCGGGCACCGGGTGGTAGTCTGGGACCAATGTTCGCTCACCTAGTTCCGAGATTCCTTTCCGCCGCCGTGGTCGTCGCGGCGGTCGCCATCGCAGCTGGGTGCGGCCAAGCGCCGCCCGAAACCTCGATGGTGAGCCGCTTCGCGGCGGACGTGGACCAAGAACTCCCTTGGCCGGAATATCCGCGCCCGCAACTGGTCCGCAGCCGCTGGCTCAACCTCAACGGCCAATGGGACTACGCCCTTACCGACAGGGGCGCCGCCCAGCCGGCAACCTTTGCCGGGCAGATCTTGGTGCCGTTCGCAATCGAGTCGACGCTGTCCGGTGTCGGCCAAGCGCCCACGGAGGAGCAAACGCTCTGGTACAGGCGCTCGTTCGAGGTGCCCGCAGAGTGGAGCGGCGAACGCGTGTTGCTGCACTTTGGCGCGGTCGACTTTCACGCCTCCGTGTTTGTCAACGGCCAGCTCGCGGGCGAGCACAAGGGCGGCTACACCCCGTTCAGCTTCGATGTCACCGACTTGCTGGCCGATGCCGGACAGCAGGAGCTGGCCGTGTCGGTCTGGGATCCCACGGACACCTGGACGCAGGCGCGTGGCAAGCAGGTGCGCGAGCCGAGCGGGATCTGGTACACCTCCGTGACCGGAATCTGGCAAACCGTTTGGCTAGAGCCCGTGCCAAGCGCCGGCTCGATCGAAGGGCTGGATGTTGAATCTGACCGGGAGGCCGGCGCGGCGGCCCTGACTGTCCGCACGCGCGGGGACTGCGCCGATTGCGAGGTCCGGCTGACCGCCTATCTCGGAGACACCGCCGTGGCCGAGGCCGCCGGAGACGCCGCAACAGCGCTCAAGCTCGAGCCGAGCGATCTCCAGCTGTGGACACCCGACACGCCAGCACTCTACGACCTAGACATCGTCTTGCTGCAAGGCGACCAAACCTTGGACAGGGCCAGCAGCTACTTCGCCATACGGGACATCGCGCTGGGCCAGGACGAGCGAGGCTTCACGCGCTTGCTGCTCAACGGGGAGCCGATCTTCATGTTCGGCCCGCTGGACCAGGGCTGGTGGCCCGACGGCCTGTATACCGCGCCGACCGACGAGGCCCTGCAATACGACATCGAAGTGACCAAGATGCTCGGATTCAACATGGCCCGCAAGCATGTCAAGGTCGAGCCCGCCCGCTGGTACTACCATTGCGACCGGCTGGGCCTGCTGGTCTGGCAGGACATGCCCAACGGCAACCTGCGGCGCGGCTCTCCCAACAGCCTGCTGGTAGGCTCCACCGATGCCGAGGACGCGCAGCGCCCGGCCGATTCCGCGGAACAATTCGAATCCGAGCTGGCCGAGCTCGTCGACACGTTCAAGTTCTTCCCCTCGATCGTCATGTGGGTTCCCTTCAACGAGGGCTGGGGCCAGTACGACGTGGAGCGCATCGACTCGTTCGTCCGCGAGCGCGACCCGACGCGGCTGGTGAACACTACCAGCGGCTGGACCGACCGCGGCATCGGCGATGTATTCGACGCGCACATGTACCCGGGCCCGGGCATGGAGCGCGTGCCGGCCGACAGGGCCACGCTGCTGGGGGAATTCGGCGGCCTGGGCTGGCCGGTCGACGAGCACCTGTGGTGGACGGACAAGCGCAACTGGGGCTACCGCACCTATTTCAGCCGGGAGGACCTCAACGCCAAGTACCAAGAGGTCGTCGGCAACCTCGTCGGGCCGCGCGCGTTGGGACTGGCCGCCGCGATCTATACCCAGACGAGTGACGTGGAGGGCGAAGTCAACGGCTTGATGACGTATGACCGCGAGCTGGTGAAGTTCGACGAAGAGAGCGTCAACGCGCTGCACCGCCGCATCTACGAGGCCCAAGGCGTGGCACGCTCGCTGCTCCCCACCTCCGAGCACGCGCCCCAACAATGGGAATTCCGCCTGGACGCGCCCCCGGACGATTGGACGGGTGGCGAGGACAGCGACGGGTGGCAGGACGGGGCGGCGCCGTTCCAGTCGGGGGACAATGCCAATTTCCCGACCGGCACCGTCTGGTCGGGCGGCCAGATCTGGTTGCGGAATTCGTTCGAGCTCGAGGAGGTGCCGGAAAATCTCTGGATCGAGGCATACCATGCGATCGACCAGGGCGAGGTTTACCTTAACGGCCAGCTGGTCCTCGATTTCGCCGGCACGCGGTCCGGCGGGAGGCACTATCACCACATGGACCTCAGCGCCCACGCGGCCGCGCTGCGCCCCGGCCGGAACGTGCTGGCGGCCACCGGCGACTTCGCCGGCGACCTGCGAGGCGTGGATTTCGGCCTGTACGCCGTCGAATAAGGCGGCCGGGCGGGGGCTCAGTCGGCCAAGCGTCCCAAGGGACGGGTGTCGCCGCGCAGGCCGTTGCTGAAGGACTGCGCCTGCCTGGTGAGCCGTGCGACCACGTCCGGATGCTTGTCCGCAACGTCGCGCGATTCGCTCGGATCCCACTGGATCTGGTACAGTTCGCCGGGCACGATCTTGACGCGCTCGCCGTCAGACTCGGTCCCGAGGTGCAGCTTCCACGGGCCGTCCCGCACCGCGCGCAAGAGCGGATTGTTTTCCGGGGGGCCGTCTTCAGCCCGGTAGCGGAAGGCGCCCTCAAAAAAGTACAGCGTCTCGTGCCCGCTGGCCTTGTCCGGAGAGGACCATAGCGGCTCCAAGTCGCGGCCATCGATCGTGCGATCCCGTGGTGGTTCGCCGCCGGCCAGCTGCGCCAAGGTCGGCAGGATGTCCATCACGGAGGCGACCTTCGACGAGACGAGGCCCGCCGGGATGCGCCCGGGCCAGCGCAGGATCGCCGGGACCCGGATGCCGCCCTCGTATACCGTGCCCTTGCTGCCGCGCAGCAGGCCCGCCGAGCCCGAATCAATGCCGTAGCCGGACCACGGTCCGTTGTCCGAGGTAAAGATGACCAGCGTTTGCTCGTCAAGGCCCAGTTCGTCCAGAGTGTCGAGCAAGCGGCCGGTGTGGTGGTCGATCTCCTCGATCACGTCGCCATACAGGCCGCGCAGCGACTTGTCGCGGAATGCCCGGCCGCGGAACAGCGGAACGTGTGGCATGGTGTGCGCGATGTAGACGAAGAACGGCCCTTCGCGGTTTGCGCGGATGAACTCGATGGCCCGGTCCGTGTAGGCCGCGGTCAGCAGTTCCTGGCGAGGGTTGTGCTCGATGACCCTTCCGTTCTCGATTAGCGGCAGGGGTGGGAACCAATCGAGCGGGTAGGTTTCATCGGATTGCGCATAGCCTGTGTAGGCCGTGCGCTCGCGGGTGTAGCGCATGCGCTCGCCTTCATCGGGACGCCGTTCGATCTTGGGGTGGAACGGCCACATGTCATTGGAGTAAGGGATGCCATAGTAGGTGTCGAAGCCGTTGCGTGTCGGCAGGAACTCAGGCGCGTCGCCTAGGTGCCACTTGCCCAGCATGGCGGTGGCGTAGCCGCGGTCGCGCAGCAGTTCGGCGATGGTCACCTCGTTCGGGTGAATGCCCGTGCGGGCTCTCGGGATGTGGTTGAACATCAGGCTGTTGCGCGGCGGATAGGTGCCGGTCATCAAGGCTGCCCGGGCCGGGCCGCAAAACGGCTGAGCATAGTAGTCCGTCAGGCGCAGGCCCTCGGCGGCCATGCGGTCGATGCGGGGCGTGCGGATCGAGGGGTGGCCCTGCACTCCCAGGTCGCCATATCCTTGGTCGTCAGTCATGATGACCACGAAATTCGGCAGGTCGACGGCCGCCACCGGCACCTGCACAGCGACAGCAAGCCCGGCGAGCGCGGTAAGCAATGGAAGTGCGCGCGTCATAGTTCGTCTCTTGTTGTTGGGGAATTGCAGTGCTCCAAGGCTTGCCCTGACGCACTACAATCCATCATCCCACTTGCGCTTCAGGGCGTTACCCTCGGCACCGTCCAAGTGGCTCGGCAATGGCTGCGGCGGGCCCGCCATCCTCAGGCCCGGACCCGGAATCCGGGGCGCACTCGGCGCTGGGAAACGACAGCCCTTCCTGTCGCCGGCAATCTGTCGAAGAATGGCGGAGCTGCGCTATGGCTTGCTCGCGATCCGCACCAGCCGATTCCCCGTCCGAACCACAAACGACGCGTCCGCGGCCGCCACCCCGTAGACCCGACCCTCGGTGCTGAGCCGGTTCGTGGCCACGATCTCGCCACTGGACTGGGACAGGACTGCGGCCGTTCCGTCGACACCGAAGAAGTAGAGGCGTTCTCCGTCCGTGATCCCGGTCGCCCAGCATCCGGACGGAAGCCGCTTCGTCGAGATCTGCTCTCCCGTGCGCAGGTCCAGTTCGAAGAGGACGCCGACAGAATTGACGAGCCACGCGCGCCCTCCGGCGATCAGGGGAGAGCTGAACTCGGTCGTGGCCTTGTCAGCCGTCCAGAAGGTCGCGTTCGGGGTATCCAGTCGGAATGCGTGCGTCCCGCCAGCGTCACCCGCGCCAATCACGATCAGGCTCCCGGCCACGCTGGCCGACGGAACCGCATATCCGCGGCCGCCTCGGGCGGGACGCCGGAACACCTCCTCGCCGTTGTTCATGTCGTGCGCCGCCGCTCCGCCCCCGGCGGTTGTCAGTAACAGCGAGCGTCCCCCGTGCTCGATCATCACGGGCGTTGAGAAGGACGGGGCCGGAGGCAGCCCCCGCACCCAAACATCGCGGCCGTCTTCGGCGGCGATCGCGTATAGGCGCCCCTCTCCGAACGGAGCAACGTGCAGGAAGAGACGGTCCCCGGACAGCACGGGCGAGCCGCCGATGCCGTGGCGCCCGACCCAGTCATCGCCGCTCCGGGCCAGGTATCGAGCCCAGCGCTCCCTCCCAGTGTGGTCCAGCGCGACCAAGTCGCCACTTTCGAAGAACGCATAGATGCCATCCTTGTCCGCAACGGGTGTGGGCGCGGCGTTCGACATGCGCTCGTGCGCGTCCGTGGGCGCAGAAGACGGCCTCCGGTCCATCCACTCCAGTTCGCCGCCCGAGAGCCGGTATGCCGCGACCACCAAGGTCTCCTTGCGGCTGCCCACCGTGGAAGTGACGTACACCGTGCCGTCCCGGATGACCGGACTCGACTGTCCGTAGCCCTCGAGCCCGACAGACCAAGCCACGTTGGAGTCGTCAGACCAAGCCACGGGCAAGTCACGAGCCGAGGTGAGGCTCGATCCGTCTCCTCGAAATCCAGGCCAGCTGTCTCCGGCCAGCAGGCGGACGGCCATCAGGGCGGCGAGGGGAATTGCCTTTCGCATCGTCGGCACCTAGAAGGTCACTCGCAGCGAGAGCTGGAACTGGCGCGGCTCGTACGTCCTCACGGCCTGGCCGAACCGCCCGTCACCGAGGTTGTTGATCGGCTGGTGGTAGTTCACCCGGTTCAGGATGTTGAAGGCCTCCACCCGGAACCGGACGCTCATGGCTTCCCCAACCAGAACCTCCTTCTCCAACGTCACATGGAGGTCGAAGTAGGACGGGCCCAGTTCGGAATTGCGGGCCAGCGAGCCCACGGTGCCGGCTGCCGGCAGGATCTGGTCCGGCGTCGCGCCTTCGGCCAGCCGGAACTGCACGCTGCCCATGGACGAGCGATCAATCGTCCCCGCAACATCGTTGATCCGGTTGATCCGCGAGCCGTTCGGATTGTCCGTGTTCGACAGGAGCGAGAACGGGCTGCCGCTGCGCGCCCACAGGAGCGTGCCGACCTGCCAGCCTCCCAGCAGGCGGTTTCGCCGGGCGAACGGCAGTTCGTAGGTGCCGAAGGCAGTCAGGATATGCGGCTGGTGGAAATCGGCGAACGAGCGATCCACGTTCCAGTCGGACTGGTCGGTCGGCACGGCGTTGGAGCTCGAAGCCACGTCGATGGTCCGCGAGAAGGTGTAGGCCAAGCGGTACGCGAGGCCTCGCCCCAAGCGCGCCCGGATCGAAGCCTGCAGGGAGTCGTAATCCGAGTACGCGCCGCCGGTCAGGTAGCTCACCACGCCGCGGCTGGGGTCGGGTCGAAACGGCGCGCGCAGGTTCGGCCCGCCGTTCGGCAGGGAGGTCCTGGCCAGCTTGAGCCCCCGGTTCCCGACGTAGGCAACACTCCCGACAGAACCGATGCCCCACAACTGGCGTTCGAGGGTGAGGTTCCAGTTCTGCACGTAAGGGTTGACCAACCCGCGGTCCAAGACGTATTCATCGGAACCGACCCGGGCACCCTCTAGAGGGTCAGGCAACCTGGGCCGGAACCGGGAGTAGGTCGTGACACTTGGCGGCGCGAACCGCGACTGGGCGATGAAGCCCATCTGCAGGGGGCTGAAGAAAAACCCGTAGCCGCCGCGCAGGACTGTCTTGTCCTGCCCGCCGACGTTCCATGCGAAGCCGGCCCGAGGTGCGATGTTGTTCGGATCGGAGCCGTAGTCCTGATCGAGCCGGCCGTACTTGTCGCCCGGAACGCCGTAGAACTCATAGCGGACGCCCAGATTGAGCGTCAGGCTGGGGGTGACCCGCCAGTCGTCCTGCGCATAGAGGCTGAATTCGTGGTTGCGCTGGTCGATGCGCGAGTCGCCGAATGCGCGGGAGTAGATCAGCGGCTGCCCGCCCAGGAACGCCCCGATCGAGGGGAAGATCATCAGCCCGTTGAAGTTGCGGTCGCTGATGGAGTTGTATTGGATGTGACGTCCGATCACTCCCGCTTTCAGCGAGTGCTTGCCGGTAACCAACGTGAAATCGTTGGAGTACGTGTAGTTGTGGAAGCGGGTCTGGGTCAGCGGAATGAACGTGCCCAAGCGGGGCAGGCCGGTCACCAGGATGACTCCCGCCTGTCCGTTGATTGCCGGATCACCCAGGGAGGGAGTGCCGGGGCTGACATGCGCGTAATAGGTCGAGTACGTCCCGCGGAACTGGTTAAACGCCCTCCGGGACAGGGACGACTCCAAGCTGACGACGGCGGAGCGGGAGAAGTTGTCGGTGCTCGCGTTGCCGGCGGGGAGGCGAGACCGCGTCGGGCCGATCGCGTTGACCCAGTTGCCCCTGGCGCCGAGTCGGTGCCGGTCGCCGGGCTGCCAATCGAGCCGGAGCAGTCCTGTCTGGCTAGTCTGCGGACTCGGCACTGCCGCGCTGTGAAGGTTCGTTCCCGGAACGTTCGGCTCCGGGTAGTGTTGCAGCAGGGCGCGGACGCTCGGGGCAGCCCTCGCGCGCTGTTCGGCAGTCAGCGTCTGGACCGTCGACGAGGCGCGGTACTGGTTGCGCACACCAAGCTCGTATCCGCCGTAGAAGAACAGGGAGTTGCGGCGAATCGGCCCGCCCAGCGTGACGCCGGGCATGTTGAGCCGCCGCTCCGGGCGCTGGGAGAGCAACGCCCCTCGTGCGTTCAGTTTCTCGTTCTGAAAGAAGTGATAGGCGGATCCGTGCCACTCGTTCCCGCCACGCTTGGTGACGAGGTTGACGACCGCCCCGGAAGCCCGTCCGAACTCAGCCTTGAAGTTCGACGTCTGGATCTCGAACGCCTCGACAGTCTCCATCGAGACAGGCTGCTCGGTCAGTCCTCGCCCGAGCAGGTTGCCGGCGACCGGATCGTTGTACTCGGCAGAATCGACCATCGTGTTCACGGCGCCGAGCGGGCGGTTGCCGTTGACGGTGAACGGCGCGTGGCTCGACCGCGCGAAGCCGACGCCGGGAGTCTGGAAAGAGATGGCCCGATAGTTCCGGCCCACGTTGTTGGCCACCATCGGGATGCTGGCGACCTCCGGCGGCGCATAGCTGGAGCCGCGCACCCCGCTGGAGGCGACCCGCTCGATTTCGGCGAAGGAGCCGACCACCGTGATTTCCTCGGAGACGGTGCCGAGTTCGAGGCGGATGTTGTGCACGACCTCCTGACCGGCGACCAATTGAATGCTCTCGGCTTGGTAGGCCCGGAAACCTTCCTTCTCAGATACCAGCCTGTAGGCGCCCGTGTCGAGGCCGGCCAGCCGATAGAGTCCGGCGCCAGAGCTGAGGGACTCCGTAACCGCTCCCGTCCGCAGAGATTCGAGCGCGACAGGCGCGTCGCCGACAGGCGCTCCCGACGGATCGAGAACCGTTCCAGTCAGCGTGGCAGATCCGACCTGAGCGCTTGACTGGCCAGTGCCGAACAGGCACAAGGAGATGAGGATTGCTGTGCGAATTATCGTCTTCATGGTTTCTTCCTTTCAATTGCTGTGCCACGCGGAGGGTTCCGCACGGCTAGGGCTGCTTGCGGAGTCTTAGGCCGATGAGAAGCGCTGTTCCCAAGACCGCCAACCCCAGCAGCAGCCAACTGTCGAGACCGCTGCTGTCGGATTCGGGCGCGGAACTGTCCTCGCTGGTCCGAACGAGCCTGCGGCCTTGGACGATCTCGGCCCCCGCCAAGCCTGCGCTCCGGTCGACAGAGCTCTGGTAGGAGGTCAGGATCGTGGCGCCTTCGACATTGCCCGGCGCCGTCAGGGCTTGACCCAGAAATTCCTGGAACGCGGCATTGTCAACGGTCCGGGAGTCCCCGGCCGGTCCGTAGTCCGCGACCGAGAGCGCGTACCGATTCGCGACGCGGCGAAGGGTCTCCTCGTCAGCGTCCCAGTAGCCCTTGCGAGCGGCCTCGATCAGCACGGCGGTCACGTTCTGGAGCGCGTACGGGTTCTCCTGATCGAACCACTCGGGAATACCCAGCTCCAAGGAATCCTCCACGTAGACCCGCTCGACCTCGTCCCAGACGTAGTCGTCGATCGCCTCGGGCTTGGTCACCTGCCAGCCGAACAGGTTGGTGGCGGTTTGCGAGATCTCGACCGCTCCGGAGAATCCCTCCTCCTGCTGCTCCCGGATCCAGCGCGGGTTCCAATACTTGCCGCGCAGGTCGCGGGTCAGCGTCTCCCGAACGGTCTCCAAGCGGCCGCGCTCGACGTCGCGCACGTCCGAGACATAGGTCTCCGGCGACGTCCCGGTTGTGTCGCGCACGGCCATGGTCATACCCCCGAGATACTCGAAATAGTGATCCAGCGTCAGCGGGCTGATGACGTTGGTGGAGCGGCTTAGGGAGACGGCCTCGGTGCCGGCCAGGGCCTGCGCGTAGAGTCCCTCTACGTTCGCGCCCCACTCGGCGCCCTCTGTGTAAACCGCTCCGACCCGCGCCAGGTACTCCTCGGTCAGCCCCGCGGTGTCCTCGAAGTCGCCACTGCGGATGGTGTTGTCGATAACGCCCGTGCCGTAGCCCCCGACGTTGTTGCTGAAGACCCGAGCGCCGGCGTACAGCCGGGCGTCCTCGGCCGACATTCCGGCGCGCTTCAATGCGATCTGCGACTCCTCGACGTGATCCGCGATGAAGTTATCGCCGTCGGCGGCTGCGGCAGCCAGCCGGACCGCCTTGTCCAGGAACTCCATGCGGTCCGGGAAGGTGTCCCGGAACAGGGAGGCCGCCTGGATGACCACGTCGATCCGGGGCCGGCCAAGTTCCTCGACTGGCACCAGATCCAAGTCGGCGACGATCCCGTTGTGGTCCCAGACCGGGCGCACGCCGATCAGGTGCAGGATCTGCGCCAAGTCCGTGCCGTAGTGCCGGATCAATTCGGTGTTCCAGAGCGTGAAGCCGATCTTCTTGGGGTAGCGCCCGAGCCGTTCCCGCTCGGCATCGAGGAGCGCATCCGCCAGCGACACCCCGACCTCCCACGCGGCCCGCGTGGGCACCTCCTGCGGGTTGATGCCGTACAGGTTGCGGGCAGTCGGAAGCGCCGCGGGGTTCCGGACCGGATCGCCGCCCGCGCCGGGAGGGATGTAGCCGCCCTCCAAGGCGTGCAGCGTCTGGGGGATCTCGCGAGAGGTGAGCCGCAGCGACGCGAAAATAGTCCTGACTCGGTCCTCGTCCGGACGCAACGCCGCAGCGACCCGTCGACCTTCCAGGGCTGCCTCGACATGATGGACAGCTCTCTGCTTGGCAGCCTCCCAGCGCGTGCCACTCTCCACCTGCAGCCCCATCTCGTCGGAGGCCACGCGTCGGACGTAGTCGCTGCCGACCATCGATGTCACCAGCTGAGCCGCCTCGCTGGCAGGATTGTTCTGGGAATGAACATGCAACCCGAGCGGAATCCGGTCCTCGTTGATCAGGTGGATGTGGAGCTTCAGCTCGGCAACTTCCTCGTCCGTCGGCAGCCTCTCGGTCCAGTCGAGGCCCAGATCCTCGTCCAGCGCGCGGGCCTTGCCTAGCTTGGCGATCTGCTCGCGCAAGCGCTCCTTCAGGCTGCCCTCCTCCTGATCGACGAACTGCTCGGCCGCGCGGTACAGCTCGCCGATTTCGGGATCGGCCTCGGACAGCGAAGCCGCCCCGATGGGCGGGACTTGGTGGTCGACGGTCACGGCCGAGCCCCTGCGCTTGGCGATCAAGGCCTCGCCGACGTTGTCCATGATGTAGACGTAAACGTTCGGCATGCGCCCGAGCGTGATGTCGGACCAGTCGTCGGCGAGCTGCCCGAGCGGGCGCCCAGGCAGGAACTCGTGCGTCCCGTGCGTGCCGTAGTTGACGATCGCGTCAGCTTCGAACTCGCGCTGCAACCACCAGTACGCAGCCAGGTACTGGTGGTTCGGAGGCACCCGGTCGTTGTGCTGGAGTCGGGCGTCCATGTTGGCGCCGCGGGCCGGCTGCGGCATCAGGATCACGTTGCCGAACTCGAGCTTGGGCAAGACGAGCTGCCGGCGGCCGTCTCGCTCGACCGTCATGAACTGGCCCGGGGGCGGGCCGAACGAGCCGACAACCTCCTCGCGCAAGGCCTCGGGCAGGGACGCGAACCAATCCAGATAGTCCGCTTCGTCGATCAGGGAGACGCCTTCGAGGGAGGCCAGCTCCTCGAGCTCCCCGCGCTGGCTCTCGCTGATGTTGCGCCCCTTGTGCAGCATCTCGGCCAGCAGCGCGTCCGCGTCCGATACGAGGCCTTCCACGCCGTAGCCGGCCTCCTGCATGCCCCTGAGGAAGCGGATCAGGCTCCTGGGAACGTTCAGGCTGGCCGCAGTGATCTTGCCCTTCCCGATACCCGCGACATAGATGATTGCGACCTTCTTCTCGGAATTGGGCTTGGCCCGGAGCCGGACCCAGCGCAGGGCGCGGTCGGCCAGGCGGCCGATGCGCTCCCGCTCCACGGCTTCGAAGCGGCGGCCGGTCCATTCGGCACGCATCCCCTCGATCAGGGTCGGCTCGATCGCCCCGTCGATCTCGGGCACGATCGCTCCCATGGCGAGGCCGACCCCGCGGAGCCCGTTCTTGGTCTGGCGGTACTCCTCGAAGGTCTCGCCGGTAAACATCAGCGACGCACCCCGCATTACCGGAATGTCGAACTCGGATTCGAGCAGCTCGACGCCGCGCGGGCCTTGGAACCAGCGGCCATGGCGCCGCGAGATCACCAGGTCGGGCCGGAACTCCCGCACGAACTGCGGCGTCTTCTGGCCCCCGAAGATCGCGGCGACGTTCGCGCCTCGGGCTTCGAACGCCTCCAGCAAGGCACCGGTTCCGGTCGTCATGCCGAGCCGCCAGCCATCGGCGAAGTCCAGCAGGATGCGGGGTCCCGACTCGCGGTGCCGTCCCGACTCGCGCATCCATTGGACGTACTTCTCCGTCGACAGCATCAGGTCGGGAGCCTCGGGGTGGTAATAGCCGTCCTCCGGCGTGGGCTGAGGATCCTCGTAGGGCTCGCCGCTCCCGAGGTAGTGACTGGCCGCGTACCGGAACAGGTTGGCCATGTTGCGCGGCCCGCTGTGCTCCCAATACGCGCTGACCTGCTCGGCGTGGGCAGGGTTTCCGTGGCTGGCTAGGAGCCGGTTGTTCCGATCGGCTGGGACGAAAAACACCCCGGCACCTCGCGCAGCAGCTGCGGCCAAGCCGTCTTGGACAGGCCGCGTCAGCGGCTCCATGCGGCGACTCGAGATGAAGATCGCGTCGTAGCGGGAGAAGTCGGCCGTCTCAAGCTCCGGGTCGTCCATTTCTTCGCGCGACCAGAACCAAAAGCGGATGCCGGTAGCATCGGCGGCATCGGCTAGCAGGAACAGCTGCTGAGGGGGCACGCCGAGGAAAAGCATCTTCGGCATCAGCAGGTGGTAGGCAACGCCCCCTGCCAAGAACAGCGCGGCCGCCACGGCGGCGAGCCACTTCAAGAGTTTCCTGTGTCGAGGCGTCATCACTCCCCCATCGCGGAGGGCACACCCTCCGGCACGTACACGACTTCCCCGCTCTCCAGCCGGTATGCCACGCCTAGGCGCGTGCCCCTTCCCGCCCCTCGCAGCTCGGAAGACTCGAGCTTCTCCATGCGCTCGCCGCGCTTGACGATCATTTCCATGTCCGGCTTTCCGGGATTCGTCACGATCGTGATGTCCTTCTGGCTCATTCGCGCCGCGATCTCGGCGAGGCTGTCCGCTCCAGCGAGAGCCAGCAGCAGGGCGACCACGAGGACCATCGACGCATCAAAGAGGTTGACCACGCCGACGAGCGGGTCGCCGGATCCGCCTGCGCCAGCGAGCGGATCAGCTGCCGAGTTCCAGTCCCGCAGCCGCGAGCGCTGCGGTCGATTGCTGTCCATACACTTGCTCCTCTTCTTCGCGCCAACGCTCGAGCAGGAACCGGATCTCGATCAAGTCCGCGCGTCCCCAGATCCTCGTGATGGTTCCAAGCCCGAACGCAACCCCTCCGATCACCAGGCCGATCACAGTCGTGGTGAATCCCAGCAGCAGGTTCGAGGCCATTTGCTGCATATTTCCCTCGGCAAGTCCCGCAAGAGCGGGTTGCAGGGGAATGAGCGTTCCGATCAAGCCCAGCATCGGGCCCGCCCGGGACACGATTGAGAGTTTTTCGATCCGGGCACGCAGGGCCGTCTCGATGTCGGTGACCTGCCTGTCGACGAAAACGCTTTGGAGTCCATGGGCTTCCAGCGCGCTCCGCACGGCCCCGAACCGGCCTCGCCACGACTGCAGCAGGAACCCGTTCAGGGACAATCCCTCCGCCCGGCACGCGGTCAGGCTCGCTCGATTGGCGCGCCGGTCGACAGCCTCGGAGAGCAACTGCCCGACGAGGTAAGTCATGCCAACGAATAGTGCGAGAACGGCAACCAGCGTGGGCACGAGGAACGCGCTGGAGAGGGAGTAGAGGATTCCCGACAGGACTTCCATCGCTAGTTACGCCTAGGGGGACTAGTAGGACCTTGTACGGCGGGCGACCAAGAACGAGAGACCAACCATCAACGCAACAATGCCAAGAACGGAGAGCGACTCGACCCAGTCGATGTGCTGGGCCAAGATTCGCGGGGTCTGTGACTGGTGCGGAAGCAAGACCAGCAGCAGGGCGCTCATATTCGACACCGCGGCAAACCCCAGCGCGGCGCCGACGCTCGCGTCAAGTTTGGCCCGGCGGCGGGCTGCAAACGCAGCGGCAAGGACGACCCCGCCATAGACGGACATGACCGAAACTCCGGCCAAGAACCCCGGCAGGTTGGACCAGCGAAGGGCCTGCCAAGTAGCGGCACCTGCCGCGTAGAGCAGCAGCGGCGACGGGATCGCGAACAGCCACCCAGACCGCGATTGGGGACGGCTCGATCGCCTCGCTCGCTCGAACAGGATCCACAAGAGGCCGTGTACGCCGATCGCGGCGGCCCACGCGGAGGGCTCGTTGACGAGCGCCCGCGCTTCGGCTTGCGACAATCTCTCGGTTAGGAGGCCGAGAACCGCGCCGGCAGCGAGCAATGACGTCGCATACGCCAAGCGCAAGCCGCGATTTCGAAACGCGGCCAGCCCTAGGGAATCTCTCGCGGCGAACAGTCCCAATGCAAGCAGAATTAGCAGCAACCAATCCACGACGCGCCCAACCTGCTGATGCTAGGGAAATCGGATTCGAATTCCGAGAAATACCCGGCAAGCAGGTACGTTTCGCTCGCCAGCGGCGCTGAATTTCGCGCTAGCGGGCCTGCCCGAGCCTCGCGAGCCGCGTCTGTCGAGCAAGCCGCAAACCACTGATCGACAGGTCTTTAGCTTCGCACGGCGCGGCCGCAGCGCGATCCTGCCGGAGTTCTAACCGGGCGGGCGCAGATGACGGTCCAGTTCGCCGGAGAGCTGCCGGATCGCCTGCTCGGCCGCGGCGCTGAGACCCGCAACCACGGAGCGCACCTCGCTAGCGGACACCTGCTCGTTCTTCTCGGCGGTGCCGGCCCAGACCACGCGCGCGGTCGCAGATTCAACTAGCTCCAGCGAGATTTCGACGGCGGCCCGCACGCCGCCGCCGTGGTCTACCTCCTCGAGACGCCGCAACTCCCCGCGCAGCACGTAGTCCGCGGCCGTGCGGCCATCGAAGTGGTCCAGGCGCGCGAACGTTCCCAATGCCAGCACCTGCTCGCGCAGGGCGCGCGAAACGCTTTCCTGCGGATCCTCGGCCCAGCGGTGGTACTCGTAGTAGCCCACTTCCACCGGGGACTCGCGGTAGATGATGCGGCCTTGGCGAATCACGCCGCCCACCCGGATGGGCATCAGGATGGCAGTGTGTTCCAGCGGCGCAGCAGCCGGGGCCAAAGCCGGCAGGTCGAGCACGTAGTAGTTGGTTGGCGGCACGGCACCGCCACAGGCCCAACACGCCACGGCGAGGCAGGCCAGGCCCAACCGCCGTCGCTGGAGGGCAATTTTCATGCTAATCTGATCCAGGCCGTTATTATGACGGATCGATCCCTCTCCTGTTATCGCTGCGGGCACACCCTACGCTTGATGCCGCGCGAGAGGATTGAGCGCAACGCGACCTGCTCGTCGTGCGGCGCCGACTGGCATTCCTGCGTCCATTGCAGATTCTTCGATCCGGGCCGCAACAACCAATGCTCCGAACCTCAGGCGGAGTGGGTCCGGGACAAGGAGCGCTCCAACTTCTGCGGCTACTTCGAGCCTCGCTCGTCGGTCAACCTCACCGCCCGCGGCGGCCGGAACCCCGCCGCGGATGCGCGAGAGGCATTCCACAACTTGTTCAAGAAGTAGTCTCGGTCCCGTACCGGCTCTCCAAGTCGTGTCCACACTGCTGGCCCTGTCTCCCGTAGCAGGAACCCCAGCAACGGACGGAACTTCAGGCAGTCCTGCAAGGACCCCGAAGAGGATCTGCGGCAAGGGAGCTAGCGGCCGTGGTAATCGGTCCTCTCGCCTCGGGGGCGGTTCTTGAACTCCCGGGCCAGCCGCACGAAAGCGTCAACCACGGCTTCGAAGATCGGACGGCCCTTCGCAGCCGAGGCGATCGTCGCATCCCCGTATGTGCCGGTCTTGCTGAATCGCGTCCATTCATCCATCACGTGCACGGGCGACCCGTCCATCAGGTCCATCCAGATGAACTCGGACTCGGGCATCCCGATCTCCTTGACCGCCTTTTCCATCTGCACCTTGTCCGGGGCCAGATGGAGATAGACCGACGTCTCGAGTTCCCCGGCGTGCGACATTCCGCCGCGCCCGGACTCCCGCTGCATGCGGATCTCCTCGCGGGCCAGGCCGGGCCAGATGAACGTTCCGCAAAGCGCGTCCGTCTCTAGGATCGTGCGCCGCGCGACGAGATCCAAGACGGGCATGTTCGACCCGTGCCCGTCGGCGATCAGAATCCGCCGGAAGCCGTGGTGCGCAACGCTCTTGGTCACGTCCAAGACGAAATGCAGGAGATGCTCCTGCTGGATGTCAATCGTGCCGGTGAAGTCCATGTGGTGCGTCTCGAATCCGTACGGGATCAACGGCAGCAGCAGGATGTCGCCATCCGCTCGTTTCGCCGCCTCCTCGCAAATGCTCCAAATCAGGAAGTTGTCCGTGTCGAGAGGCAAGTGGTGTCCGTGGTCCTCCACGGAACCGATCGGCAGCACGATGACAGGTTGCTCGCCGACCCTGCCGCCGAGTTCCTGCCACGTGTGGTGGTGGTAGAGATACGAGATCTTGGGCATCGATTCAGTCTTGGACGCGCCGTTCCGGATCGATCAAGAACCACAACACCGCCCCCATACCATACACAACGGTCGCGGCCCAGAACATTGACTCGAACGAGCCGAACCGCGAAGCGAGCCACGCGGCGGAAATCGGCGAGATGACTGCGGACGCGCTCGATGCCGTGTTCATGAATCCGGTTGCCGTCCCGCCATAGCGGTGGCCGACATCCACGCAAACCGCCCATGCCACGGGCAGCGTGAGGTCCTGCGCCCCTTGCGCGAAGGCCATCCACAACACCGCCGCCAAAGGCTCTCCGGCGACCGCCGCCATGGCGAAGCCCACCGCGGCCAACGCGAACCCCCCGATCCCGACCGCCCTGCGCCCCCAGCGCAGGCCCGCCCGCCGGACCAGCCAGTCGGAGAAGGTGCCGCCGGCCACGCAGGCAGCCGCGCCCACCAGCAACGGGATCGCCGAGTAGAGGCCGGAGCGCTCCAGAGTCAGGCCGTGCTCGTCCATGAGGTACGTCGGGAGCCAGGTGACGAAGAAATAGAACCCGTATGCGGAGCAGAAGTACATGCCGAACAGGGCCCAGAGGTTGCCGTCGGCGAGCATGCGCCGCCACGGGACCACCGAAGCCTCGGCCGGCGGAATGCCCTCCGAGCGGATGTACGCCAGTTCAGACTCCCCGACTTCTGGATGATCGGCCGGATCGTCCGTGTACCATCGCCAGAACAGCCAACACCAGAACAACCCGATGGTCCCGAGCACCGCAAAGGTGGGGCGCCATCCGATCAGGGCAATTAGAAGCGCCGCGATGGGAGGAGCCGCAGACCCACCCAGGCGGGCTCCCATCCACATCAGACCGGTGGTGCGGCCTCGCTCGCTGGCCGGGAACCACCGGGCGAGGGCCCGGGTCAGGGTCGGAAAGGCGCCGGCCTGTGCGGCGCCAAACAAGAAGCGAATTCCGGCCAGCGTTGCAAATCCCCGCACTGCCCCGGTCAGGATTGTGAGCAGCGACCATGCGGCAACGATCGGGGCCATCAGCCGCTTTTGGCCGAAGCGGTCGCCGATCCATCCCGTTGGAATCTCGAACAGACCGTAGGCTAGGGCGAATGCGCTGAAGACATAGCCCATGCGGACGCTGCTCAGCCCAAGGTCCTCGACCATGAACGGCGCGGCAACGGAAATGCAGACCCGGTCGAGGTAGGTGACGAACGCCACCGTGACCGCGAATACCAAAGTGAGGTTGCGGGCGTTGGTGTCGGTCCTCACGGAGGCTGCTGAATTCTAGCACCGCCATTCCAGCCGGCGGGCTCAGCTCAACAGGGCTTCCGTAGCGTCTAGGCCCGTCCCGCGCAGCACCCCTGGAATCTCTGTCACGAAAGGGCGGAGCGTAAGTGATGCGTGGGGGAGCAGCCGGCTTCTTGGGCGCGGAGACGGGATTCTGTATTTTGAAATGCGGGATCTGCCGACCTTCGCAAGCACCGCGAGCGCACCGCAAGCAAGCTGGCCGTGGTAATCGATGCCGTGGTTGTTAAGGTTGCGGCGGCGACCCAGCAGGCTCTTGGATAGGCCCGGCGCCGAGATGCATCCAGCAAGCTACAGTAGCAACTCATCCCAAAGGCCTAAGAATCGCGCGCGAATAGCGCCAAGCGAAAGCGCCTGAACCCGTTCGAGGACTCCCCGCATGCCCCTAGCAGAACAGCCTTCCGTCGATGCCGGCGCCGAACCTTCGGCCATCGAGCGCGTCTCGCGGATCTATGGCTTGGACAACTGGGGCTTCGGCTATTTCGGCGTGAACCCGTCCGGCCATCTCAGCGTTACGCCACACAAGATTCCCGGCCTCGCGGTAGATGTCTACGAGGCCGTGCGGGACCAAGTGGGCAATCAGCTCTCGCCCCCCTTCCTGCTGCGCTTCCCGCAGATCTTGGACGAGAGGCTGGCGTCGCTGCACCAAGCCTTCTCCACTGCCATCGCGGAGTTCGACTACGGCGGGCGCCACATCGGCGCCTACCCGGTCAAGGTCAACCAGCGACCCGAAGTTCTGGGCCGCTTGGTGGAATCGGGCCGTCGCTACGACTACGGCCTCGAAGTCGGCAGCAAGGCCGAGTTGATCGCGGCCCTGTCCATGCCGCTGGCGGAAGGGTCTCTGATCATTTGCAACGGCCTCAAGGACGACCTGTACCTGCGCTTGGCCATGGCCGCTGCCAAGCTCGGGCGCAAGGCCGTGATTGTCGTGGAAGACCTCCAGGACTTGCAGCTGACACTCAAGCTGGCCCGCGCCCAAGGCCTGCTGCCGCCGATCGGACTGCGGGTCAAGCTAGGCGCTCGGGGGAGCGGCAAGTGGGAGGACTCTTGCGGCGAGTTCGCCAAGTTCGGTATGAGCACGATCGCCCTGGTGCGGGCCTTGGACCTGATCAAGGAATGGGGCGCGGCGAGCCAGCTCACGATGCTGCATTTCCACGTCGGCTCTCAGGTCAACGATATCCGCCGGGCCAAGCAGGCCTTCAAGGAGGCCGCGCGCGTCTACGCCAAGGCGCGCAAGGCGGGCTTCGACATCGCCTACCTCAACGTGGGCGGCGGCCTCGGCGTCGATTACGACGGCTCGCGCACCGCCAGCGAGTTCTCGATGAACTACTCGGTCCAAGAGTTCGCCAACGACATCGTCTACACGCTGGGAGAGGTCTGCGCCGGCGAGGAAGTGTCCGCGCCCACCATCGTCACCGAGCACGGCCGGGCGATGGTGGCCTACCACTCGATGCTGGTCACCGACGTGCGCAAGGTGGTCACGCCTGGCCTAGTCGCCGACGGCGAGTTCGCCGAGGTCGAATCGGACGCCCCGCCGGTGCTGGAACTGGTCGACATCGCCGAGGGCATCAACGCCAAGAACTTTCGCGAGCGCTACCACGACGCCGTGCAACAGCGCGGCGACATGAATTCGCTGTTCGAACTCGGATATCTGGGCCTGCGCGACAAGGCCAAGGGAGAGGCCCTGTTCTGGAAGATCTGCCGCCGCGTCGCACGCCTTTCGCGCCAGATGAAGCACCGCCCCAAGGAACTGCAGGATCTGGATCAGATGCTGGCGTCGAGATTCGTCTGCAACTTCTCGATGTTCCAGTCGATCCCGGATTTCTGGGCGTTCGACCAGCTGTTCCCGATCATCCCCATACACCGCTTGAACGAGATCCCGACCGAACGCGGCGTGCTGTGCGATATCACCTGCGACTCCGACGGCACCGTCGACCGCTTCGTGGATACCAAGCACTTCAAGGAATCGCTCGAGTTGCACGCCCCGCGGCCCGACGAGCCGTACTATCTGGGCATCCTGCTGTTGGGCGCCTACCAAGAGACGCTGGGGGATATTCACAACCTGTTCGGAACGGTCACGGAGCTCAACGTGGCGGTCGGGACGGACGGGCGGCGCGTCGTCAGCCAGCCGATCCGGGGCGACAACGTGCGGGACGTGCTCGGCGATTTCGGCTACCAGCCCGAGGCCCTGCGCGAAGCGCTGGCGCGCCGGCTGGCCGAGCGCAAGCAAGCGGGGCTGATCGGTGACCAGGACGAGCACGAGGTGCTGGCCACTTCGTCGCGGGTCTTGGACGACTATACTTACCTGGTCTAGGGCCAGTCTGATCGCTCTCCGATGCCGTACCCGACCAGCGCCCAAGCCACCACGATCGCGGGACTATTGGCGGGACAAGACGGGTCCCTGCCAGCGCTGCGCAGCGAGTCTGGCGCGCGCATGTCCTACGGGGAATTGCGCCAGCAAGCCGAACGGACCGCCGCTGCGCTGAACGCCAACGGCATCGGGCGAGGCGACGCCGTTGCCATGGTCCTTGAGAACGGATCCCACATGGCGGCGGCGTTTGTAGCCGTGGCGGCCGCGGCAGCTGCAGCGCCGCTCCACCCGGGGCTGCGCGAGCGAGAGCTCAGAGACAGCTTGGAGAGCCTGCGGGCGCGGGCCTTGATCGTGACGGCGGGCAGCGAGACTCCCGCAACCAAGGTGGCGCAGCGACTGTCCGTCCCTATCCTGCAGTTGGAAGCGATCGATCCCGCGGGCGGCTTCCGGCTCGTGGGCGGCCCGGCTGCGGGCGGAGACCTGCCGGACGCGGCAAGACCGGAAGATACCGCGCTGCTGCTGCACACCTCCGGCACGACGGCCAAGCCGAAGCTGGTGCCGCTCACGCAGGGAAACCTGGCCGCGTCGGCGGCCAATATCGCATCGACCTTGCGGCTTGGGCCCGAAGACACGTGCCTGAACATCATGCCGCTGTTTCACATCCACGGCTTGATCGGGGCGCTGCTGTCGTCGCTTTGCGCCGGCGCGTCGGTGGCTGCGACGCCGGGCTTCGCGCCGATGCGCTTCTTCAAGTGGCTGGACGAGTTGCGGCCCACCTGGTACAGCGCCGTGCCGACCATGCACCAGGCGATCTTGCAACGCTCGGCCAGGAACGCCGCCAGCCTGGGCCGGAGCCGGTTGCGGCTGATCCGCTCGTCGTCGGCCGCCTTGCCGCCGTCCGTCCTCGCGGCCCTAGAGGAGGCCTTTGGCTGCCCGGTGGTCGAATCCTACGGCATGACAGAGGCATCGCACCAAATGGCTAGCAATCCCCTGCCCCCCGCCGCGCGGAAGCCCGGCACGGTCGGGCTCGCGGCCGGGCCGGAGGTGGCGATCATGGACGGCGCGGGCGGCCTGCTGCCCGTCGGCGCAACAGGCGAGGTCGTGATTCGGGGCGCGAACGTGATGGCCGGCTACGTGGACAATCCGCAGGCCAATGCCAGCGCTTTCCACGGGCAGTGGTTCCGCACGGGGGACCAAGGCCACTGCGACAGCGATGGCTACTTCACGATCACGGGCAGGTTGAAGGAGCTCATCAACCGGGGCGGCGAGAAAATCTCCCCGCGCGAGATCGACGAAGCGCTCCTGGAACATCCCGCTGTCGCGCAAGCCGTGGCCTTCGCGATGCCCCACGCGAAGCTCGGCGAGGAAGTGGCGGCCGCCGTAGTGCTCGAGGAGGGTTCCGATCTGACGCAGCGGGCGCTGGGCCAGTTCGCCGCCGAGCGGCTGGCCGCGCACAAGGTGCCCCGCGTGGTGCGCTTCGTCGAGGCCATCCCCAAGGGTCCCAGCGGCAAGCTGAAGCGCGTGGGCCTGGCCAAGGACCTCGGTCTTGGCTAGGTCGATGTATTCAGAGGTCTCCCCAGTCGGCACCGCTGTAGCAGCGTGCGCTTGAACCCCTCCGTACGGTCGGAGTCAAGACAGACGATCGCGTAACCAAGCCGTCACTACTTGAGCAAGCCGATCAAGAGCGCCGAAGCCGCCAATATGCCACCCATTAGGCCGATAAACTCGTTGCGCCAGGCCCGAGCCTGGGTGGGTGTCGAGTGGAACAGGCATCGATTTCCAGTCAGAGGACATTCATGGCTAGTCATAGACTCAAAGTAACGGATTTCCGCGCACACTGCTCCACTCCGATGAACACAGCACGGGAGTGTTCAAATCCTGTCTCGAGACGACGGGAATTCGTGGCAGCAGGAACCGCTCCTTGCTGTGAGCGTGTATCTGGCAAGCCTGCTCGGGCCGCGGTCCTACTCGGAGGGGGCGAGAGAGGGTGAAAGCCGGAGGGGACTCCTCCACACCGTACTCGGTCGGTACGCCGGGAGAGGTTGCCGAAGTGTCCTCAGTCGGCGAAGACATCGGCGATCGTGCGCTGAATCGACTCGGCGGCCGCGCTTGGGTCGGCAGCGTTCCGGATCGGCCGACCCACCACGATGTGGTCGGCTCCGTTCAAGAATGCTTGGCGCACATCGACAGTGCGCTTTTGGTCGTCTACGGGCCGGTTTTCCACGGGCCGAATGCCGGGAGTGACGACTAGCAGGCGGCTATCCACGTGTTGGCGCAGCGCCGGTGCCTCCAAGCCCGACGATATTACCCCGTCACAGCCGATCTCGAACGCGCGCCGCGCCCGCGAGAGGACGAGTTCCCGGGGGTTGCAGGCGAAGCCGAGATCGTCCAAGTCGCCCCGGTCAAGGCTCGTCAGCGCCGTCACCGCCAAGATCTTGACATCGCCGCGATTGGAGCAGGCCGCGGCCAGCATCGCGTCGTTGCCGTGGACCGTGCAAAACGTCACGCCCCGGCCGCCAAGGCGACGGACCGCTCGCCCGACGGTCTCGGGCACGTCGAAGAACTTCAGATCCACGAACACCTTCTTGCCCGAGGACGTGAGCCGGTCGACGAGCTGGAAATAGCCGCCGTCCATGAACAGTTCGAGCCCCAGCTTGTAGAAGCAGACCGAATCGCCGAGTCGATCCGCCAAGGCTAGCGCCGAGGACGTGTCGGGCACGTCCATGGCGAAGATGAGCCGTTCGCGCAACGGGACCGCATTCGGAGAGAGAGGCATCTGCGTCTAGGCTAGCGCGGAGCCGGCAGTACGGCCGGGCGCTCAGGCCTGGCTGGCCTGAGACACCACCCCCGACACGGGACCGATCAGCAGCTTGTTCGCCACCGTGTTGGGCAATGTGGTCAGCAGCACGAAGCGCACCCCGGACTGCGGATCAGCCCAAGCGAGCGTGCCGGTGGCGCCGCCGTGCCACGCGGTGCGCTCCGAGCAGCCAGCGCCGGCACCAACGCCAAGAGCGAAGCCAAGGCCTCGCGGCCTGCCCAGCTTGGGCGTGTGGTTGCGCACCATCAGCGCCGCGGTCGCCGGCCGCAGCACCTCGGCTCGTTCCGGCGCCAGGAACTCGAGAAAGAACCTCGACACGTCCCCCGCGCTGGAATGGGCCCCGCCCCACGGGGACGCCAGCTCGCGCCAGTAGCGGCTGTTCCAATCCCAGTGCGCGGCCTCGGACCTGCCTTGCCCGCCGTGCGGCGGGCCCTGCTCGACTTGGCTGCGCTGCGTCTCTTCCAAGCGGATTCGGCCCAGACCCAGGGCGGTGCGCTCCATCCCGAGCGGCCGGTACAGGCTCTGTTCCAAGTAATCGGGAAACGCCGTGCCCGTGATACGCTCGCAAATCTCGGCCAGCAACAGGATGCCCATGCTCTGGTAGGAGTAGCGCGTGCCCGGCTCGAACAGCAGGGGCGTGCGGATCGTCCGCTCGACAAATTCGCTCAAGGGAGCGTTTCGCTTGCGCAGCTCGACGTTCTCGGGAAGCTGGTCCGGCAAGCCGGACGTGTGCGTCAGCAAGTGCTTGACGGTCACGCGGGAGCGCGCCCCTCCGCTGAACTCCGGAACGAAGCGCCTGACCGGATCGGCCAGTTTCAGCTCCCCGCGGTCGGCCAGCAGCATCGCGCCAGCGGCCGTCATCGGCTTGGTAATCGAAGCCAGCAAGAATATCGCGTCCACTGTCAAGGCACTGCCGAAGTGGCGCTGAAACACGTCCCCGCCGCGGCGGACGTCAAGCACGGCGCCCTTGACCGCGCCGCCAGCAACCTGGGCGTCGACCAAGCCCGCGGCCGCCTCAAGGTCGTCGCGGCGAGCGGCGCTCGCAATCGAGCCCGCCAGCGCCGCAGTCAAGAAAGTCCTGCGCCTCATCCGCGGAAAATCCTAGCAAAGGTCCGCAAGCCTACGGCGCGGCCTACTCTGCATCGGCCCGGATCTTGCCGACCAAGTTCGGCAGGTAAGCGCCGAAGCGCCGGTCGTAGCGCGGATCTCTCTGCGGCACGGCCAAGATCCTCTCAAGGGCAGGGTTGGCTCGCTCGTCCATGTAATCCAGCGCGTTGAGGGCGGCCATTGCAACGAACAAGCCGTTTTCGCTCGTATCGGCGTGCTGTACGAGCACTTCAAGCGCGCGCCCGGCGTCGGCATCGCTGCCATAACGACCCAGCGCCTCGCCCGCGGCGATCCGCACGGTCGGATCCGCGTCGCCCAGCGCCGTCCGCAAAGGGCCAGCCAAGGCTTGGACGCCGTCACGGCCGCGCATCAGGGCGCCTAGGGCCGCCCAATAGCGCACTGCGCTGTCGGGGTCGTCGAAGCCCTGGCGCAAGTCGGCCTCCGCCCCGGCCTCCATGGAGGATGCCAGCTCCGCCATGCGCATGATGCGCCCGATCGGAAAGCGCATGGGGTTGGCACCCATCGAATGCGGCGCGTCATCTCCGGCGCGCTCGTGAATCGCATTCTCTGGCAGAAAGCCAAGGTCGCGGATCGACAGCGACCACTCTCGGCGTGCCGCCCGCAAGCGCTCGAGATCCTTGCGGTGCTCGGGACTGGAAGCCAGGTTCTGCGTCTCGTCGGGGTCCCGCTCCAGATCGTAGAGCTCTTCGGCGGGCTTGGTCTCCCAGAAGTGCGTCCGGGGTCGCTGGAGCTTGCCCGCGTGGTAAAGGCGGTGCCACACGGCAGTGGTTGGGGTCTGGAACATGTACTGGATGTACTGCCCGTAGATGCGGTGCGGCATGAAGTTGCGGATGTACATGAAGCGGCCGTCGGTCACGCTGCGAACCATGTCGTAGCGTTCGTCCATCCTGCCGCGAAAGCCGTAGATATACGGCTGGGGCGGCGCTTCGAACTCACCGGCGAAGGCGTAGCCCTGGAAGTGGTCGGGCGGCTCGACGCCGGCCAAGCTCAGCACAGTCGGCGCGAGGTCAACGAACCCAACCAAGCGCTCGCTCGCGCCGCCGACCGCGTACTCGGCGGGCCGCAAGTGCTTGAACTTCTCCGGTATGTGCAGGATCAGCGGGACGTGGAGGCCGGAATTGTACGTCCAGCGCTTGCCGCGCGGCATGCCCGGCCCGTGATCGGCCCAGTAGAACACGATCGTGTCCTCTTCGAGGCCGTCCTCGCGCAGCTCGGCCAGCACCTTGCCCGCCATTGCGTCCATCTCGCTGATCTTGTCGTGATACTGGGCCCAGTCGGTGCGGCTTTCCTCGGTGTCGGGATGGTAGGCCGGCACCCGCACCTGGGCGGGATCGTGGACCGGCGTGTGGGGCCGGCGGCGAATCTGGGATTCGTGGGTGACCGTGAAATTGAACACCGCGAAGAACGGCTGGCCCGGCGCGCGCTTGCGCCAGTGCGCCTGGCGGCTCGACTCGTCCCAGACCTGGCCGGGCTTCTTCAGGTTGTAGTCTTCCTTGGCGTTGTTCGAGACGTAATAGCCGGCGTCGCTGAGGTATTGGGGGAACATGCGCATCGAAGAGGGCAGCTGCGTCATCGAGCGCATGTGCTGGGCGCCGGTCGACGGTGGGTACATCCCGCTGATGATGGTGGTGCGCGCCGGAGCGCAAACCGGCGCGGTTGACCAAGCGCGGCGGTAAATCATGCCCTTGGCGCCGAGGGCGTCGAGATTGGGCGTGTCCGCGTAGGAGTCCCCGTAAGCCCCGAGGTGCGGGCCGTTGTCCTCCGAGCTGATCCACAAGATGTTGGGGCTGTCGGCGCCGACAGCCGTCGCGGCTAGGGCAGCCAGCAGCGCGATCCTAGAGAGCATGCCCCAAAGTATAGCGAGGCGCTAACGGTTAGAATCGTAGGTCCGGCGCGCTTCGCCGGCCCGACCGTGCTCTGCCCGTACTGCGGCCACCTGAAGAACAAAGTGATCGACTCCCGCACTACCAAGGGGGAGGAGGTGATCCGGCGCCGTCGCGACTGCTTGTTATGCAAGCGCCGTTTCACCACCTACGAGCGGGTCGAAGAACTGCCCGTCATGGTCGTGAAGAAGGATCAGCACCGCGAGCGCTTCGACCGCAAGAAGGTGCTGCAAGGGCTGATGCGGGCATGCGAGAAGCGGCCCGTCTCGATGGCGGCAATCGAAGCCATGGTGGGCGCCGCCGAGTCCGAGGTGATGGGATCGCCCGAGGGCGAGTGCCCCACGAGCAGGATCGGCGAGGTGCTCATGCAGGAGCTGAAGCGGGTCGACCGGGTGGCCTATGTGCGTTTCGCATCGGTCTACCGCGATTTCCAGGACGAACAACAGTTCGTGAAGGAGATCCACTCGCTCCAGTTGGAGCCGTAGCAGACGCTGCTCCCGTCGCGCCCGTCCGCGGGCGGCGCGTTCGTTGCCCAGACTAGTCGCGCTCGTCCAGCAAGTATGCCGAGCCCTTGCCGGCACCCTGCCAGGCGTAGAACAGTAGCAGGTCGTCTACGCTCTGCCCGTCCTCGCCGCGCACGAACTTGACGCTCTGGTAGCGCAATCCGTTCTTGGGCGTCAGGTCGCGGGAGCGCTTCCAGTGGGCGCCCGAAACGTCAGAGACCCATTCCTCGACACGGTCGCCCCAGCCATAGCTGTTCATGAGCGTGTCCTCGTTCGCCTCGCCGTCGCCGGCGATCAAGAAGGCCTGGAAGGACCCGTCCGGGCGCGCTACCAAGTGAGTCGAGTTGAACGGATGCCCGGTTCCCGTCAGGGCTGTCTTCTCCCACTTACCCGCGCGCAGGCGGACGAAATAGAACGTCGAAGCGTAGGGCGTCTCGCCCGATACCGGCAGCAGGAAGTTCGGCTCGCCGCCCGGCCCGAGCGCGATCGAGGGGCCCACGGACGCACTGCCGCCTTCTGTGTCCAGCACCAAGCAGTCGCGCTGGGCGCTTGCAAAGTTCACCGGCCTGGCGAGTTCCTTGCCGTGCGCGTTGAAGACCTTCCCGCTTGCGAGGTCGGCCCGGACATAGTAGAGGTTGTGGCGTCGGGTGTAGTCATGCAGCACCGATCCGTAGCGCTGGCTCGCGATGGGCTCCTCGACCTTCCAGATGAAGGCGATGTGCAGCGCGCTCCCGTCTGCGCTCACCCGTGTCGTCTGATACGAGCCGGCGTGGGACGCGAGTGGTGACTCCTGCGGGGGTGCGTCCATATCGATCACCGGGCTCTTCGGCTTGTCCCAAGTGCGGCCCCCGTCGGCGGAGGTGCGATAGGTCCAGAAGCCCAAGTGGCCGCTCTCGCGGAAATAGACAAGCGTCCTGCCATCGGCGAGACGGTGGACTTGCGGGTAGGACACTGACTGCGAAATCTCGGCGAGCCGCTCCCATGCGTCCGTGGCGCCGGGCCGCTTCGTCGCTAGGTGGTATCCCGGGGTGCGATGGAAGCCGAAAGCGACGTGCACGCGGCCGTCGGACTCGGCCCACACGACCGGCGCGTAGTGTTGGTCCCGCTCGAAGCGCTGGGCATCGATCTCGATGCCGGTTCCGGAAAGCAGCATGCGGGGCTCGGAGAACTTGCGCTCGGCGAGGTCATAGGAGCGAATCCAAGGCAGCCCCTTGTCGCCGCGCCAGACCATGTGCAGCTGGCCCTGGCTGACAACCGCTTGAGGGTACATGCGGTTGTCATAGAGCATCTTCAGCGCTCCGTCTCCGGCGAAGCGCGCAACCTGGGCTGCCAACGGGCAGCCAGCCAGTAGCAACGTGAACAGGAGCGGCCTCATGAGAGCATCCAGCATAGCCCGGCCCCGAGAACCGCGCAAATCCAACGGCAGCACGCCCTGAATCGCGAGCTCATACCGCGCCATGAGAGGGAACAGTTCCCCCGAATACCTCCGGTCAAATCCCGCATGACGCGAGAAAGCTACTGACCACTCTCGTTCGCGCCTCGTCGTAGAACACCTTCCCACCATGGGCAGCCCCGTGCAATTCGTGGAGAGCGACCGACAGCCCGAGGCCCTTGAACTTGCCATGCAGCTCACGCGACTGGTTGATGGGCATCTGCGGATCTTGATCTCCGTGCAGCAAGAGCGACGGCGGGTCCGAGCTGTCGACATGAAAGACCGGGCTCGCCAACATCGCCAGTTGCCGCTGTTGCTCGGGCTGGCCGCCGAGCAAGAGCTGCAAAGCCGGTTTCCGGACACTCAAGCGGCCTGAGCATGGTGCTTGGCTCAGCTACTCCCGGCGAGCGGCAGGGCGCCGGCGCCCCGCCGCTGCGCGAGTTCCGAAGGCAGCTAGAACGTGATTCGCACGGCCATCTGCATCTGACGCATGGGCCCAGCATTATCGAGGGTCCCGAAGTCGCGGTTCTCCACATTCCCGTTCAAGGACCTGAGATTCACGTGGTTCAGCGCGTTGAACATGTCCGCCCGGACCTGAAGCCGCGAGGATTCGGTCAAGCTGAAGCTCTTCGACAGGGAGAAATCCACAGTCCACTGGCCCAGGCCGCGGATCCTCCCGACACCGACATTCCCCGGCCGCTGGGCTATGCCGCGGACCTCCTCGACCCTGGCGAAAGCGGCCGGGTTGAGAAACTGCACATCCTGATGCGAGCCGACGCGCGGGCTGCCGAAAGTCGTGCCGGGCGGAGCATGGATGTTGCCGCCGACGTAGTCCGCTCGGCAGACCCAAGACTGCGAACAGCCCTGATCGATCCTATCCTCGGGCCGCCCGGTCGTCCCGGAATATATGCCGGAAACCTGCCATCCCCCGAGGATGCCTCGAACGAGCCCATTGGAATTGGGGAACTTAGGAAGCTCGTAGATCAAGTCTCCCACGGCCCGGTGCGCTGTGTCGAAGTCGGGCGGGCCGCGCTCGATCGACAGATCGAAGAAGTCCTGAATGGAGTTTTCCGCATCGGTTCCGTAGTACACGCCGACATCGCCGCCGGTGAACGCGAGTGTCTTGCCCCAGGTGTAGTGAAAGTCGAACGACAAGTTGCGCGAGAAGCGCTTGCGCAACGACGTCTGCAGGGAGTGATTGATCACGCTCTCTCCCATGTCGACGAAATACCCGCCGGGTATGAGCGTGGGATTGGGCCGGATCCCGGTCTGACGGTCGGGCAGGTTGAACCGCCGATGCATCGGAAACTTCACGCCGCGCGTCCCCACGTAGCCGATCTCCCACATCAGGTTGGATGTGAGCTGGCGTTGGATGTTGAACTGGTAGTTGATCGTGTAGGGGTTCTGAAGGTCGGGCGTGATGAGCGAGAACACCAATTCGTTTCCGCTCTGTTCGATGTCCTGCTGTGCGAGTGGCACGATCTCTTCATTGGTGAATGGGTACATCACACCCAGCCGGTTCGCTTCGACCGCGCTGTACCGGACGCGGAATGGAATGTCCGGTCCAGCGACGCTCTGCCTCAGGATTGCCGGCACCTGCGCGGCGAACATGACCCCGACCCCGCCTCTGATGACGGCGCTGCCCTCATCATCGAGACGGTAAGCGAAGCCAAGCCGCGGGCCGAGATTGACCCAGCCGTCATGGTCGATCGGCATGCTGCGCGGGCGACGGGCACCGAAGGCGAAGTTCGTGAAGTCGGCGCCCGGCGGCAGCTCTAGATTCTTGTTGGTGACATCGATCTTGCCGGTCGGCTCCACCGTGTTGTTGGAGTAGAAGTCGTAGCGCAGGCCCATGTTCAGCGTCAGCCTGTCGCTGGCGCGCCAGTCGTCCTGGACGAAGCCGCCGACCTCGTACATTCGAGAAGTGTGCGGCCCGTTCGAGCCGAACGAGATCACGGCCGAGTTGATTCGATTGGCCTGCATTTCCTCGATGTTGAGGAACTCATAGAGAGGATTCTCGGGATTCGTGCGCGCTCCGCCGTAGTTCACGACCCGGGCTCCGACCTTGATGGTGTGGCTGCCTCGGTTGAGTGTGAATTTCTGATCGAACGTGGTCGTCGTGCCCTCCATCAGCCAGACCTCGCCGCTGCCCAACGTGAGCGTTCCGCCGACATTGCGAAGCCGAAACCTCGGGATCCGGTTTTGCCAGTCGATCGTCTCCTCGCGGTCAGGGTCGACCAGCGTGAAAATGTTGTCGAGCCTCTCCATGTCGGCGTAGTTGGAGCCGAAGCGCGTTTCCGACACCCAAGTCACGCCGGTCTTGGTGTATTGCAAGTTGTAGCGGTCCTGCACGTACTTGTATTCGCGGTCGTTGGCTCCGTTCAGGTTGTATCTCGGATCCAGGCCGAACGGACGATTGCGCGTGTAGGTGAACGACAGGTTGCTGGTGTTGGTGACGCGATAGTCCCCCCTGGCAATCACGTGGTTCTCGCTCCGTTCCCGAGACCCGACCGTCTCGGTTCGCCCGCGGTACTCGTCAAACAGCAAGGTCGGCTCAGGAATGGTGTCCATCAGCATCCTGATTTCCTGGAACGGAAGCGCGTTGAGGATGGTGGTTCGCAACTCCGGCGTCGGGACGGTTCCAGTCACACGCCGCGAGGCGTATTCGCGGTATCCCTCGTAGGTGGCGAAGAAGAACAGCCTGTTTTGCTTGATCGGACCACCCAGTGACCCCCCGAACTGATTGAACACCTCGCGGTTCTTCGCAATCTGGGAGCCGTCCGAGTTGTAGTTCGTCTGGAACGGATTCCGCGCATTGAACACATGCGAGCGATAGTTCTCGAACACGCTGCCGTGGAGTTCATTCGTGCCTTGCTTGCTGATGAGATTGATGGTCCCGCTAACCACTCCCCCGTTCTCGGCTTTCATGATTCCGCGCATGACCTGCACTTCGTCCACAGCTTCGATGCTCATCACGTCCATGTAATTGCGGCCGCCATACTGTTGCAGCGCACGGCCCTCGGACGGATTGGAGTTGGCATCAGTTCCATTGACGGTGACTCCCGTGCCGCTCTTGCCGAGCCCATTGATCCGCAGGCTTCCGCCTCCCACGTCGACGCCGCTGGAGAGCCTGAGGACATTCGTGATGTTGCGGCGCCCCAACGGCAGCTCGCTGATCTTCATGGAGTTCAAGCTCTCGCTCTGCTCGGAGGCCTGGGTATTGACCAAGGGCGGACGGCCCTCGACCGTGACGGTTTCGGTCAGGCTGCCGATTTCGAGGGTGTGCGTCTGGCGCACAACCTGCGATGCGATCAAGGCGATGCCAGTGCTCTCGTACGTCTTGAAGCCATCAGATTCGACCCTGAGCGTGTAGGTGCCAACCGGCAAGACGTTAAACACGAAGTCACCAGTCGCGCTGATCGGGGCAACATAGACGAGCCCCGTGTCATCGTTGGTGAGAGTCGCCTCACCACCCGGAATGACCGCGCCGGACGAGTCCTGCACAGTCCCGTACAGCGTCGCCGTCGTTACCTGGCCCCAAATGACGGTCGTCGAGCACAGCAACAATGCCAGCGCGAGACGGAACGCAAGCGATCCTGATTTCATGGCTCCCCCCTTCGGGCACAGCCCGGACGCCCCACTTCGGGCCTTGTACGTCCCGCGGCTTACCCTTTCCGGGTAGGCCCGCAGGCCAGCAACCTGGCCCGGCCAGGCCCTGTGCCATGAGGCACCCTGCTCGCGCCCGCTGGATCTCCAGCACGACGGCGGAGGGCAGGCACTAACGAACATTAGGGCCCGCTGTGATCCTAAGGGCCGGAAAGCGCGCTGGCAAGGAAGAAACCTGCCTTTTCCTGAGAATTCCCGGGAAATCCCTCTCGCGGAACCGTTTGGCGCCGATGGCGCACAGGGACTGGCCCATCCCGGGTTACGCTCGGGACAGGGACCGAGGCTGACACAAGGTCAGGCGGCGCTTGGCCTTGCCGTCCCGTCTGCCCTTACGCGGCCAAACCGTTTCCGGGCCGGCCCAGTCTCCAGGGTGCAGGTCAGTCTCTTGAGATTCGGGTCAGCCGGATCGGCGCCACGCTCGGCCTCCCGCCGCACGCGCCGGGGGCCGCCCGTCTTTGCATGGAGCGACTGCGCCGTCCACGCGCGGGCCAGCTTGGCGGCGAGTCTCTCTCCGCCGACCCTGTGCTAGACTGAGGTTTCAGGCTCTTCGGGACCCTGCGGCCCAAGAGACACCCTACGGAAGGGGCAGCGCATGCCGAAGAGAACATACCAGCCGAATCGGCGCAAGAGAGCGAAGACGCACGGGTTCCGCATTCGGATGAGGACAGCGGGAGGCCGACGTGTGCTCAAAGCTCGCCGCGCCAAGGGGCGCAAGCGCCTCACCGTCAGCGACGAGAAACGCGGAATTCGCTCCTGATCTAGCCGTCGGCAGGGCGTTCCCGCGGCAACGGCGCATCCTCAAGCGCGCTGACTTCCAAGCAGTCTATGATGGAGGTGTTCGGGTCGGAGCCCGGCTAGTCACGATCTTTGCGATGGCAACGGGTGCGGACCGTCCCGCCCGCGTCGGCCTGACAGTCACCCGCAAGATCGGCAACTCCGTAGTCAGGAACCGCTGCAAGCGCTTGCTCCGCGAGGCCGTTCGCCAGCACTGGCGCTCGTTGCCGACCGGCACGGACGTGGTGCTGCTCGCCCGCTACGGGCTCGCCACGGCACAGGCCCGAGAGGTGGAGAGAGAGATTGCCCGAATGCTGCCCAAGGCCGCGCAAAGGCTCGGCTGAGCCATCCGAGCGGCGCCGGCGCAGTGTCCCGCAAGCGATCGCGCTGGCGATCCTGCGGGTCTACAAGGTGGCTATATCGCCGCTAGTGCCGCCCTCATGCAGATTCCACCCGACCTGCTCGGACTATGCGCGCGAAGCCATCGAGTGTCACGGGATTGCCCGCGGCGCTGTGTTGGCGGCCAAGCGGCTGCTGCGCTGCCACCCGTTCTCGCCCGGCGGAATCGACCTAGTCCCGAAGGCCGTCCGGCGAGTGGACCACTAAGCCCGTGAACGACGAACAATTTATCCAACGCCGAATGCTCATGGCAGCGGTCCTTTCGGCCGTGGTGATGGGCCTGTACATCTATCTGGCTCCGCGCCCCGAACCTCCGCCGCAACCCGCGCAGGACACGCTCGAGGAGACCACCGCAGCCCCCGCCGAGGCTGGCGGCCAGGCCGAGGCGGAGCAGCGGCGAGCGACTGCCGCCGAGGAGGCCGACGACACCGACGTCGAAGCCGAGACGGAGCAAACGGTGGTGGTCGAGAACGAGAACTACCGCGTGGAGTTCACCAACCGCGGGGCCGTGGTGACCAGTTGGCAACTCAAGCAATACAACGACTCGCTCGGCGAGCCGCTCGACCTAGTCCATGCTGACGGGGCCAAGCGCTACGGCATGCCGTTCCGGCTGGTGCGGCCCGGCGGCGACCCGATCGAGGGCACCGACGAGGCGCTGTTCGCGTTCAACCGCGGCCGAAACGTGCGCAACGCGCCGGAGACCCTGACCTTCGAATACGCAAAGCCCGGGCTGCGAGTCCTCAAGCGCTTCGCGTTTGGGGCCTCCGGCCACGTCGTGCAGGTCGAGACCCAAGTCGTGGAAGCGGACCGCCCGCAGCGCCACCTGCTGTCCTGGGGCGGAGGATTCGGCGACACGGCCCAAGCGGGCAACTCCGTGCACAGCCAGACCTATTACTACACGGACGGCGATATCGAGTACGTGCCCGCAGACGACGCCGAGGACGAGCGCATCACCCATTCCGGGCCGTTCCCTTTCGTGGGCATCGGCGACCTGTTCTTCACCGCGGCCGCCATCCCCGAGCCCGGGCAGGACATCCGGATCGAGACCAGCGCCATCGAGATCGTGCCGGCGGGCGCTGAGCCCGGCGACCAGCAGACCTACGTGGCTGGCGCCTTCGGCGGCGCCACGGACAACCGTTTCCGGCTGTACGTGGGCCCGAAGAGCCGCTCATCCCTGGCCGAAGTGGGAGAGGTCGGCAACGCGTTTCGCGGCATTGTCGATTACGGCTTCTTCGCCTTCATCGCCGAGCCAATCTTTCTCATGCTGCGCTGGGTGCACTCCAACGTCGTCGCCAACTGGGGCTGGAGCATCGTGATCGTCACGGTCTTCATCAACACGATCCTGTTTCCGCTCAAGTACAAGAGCACCAAGTCGATGCGCAAGATGCAGCAGCTGCAGCCGCTCGTGAAGGAGATCAACAACCGCTACAAGGGCGTGACGATGCGCGACCCGCGCAAGGCCAAGCAAAACGAAGAGCTGCAGGCCCTTTACAAGAAACACAACGCGAACCCCATGGGCGGCTGCCTGCCGATCCTGCTGCAGATGCCCATCCTCTTCGCCTTCTACAAGCTGCTCACAGTGGCGATCGAGATCCGGCATGCGGAGTGGCTGTGGGTGTCCGACCTGTCCAACCCCGAGACCCTGGCGATCCGCGTGCTGCCACTGGCCATGGTGGCCACCCAGTTCTGGTCGCAATCGCTCACGCCGACGCCGACCGCGGACGCCATGCAGGCCCGCATGATGAAGTTCATGCCGCTGGTGTTCGGATTCATCTTCTACCAGTTCCAAGCCGGCCTAGTGCTATACTGGCTGACCAGCAATTGTGTGGGCATAGCGCAGCAACTCGTGCTGAACCGGCTACCGCAAGAGCAATTGGAACTGGACCGCAAGCCGCAGCGGGGCAAGCGGAAAAAGCGCGGCAAGTAGTGCGCCGCGGTTCCCGAGCGGCGCGGCAAAACGACCATGGCAGACATCGAATGGACCGTTGAATCCCTCGGCCCGCTAATCGATGATTTTCTCAACCCCGTCCTCGACGCGGCCGACTTCGACATCGACTACGACATATTCGAGGTGAAGGGCAAGCTCGCCGTGATCGGCCCCGAGCTGATGGTCGATTTCGAGGGCAACGACGCGCGCATGCTCCTGCACCGCCGGGCCGAGCTGCTCCTGGCCTTGGAGCAGCTGACTCTCGAGGCCCTGCGCATCCCGCACCAAGATCGCTACCGGCTGATCTTCGATGTGAACGACTACCGCATGCACCGCATCGAAGAGCTGTGCTTGAAGGCCAAGGCCGCGGCGGATCAAGTCAAGCAGACCGGCAAGCCGTACAAGTTCCGCCCGATGACTTCTCGCGAGCGGCGCATCGTTCATGTCACGCTCAGCGACGACGATGAGATCACGACCCTCTCCGAGGGCACTCCGCCCAACCGCTACACGGTGGTCGAGCCACGCGCCGACGCAGACAGCTAGCGGCGGCCAGCGATCGGCAGCCCCGGACAGCCCCTTGAATCGGCCGTGCCCCCGCTTGATCCGCATCTGTCCGCGCTGGCGGCGGATACCATCGTCGCGCCGGCCACGCCAGCCGGGCGGTCGGCCGTGGGGGTGGTCAGGCTGTCGGGCGAGCAGGCGGTTGAGATCGCCGGCGGCCTCTTGCGGCGACGGCGCTGGCGTCCGCGCGAGGCAGTCCTAGACCACCTGGTCGATGCCGAAGGGGCACTGGTCGACCAAGTATTGGTAACGCTGTTCCAAGCGCCCGCCAGCTACACGGGCGAAGACGTGGTCGAGATCTCCTGCCACGGCTCTCCCCCTGTGTTGCGGCACGCCGTCGAGCGAGCCGCCGAGCTAGGCGCCCGCCTAGCCGAGCCCGGAGAATTCACGCGGCGAGCCCGGCGCAACGGCCGCATGGACCTGGTCCAAGCCGAGGCGGTACGCGATCTGATCGACTCTGCGACGCTCTACCAAGCCCGAATTGCCGCGCGGCAGACAACCGGGGCGCTCTCCAAGCGGCTGCAAGCCGTCAAGCGGTCGCTGCTCACGCTGATCGCACGGCTGGAGGCAGGGATCGACTTTGCGGAAGACGACATCGAGGTGGAAGACAGCGCGGCGATCGCGGCGGCGCTGGCGCCGCTGCGACAGCAGCTCGGCACGTTGGTCGAAGGGTTCACTGTCGGCAAGGTAGTGCGCAGCGGCCTGCGACTCGCCATCGTCGGCCGCCCGAACGTCGGCAAGTCCAGCCTGTTCAACCGCCTCTTGGAGCGCGAGCGAGCGATCGTCAACCCCGCCGCGGGCACGACGCGGGATGCGATCAGCGAGACTGCGTCATTTGACGGGATACCGGTGGACCTAGTGGACACCGCGGGCATCCGGGCGACCGGAGACGCGATCGAATCCGAGGGCGTCGAGCGGTCGTGGCAGAGCTTGCACGACGCCGATTGCGCCCTGGTCGTGGTGGACCTCTCGCAACCCGATGCGGGCGAAGACGACGAATTGTGGCGGCGCGCGAGGTCGGATTGCCCGGCGCTGCTGGTGGGCAACAAGCTGGACCTGCCGCGCCGGCGCGGCAAGTCTGAAGAGCTAATCGCCGTGTCGGCCAAGACCGGCGAGGGCATCGCGGATCTGCGCGAACGGATCCGCCAGCGCACCCTGCCCGGACTGGACACTCTGCACGAGGGCTCGCTGGTCACCAATATCCGCCAGGAGCAACTGCTGCGCGAGGCGCTGCAGGCGCTCGAAAGGGCATCGGACGGCGTCCGGGCGAGGGTCCCCCACGAAATGCTGTTGCTCGATCTGTACGAAGCCCTGAGACCTCTCGATGCGATCACCGGAGCGACTTCGGTGGATGACATCTTGGACCAGATCTTCTCCACGTTCTGCATCGGCAAATGAATCCCGTCGCGCGAGGCGCTGGTGGGTCCCCGGCCGCCGCTGCCCGCCAGCAGAAGCGTTCGCGACGTTCGCGTTGCGGTAGCGGACCCGCGCGTGGGAATCTCTTCGCTCTATCGGTCGGTGCGACCGTGTCGAGACTCGAACAGCCAAATATAATGGGACTTGAAGGCCATCATCCAAGTAGCTCCCAAAAAGACCGTGCTGGACCCGCAGGGACGCGCCATTACCAAGGCCCTCCAAGGCCACGGACACGAGGACATTGTCGACGTCCGGCAGGGCAAGTTCTTCGAGATTGAACTTGCGCAGGGGGACAGTCCCGAAGGAGTCCGGGAGCGCCTTGAGCGCCTAGCAGCGGAAGTGCTAGCCAACCCCGTGATCGAAGACTACGAAGTGACCGTGCTGGACGCGCCCTAGCCCGGACAAGCGCTATGGCCGGAATCGTCGGATACGCGGGGCGCAAGCAGGCGGCCTCAGTCATACTCGACGGTCTCCGGAGGCTCGAATACGGCGGCTACGACTCGGCCGGGCTCGCCATCGGATCGGCCAAGGGCGTGCAGTCGCGCCACACGACCGGCACTTTGCGCAATTTGGAGACCGCGGTCCGGCTCGATCCGGTTCGCGGCACGTTCGGCGTGGGGCACACCAGTTGGATCGCGCGACACCTCGCGCGACCGTCGCCAGCGGCGGCTGCCAAGCTGTCCAAGCGGGGCATTCTGGTCGCCGTTTCCGGCGAGCCCGGCAACCTCGACGCTCTTTGGGAGCGTCTGCCGGACGGCGCCGCGCGCAGGGAAGCCACCAGCACGCCCGAAGCCCTGGCGCTGCTGATTCGCAGCAACCGCAGGAAGGGCGACTCGCTCGAAGAAGCCGTCCGTCGCTCGATCGTCGACATCGAGGGCATCTGCGCCATCGCGGCCATCGCCACCGACGAGCCCGGCAAGGTCGTGGCGGCCCGGCTGGGCCAGCCCACGCTGATCGGCCTGGGCAAGCAGGAGAACTTCATCGCCTCTGACAAGCCCGCCATCCTGCACAGGACCCGCGACATGATTCAGCTCGAGGACGGCGATATCGCGGTCGTGACTTCCCGCGGGGTGCAGATGATGGACTCGGACGGCAGTCGCCTGTCGCGCTCGGTGCATCACGTCCTGTGGGATCCGCTGATGGCCGAGAAGGGCGGCTACAAGCACTTCGTGCTGAAAGAGATCTTCGAGCAGCCGCGAGCCATCCGCGACACTGCCCTGGGCCGCTTGGACGAAGAGACCGGCAACGTGGTGCTCGACGAGCTGGGCGTGACCCTGCGCGAATTGCGGGCGGTGCGCCACTTGAACGTGATCGGTTCGGGCAGCTCGTGGCACGCAGGGTTGATCGCCAAGAACATCGTCGAGCACCTGGCGCGCGTGCCCGTGAACGTTGAGTTCGGCAGCGAGTTCCGCTACAGCGATCCAGTCATCGACGACCGGGTGCTCTCTCTGGTCGTGAGCAAGTCGGGCGAGACCGCGGACACCTTGGCCGCGCAACAGCTGGCACACGAGCTGGGCTCGAAGACCATCGCCATCTGCAACTCCATCGATTCGACGATGGCCCACAACGCCCGCGGGGCGATTCACACCCACGCCGGCCCGGAACTGGCGGCCGTTTCGACCAAGGCCTTCAGCGCACAGCTGACAGCGCTTTACCTGTTCGCGATGTATCTGGGCCAAGCCCGCGGCAGGCTCTCCGGCGAAGCGTCGCGACAATGCGCGCGCGACCTGCTGGAACTGCCCAGCAAGGTCGAGTCAGCTCTCGAACTGGCACCGGATTGCGAGCGGGTGGCGCGCCAGCTGGCGCACACGAACAAGGTCCTCTACCTCGGGCGCGGCATCCACTACCCGATCGCGCTCGAGGCGGCCCGCATGCTCAAGGAACTGTCGCTCATCCAGGCCGACGCCTGCGCGGCCGGGGAAATGCGCCACGGCCCCACGGCGCTGGTCGACTCCGACATGGTCGTAGTGGTGCTCGCCACCGTGGACCAGAGCTCTCCCTCCAGCCGCCTGCGCTACGAAAAGACACTCTCGCAGGTGCGAGAAGTGACGGCACGCCACGGGCGGGCGATCTGCATCGCGAACGAGGATGACGCTCGCATCGCGCAATACGCCCACGAAGTTATCCGCGTTCCGGCCATGCGCGAGCCGCTGCAGTCGGCAGTCTCGCACATCCCCCTGCAACTGCTGGCTTACTACACGGCCGTGCTGCGGGGTCGCGACGTGGACCAGCCACGCGACCTAGGTCGCAGCATCACTGCCGACTGAGCGCGGGCTAGACCGCTCAGCGGCGTTTGAGCGTCGGGCGCTCGTCGTCCTCTTCCTCGTCGGTCGACTCCACGTCGATGTCGTCCGTCGGGATCGTGCCGCCGGAACTGGTACGACGCAAGCGCGGCTTGTTGGGGTCGTCGGAGGTCTCCTTGCGACGCAGCACGAGCTGTTCGAGCCGGGCCTTGACCTGCAGGAATTCCGACGTGTTGACGACGTACTCGGACTTGCTCGGCAAGAGCTGGTCGATGTTCTTCTGGGTCTTCCGGATGCGCGATCCGTGCGGCGGGTGACTGCGGAACAACTTCGACATCGTGCCGGGCCGGCGCTTCTCGTCGGCCAGCATCTTTTCGAAGAAGTCGATGAACGAAGTCGGATCGTAGCCCGCCTTGTATAGGTACTGCACGCCCAGGAAGTCGGCTTCGGACTCCATCCCCCGCGAGAACTTCAGGAAGGTCATCGGGATCAGGAAGCTGCTGGCCTGGTAGATGCCGTACCCGGTCCAACCCCCGATGAACAGCAGGGGGATCGAGGCGATCTGGACCAATTGGCCCTTGGTGGCCTGGCGCGTCCCGTGGCGCGCCGCCACGTGAGCGATCTCGTGTGCCATCACGCCAGCGAGCTCGGACTCGCTCTCGGCCCGCAGCATCAGCCCGGAATTGACGAAGAAGAAGCCGCCCGGCAGGGCGAAGGCGTTGACGTCCGCGCTGTCAATGAGCTTGATCGTGAATGGCACCTTGGCATCGGAGTTGCGGACCAGGTTCTGGCCGACCCGGTTCACGTACTCGGCAATCACCGGATCGTCGACGATCTTGGAGTGCCGCTCGACATCCTGGGCCATGCGCTTGCCCATCGCGATTTCCTTCTCGATCGAATAGAAGTTGACCCCCTTGCCGACATCGCGCTCGCCGATCGCCTCGACATCCTTTTTCGGAGACTTTGACCTCTGCTTGTTCTGGGAATCGTCGTCTTTGGCGAACGTCGCGCTGGCAACGAGCAGCGCGAGCGCGAGCGGCAGGCATCGTTTCGTCCAAGTCACGGCTGACGTCCCTCCATGAGGCCGGGCAGAACTGGGGTCTGGCTGGGCACGTTCAGTATAGCCCTGTTTGAAATTCTGTGCCCAGCTACACCTTAAACTAAGCGGAATTGAGCGGGCGGTGGCTCTGGCCGCTCCGGCAACCATGGACACGACGACCATTCGAGCGCATTTCCCTGTCACCGGGAAATACGCATATTTCAACAACGCCGCCATCGGACCGCTGTCGAGGCCGGCTGCCCTGGCGATGCAGGGTCAGATCGAATCCGCTCTCGCGAGCGGCGTGCACGGCTACGGCGCCTGGACCGAGGAATACGCCGGGCTGCGCGTGGAGACCGCTGCCATGCTCGGCTGCTCTCCAGACGAGGTTGCGATCACCAAGAACACCTCCGAGGGGCTCTGCGCGATCGCCAACGGGCTCGACTGGCGCAGCGGCGACATCGTGGTCGGGCTTGACAGCGACTTCCCGGCCAACTACGTGCCCTGGCGCGAATTGCAGCAGCGCCGCGGGGTGCGCTTCCGCAGCCTGGAGCTGCGCCGCGGCCTGCTGGATCTGGAAGACTTGGACCAAGCCTGCCGCGGCGCGCGGCTGGCCGCTCTCAGCTACGTCCATTTCCTGACCGGCTTTCGCTGGGACCTAGAGGCGGTCGGGGAGATCTGCCGCCGCCGCAACTGCCTGCTCGTGCTGGACGCCGTGCAAGGCATGGGCGCATTGCCGATCGACGTCAGGGCTTGCGGCGTCCATGCGCTAGCGGCATCCGCCCACAAATGGCTGGTCGGGCCGGAAGGCTGCGGCGTGCTGTATGTCGACCGCGACCTCATGCCGCAGGTCGAACCCGTCGAGTTTGGCTGGGCAAGCCTGGAGGGGTTCGAGGAATACCGCCACGACGGCGGCCTCCAACCGGATGCTCGCCGGTACGAATGCGGAACGTTGAACTCGGCGGGCTGCGCCGGACTGCGCGCATCGATCGCGCTGTTGAATCGCATCGGCCCGGACTTCGCCGCGCGCCATGTCCACGCCTTGGCCGAGCAGCTGCTCTCGGGTGCGCTAGAGAAGGGCTACGAGGCTGCTGCCGAGCGGACCTACGCAAGCGGCTCGGGGATCGTGTCGTTGCGCAAGCGCGGCTTGGACTCCGCCGCGGCCGTCCGAGCCCTGCTGGAGGATCAGGTGTCAGTGGCCGAGCGCATGGGCTGGATCCGCGTGGCGCCGCACGTCTACAACAGCGCGGAAGAGATTGACCGGCTGGTGCGCCTGCTGCCGTAACGAGGTCGATCCCGCTCGGCGGTTGCTCGCTATGATGCTTGACTGCATGCGAACCCTCCGAATCTGCGTCGCGGCTCTCGCATTGGCGGCCTCCGCTCTCGCCCAGACGGCCACCTACGACGAGCCCTACCGGCCCCAATTCCACTTCTCGCCCGCCGTCAACTGGACCAACGATCCGAACGGCTTGGTCTATCACGCCGGCGAGTGGCATCTGTTCTACCAATACAACCCCTTCGGCGATCTGTGGGGGCACATGAGCTGGGGCCACGCCGTGAGCCCCGACTTGTTCCACTGGAAGCACCTGCCGGTGGCCTTGCCGGAAGTTGGCGAGGTCATGATCTTCTCGGGCAGCGCCGTGGTGGATCACGCCAACAGCTCCGGTTTCGGCAGCGCTGGCGAGCCGCCGATGGTGGCCATCTACACCAGCCGCACGGAAAGCGACCAAACCCAGTCCATCGCGTACAGCACCGACAAGGGGCGGACCTGGACCGATTACGAGGGCAATCCCGTGATCGACATCGACGATCCGGCCTTCCGCGACCCAAAGGTCTTCTGGCACGCCGAGTCCGAGCGCTGGATCATGGCCGTCGTGCTGGCCAACCAGCGCAAGGTCCGGCTGTTCGGCTCGCCCGACTTGAAGAGCTGGAAGTTCCTCAGCGATTTCGGGCCCGAAGGGGCGCATCCGGTGCGCAACTGGGAGTGCCCGGACCTGTTCGAACTCCCGGTGGAGGGCGAGCCGGGCACGAGCAAGTGGATCCTGCAGGTCGATTCCGGGATGGGGCACCCCTGGCTGGGCTCGGGCTGCCAGTATTTCGTCGGCGAGTTTGACGGCGAGAGGTTCACCAACGACAACCCGCCGGAGACCGCTCTGTGGCTGGACTGGGGGCGCGACTTCTACGCCGCGCAGTCGTACTCCGACGTCCCGGCAGAGGACGGGCGGCGGCTGGTGATCGGCTGGATCAGCAACTGGATGTACGCGCGGGACAAGCCGACCTCCCCTTGGCGCGGCGCGCAATCCGTGGCGCGGGAGCTGCGCCTGAAGCGCTTTGACAAGGGGCTCAGGATCGTCCAGCAGCCTGCAGGCGAGATTGAGAGCTTGCGGGGTGACAGCTTGAGCCTGCGCGACCTCAGCGTCGCCGCGGCGAATCGCCAGATCGAGCGCGCGGGGTTCTCCGGCGATACGCTCGAGTTGGAGCTCGTCGTCGCCGTGGGGGATGCGCGAGATGTCGGGGTGCGACTGCTTCAGGGTGGTGATGAGCAGACTGTGGTGGGCTTCACGGCATCTCCGGCAGAGGCCTATATCGACCGCAGCGAGTCGGGCCGGGTGGATTTCCACGAGTCGTTCGCGGGTCGGCACTCAGCAAGGCTGACACCGGCGGACGGCCACGTCCGGTTGCGGATTCTGGTTGATCGCTCTGTAGTGGAAGTGTTTGCGGGCGAGGGCGAGGTCGCGATCACGGACAGGGTCTTCCCGTCGCCGACGAGCACGGGACTCTCGCTGTTCGAGAGGGGCGGCAGCGCACGTGTCGTCTCGCTTGACACATGGAAGCTGAAGTCGGTCTGGAAGTGATCTGCCCACGGCCTGGAGGCCAGTGCCAAATCGCCGAGCCATGGTCAGAGCGGACGGGCGGCTTCGGGGCACGTCGCCGAACGTATACCTGAAGGACTGCGCTACAGTCGGCAGCTAGGGGAGGGCGAAGACTCCGGTGCCAATAGATAGCGAATCGCTGCCCATGCGACTGTTTACCGCGTCGCACGGTCGCGCTTGGGATCCCGGCGACATCGACTTCTCGCGCGAGCGCTCCGATTGGCGCGATCTCGCGGACGACGAGCGTCAGCTGCTGTTGCGGCTGGTTTCTGGTTTCCGGGTCGGCGAGCGTGGCGTGACCCACGAGCTGGCACCCCTGCAGCTTCGGTTCCGCCGCGGTGGCTGGCTCGAGGAAGAGATCTTCGTGGCCGCGCAGATGTATGAAGAAGCGCGACACGTCCAGTTTTTCGAACGCTGGCTGGTAGAGGCGCTGCCGGGTCGGTTCGGTGTCGACATCCCCTATCCCGAAATGGAAGGCGACATGTTCTCCATCCGCCTGCCCCGAGCCATGCAGGCGCTGCTTGGAGACGACAGCCCCGAGGCCCTGTTGCGAGCGGTCATGCTTTATCACTTCTATGTCGAGGGCGTGGGCGCTGAGGCGGGGTACACCTTGTATCACTCGATTTTCGAGCGGAGCGGCCGGTTTCCAGGCCTCGAGCGCGGCATTCGCTTGATCCAGCGCGACGAGGCACGGCACATCTCGTTCGGCGTGTACGTGCTGCGGAGGCTGCTGTCCGAGCATGACCAGCTTGTCGACCTGTTTGAGGACGAAGTCGCGGCCCTGCGCCGGGCCGCAAGAGACGATCCCGAACAGATTCTTGCCGGCTTTGAGCCGGCGACCGTCCCGTTCGGCGTGGATCCCGCCGCCTACCGCCAGTGCTACCTAGACAGGCTCGAAGAAATGCGCCGGCGAGTGGCTGAACCCCAGCAATAGAAGCCTCGGCGGCACAGCCTAGCAGCGGCCGTTGGCACTCGGGACGGACGTGACCATGCGGCCCTCGCTTGGATTGTTCGTGCGGCGCGCGCCAGCCCGCCATGGGTGGCAGTACTTTGACGATCTAGGCTGGATAGGTAATCAGGCGAAAGGTGTCGGAAGATCGGCCGATTCAGCGACGTCTGCACATTTACATATATATTGCTATGTTTTTATGCATGAGAACTACTATTGACATCAACGACGCATTGCTGGCCGCAACCAAGTCCCGCGCAGCGCGCGACCAGAAAACACTGAAGGCGGTCGTGGAACAGGCTCTGCGCGAGTTCCTGTCGGGCTCGTCGCGATCGCCCTCGAACGCTCCTCCGATTCCGGTATTCCGGGGCCTGGGCGTGCAACCGGGCGTGGACCTGACCGACAACGCGGCCCTTGAGGACCTGATGAATGCAGAGTCCTGACGTGAACATATTGGTGAATGCGTTCCGGGAGGACGCGGCCCATCACGACCTCTGCCGCGCATGGCTGGAAACTGCGGTCTCTCGTCGCGAGCCGGTCGGCGTTTCGGAACTCGTCCTGAGCGGCGTACTGCGCATCCTGACACACCCGCGGATTTTTCATCCCCCGACCTCTTCGGCGGCCGCAGCCGCCTTTGTAGACGCAGTGCTCGCGCAGCCCGCCGTCACTCCGTTACGGCCGGGCTCCGGTCACTGGCGGATCTTTCGTGGCCTGGTTGCCAGCCATCACCTGGCGGGAAACCGCATGTCAGACGCCTACCATGCTGCTCTGGCGATAGAGCACGGCTGCGAATGGGTCACTCTCGACCATGGCTTCTCGGCCTACCCCGGCCTAAGGTTGCAGAATCTACTGGTCGGCTTCCCGCCCGGTCTCGTGCATCATCGGACAGGGGACGTGCCAAGGTAGCACCGAAGCGCGCCATGCTTTGTGTAGGCGGATGCCTCTTCTTCGGCAGGACTCGGCACCTATGCCGCATCCGCCGAGCACGTCGAAAGCCAAGTGCCCGCACACGAGGCTGGCCGGGAGCTCAATTGCTATGAGAACGACGTGGCGATCTTCCCGGCAGGAGTGCGATACAGCCCGCTCCTACCATTCCGATCGCGAACACCACGGCCAAGGCGGCGTCGTAGCTGCCCGCGCTGTCGTGCATCGCGCCGACAAGAAACGGGAGTGTAGCTTGCCCAACCTGGCCGAACGGCCACACGATGCCCATGACTCTTGCGAGCGAACCGGTTCCGAACAATTCAGCGGCCACCAAAGGGATCAGCATGTAGTTCGCCCCCAAGCCGAAGCCGAACGCGGCCCCGAACAGGTACGTCATCAGCGGCTGGTCGATCAAGTAAAGCAACGGCACCGGGAGGGAGACGAGCAGGTAGGCGCAGACCATGACGAGTTTCTTGCTGAAGCGGTCTGCCAGCCAGCCCGTGATGACACGCCCTAGCAGGCTGGAAGCCAAGATCACGAACGTCGTGTCTGCGACGAGCGACGCGGAGAGGTTCGCGTCAAGAAAGAGCAGCTTCATGTGCTGGTTGACGGAGCCGATCGCCGCAATGCTGAGAAAGGAACCGATCGTTATCAGCCAGAACGGCCAGCGAGCCAGCAAGACACCGAACGTGAGCGATTCTGAACTCGCTTCGCGCGAGACTTCAGAAGCCGGCTCCGCTTCGAGCCCCTTGTCGGACGGCTTGTCTCGCAAGGCCAGCAGCGCGACCGGCACGACCAGCAGGATCAGGCCGCCCATAACCTGCAGCGCCGCGCGCCACCCGAAGGCTTCGATTAGAGGTCCTGCCACGAACTTCTGCGACATCGCGCCACCGACCCCCAAGCCGAGGTAGGCCAGACCCATCGCCTTGCCGCGATTGCGGTTGAACCAGTTCGCAAGCAGCACCTGGCTGGAAATGGGGCCGGAATACACGAATCCGACCATCACCAGGCACCAACTCAAGCGGTAGAACGCCAGCGAGCCATCCATGGACCCGAGGCAGTTGAACGCGACCGCAAAGCACGCAGCTCCGAAAATGATCAGTTTCCGCGGGCTGAAGCGATGGACAAGCAAGCCCGCGAGCGGGAGGATCAGCAAGGTCGAGTAGAAGAATCCCGAGGTCGTCTCAGCTCGGTCCCAGCCAAACTCCGCGATGTAGTGGTCGTAGAAGAACGGCATGGCGTACATCGGCATCCCCACCGTCATCGCAAGGATGAAGAAGCAGGATGCGGCGATGAACCAGCCGTAGTAGGGGCGGTTCGGCATGAAGCGATTGGAGTCTAGCTCAACCGGCCCGGATGCTCAATCGCGCGGAATTCGCGCGCCCAGGGCAGAGCCTCATGTCCCTACTTCAATCCTTCGACCTTGAGCACGAGCGGACCCTTGAGTGAGCTCTTGCGGCCCGAAATCAGCCGTCCGGTTGGCAGCACGGCTCGGCCGCGCGAGTCCGTCAAGACCGGCACGCTGGCGCTCGTGCCCAGCAGGCCGACAGTTGCACCGTCCTGGAGATCGGCCCTCAGCAGCGATTCGACAACGAGCGCCTCGCCGGGCTCCGACATGGCGAACACGTAGAGAGCGTTCCCATCCGCCGACCGGGTGAACCGAAGGTCGTCCGAATCGAAGGTCGCGAAGACCGTGTCACGGCCCCTGCCCTGCGCATAAAAGTGCGGCTGGTCTCCCTGGTGGTGGACTCGCCACGGACGAGTCCCGTAGACGGCTTCCGCGTTCACTCGCAGCCACTCTCCGATCTCGCGAAGCGTCTGCTTCTGCTGATCGGGAATCGATCCGTCGGCCCTTGGGGCGATATTCAAGAGCAGCACGCCGTTCTTGCTCACGATGTCCGTCAGCAGCGGAATCACCCAGTCCGCGCCCTTGAACTCCATGGCTTCGATGTACATCCACGGACCGGGGCTGTCGTCGGTCTGCCACACGCGTGGCAGGATCGCCTTGGCACCGCCGCGCTCATAGTCCAAGAGCGACACACGACGGGGGATCTGGTCGTTCTTCTGCGAGATGATGCCTTCGATCCCTTCGCGGTCGCAGAAGTCGTAATAGAACTCTGTCAGTTCGAACAGGGCTTGCTCGCTGAGCCAGCGCAGCCCACCGTCGAACCACAGCTGGTCCGGGCGGTACCGGACTATATACTCCTTGCGGACGTCCAGCCAGTATTGCTCCGCTTCCTCCTGCGTGTCGAACCTGCCATACAGCTTCGCGAATCTGGGGTCGCTGAGTTCGGAATCGAAATCGATCGGGAAGTCGCGCGGCTTGTCCGGCCGGCCACCGTAGTACTGGCCGCAGATGCTGTGCGCGTGGTGGTGGCTGGAAACGATGCGAAGCGACCGTTTCCTCAGCTCTTTGATCAGCTCCCCCGCAATGTCGCGCCTCGCGGCCGAGGTCATGGAATTCCACTCGACCAGCTCGCTGTCCCACATCGCGAAACCATCGTGGTGCATCGCGACCGGTCCCGCGTATTTCGCCCCGGCTTCCGCGATGAGGTCGGCCCACTCGCTGGGGTCGAACTTCGGAATCGAGAATCGCTCGAAGTAGTCGCTGTAGGCCGTTTGCGCCAGAGGTCCGAACTTCCTGATGTGGTGCAGGTTGTAGGGATGCCCCTTGACGTACATGAACTTCGGGTACCAGCTGTTCAATCCGCCGGTGTAGCCGGAGTCCTCCATGCCAAGGTTGTAGGGTCCCCAGTGGGCATAGATTCCGAACTTCGCGTCCCGCAGCCAGCCCGGCACATCGCGGGCGTAGCGATCCCACATCGCCTCCGTGATGGTGTGAGGCTCCCGCGGCGCGCGCTGCCGCCAAGCGGCTGCCTCGGCCTGAGTTTCAGCGGCGGCGCTCGCCGCGCCCACCACCACGGCCAAGACTGCGATCGCTCTGATCGCTCGCGAGCGACTTCCTGAGCCTCGTCGCATGTACTCTTCCGATTCCATATACCGCCTCTCGACTTTGGCCGGTCCCGCCCAGCGGCCAGAAACCTCAACGATGCGTCTCCGGGTAGCGCAAGGATATCGGGCTAGTTGCCGTCCTGCTGGTCGCCCGTCTGCTTGATCACGCTCATTGCAGTCGCGATGATCGATGAAACATCGGCCACGTTAGCGGGCAAGATCATCGTATTGTTCGCTTTCGCCAGCATCCCGAGCTTCTCGACGTACTGCTCGGCGACTCTCAGCTGCACCGCCTGATAGCCGCCCGGAGCGTTGATCGCTTCAGCCACCATGCGAATCCCCTCGGCCGTAGCGGTCGCAACAGTCGTGATGGCGGCGGCCTCTCCCTGGGCTTCATTGATCTGTTGCTGCTTGGTCGCTTCCGATTCCTTAATCACCTTCTGCTTCTCGCCCTCGGCGGTGTTGATTGCCGAGTCACGAAGGCCCTCCGAGTCCAGAATCGTGGCGCGCTTCTCCCGCTCGGCGCGCATCTGCTTTTCCATCGCTGCGAGCACGTCGTGGGGGGGATTGATGTTCTTGATCTCGTAGCGCAGCACCTTGACACCCCATGGTTCGGTCGCCTTGTCCAGTTCGTCCACCACTTGCGTGTTGATGTGGGCCCGCTCCTCGAACGTCTTGTCGAGCTCGATCTTTCCGATCTCGCTGCGAAGGGTTGTCTGCGCGAGCTGGGTGATCGCGAAGAGATAGTTCCCGATACCATAGGACGCCCGCTTGGCGTCTAGGACCTTGAGGTACAGCACGCCGTCGACACCGACTTGAACGTTGTCACTGGTGATGCAAATCTGTTCCGGGATGTCCGCCGCGGTCTCCTTCAGCGAGTGCTTGTAGCGGATCGCGTCCAAGAACGGAACCAAGACGTGGAAGCCGGCATCAAGGGTTCCGGCATACCGTCCAAGTCTCTCCACGACGTACTGGCTCTGCTGGGGGACGACCACAGCCGTCTTCGCGATGACTATCACCACCAACACGACCAGCGCCGCCAAGGCAATCAAACTGAATTCCATCTCTGAAGCTTCCTTTCCTATCGGTTAGTCGGCACGGATCCACAGCGTTAGTCCGTCGACCCGCTCCACCAGGCACAACTGGTCGCGGCCGATGGCAGACTCTCCCGCGTTCCTTGCGTTCCATGTCGACCCGCGCAACTCCGCCTTCCCCAGTCCGCCCGGGACGATCTTGCCTTGCGCGACGGCACGTTCCCCTACAAGGGAGTCGACTTCCCCGGCAGGCGCATGCGCCTGCATCTTGTTGAGGATCGGGCGGCGGAAACACAGCAGCGACGCAACAGACAAGGCAGTGAAAAGCACTCCTTGTAGCCAAAGCGCCTCAGGCACGCCCAGAGCGGCTAGCAAGCCCACTGCCAAGGCTCCGACGCCAAAGAAGAAGACATAGAACCCACCCGGGGAGGCCACCTCGAAGGCAAGCAACGCAAGGCCCGCGAGCACCCAAATCCACCAGTCCATGTTCAGCCAGAATCCGCGAAGTCTCGATTCCGGGACCAGCCAGTCGCGGAATGGCGGAAACATCATTGTAGGGGTTTCGGTGCCGTCCGACGAATAACAAGCGCATGAGCGGCGGGTTCTCGATCCTCGCGCACTATACCTGGTCGAAGACCATGGACCTTTACGCGACGAACGACCAATTCAATCCCCAGAACATCGAGAACATCGACGCGGAAAAGGCCCTCGCGAACTTCCACCATGCCCACAGGATGGTCGCATCGTTCGTCTGGGACATTCCGTCTCCAGTGAGCAGGGGTCCCGGCAGGTGGGTGCTGGGAGGCTGGCAGGTCAACGGGATCTATTCGGCCCAGACCGGCGATCCGGTCAACATCTTCCACGGACGCGACATCGCCGGCACGACAATCGGCGGCAGCCAGCGCCCCAACCTGGTCGGGGACCCCCTGTCGGGAGTCAATCGCAGCAGGGCCAACATCGTCGATGGCGGGGCTTGGTACAACGTGGGCGCGTACGCCCTGCCCGACCGCGGGTATTTCGGGGACCTGGGCCGCAACACGCTGATCAGCCCGGGCGACTGGAACCTGGATCTGGGACTGTTCAAGAACTTCAATGTCTCCGAAGGTGTGAACCTCCAGTACCGCTGGGAGATGTTCAACGCGATGAACCACGCCAACCTCACCAACCCGGTGGGACGCATCATCAGCGGGACCGCCGGGGAGATCAACACCCTAACGGGCCCGAGAATCATGCAGATGGGGCTGCGCATCGAGTCTTGACCCGCGTCGCCGCCCCTCGAGTCGGTCCACCCGCTCCGTCTCCGCACAACCGGCAACGGACGGGGCGACCAGGCAGGTCCCGGCTTCCTAGATCACTAGGGGCCGCACTTGACACCCCTCTTCCACAAGGGGACCGAGCGATGCTAGGGCTGGGGCCTCGCTCAGGCGGGTGGCTCTAGGCTCGAACAGCGACCGGCTCCGGTTCGCGCAGCAGCGAGTAGGCCTTGAGCATCCTCATGAATTCTGGCATGTAGAGGTGCTGGTCGAACCAGCCGCGCCCACTGACCATGTTTCCGGAGCGCACGCAGCCCTCATCGACGAACGTCGCCCCGCACACCTCGACGTCAAACTTGCACTTCGGGATCGTCGCCATGCGTTTGCCCGCGATCACGTTCGCTGTGGCAACGATCTCTGCCCCGTGACATACGACGGCAACCGGCTTGTCGTGTTCGAAGAAGTGCCGGACTATGCGGATCAGGTCTGGATCGTAGCGGATGTACTCCGGTGCGCGGCCGCCAGTGAGGAACAGCCCGTCGTACTCGTCGCAATCGATGTCGCGGAAGGCTACGGTTGCCTCCAAGTGATAACTGGGCTGTTCGCGGGTGATGTCCCAGCCAGGCGGGATTTCGTGCATTACCAACGGGTAGATGCGAGCCTCGGGCCCCGCGACAACGGCCTCGTAGCCGTCTTCTTGGACTCGGTACACGGGATACAACGTGTCCATCGCCTCGGCGGCATCTCCGATCGTTATCAGAACCTTCGGCATCAATTCGCTCCCTGGGACGCTCGAGTCAGATCGATCCGAAGCCAAAGGCATAGCGCTCGCGTGGCAAGCCTGGGGCCTTGGTGCGACTGCATCGGCTGCGTCCCAGCGTCATTGTGCCATAGACACGACGAACACCCGCCCAACCAGACCGACGCCCGATTCCAGGTAGCGGCCTGAATCCCCGTTGAAGCCCGGCGTTCGGTGGAGTGAAGAAGCGGCGGCACCCGGGCCGCGAGGTTTCAGATCGTGCGTTGCGACCTCACGGGGTGGCTCGGTGACGACCGGCCCGTGCGAGCAAAACGGGTGCGTGTCTCACCGATCCCTCCCCGGACGGTACCTGCACGGGCCGCCAATTGTCTGCTGCAGCGAGGTCCGAGACTCCGAAAGGCGGCAAGTTGTAACGGTTTTCGTAGACTATTATGCCATTTATACCTGAAAATGCTATCATGCGTAGGCTGACTGCGGTATGCCACGGAGATGAACGGCAGGGAGTTCATGAGACGCGCCAAGCGGTACGCAGCGAGGAACGGCTTGGACTTCCGCTTCGAGCGAGCCAAGGGCAAAGGGAGCCATGGCCAGCTGTACGTCGGGGGCCGGGCAACTACCGTCAAGCGGTCGGAACTCAGCAGGGGCCTGTTGCGGAACATACTCCGCGACCTCGGGATCGAGACGGAGGACTTCTGAGATGCGATACGCCTATCCATGCAGGATCGAACGGGACGAGGACGGCGCGTTCGTCGTTTCCTTCCCGGACGTGCCCGGAGCCAATACCGGGGCGGACGACCGCGCCGAGGCGCTGGAGCTGGCCGGGGACGCGCTGGCGACGGCCCTTTCGATGTACGTGAATCTCCGCAAGACCATCCCGGTTCCGGGCGTGGCATTGGACGGTCAGGAGGTCGTCGCCGTGGACCCGGTGACGGCGGCCAAGCTGGAGCTGTACACCGCGATGCGGATGCAGGGCGTCAGCAAGCGGGCCCTCGCCGAACGGCTGGGCCTGTCTGCGGCGGCGGTGGGCCGTCTGACCGACCCGGGCAACAACTCGCGCATCGGCCATCTCGCCCACGCCCTGCGAGTGGTCGGCCGAGGGCTCGTAATCGAAAGCCGCTCGGCCTGACACAAGGGGCAACGCGCACTAGCGGACGGTGACCGAGATCCGTATCGGCGAGACCTCGGGACAGCGACCCTACCCAGCACGGCCTGAAGATCAGGGTCCGGAATAACGGCCTCAACTTGGTTTCAGGCCACTACGCGATTCCAATGCTGCAGCAATGAACAGCGAGTGCAGCTCTTGAGAGATCTCTCGCCGACGGTATTTGCCGCAGGAATCCCGAGAACCGCTAGAGGGCACGGATGCGATGCTCGGCGAAGGGGCTCCGGAGGGCTGCTCAAGAGGCCCTGTCCGCCCTGCTCGCGCCAATCCCAGAAGACGCACGCCGCCAGTCGGCCGGCACGCCAGTCGGCCGGCACGCCAGTCACCCACCCGATATCCTGTAGGGCAGGCTGGCTGAGATCGTGCTCCACAGGCCCGAAGTCGTCCGCTGAGCCTGCTGGTTCATCGTGAAACAGTTCAGTCCATCGCAGCCTCTTGGCCGGAGCGTTCCGTGGCACAAGAGTTTCCCGAAGGCCATTCCCTAGGCGGAACCTGATGCAGATCATCAGCAAGGATCGCGAAATCTACGACGCGGTTATCGTCGGATCCGGCGCGACGGGGGGCTGGGTCGCCAAGACGCTCGCCGAGTCTGGCATGCAGGTCGCGCTGCTTGAGGCCGGCCACCGCACAACCGAAGCGGAGTTCACCGAACACCTGCGCACCTACGACCTCAAGTACCGCGGCAAATCCCCTGAGATCTCCCGCAACCGTCCGATCCAGAGCATGAAGTACGCCTGCCGCGAGTCGAACTTCGAGTGGTTCGTCGACGACATCCGCAATCCCTACACCTATCCGGAGGACAAGCCGTTCCAGTGGACGCGCGGCCGCCAGCTTGGAGGGCGGTCCCTGACTTGGGCCCGCCAGAGCTACCGTCTGTCCCCGCTAGACTTCTCCGCCGCCAGCCACGACGGCTACGGCGAGAACTGGCCTGTGACATACCAGGAAATGGTCCCGCACTACGAGACCGTCGAACGCTATGTCGGCATCAGCGGCGAACCGCTCGGCCTCATGCAGTTCCCCGACAGCATCATGCAGCCGCCGATGGCGATGACCTGTGGCGAGGAGCATTTCAAGCACAAGGTCAACGCCCGTTTCGATCGCAATGTCACCATCGGCCGCACCGCGATCCTGACCAAGCCGCTCAACGGCCGCCAGCCATGCCACTACTGCGGCCCGTGCGAACACGGCTGCATCACGCATTCGTACTTCTCCAGCGTTTGGACCACCATTGCGGACGCCGAAAAGTCGGGCAACTGCAAGGTGCTAACGGACGCGGTCGTCTCCCACGTCACGACCGACAAGGGCACCGGCCTCGCCGACGGCGTGGCCTACTACGATCGCCTGACTCGCGCGCCGAGGAAGATCCGCGCCAAGGTCGTGGTGCTCTCGGCATCGACCTTGGAGTCGACCCGCATCCTGCTGAACTCAGGCGATGGGTTCTGCAATTCCTCGGGCGCGCTGGGCCACTACGTCATGGACCACATGTACGGAGGGGTCTCGGGCGTGCTGCCGGTCAAGGAGAACAAGCGCTGGGCCGGCCCGCCCCAGCGCCCGAACGGACTCTATTTGCCGCGCTATCTGAACGTCGAGCACCCCCACACCAACGGCATGATCCGCGGCTTCGGCGCCCAGATGCGCAACAGCTCCAGCTACGGCTCGCCTGCCGCGATCGCGGCCATTCGCGGCTTCGGGGCAGACTTCAAGCGCGCCGTGCGCGATTCCGACTCCTACTGGCGCTTCAGCCTGGGAACCTCGTCGGAGTGCCTGGCGCGCCACGAGAACTACGTCAAGCTCGATCCGCACGTCAAGGACGCCTGGGGCATTCCGGCGCTGCACATGAACGTGACGTGGAGCGACAACGAGATGCGCCTGTTCAACTACTCCGCCGACGCCGGCGAGGAAATGTTGCTGGCTGCCGGGGCCGAGGACATTCGCAAGATCACGACACCGCGCTGGCCCGGCGGTGCTACCCATGAGGTCGGCACGGCGCGCATGGGCAACGATCCGCGCAAGTCAGTGCTCAACAAGTGGAACCAAGCCCATGACGTCAAGAACCTGTTCGTCACCGACGGCGGCGCCTTCGTTACGATCGGCTGCGTCAACCCGACGCTCACCATGATGGCGCTCGCGCGGCGCGCATCCGAGTACTTGGTCGAGGCGGCGAAACGGGGCGAACTCGCATAGGCCGCCGGATGGCAAGGCCGGTCCGGCACCCGAGTACCGCCCGCCCGGCGCCCCCCGATTCCAAGGCTCTGGCTCAGTTCTCGTCGGGCTGACTTTCCTCGGCCTCGTCAGTTTCGTCAGATTCGTCAGGTTCTTCGGGCGCCTGCCAGCCGAGGTCGATGTTGCAGCCCGGCAGGGCCTGGCGCAGCTTCTCGGCTCCTTCCGGACTCACTTTGGTCTGCCACAAGTACAGGCTCTTCAGGTTCTTCAGGCCTTCCAAGTGAACCAGCCCCGCGTCCGTGACGCCCGTCAGGTAGAGATTCAAGTACGCCAGGCCCTCCAAGCCGGCGAGATGCGCCAAGCCCGCGTCCGACACCTTTGTTTTCTCCAGATGAAGGCGCTTGAGCGCTGTCAGGCCCGCCACGTGCACGAGGCCCTCGTCGGTGACGTCAGTCCCTCCCAGATGGAGCGACACCAACTGTCCCAGGTCTTTCAAGATCGCGAGCTCGCCGTCCAAGGCAGGCGACTCCGGACGTTCGGTATCCGTGGCGTCAACCTGGCGCAAGCCGTCCTGATTCCGTCCGAGGTGGAAGGCAATCTCCAGCCCGGGATCATCCGCGGCAACCCGCATAACCCGCCCACCCAGCTCCTGGATCTTCTCTACCAGTGCGGGGTCGGGCCCATCGTCCGAGCCGCCCTCTTGCTGGGCGGCTCCGTTCGCAGTCACTCCCAAGAGCAACAGAATCGCAATCGTGGCACTCCTCACAGGAACCTCCTTTGTCAACCAAGATCGGATTGTTCGCTTGTAACACCTCTCCGGAGGATGCGCCGCCGTGTGCCTTCGGGCGCTGACCGCGCACAGCCTCCGACTCTCCCCAGCATCGTCCTCTCGACTGGCTGCCCCGGTTGGCGGCACTGGCATCCCGCGGGAACGGGTGCCGGAGCAATGGAATCACCGCCTCGGAACATCGGGCCGAAGGAACGCGGCTGGAACTGCCGTCATTCTAATATCGGGGCGCGGGCGTTGGGAACCTCCGGCGAGTTCCGGCCGCTTTCCGAAGCTCCGCTACACGCGGATCACTCGACCTCTTGCCCCTTGAACGATGAGGCGGTCACGCGGCAAGGGTCTTGCCGGCTCGGCCTGTCCATGGCGGGAGGGCCTGCGCCATGCTATTGGCCATGCGAAGGGCGTTTGTAGCAAGAATTCCAGTGAGTGCAACTCACTCTACCGCTCAAGCCCCATTGTGCTGCCTGATCCACTCGCGAAGGGCTTTGTCAATGCGAGTCTGCCACCCGCGTCCTCCCAACTTGAAGTAGTCGATAACGTCAGGCGAAAGGCGGATGGTGGTCGACACTTTTGGCCTAGCAACGGGCGGCCGACCGCGACGGACCGCAGCCTTGGTAAACTTCTCCGGCCAGCCGTCAGCGGACAGATCCGGCGCGTCGTCCCTACCCAAACCTTGGGGCGTAGAGTGCTTGTTCTCGTCCATTTGCTTGCCTCACGCCGATAACGCGACAGCTGTGGTTGTTTGGAGTCCAGAATCACCATCCTCTCTTCGAGCGACCCAACCGTGATGAAGCGATCATCGCCATAGTCCCGACGGTTGTCTGCGACAGTCAGCGTGGCACCTGCGAACACTTCGTCAGCGCGAGCCATATCGAACCCTCTGGCATCTAATGTGGCCTCGAGCTTCGCCGCGTCGAAGTCGATCTCCAAGATTTATTGTTACTACAGTTAATCGGATTGTCCAAGTCGAGGCCGGGGCCATAGTCCGGCATGCACCGTCCCTCCTCGCGACACGCGGCCGACGAGCCGATGTCGAGAAGAATAGTTGAGGGAGGATTAATGCACCCCGCGTTTCCTTTACAGATCCCCGAGCCTGCGCCATGCTAATGGGCATGCGAAGGGCGTTGCTGGCCATCCTGATCTGCGCGGCCTGCTCTGCCCCCGATGCTGGTGTCGCCCCGGCCGGGGAGCAACAGCCGCCCAACTTCGTGGTCATCCTAGCGGACGATCTGGGCTACGCCGATGTCGGGTTCCAAGGGCTGCAGGACTTTGCAACACCTAACATCGATCGTCTTGCGGCTAGGGGTGTCCGCTTCACTAACGCCTATGTAAGCCACCCCTACTGCAGCCCGTCGCGGGCCGGGCTGCTAACCGGGCGCTACCAGCATCGCTTCGGCCACGTCCACAATCCGAAATTCCGCGCCGGAGAAGGCCTGCCTCTGAGCGAGACGCTACTGCCTCAAGCCCTCGCCGAGGCTGGCTACGTGAGCGGCATCGTCGGAAAGTGGCATCTGGGTGACGCCCCCAGATTCCACCCCGTGGAGCGTGGGTTTGACGAATTCTTCGGCTTGCTCGGCGGCGGTCACGACTACTTCAAGTCGGCCGGCGCCGACGCCGGGGAGTACTTGATCCGTCTCGAAGCGCATGGCGAGCCGGTCCCCGTGGAAGGCTACCTGACCGAACAGCTCACCGAGGCAGCGCTGGACTTCGTCCGGCGCCGCGCAGGACATCCGTTCTTCCTGTACTTGTCGTACAACGCTCCCCACGGCCCCTTGCAGGCGCCGCCAGAATTGCTGGACCGGGTCAACTCTATCGGCGACCCACGGCGACAGACCTATGCCGCGATGGTGACATCGCTGGATGACGGCGTCGGAGAGGTGCTCGCCCTGCTCGAGGAGCTTGGCATCAGCGAGGGCACGATGGTCTTCTTCCTGAGCGACAATGGCGGCCCCACGCCGGCCAATGCCTCCGACAATACTCCGCTGCGGGCGACCAAGGGCACAGTCTACGAGGGCGGGGTGCGCGTACCCTTCGTGTTGGCCTGGCCGGGCCAGCTGCCAGCTGGGCGCGCCTATGACGCGCCGGTTAGCGCGCTGGACATCTTCCCCACGGCCGTCGCGACGGCTGGGATCGAGACGCCAGCGAACCTCGATGGCGTCAACTTAGTGCCCTATCTACTCGGCACTGAGAGCGCGCCGCCGCACGAACAGCTGTTCTGGCACTCCGACGAGGGCGAGCAATTTGCCACTCGCACCGCGGAGCACAAGCTGGTGCGCGTCCTCGACCGCGAACCCGAACTGTACGCAATCGGGCAAGATATCTCCGAGAGCAGCCCGGTCAGCGAAGACGGCGTCCGGATCCGCGAACTCTCCGGATCGATGGAAGCGTGGCACGCCGACCATCCGCCTCCAGCTTGGCCCGGCACTCGAGGCGACCGCCCGGTGCATCCGAACACGGCCAAGGGCTTGGGGGCGGACCAAGCCGAGCTCGACGCCTGGATGGAGCGACGGGGCAAGTAACCCCGAATCACACGAGCCGACCGGCAGCCGACCGGGTCCGAGTTTCCCGGTGATTCTCCGCCGGGTCAGAACTGCACTCTGAGCCCGACCTGCGCGCGTCGGGTGTCGCCGAGCCCGCTTCGCAACGACCCATCGAAATTGAAGAGGAGCGAGCCGACCGCGGGATCGACGAAATTGTCGGCGTTCGTCAGGTTGAACACCTCGAATACCGGCTCGAAATAGGCGTGATCGCGGATCGAGAAACGCCTTGACAGGCGCAGGTCCCATGTGAAGAATTCGTTCTGGCGCCGCAGCGTATTGCGCCGCAGGATCGAGCCGTCCGCGCAGATCCTGTCCGAGGGCTGCGCTGCCCTGACGCCCGGATCCGAGCATTGCCCGGACACAGGCGAGGGGGACAGGTAGCGGACGATGTGGCTGAGCTGGATCCCCCAGCCGAGGGTGGCCAGAAAGTATCCGCTGACCTGGTGGCGCCGGTCTCGGTCAGACCAGCCGAACTCCGGCTCGAGATTGCCGGCGTGAGCGTAGCGGAACACGAACGGGTCACGCTCGTTGTCGTCGTCGGAGCGATCAAAGGCCAGGGTGTAGTGCGCCTCGAACGCCACCGGGCGCCCTCGGATGTTGCCTCGGCCGCGCAGCCCGGCCGTCAGGGCGTGGTAGCGCGATCTCGCGCTGCTCTCGGCGACGGTGAGCGTGTTGATGCCGCCTCCCGACGGATGCGTGCCGATGCCGAACGGTGTCCCGAAGGCTGCATCGTTGCGGTTGACGAATCGGAACAGGTGGTCCGTGCGGGCGTGGATGTATCCGGCGTTGGCCGCAATCCCCTGCCCGAGGTCGCGTTCGAGGCTGACCTTGGAGGACCAGGTTCGAGGCAGTTCCAAGTTGCGGTCGGCTACGTGGATGTCGGGCAGGAACGGGGCTGCCCCGGAGGCATCGAGCTGGCGGTCGACCGCGGGGACAGGACCAAGCCCCGGCACCGCGCTGCTGCGGAAGAGCGTCTGCTGGAACGCGCCGTTGGTGGACCGGTGCTGGGCAAACACCAGCATCGGAATCCTCGCCACGTACGAGCCGGCGTTGGCGCGCAGCACGGTACGGCCGTCGCCGGAGAGATCCCACGCCAGCCCGAGGCGCGGCTGGAGATTGTCGAGGTCGTCCGGGATCCGGCCGTCCGAAGGGAACCTAGGATCGTCCAGGTACGGTCCGAAGAACGCGTCGGCGGGTTCTACGAAGACGTCCGGGTGCCAGGTTCCGTCCCAGCGCAGCCCGAGGTCCAGCGTAACGCGCTTGTGCGGCTGCCACGAATCCTGCACGAACAGGCCCGTTTCGTGGACCTGAAACGACTGATGGCCGAGGCGCTCGGAAGGGACTCCGGAAACTGTCGCCGACTGCAGGTAGAGCAGGACGGGCCCGCTGACCTCAGCGCCGGACGGGCATGCTCCGATGGCGCTGGCGGATCCGTCAGTGCAGGTGACATAGCTATCGCCGTGCGTGACGAAGCCGATGAAGCCCGGGACCGAATCGAACACGTAGCGGCTGTTCGCGAATCCGATGAACTGCTGCTCGACAGAAGTCCGGTTGTATTCCACCCCGGCCTTTACGAGGTGGCTCCCGGTGGCAAACGAAATGTTGTCGACCACCTGCAGGCGGGTATCGAACGCCGGCTTGATCGGAAGGAAGAACGGCAGCCCGATACGGAATCCGTCCACGAAGTCCATCGCGATGTCCGGAAACGGTCGCCCGCCAAGTTCGGCGAACTGAGGCGGTCCCGGCAACCCCGCTCCGGGAATCAGCGGCCCCTGATACCAGCGCGGCCGGTCTTCTCGCGCCACCTGCACGCGGAATTCATTGGACACGGCGTTGGTCAGCAGCGAGCGCAAACTCCCATTGACCGCGTGCGAGCGGTCGCCTTCGATCCCGTTCGCCGACGCGCCCCACGAATCGACGTCGAACGTTCCGTTCACCTGCTCCGACCAGGTGTAGTTGTACTTGACGGAGGCTTGGTGCCGATCGTCGATATTGAGGTCCAGCTTGGTCAGCAGAGCTCGCGCGCCGTCGGTGCGGCGGATCGGCCCGAACTCGTCGTCGAACAGGCCCGGCCAGCGCGTCTGCAGGAAATCCTCCAGCATCCTCAGGTTTTCCGGGCCGGCCACCTGCCGGTTTGCCTGCTTGGTCTCGGCGCCGGCCTGCTGGTCATAGGCCAGAAAGTAGAACACCCGGTCCCGCGCGACGGGACCGCCCAAGGTCGCGCCAACCTGATTCCGGTAGAAGTCGGGCCGACCGCCCCCGCGCGTCGCGGGAAACGGGGCGGCGATCTCGTCCCACTGCCCGAAGTAGTGGGCCGTGCCGTTGACCTCGTTGGTCCCCGACTTGGTGATCACGTTGACAAAGCCCCCCGAGGAGCGGCCGAACTCGGCGGTGGCACCCTGATTGACCACTACCAGTTCCTCGATGGCGTCTTGGTTGAACGTGAAAGCCGGCCGCTGGCCGCCGCGCTGCTCCCCGAAAAACGGGTTGTTGAAGTCCGCGCCGTCGACGATGAAATTGTTGAAGATACCCCGCTGGCCGCTGATATTCAATTCGTCGCCGTCCGGTCCCTGCGAGATCGCCGTGCCCGGCGTGAGCAGGGTCATGTTCATGAAGTTGCGGCCGTTGCTCGGAAGTCCATAGACGACGTCCTCCCGCATCCGTTGCGAACTGGTCACATCCGCGGTGTCAAGCGTCGAAGGCAATTCGCTGACTACCGTGACAGTCTCAGTCGTCACGAGCCGGAGGTCGACCGCCAGGTCGAGCGTTTCCCCGACTCGCAGCGTGATTCCCTCGATGCGCTCGGTGCTAAATCCGGGGGTCGGGGCCGTTACGGTCAGATCGTAGGTGCCGGGCGGCAGCAGGGGGCGTACAAAGGTCCCGGAAGCGGAGGTCTCCACGCGGGTCAGCAGGTCGGTCTCGCGGTGCCGCGCAGCAACCAAGGCGCCGGGCAGCGGGTCGCCCGCCGGATCGCGTACCGTGCCGCGAATGACGCCGGTCGTCGCCCCCGCTTGGGCCGCAAGCCGCGACACGTTCAGGTGGAAGAGCGCCGTTCCCACCAATGCCAAGAACAACCCCCGAACGAGACAGGAGCGGAGGCAGGGAGATATGCCAGTCCGAACGCGTCGGCCTCGCAAGGGGAGCAAGGAGGGCCGGGAGCCCGGAGGCCACTGCCTGAAACCCGCGGACACCGGCTTCAAAGCGGGATTATAGCGGATGGCATCCAAGAGCATCCCGTCAGGCGTCCGGCGGCCCCGACCGTCTGCCGCCTCAGAAGTCACTGCAACAGCTAGCGTTCCGGCCGTACGCAGAGCCGGTTCGCTGCTAGGTGATGCGGCAATGGCCATCCTCGGCGCAGTTGCTGGCCGATGCGGGAGAGCGGCCAGGCCGGCCGGGCGCGGCGCAATGCCAGCGCCGGAGGTCGCATCGCCGCGTGATCCGCCATCGATTCACTCGTTATACTGTCGCGGTAGGGGAACACGGCGGAATGGGGCATCCCATCCAGTTCGCCGACCGTCAGAGCAAGGGGCACATCGGCTCGTTCAAACTGTCGGCGAGCCGAATCGCGAGCTGCGCATTCGGCGCGGTCGTCTTGTCGCTGCCCTCGCTTCCGGCAACTACGCCTGTCGAGTTGGCCGAAGCGGCCAAGTCCATCATCGACACCCACTGCACGGCCTGCCACGGGCAGGCGCGCATGTCGGGGCTTGACCTTCGCAGCGCAGCGAGCGCGCTCGCGGGCGGCACGCGGGGGCCCGCCGTCACCCCTGGAGACGCTGCCGCGAGCTTGTTGGTGCGTGCAGTGAGAGGAACCGGAGAGCTTTCCATGCCGCCCGGGGACTCTCGGCTGTCTGACCAACAGATCGATGCCCTCGAAGATTGGATCAACGCCGGGGCCCGGTGGCCAGAAACTGCCCCCGGAGATGATACTCACACTTGGTGGTCGTTCAAGCGTCCCGTCCCTCAGGCAGTGCCGGAGCTGGCCGACGATGGCTGGGTGCAGAACCCGATCGACGCCTTCGTGCTGGCCAAGCTGAGCGAGCAGGGCCTGCGTCCGGCCGAGCCCGCTTCCCGCAGCGTCCTCGCTCGCCGCGCCTACTTTGACTTGCACGGCCTGCCGCCAACCCCGGAAGCGGTTCAGGAGTTTGTCGAAGACAGCTCCCCGGATGCCTACGAGAAGCTGATCGACCGGCTGCTGGAGTCGGAGCGATACGGGGAGCGCTGGGGCCGCTACTGGCTCGACCTAGTGCGGTACGCGGACACGTCCGGCTTCGAGACAGACCACTTCTACACCACCGCATGGCGCTACCGGGATTACGTGATCGAGTCGTTCAATCGTGACAAGCCCTATGACACGTTCGTGCGCGAGCAGATCGCCGCCGACGAGCTGTGGCCGACCGACATGGACTTGGAAGGAACGCTCAATCTGCCGGAAGAGAAGCGCCGGAACGTCCACCGCCGGATCGGCACCAGCTTGTTCACGCTGGGAGCCTTCCCCGTCGAATACACCTATTACGGCGACCTGTACCGCGCCGAGTGGCGCGCCGAGGCCGTCGATACGATCGGATCGGCGCTCCTCGGCCTGACCCTGGAGTGCGCGCGCTGCCACGACCACAAGTCCGATCCGGTCAGCCAGCGCGAATACTACGGGCTGACGGCGTTCTTCGCAGGCAGCGTGGAAGCGCAAATACCGCTGGTGAGCCTGTACGACGTGCAGACAAACACGCGCTCGTTCCCCCTGCTCGAGCAGGCCCGAGTCCTCAAGCGCATGACCAAGGCGACCCAGAGGGGCTTGAGCCCGGAGCAGCGGGGCGAGATGCTCAAGCGCCTCGGCGAGGCCTACCTGAACGCTCCGGATCCCTACCCGAGCGCCAAGGTCTTGGGGCACGAGGAGACCGTGCCCGAAACCTACGTGCTGTCCCACGGGGATTTCCGGCAGAAAGGCGAGTTGGTCAAGCCCGGATTCCCGGCGGCCCTGCCGGATGGCCCGCCGCTCGACGAGCCGGAGGGCGTCCGGTTCGTGCCGCGCCGCCGCGCCGCCCTCGCCGAGTGGCTGACCTCGGATCAGCAGCCGTTGCTGGGCCGCGTCATGGCGAACCGCATCTGGCAACACCACTTCGGGCGGGGATTGGTGCGCACTCCCAACGATTTCGGCCGCCACGGCGAGGCCCCCACCCATCCGGAGTTGCTGGACTGGCTCGCGCTGGAGTTTGCCCGCAGCGGCTGGAGCATCAAGGCGATGCACCGCCAGGTGATGCTCTCCAGCACCTACCGCGCGGCCAGCGTGGCGAGCGAGCGGAGCATCGCCCGCGATCCGGACAACCGCTTGCTGGGGCGCATGAACCGGCGCCGGCTGGATGCGGACGCCATCCGCGATTCGATCCTTGCAGTCTCCGGGACCTTAAACCTGAAGATGGGCGGCGTGGGCGTGATCCCGCCTCTGACCAGCGAGGAAATCCTGGCTGCCCGCACGCCGCGCATGTGGCCCGCCAACCCGGATCCGTCCGAGCACTCCCGCCGGAGCGTCTACCTGCAAGTCAAGCGCTCCATGGCCGTCCCCATGTTGCAGATCTTCGACGCGCCCGACACCGCTCGCAGCTGTGCCCGCCGCGAGACCTCGACCGTGGCCCCGCAAGCGCTGGCCATGATGAACAGCTCGTTCGTGCTGGAGCAAGCCGACCATTTCGCGGCGAGGCTGCGAGACCTTGGCGGGGACGAGCTTGGCAGCCAGGTCGTCGCGGGCTGGGCCCTCGCCCTGGGCCGGCCTCCCACAGAGGCCGAGCGTCAGACCGCCCTCGACTTCCTCGGGCGGAACTCCCTGCCGCAACTGTGCCTGATGCTGTTCAATATGAATGAGTTTGTGTATGTGGACTGACACATCCAGGCGCGATTTCCTGCAGCGCTCGGCTCTCGGGCTCGGCTGGCTCGCTGCGCTCGACCTGTTCGCACAGTCCGGAGCGTCCGGGCAGGCGTCGCTGGCAGCGCGCCCGGCGCCGCTGCCGGCAACCGCCAAGAGCGTGATCCACCTTTTCATGCAGGGCGGCCCCAGCCACATGGATACGTTCGACCCCAAGCCGCTGCTGAACGAATTGGACGGGCAACGGCCTCCCGACAGCTTCGGCGACGAAGACTTTCAGAACGGCAAGTTTCTCCAGCGGCCGCTGCTCGGCTCCAAGCGGACGTTCAAGCGCCACGGGCAGTCCGGGCTGGAAGTGTCCGACCTGTTCCCGCACCTGGCCCGGCAAGCCGACGATCTCGCCATCCTCCGTTCCAACTTCCACGAGGGATTCACGCATTCCCAGGCACAGTTCCTGATCCACAACGGCTGGCCGCGGATTGGCCGCCCGAGCCTCGGATCGTGGGTGCTGTACGGACTCGGCAGCGAGAACCAGAACCTGCCAGGGTTCGTCGTGCTGTTGCAAGGCGGCGTGCGTTCGGGACCCGAAGTCTACGGCGAGGGCTTCCTGCCGGCCGCCTACCAAGGCACGTCATTTCGGCCCGGACCCGATCCCATCCTTTATCTCAACCCGCCGGACGGACGGACGAGCGATCAGCAGCGGGACATGCTCGACACGTTGCGGGGGCTGAACCGGTCGCATGCGGCGGCCCGGAACCTCGATTCCGAGCTGCTCGCCCGCATCGAGTCCTACGAGCTTGCCTTCCGAATGCAAATGACCGCACCGGAGGCGACCGACGTCTCGGGAGAGTCGGAGGCCACCAAGCGGCTGTACGGACTCGACGATCCGGTCAGCGCGGACTTCGGCGGCCGCTGCCTGCTGGCCCGGCGGCTGGTGGAGCGGGGCGTCCGTTTCGTGCAGGTCTGGTCGGGCAACGGCAAGAACGCCATCGACTGGGACGGGCACACCGGCTGCGACCAGAACCACCTGGACCGAGCCGCCGAGACGGACAAGGCGGTAGCGGGCCTGCTGGCAGACCTCAAGTCTCGCGGCCTGCTGGAGTCGACCCTCGTCATCTGGGGCGGCGAGTTCGGTCGCACGCCGACCTCCGACGGCGGCAAGGGCAGGACAGAGGGCCGGGACCACAACCCCTACGGCTTTACGCTCTGGATGGCGGGCGGCGGCGTGCGCGGGGGCAAGGTGATCGGCAACACCGACGAACTCGGGCTGCGAGCGGTGGAAGATCGGATCCACCTCAACGACCTGCACGCTTCGATCCTCGCGTTTCTCGGCTTGGACCACACGCAGCTCACATACCGCCACAGCGGGCGGGACTTCCGCCTGACCGACGTTGGCGGGAGCACGGCTCTGGCAGATCAGCTCAGACAGGCCTAGCCCGGTCTGCTAAGCTTGCGTCCGCATCGCAGGTCTTGTCAGTGTCGTTTCGATGCGTGGTTCTAATGGTGATCGCAACGTCGTGCATCGCCGCGGCTGACGTCCGCCCTATCCCCACTGCCGGACGGTCCGCTGTCGCTGCGCGCAACGGGATGGTCGCGGCCAGCCAGCCGCTGGCCTCGCAGGCGGGCCTGCGGATTCTGCAGGAAGGCGGTAATGCCGTCGATGCGGCCATCGCCACCGCGGCAACGCTCGCCTTGGTGGCACCGATGATGACCGGGCCGGGCGGCGACATGTTCGCCTTGGTGTACATGGCCGAGACCGGCCAATTGGCCGGCCTGAACGGCAGCGGTTTCTCGCCTGCGGCCGCGAACGTCGATTTCTTCAAGCGCCGCAACCTCGAGCAAATTCCCTCCAAGGGACCGTTCTCGGTCACGGTTCCGGGCGCGGTTGATGGCTGGATCACACTGCTGGAGCGGTTCGGCACGATGTCCTTGGAGCAGGTCCTGGAACCCGCGATCCAATACGCCGAGCAGGGCTTCCCGGTGTCGGAGATCTTCGCCGAGAACTGGGCCAGCAACAGTTCGCCGCACAAGGATGACCCGGAGTTCGTCAAGGCGTACTACACCGACGGCAAGCCCCCGAAGCATGGCGACGTCTTCGTCAACAAGCCGCTGGCTTGGACGTACCGGCAGATCGCTCGCGGCGGGCGCGACGCTTTCTACAAGGGCGAGATCGCCCGCAGGATCGTCGAGCGGCTCAACGGCCTTGACTGGCCCATGACCGAAGCGGACCTGGCCTACCAGCACTCGGACTGGGTCGAACCGATCAGCACCACCTACAAGGGAAACCGCATCTACGAGCTGCCGCCCAACGGACAGGGCATGGCCGCCTTGGAGATGTTGAACATTCTGGAGGGCTTCGATCTCCAGGCGGCCGGCCACAACACCGCCGACTACCTGCATCTGTTCGTCGAGGCCAAGCGGCTGGCATTCGCCGACCTTGGCGCTTGGCTGGCTGATCCGGCCCGGGCCCGGCTGCCGGTCCAGACCCTGATCTCCAAAGACTACGCGCGGCGCCAGCGGGAGCGGATCGATCCCGATCGCGCCGCCGGGAGCGTGGATTCGGGAGTCAAGGGCCCGGTGCACTGGCTCGACGGCAGCGGCGATACGGTCTATTTGAGCGTGGTGGACAAAGACCGCAACGCCGTCTCCTTCATCAACAGCCTGTTCCTAGGCTTCGGTTCGGGCGTGGTCGTGCCGGGCACCGGGTTGCTGCTGCAAGACCGAGGCGCGCTCTTCTCGCTGGACCCGGAGCACCCGAACCGGATCGAGGGGCGCAAGCGCCCCTACCACACCATCATTCCCGCAATGGCCTTCAAGGACGGCAAGCCGTGGCTGTCATTCGGGGTCATGGGCGGCGACTTGCAGCCGCAGGGCCACGTTCAAGTGCTGCTCAACATGATCGAGTTTGGAATGAACGTGCAGGAAGCGGGCGAAGCCCCGCGCGCCAGCCACAGCGACAGCGGCGGAGTCGGGCTGGAAAAAGGAATCTCGCCCCAAGTCTCGGCGGAGCTCATGCGCAAGGGACACTCGGTTAAGACATCGGGCCCCATGGGCGGCTACCAAGCAATCCACATCGACTGGGAACGCGGCGTGCTGTTCGGCGGAACCGATCCTCGCAAGGACGGCACCGTGGCTGCTTGGTAGCGAGCGGGCAAGCCGGCCCGGCGACGCGGGCCGCGTCGCGCGCTCCCACGATTTCCGCGGCAGGCCCGAACGGGTCGCCCTGCGCCTATCGCGGGCGGAACTTCTGGACGCGCTGGTTCTTGATCTCGCCGACGAAGAGGTTGCCCTCCGCGTCGACGGCGATGTGGTGGCCGAAGTTCAGATCCCCTGGCATGCGGCCGTTCCGGCCGAAGGCTCCAAGCACCTCGCCGTCCAAGCTCACCTTCAGAATCCGGTCGTTGTGGCCGTCCGTCATGAACAGCGTCCCGTCCGGCCGCATCTCGAGGCCCCAAGGCGAGCCAACGTGCTTCCACTGTGTCAGGAAGTTTCCGTCTGCATCGAATATCTGCACGCGGTAGTTCTCCCGGTCGCCCACGTAGACCCGGCCCTGCGGGTCCACAGCCACCGCGTGCGGAAGGTCGAACTCGCCCTCGCCCTTGCCGGCCTTGCCCCAAGCCGTGATGTAGCGGCCCTCCTTGGAAAACTTCACGACGCGCGAGTTCTCATAGCCGTCGCTGACGTATATCTCGCCATTCGGACCGAAGGCCACATCGGTGGGGCGGTTGAACAACTCATCGGTCTCGCCACTCTGGCCGTAGCGACCGAAGACCATCCGCACGCGCCCGCTCGGGTCCATCTTCAACACTTGATGCGTGTCGTTGTCGACCGTCCAGATGTTGCCCTCGGGATCCACGCGGATAGCGTGCGCCCGGATGAACATGCCCTCGCCCCATGAGCGGACCAAGCGGCCGTTGGGCGAGAACTCCATGATTGGGTTCTCGCCCCGATGGAACACGTACACGTGTCCCTTGCCGTCGACCGCCACGCCGGCGGTCTCGCCGAAATTCCAGCCGGGTGGCAGTGTCGGCCAGTCAGCATCGACGGCGTACTGCATGGCGGGAAAGTCGCCGGCCACGGCAACAGGCGACAGCCCGCAGGCAAGTCCAAGTGACAGAACGGTTAGCCACGTGGGCCAGCGTAGACTTCGCATGATGGACCTCGATCTCAAAGCTGCATCCGCAAACCGAGGGTCTCGATTCGCGGCAGATCAGAATTCGACGAACAGCATAGCCGATGCGCCCGGTCTCCGCCAGCGGACTAGCCGCATCCCGGAGGCCCGCCGACCGGTTCGGCCTCGACTGCCCTCAGCCATCCCCGCAGCGGAGCTCGTCCCACCGGGGCTGCGCCAGCAGTGGAGGCAGCGATGAGATCGCGCTATAGACCGAGCCGACCGGATTGACGCGGTTCGTGCCCGCAAGACCCGAGCGAAAGATTGCGAGGCACCTCGAGAGCCCCTAAGGCAGTGATTGGTCGCGTGTTCCCATGGGATAAGATGATGCAGCCAGCCTGAATCGGGTCACCGGAACCACGTGATGCGAACCTTCCAGCATCTTGTCGCAGCGCTGCTCGCCGTCAGTGTTCCAGCCTTCTCCCAGCCCAACCAACTCGCCGAAGTCGAGCGCGACGAGGGCTACGTTCTGCTCTTCGACGGGAATAGCCTCGACGGCTGGGACGGCGATCCCGGCCTGTGGTCGGTTCGGGACGGCTCGATCGTCGGTTCGAGCGATAGCCGTCCAGTCGACACCAACACGTTTCTGATTTACCGGGAATCGTTTGACAACTTCGTCCTGAGGCTCGAAGTCCGGTTGCGGAACGGCAATAGCGGCATCCAGTTTCGGAGCGAGCACCTGCCGGGTCCCGGCTGGATCGTCCGTGGCTACCAAGCGGATCTCTCGTATGCCGGAGCACGTTCGGCTTGGGGCAACTTCTACGAAGAAAGAGGCCGCGGCCGAAGTCTGATGGCCACGGAGGACGAAGGCTGGAGGCGGGCGAAGGATATCGTGGTCCACCAAGGATGGAATCGCTACGAGATCCGCGCCGAAGGCAATCGCGTGCGACTGACGCTCAACGGCAAAGTGACCTTCGAAGGCACCGACGACAGGACCAAAGCCGGTATCGTCGCGATCCAGCTCCACGCGGGACCAGCCATGCAGGTCGAGTGCCGCAGCATCCGGATCAGGCCTCTATAGGTGTCCGCGCGAGACGGGCTTTCGCCTGCCTTGGGGCCACCCTTGACTTGGCGAGTCCCCGATCCGTGGCCTAGAGGCGATTGCCGGCGTGCCGCCGGCGGAGCCCGAAGAACAGTCCTATCGCTAGGCCGCAATGGCTTGATTCAACCAATACGGTCCGCGCTGCCAGCGCACGCTTCACCCCGGTGCACAGGGGCAGCGCGAAGGTCTCGGCGTGAACGGGAGACCCCGATCCCGACGGCCCTGCCGTCAGCGGGGCTAGAGCGTGGAGTCGACTAGGCGAGCGTGACGTTCTCGGCGCGGGGGCCCTTCGGTCCCTCGCCGAGCGTAAACTTCACGCTGTCGCCTTCGCGCATGGAATTGAATGGCGTGTCCGTGCATGCGGAGTGGTGGAAGAAGTACTCGGTTCCGTCGGACCCAGCGATGAAGCCGAAGCCCCTATCCGTGATGCGCTTGATTGTGCCGGTGGTAGGTGTCATGTGTCAGTCCTTTGACTGTGGCCTGGGAAAATAGACCGTGAACGCACCGAGGCATTGTCCAGTTGATGATGACAGTGCGCTCGGTATCCTCAGGAGGCCGCACGGGCCACTGAAACTGCTTTGGTGAGGATTGGAGAGCTAGCGCCAAGTCTCAAGAAAGTAGTCACTTGAGCATAACACTTTTCCGCCACCGTGGTGAACAACAATGTCGTAGTCTGTCGTAGTCGCTTGGAAGTGAGCCCATTCCCCGTCGTTTAGAAACGAGCCCTCTAGCTGTCTTGGGGAGGGGCGGCACGGGGTGTATAGAGCGGTGTTCGACCTGGCGGACGGGCAATGCGGCTGCCGCCCAGCCGGAGTCGGTCGCAGTCGTCCATTGGTAGAATCGAAACCCGCATGAAGCCCCTTTCCTCGCACCTTCGACACGGGAGCGCAGCTGCCTTCTCAACCCTGGCGCTCAGCATCTTCGGATGCGCAGCTCCCGAGCAACCGGCCGATCCCCGCCCCAACTTCGTCCTGGTCATGGCCGACGACATGGGCTGGGGCCAGACCGGCTACTACAACCATCCCGTCCTGAAGACCCCGGAGCTTGACACCATGGCTGCGGCGGGATTGCGGTTCGACCGGTTCTACGCTGGCGCGCCGAACTGCTCGCCCACGCGCGCCACCGTCATGACCGGCAGGACGAACGATCGCACGGGCGTCCAGGACCACGGCTACGCGCTGCGACGGCAGGAGCGGACGATCGCGCGCGCCTTGGACGAAGCGGGCTATGCCACCGGGCACTTTGGCAAGTGGCACCTCAACGGACTGCGGGGCCCGGGCGTGCCGATTCTGGCCGATGACGCGCACAGCCCTGGGGTGTTCGGGTTCGATACGTGGCTTTCGGTGACGAACTTTTTCGAGCGCGACCCCCTGATGAGCCGCGACGGCCTGTTCGTGCAGCACGAAGGAGATTCGTCCGAGGTGATTGTCGCCGAAGCGCTGCGCTTCATGCGGCGGCAAGTCGAGCAGTCCAACCCGTTCCTCGCGGTGATCTGGTACGGCACGCCGCACTCCCCGTGGATCGCCTCCGAGGAGGACAGGGCGGCTTTCGCCAGCTTGAACGAAAACTCCCAGCATCACTACGGTGAGTTGGTCGCCATGGATCGCAGCATCGGCGCGCTGCGCGCCGGCTTGCGGGAGTTGCAGGTCGAGCGCAACACGGTGCTCTGGTTCACCAGCGACAACGGCGGGCTGCCTCGGATCGAGCCGGAAACGGTCGGCGGCTTGCGCGGATTCAAGGGCAGCCTGTACGAGGGCGGCATCCGAGTGCCGGCGGTAATCGAGTGGCCGGACGGCATCCAGCAAGCCCGCGTCACCGAGTTCCCGGCAGCCACGATGGATATCTTCCCCACGATCTCGGCTGTTGCGGGCCTGCCTCCGGCGGCAGCGCTACAGCCCCAAGACGGCATCGACCTGCAGCCGCTGTTCACTGGCGAGGAGGGGCCGCGCGAGAAGCCGATGGGATTCCGTCACACGAGGCGGATCGCTTTGATCGACAACGACCTCAAAATCGTCAGAAACGACGCCGAGGACGATGGCTACGAGGTCTTCGACTTGGCCGCCGACCCGAATGAAACCACGGACATCTCGGCGGAGCGGCCTGACGAGGCGGCCCGGCTGCGCCAGGCCGTGGAAGCTTGGAACGCATCCGTGGAAGCCAGCGCCAACGGTGCGGACTATCCGGCCGGGGACTTCGACAGCAAGGAGTCGGAGCCTAACTGGTGGATGACTCAGGACGGGTACGCGCCCTATATCGACGACTGGCGAGGCCGGCCGGAATACGTGCGCTACATCGAGCGCGAACTCGGGCCGTGAAGCTGGCGGGACCGTCAGGCACGGGCGACAGCGTTCTCGTCGGTTAACGCAGCAGTCGGCTGTGACGCCTGCGGCGTCGGACATGCAATCCGCTCGCTCGGATTGTACGTGGCCGGTCTCATGACCGGGCGGCTGGCAATATCGCCGCCGCGGCGCGCCATGCCGACGAGCGCGGCGAACCGAGCGACGCGTGAGAAGATGGCGAACAGATGCGGAGCCGCCGGAATACGGTGATCGCCAGCCTCTGCGGAGTTGGCGCCGCACTGTTGCTCGTAGGTGTCGTAAGCGGAACCCTCATTCGCCACGTCGTCCAAATCGTGCCGGTAGTTGTCGCGCTCGCCGTCGTCAGGGCACGCCCCGCATGGGGATCGCACGCAGCGCTGCCGGTTTTCGCTTGGTGGCTGCTCATGATGGTGCTGGTCTGGCTGTATCTCGCGGGTGTGCCGATGTTCTTCGACGGGGACTTCACGCTGGCCGAAATCGTGCTGACTGGCCTGACCGCGCTGTTCTGCGTGCTGGGCCTGCTTGCCTGCGTGCGCACGGAATCGACGACGAGCATCGCAAGCCGCCTGGTGACGGTTGCCGTATTCGGCGCGTTCCAGTTCGCCATGATGTGGGTGAGCTTTCTGCGACCGTTCGTTAATCGGTGATATGCCCGCACAGGTCGCGGCCCGACCCGGGCGCCTGCGCCCAGTGACCTTCAACGCGAGGGCTCGCTAGAATTACCTCCTGCACGACGCTGCAAGACGACGTTCTCAACCGTATTACCCTCTGTACAAGCCATGTCCATTGCAATCGGCAATGCGCCCTGCTCATGGGGCGTCGAATTTCCCGACGCGCCGTCGAATCCGCCCTGGCAGCAGGTGCTCGACGAAGCCAGCCAAGCCGGGTATTCCGGCATCGAGCTCGGGCCGGTCGGCTATGTTCCGGAAGACCCGTCCCTGCTAGCGGACAATCTGGCCGAGCGCGGTCTCGTGCTGACGGCCGGAGTGGTGTTCCGCCCGTTCCACCAGGCCGACGCCTGGAAGGAAGTGCAGCAGGCGGTTCGTCGCACCTGCCGCATGCTCGAGCCGCTGGGCGCCGAGCAGGTGGTCTTCATCGACAGCCTGTCGCCCGTGCGCTCGAACTACGCGGGCGATTCCGCCCGGGCGCCGCGCCTCGACCCGGCCGAACTCTCCGGCCTTCACGAGCGCATTCGCACGGCGGCCCGCATCGTCCGCGAGGAATACGGCTTGACCGCGTGCATGCATGCCCATGCGGGGGGCTGCGTGGAATTTGCGGACGAGCTGGAGCAGGTGATGGACTCGATCGACGAGCGGCTGCTCACCCTGTGCCTCGACACGGGCCACTCGCTGTACGCCGGTTTCGATCCCATCGCAACGTTTCGGCGCTACGCCTCGAGGACGACTTACGTCCATATCAAGGATCTCGACAGCGGCATTCTCCGGGAGAGTGTGGAGCAGCGTATCGGCTTCTACGAGGCCTGCAACCGGGGCGTGTTCTGCCAGCTAGGCCAAGGCGATGTGGACTTCGCCGCACTCAAGCTCGCCTTGGAAGAGGCCGGCTACCAGGGATGGGGCACGGTCGAGCAAGATCGCGGCCCCGACACGAAGACCTCCGCGCTCGAGGATGCCCAGGCCAACATCGCGTTCCTGCGGTCGGTCAAGCTGGCCGCCGAGCCGGCATCACTGCGCTAGCAGGACATAGCACGCAATCGTAGAGAAGCAAACAAACCCGCCCACGGCCTTGGCGTGCTTCCAAGGTGTCATGTCGACCCGGGCCACGTCTGGATCTTGATGGCGGCCCCGCGCCGGCCAGAATCGGCTGGCGGCGAGCATGAAGGCAACGACCACGACGAAGACAAGGCCGAGGAAGTGCAGGAAGTGGATCTCGTCGGCGGTGCCGAACAGGCCTTGCATGAACGCTTGGACCGGATCGTCGAATGTGAACACGAGCAGGAAGAACAGCGCCGGGCCGCCCAGCAGGCTGGCCTTGGCGGAGAATGCGGACACCTTGGGGAGCAGCATCCCTAGCAGGATGACCGCCAGCATCGGGCCGAAGACGGTCGCGTTGATCCGCTGGAGGTAGTTGTACAGGCTGCCGGAAGTGTCGAGCATTGGCGCGATGAGCATGGCGCCTATGGCCAGCACGACGCTGCACGTGCGCCCGGCCACCACGAACTGGCGCTGCGATGCGTCCGGACGGATGACCGCGCCGTAGATATCGCGGCAGAACAGCGTTGCCGACGAGTTCAGGACACTGTTGAAGGTGCTCAGCACCGCGCCCACCATCACGGCGGCGAAAAACCCTCCGAGCCAGTCGGGCAGGACCGCCTTCACCAGCGTCGGGTACGCCAGCATGTAGTCCTCCGGGCCCAGCGTGTCCTTGAACATGTGATAAGCGATCACGCCGGGCAGCACGATCACCAGCGGGCCCAGAAGCTTGAAGCAGGCCGCGATCAGCATGCCCTTCTGGCCTTCCTTGAGATTCTTCGCGCCGAGTCCGCGCTGCAGGATCTGCTGTCCGGCGCACCAGAAGAAGATCTGGTTGACGATCATGCCCGTGAACAGCACGCCGAACGGCAGGAATGAGCCCGGCTCGTCGCCGGTGATGTCGAACTTCGGCTGCTCCGCCGCGTAGACCGTGGCCAGGCCGGTCATCGGGTTCCCTTCGCCGACCTGGATCAGCGCCAGCAGGGGGACCAGCAAGCCCGCGATCAAGAAACCGACCCCGTTGACGGTATCGGAGATGGCAACCGCCTTGAGGCCGCCGAAGATCGCGTACAGCGACCCAAGCGTGCCCACGCCCCACACCACGAACCACGTGACCTGCGTCTGGCTGAGCCCGAAGACCTCCTGCAGGCCGAACAGGCTGTCGATGCCGCTGGCCCCGAACAGCAACACGACCGGCAGGATCGCCAGCACGTACGAGAACAGGAACAGAGATGCCGCGATGACTCCGGTACCTCGGTCGTAGCGGGAGGCGAGGTACTCGGGGATCGTGGACAGCCCCATGCGCAGGAAGCGCGGCAGGAAGTACAGGGCCGTGCCCACCATCGCCAGGGCTGCCGTGGTCTCCCACGCCGTGACGGCGATGGTGTGGTTGAAGGCATCGCCGTTGAGGCCGATGAGATGCTCGGTCGACAGGTTGGTCAGCATCAGCGACCCCGCGATGACCCACGCGGTCAGGCTGCGCCCGCCCAAGAAGTACGCATCCCACGTGGTCATGCGGTCCCGCCGCGTGTGAGCGTACGAGATCGCCGCGACCAGCAGCGTGAATCCCAAGAAGGAGGCGATCGTCACCAACACCGACAGAAATCCCCGGACTCTAACACCTATGGCCCAAACCTTGCGAGGCCAGCGCTACAAGTAGTCCCGCTCTTTGCTGCGGCCGGCCAGCCATTGCTCGCGGGCCTCGTCCACGGCGGGCACCTCGGAGACCTCGGCGATGGGCACGTCCCACCACGACTCATAGGCGGGCACGCGCACGTTGCGGTCCGTGTGGACCACCACCACGCTGGTGCGGTCGTGGCCTTCCATGGCCGCCAGCGCGTCCATGAGCTCCGCCCTGGTGTTGGCGCGACAGGCGACCGCGCCCAGGCTGCGCGCGTTCTCGACGAAGTCGACGCCTACGAGCTGGCCGCTGAGATCGCCGTTGTTGCGCACGCGGTAATGCGTGCCGAACCCCTCGTTGCCACAGGCCTCGCTCAAGCTGCCGATGCTGGCGAACCCGTGGTTGTCGACGACCACGATCCGCAGCTGCGCGCCTTCTTGGATCGAAGTGGCGATCTCCTGGGCCATCATCAGATAGGAGCCATCGCCGACCAGCACGTATACCTGCCGCTCGGGCTCAGCCATCTTGATTCCCAAGCCGGCGGCGACCTCGTAGCCCATCGTCGAATAGCCGTACTCCATGTGATAGGTGTTAGGGCTCTTGGTCCGCCACAACTTGTGCATGTCGCCCGGCATGCTGCCCGCTGCGCAGACCACTACGTCGCGCTCGCCGGCAACCTCGTTGACCGCCCCGATCACCTCGCCCTGGCTGGGGGACGAGCCGTCGCCCAGCCCGTAGATGCGATCCACTTCCCGCTCCCATATTTCGCGGTACTCGCGAATCCGGGCAGCGTGCTCGGCCGGCACCCTGTAGTCGGAAACCAGAATGGCCAGTTCCTCGAGGGCGGACTTGGCGTCGGCCACCAGCGGGAGGGCAGCGTGCTTGAAAGCGTCGAATTCGGCCGCGTTGATATTTAGAAAGCGCACCTCGGGATTCTGGAAGGCCGTCTTGGACGCGCTTGTGAAATCGGTGTAGCGGGTTCCGACGCCGATGACCAAGTCGGCTTCACGGGCCAGGACGTTCGCGCCGGGCGTCCCGCTCACGCCCATCGCGCCAAGTGCCTGCCCGTGGTCGAAGCGCAGCGCTCCCTTGCCCGCCTGGGTCTCGGCTACGGGTATCCCGGTGGCCGCCGCGAAGTCGGCCAGTGTCGCGCAGGCTTCGCTATACAGCACCCCGCCGCCGGCGATGATCAGCGGTGCCTTCGCAGCGCAGATCCAGCGCGCGGCCTCGTCCATCAGCTTGGCGTCGCCGCGCTGCCTGGAGATCTGCCAGACCCGCTCGCGAAACAGCGCTTCGGGGTAATCAAAGGCCTCGGCTTGCACATCCTGGGGCATGCCGAGAGTCACCGCGCCGGTCTCCGCGGGGGAGGTCAGCACGCGCATCGCCTCCGGCAGCGCCGTCACGATCTGCTCGGGCCGCTGGATGCGATCCCAATAGCGCGACACGGGGCGGAAACAGTCGTTCACCGACACATCCTGGGTCTGCGACGACTCGACCTGCTGGAGGACCGGGGCGACGTTGCGCCGCGCGAAGATGTCACCCGGCAAGAGCAGCACTGGCAGCCGGTTGACCGTGGCGGCGGCAGCGCCGGTGACCATATTGGTGGCGCCCGGCCCGATCGAGGTGGTGCAAGCCAGAGCGCGCAGGCGGTTGGAGACCTTGGCATAGCCCGCAGCCGTGTGCACCATCGCCTGTTCGTTGCGGCACAGGAAATACGGGAACGACTTGTCTTGGTGCAGGGCTTGCCCCAGTCCGGCCACGTTGCCATGGCCGAAGATGCCGAAGCAGCCCCCGAAAAACCGGTGGCGCCGGCCATCGCGCTCCACGTACTGCTGCTTTAGAAACTCGATCGTGGCCTGTGCCATCGTCAAGCGTCGCGTCATTGATCCTCTCCTCGGCCGCGACCGGCTGGCCATTCGCTCGCGACGGTCGCCTGCATCATCGTACAGCCTCGCCGCGGCGCTACTGGTCCGCCAGCTTCTCCAGCAACGCCACCCAGTCCTGGCCGGGATGGCTGGGCGGCGACAGCTGGACCCGGCCGTCGTCTCGCATCAGCATCTCGCCCACCTCGACCGTGGGGCTATCGCCGGCCTGCAGGTCGCCGCCGTTGCGCGGGTCGTACCACCGCAGGCGGTACTTGCCCGGGGCGACGTTGATCTGGGTGCGGCCCGAAGCCTCGGGGAGATAGGCGGCGTAGATCTGGCCTTCCTTGGCGAACACGAAGGCCTTCTCGCCGACCACTAGGTCATTCGCCGGCCACATCTCCCAAAACGGCAGGTGCTCTTGGAAGAACTCCAGGGCGTAGCGGGTCTGGTCCCACATCGTGTCCCGGGAGCGCCAATCCTCGCAGTTGAGATCCATGTGCGCGTACTGATAGCCGAAATACCATTCCACGCCCGAGCCGCCCCCCATCAAGTTGCCCCACAAGGCGTGCTTGCGCGGCTTGTCGTGCCGGGGGTCGTCGGCGTCCGGAACCACTCCCACCGAGGCCGGGGTCTGCTCGTCGTGAAAGATCGCCCAGGGAGCGCCGGACGCCGCCGAGCGCATGCGCAGCATGACCGTCTCGTGGTTCGAGTCCTCCATGCGGCCCTGGATCGAGGTCGCGGAGAACAGGCTCGAGCCGATCAGGCTCGTGTAGGTGCGCAGGCTGCGCGTGTTGTGCGTGTGGACCGTGATGGCGTGGTTGTTGGGGTCGACGCTGCGGATGTAGCCCGCGATCGCCAGCCGGTCGCGGTGGGGCGTGTCGTTCTCCTCGCCAAGGTTCCAGACGATGGCGAGATGGTGGCCGAAACGCGCCGCCAGCTCCCTCAAGTAAAGCTTGCGAATGTCGTGCAAGGCAGGGCTGCCGCCCAGTTCCTCGTCATTCTCGGTCTCTTGGATGACCAGGTGCATGGCAATCCCCAGCCGCTCCATGTGGGAAAACACGATGTCCCACTGAGCCAGCTTGGAAACATCAATGCGATCCCGGACATCCGGAGCCGTCCAGATCCATGTGTCCTTGCCATCGCCGCCGTCGAGGTTGTAGGTCATGAAGTAGACGCTGTTCATGCCCTTGGAGGCGAGATAGTTCAACGCTCCGATGATGTTCTTGCCCTTGCCCCCCTGCCAGGTGGGGTCGCCTTGCTTCCAGTCCCGGGCGTGAGGCTCGTAGCGGTGCAAGAAGGAGCCGGTGTCGGTAGAGACGCCGCCGTGGGCCGCCGTGTCGGCGGTGCCGTCGAATTCGAAATAGCCGAGAAAGTTCTCGGGCGAGTCTGCCCCGCCCTTGAGGAAGCGGTCTCCGTTGCCGAACCTGAGATAGTGCCCGTCCGAGGGCGTCAGGAATCCCTTGGCGGCAAAGCCCGGAGCGTCCGCTGGCGCGGCACCGACGGCAATCGCGCCGGAATCTCCGTCGAAGGAGGCCGACTCCCCGGTAGCGTCACTGATCGCCACGCCCGGTCCGGATCGAAACTCCGCCCGCCAGACCCACTCGCCGGCCAGCGGAGGCGTGAAGCGGACCCGCCACTTGTTGCCGGCGGTGGCCGAAGACTCCGCGGCATCACCGTCCGCAGCGAAGAAGCCCGACACAACGCGGCCCTCGCCGGACGCTTGGTGCGCGAAGGAGACAGTCAGGCGGTAGTCGAGAAATGGGTTCGGGGTGGCGTCTTCCGAAGAATCCGGGCCATCGAACGTCAGCGTCACGGGCTGCCAGCGCACCGGGTTCTCGGGGGCGATCTCCACGGCCGCGGCAAGTGTCACGGCACACAGCGGCACCACAGTGATGTAGGGAATGCACCGGACAGCGATGGTTCTGACGCAGTGGTTGCGCATGGTTTCCTCCGAACTGGCCCACCGGCGGCCGCGCTTGACAGGTGGCGGGCACTCAAGTCCGTATTCAACGGTAGCAATAGTCTACCGGCGCGCAGGGTCCGACCCGCAACGACCAGACACCGTCCCGGCGCACACCGCGGTCTCTTCGTCCGCCAGCTCGCCATGTGCCGCTTCTGTTCGCGTTATTTCCCCCGGCATCCAACCGCGCATATCCAGCAACACGCACCGCGATGCCTGTTCTCGCCGCTCTTGTCCGACAGCGCAACGGGTAGCGGCCCGATGGTCTGTGGGGACTCCTTGAATTCACTGGACGGTGTTGAAGGATAGGCGGCTGCTTGCTGTGAATCAAGAGCAGCCAAGAGAACGCATGCGGCTCATTTTGCTGATACGTTAGTGCCATCTAATGACTTTCGCAAGAGCGATGGGAGGCAAAATGAGACCCAACGAATCTCGAAGAACGTTTCTGAGAGCCATTGCGGCGTCCACCTGCGCGGCGGGCGCGAGCGGCCTGAGCCCGCAGGCCAGCGCGGCACAGGAAAACACGATTCAAGGGTTCGACGATACGGAAACCACGCTCCAGAGTGACTCGGTGTGGCAGCCCGTGTCCGAACGGAAGATCCGCGTCGGCATCGCTGGCTACGGGGTCTCCAAGTTCGGGGCGCATTTCGGTTTCCAAGACCATCCCAACGTAGAGGTGGCAGCGGTCACCGACCTGATCCCCGAACGATGCCAGCGCTTGGCGCAGGTGTGCGGCTGCGACAAGACCTACCCGAGTCTTGAAGAGATGGTGCAAGACGATTCGCTGGAAGCGATCTTTGTCGCCACTGACGCGCCCAGCCATGCACAACACTGCATCGACGTTCTCGAGCATGGGAAACATGTCTGCACAGCGGTACCCGCCGTGTTTGGGTCGCTCGAAGACGCCGACCGTGTCCTCGAGGCGGTGAAGAGAACCGGACTCAAGTACATGATGTTTGAGACTTCGGCGTATCACAGCGAATGCTATGCCATGCGTGTCCTCTACAACGCGGGCGAATTTGGAAGGATGATCTATTCGGAGGGTGAGTACTACCACCATATGGCCACGCCCATCGACTCCTTCAAGGGATGGCGTGTCGGCCTGCCGCCTCAGTGGTATCCGACTCACTCCAACGCCTACTACACGTGCGTGACTGGTGGAGGCTTTACGGAAGTGTCGTGCATGGGCATTCCCAGTACCATCCCGCACCTCCAGAAAGAGAACAATGCATTCGCGAACCCCTTCGGCACTGAAATCGCCCTGATGCGCACCAGCGAAGGGGGCATGGCCCGGATGGCCGTGAGTTGGGACACCCCCGGCAACGGGGGCGAAATGGGCCGCGTCCGCGGAGAACGAGGCTCGATGGATGGCTTAGCCATCGCCCCCGAGCGGAAAGTGGCCGGCCTGAGGCTGGCGAAACCGCCGCTGCCGCCGTCCGTCGACCCCGGCGGCCACGGTGGTTCCCATGGCTATCTTATGGATGAGTTCGTCACAGCTATCCTCCAAGACCGCACCCCGCTGGTGAACGTCGCTTGGGCGCTCAACATGTCGGTGGCGGGGGTGGTCTCCCACCAGTCCGCGCTCAAGGATGGTGAATTGCTCAAGATCCCCCAATACACAATCTGAGAAGGGAAGATGTTGGCCATGCACAGACGGAGGAAATGGTTGGTTCTTTGGGGACTCGGGTGTTTCGTTGCCTGGGCGTTTCCGTCCGCCGCGCTTGCGGCGGATGCGGTGGACGGCGGGCCTCCGAACGAACGACCGAATATCCTTCTCATGATCGCGGATGACATGTCCTGGAAGGACTGGGGTATCTACGGCAACACGTTTGCGAAGACACCTCACATCGACAGGGCGGCGGCGGAAGGTGTCCGGTTCACCAACGCATACATCAACTCTCCGGTGTGCCATCCCTCCCGGTCGGCTCTATTGACGGGTCAGGACATCTGGCGGCTGCGCGACGCGGCCGTGTTCGGCGGGACCCTGCACAACACGTTCGATACCTATCCGGCGATGCTGGGGGATGGCGGTTACGAGGTTGCGCACAGCGGCAAGGGCTGGGGGCCAGGCTTCATGGAGCCGGGTGGCTGGACGGTTCCTCCGGCGGGAAGGGTTGCCCGTCTCCCGCAGATTCTCGCCAATGCGGAAGGTGGCGACAGACCATTCTGCTTCTGGTGGGGAACGACCCTGGGTCATCGCGAGTTCGACTACAAGCCGGATGGCCGTGCCTTGGACACGATTGAGGTGCCTCCCTACCTGCCGGACACGCGAGCCGTGCGCGAAGACTTCGGGGGTTATTACCAAGAGGTCGAGGCTTTCGATGCGGAGGTTGGCAAGGTGGTGGCGGCGCTTGAGCGGGCCGGCCTGGCCAAAGACACGATCCTGATCATCACGTCCGATCACGGGCAGCCCTGGCCGCGGGGCAAGGGTAGCCTTTACGACATGGGGACACGTGTCCCGTTGATCGTCCGATGGCCTGGAAAGATCAAGCCGAGCCGGGTGGTGGACGACTTCGTCAACTTTATCGACCTCGCCCCCACCATCCTTGAAGCAGCCGGTCTCGCTGCGGGCGCGCAGATGACCGGAAAGAGCCTCATGAAGACTCTCCTTTCCGACCGAAGCGGGGTCATCGAGAAGGTGCGCGATCGGACCCACTTCGCACTCGAAGCCCATCACACGGTCGGGCCTTATCAGGCTTGGCTTGGTTACATGTCCGGCCGGGCGATTCGAACGGACAAGCACCTCTACATCCGCAACTATCCGCGCCAAGGACATCCCGGCTGGAAACCAGTTCAGGCCGGTCCGACCGTCGGAATCATGCAGAAGGAAATGGCAGCGAACGAAACCGTGCGGCGTAACTATGAATTGTGCTTCGGACTCCGGCCCGAGGAAGAGCTCTACGACGTCAAGGCCGACCCGTATCAGATGCATGACCTAGCTGACGACCCCCGGTATGCGGAGATCAAGAAGACACTGGAAAAGGCCCTAGCGGATTACATGCGAGCGACGGCTGACCCTCGTGCGGCAGGCCGCGGGGAAGTTTTTGCACGCTACCCCATTTGGGCGGGCGGTTCGACCAGCCAAATGGGCGGTTACAACTTCGCCGGGCAGTTGGAGTTGTTTCATCACTCTCGATACGCCCAGTGGATGAAGGAAAACCATCCTGGTCAATAGTGCAATGACATGTCACGAACGGTCAACGGCCGGGCTACCGTTTGCCCACAACGTCCTTATCCCTTGCGTACCGCAAGCGCCATCCGCCATCCAAGGACCACGTCGTTTCCAATGCACGTCCCGAAAAGTTCTTGGGGCTCCGCGTGTCACGGCGGCACGCTCCGTCTCGATCTTCAGCCGTAAAGAAGTGACTGATCCGACGGTCATGACGGTAGGCTACTTGTCATGAGTGAGAATCGTCACGGCTTGGCGATGACCGGAGTCGTCCTAACGCTCGCGGCTGTCACCCCAGCGTGCTCGATAGAGCCTGCCTCCGTGGAAGTCGAGCGACCAAACATCGTCTTCATCATGGCCGACGACATGGGCTGGGCCGATCTAGGCTCGTATGGCTCCAAGGCGATCCATACCCCCAATCTGGATCGGCTGGCAAGCCAAGGCATGCGCTTCACCGATGCATACGCCGGGCACACTGTCTGCGCGCCGTCGCGCTGTGCTCTGATGACCGGAAAGCACACCGGCCACACGACCGTGCGCGCCAACGCGGGAACCGCCCCGATCCGCGACTCGGATGTCACCATTGCCGAGGTGCTCAAACAAGCAGGGTACGCGACCGGCGGTTTCGGGAAGTGGGGCCTCGGCGTGATGGGCTCAGAGGGGGCGGCCGAAAAGCAAGGATTCGACGCGTTCTTCGGCTACTACCACCAAGTCCATGCCCACACCTACTACCCTCCGTTCCTCGTGGAGAACGGGAAACCATTCCCATTGCTTGCCAACGCAAGAATGTACGGACTGGAGCCCGCAGAATTTTCGTCGGACCTCGCCGCCTACCAAGCCTACAAGGCGATGAGTCCGAAGGGGCCGCTCGTTCCGCGCCAGACACCGCAAGGCGCCTACCAGTTCTCGCAGGACCTCGTGTTCGAGAGAACGCTGGACTTCATCCGCGAGAATCGGGACCGGCCGTTCTTCTGCTACGCGCCATGGACCCCGCCGCATGCCGCCTATCACCTCCCGCAGGACGAGCCGGCAGCGCAGCTCTACCAGGACAAGCCCTGGTCTGACCGTGCGAAGATTCACGCGGCCTTCGTGAGCATGGTGGACCGGCAGGTCGGCGAGCTCATGGAACTACTTCAAGAACTCGGGATCGGCGAAAGGACGGCGGTCTTCTTCATGTCTGACAACGGCGCTTCCCACCGCTTCGAGGGAGAGCTCGATTCTTCCGGCCCCCTGCGCGGGGCCAAGCGGTCCATGCACGATGGCGGGATTCGCTCGCCGCTGATCGCACGTTGGCCGGGAAAGATCGCCGCCGGAGCGGTGAGCGGCCATGTCACCTACACTCCGGACATCATGCCGACGCTCGCCGAGTTGGCTAATGCCGAGGAGTTCGTCCCGGGCGATGTGGACGGCTTGTCGATCGCACCAACGCTGCTCGGCAACTCTGACACGCAAGGGCTCCACGAGTTCCTGTACTGGGAGTGGGATCAACAGGGCTATCACCGCGCGCTTCGCCACAGGCGTTGGAAGCTGGTGTCCGGAGAACCCGGGGCCTGGCAGGTGTTCGACCTAGAGACAGACATCTCCGAGTCGAATGACATCGCCTCGGAACATCCAGGCCTGGTCGCGAGCGCCGAAGAATGGATCCAGGCCAACCGCACCGCCCCCAACTAGCCATGGCCAAACGACTCAGGAACTGCATGAAGCACACAATCTCACGAGGAATCGTCCTAGCGCTTGCCTTGAGCATGGCCGCGAGCGGCGAGCCGCCGAACATTGTCCTGATCCTTGCGGACGACCTTGGCTGGAACGACGTCGGCTTCAACGGCGACGAGTTCTATGAGACGCCCCATCTAGACCGCATGGCGCAAGAGGGGATGATCTTCGCCAACGCCTATACCAGCGGGCCGAATTGCGCCCCGACCCGGGCTAGCTTGATCTCCGGCATGTACCCGCCGCGCCACATGGTCTACACGCCGGGCGGCAGGTCCAAGATCGACCCCCGGCAAATGAAGCTCCAGGTCCCGCTGCAGCAGCGCTTCTGGGAGCGGGCCGGCATCACCGATTCGATACCCGATGCCTTCGAGATCCGGCAGGCTCTGGACCCGAGCGTGGTCAGCATCGCCGAGGTGCTCAAACAGGGCGGCTACGCGACCGCGCGATTCGGGAAGTGGCATGCAGGGCCCGACACCCAGGGATTCGACGTGAGTAGCAGCGACGGCAAGCCCGGCACCGAGCAGAACCACTACGACGATCCCAACGTGACGTTTGACCTGACCGACGTAGGCGTTGATTTCATCAAGGAAAACCGCCACGGGCCGTTCTTCTTGTACCTCTCGCATTGGGATGTCCACGGTCCGCTGGTTGCCCGCCGCCATCTGGTCGCCAAGTACGAAGAGAAGCTCGCAGCGTGGACAAGAAACGAGAATCCGTACAATCCGACCTACGCGGCCATGGTCGAGGCGGTTGACACCAGCGTTGGCCGCATCCTCGAGACCCTGGACGAATTCGACCTGGCTGAAAAGACCCTGGTCATCTTCTCGTCAGACAATGGCGGCACAAGGGTTTCGATCAACCAGCCCCTGCGCGGGGTCAAGGGTTCGCTCTACGAAGGAGGGGTCCGCGTGCCGACCTGCATGCGATGGCCTGACGTGATCGCAGCAGGGACCAAGTCGCGAACTCCAATCACCAGCGTCGACTTCCTGCCAACGTTTGCCGAGCTGGCGGGCGTTTCTTTGCCTGCCGGCCAGCCGGTCGATGGCGAGAGCTTCGCGCCGCTGCTCAAGGGACGGCCCGCGCTGGAAAATCGTGCGATTTTCTGGCACTATCCGTTGTATTTGACGGGTCGCGCGACGCCCGCGAGCGCCATTCGCAGAGGTGACTGGAAGCTGATTGAGTACTTCGAGGACGGGCGCCTGGAGTTGTACAACACTGCGACCGACATCAGCGAAGCCAGAAACCTGGCGGATGCGATGCCCGCAAAGGCCAGCGAACTGCACCGGGAGCTCGTCGCTTGGCGCGATGCTACGGATGCAGTGGAACCGCGCGAGCCGAATCCCTACTACAGCGAGACCAAAGAACTCGTGCCCTGAAGCTTGCCCTCGGCAGGCGCTCGGATGTCGTACGGGCTCGCGGCGTTGGATCTCAGGCTCGCCGCTGCCTTTGCCTCCCACTGCAGTTCCTCTTCACTTCCAGCTGTTCGCGAATCGATCGGAACTCGAAGAACAACTTCGGGCAGCGAGGAGGACATTTCTCGCGACGGTCGAGAGTTGTCGAGGCAGAGCGCCTGGCAGTGATGGTTAGATGGAATTGCGAGGAGCAAGAGGTCGGACATCCCCTCGCGATAAGCTCGCCGCCGACCTGAGGAAAGCCAGTTTGATGCAGCGATGCAAGCCTCACTGGGGCTGGAGATTCGCCAACGTCGCGACTGCGTGGCTTTCCGTCGTTGGCACCGCAGCATTCGGCGCAACTCTCACCGTCACTGTCGACAACATCAAGGAAAACAAGGGCCTAGTGCACGTTGTGATCTACGACGCGGCCAACTGGCTGGACCGTAATCCCGCCAACTTCGCCGGGGCTCAGTCCACCGACATCACCGAACGCAGGGACGACGGTCCGCTAGTCACCCGTGTCGAACTCGAACCCGGCGAATACGCCGCTTTCGCTTACCACGATCGCAACGCCAATTTCAAATTTGACAGGAATTTCATTCGGATGCCCAAGGCTCATCTTCGACAGTAATTTTCGGGTCGGTACGTAGTTTAAACGGTTTACGGCCGCAAACTCTCCAAATTGCAGATTGTGTAGTGCCACGTTTGTTTCGTGTATTGCGCATTTCATCCTTTCAATCAATGTGCTTCTT
>JAJDTX010000142.1 GCA_022826925.1 Bryobacterales bacterium
AAAGCAACAAACCAGCACATCAAAAGTCCATTACATGGGAACATAAAACACCCGGCAAGCGCATGGAAAGCAGTCTAGGCCCTTTGGAATCAACGAGTTAGCGCGAGATCGAGCGGCAAAACTGCCCGGAACTTCGGCTTAGGGGTCGATGAGGAACTCTCTCAGGGTCGTGATCGCGCCCGTGGATCAGCTAGTGTCGATGCCCGCTGCACAGGACCACCATCAGGCAAGTACGTCACGGATCGCGTGGCCTTCGGTATCGGTCAGCCTGAATCGGCGGCCTTGGAACCGGTACACGAGCTTCTCGTGGTCAATTCCCAGCAGATGCAGGATCGTCGCCTGCACGTCGTAGATCGAGACTGCGCCCTCAGCGATGTTGAAGCCGTAGTCATCAGTGGAGCCGTGGACATAGCCCGGCCTGACGCCAGCACCCGCCATCCAGATCGAGAAGCACTTGCCGTGATGGTCCCGTCCGTAATCATCGGGCTTGGGGTCACCCTGCGCGTAAGGGGTGCGGCCGAACTCGCCCGCCCAAACGACAAGCGTGTCGTCCAGCAATCCCCTTTGCTTCAGGTCGTGCACCAGCGCCGCCGATGGCTGGTCCGTGTCGCGCGCCGAGACCGGGAGGCGCTTGGGCAACTCGCCATGGTGGTCCCAACCGCGGTGATAGAGTTGGACGAATCTTACGTCGCGCTCCGCCAGCCGCCGAGCGAGCAGGCAATTCGCGGCAAACGTGCCCGGCTTGCGCGAGTCGGGACCGTAGAGCTTGTACGTTCCTTCAGTCTCGGCCGAGACGTCCATCAGCTCCGGCACGGACGCCTGCATCCGATAGGCCATCTCGTACTGCTCGATCCGGGTCTCGATTTCCGGATCGCCGACCCGCTGGTACTGCAGCTTGTTCAGCCGGGCTGCGCCATCCAACATCAGGCGGCGCTGATGCCGGGTCATGCCGGGCGGATCGTTCAGGTACAGCACCGGATCGCCGCTGGAGCGGAACTGCACTCCCTGGTGGCGGCTCGGCAGGAAGCCCGCGCCCCACAGACGCGCCAGCAAGCCCTGTCCTCCCGGCCCCTCGCTGGCTACCGAGTGCAACACCACGAAGGCTGGCAAGTCACGATTCGAGCTGCCGAGGCCGTAGTCCACCCACGCGCCCATGCTCGGGCGTCCCGGCAGCTGGCTGCCGGTCTGAAAGAACGTAATCGCCGGATCGTGATTGATCGCCTCTGTGTGCACCGAGCGGATCAGGCAGATGTCGTCGACAATCGCCGCAGTATGCGGCACCAGCTCGCTCAGAGAAATTCCGCTCTGCCCATGTCGCTGGAACGCGTACTTCGTGGGCATGGCCTGAAAGCGTGCCTGATGGGCGACCATCCCGGTCACGCGCTGCCCTTGGAACACCGACTCTGGAATGTCCTCGCCAAAGCGATCCTGCAGCAACGGCTTGTGGTCGAACAGGTCGAGATGCGACGGGCCGCCGGACTGGAACAGGAAGATGACCCTCTTCGCCTTGGGCGCGAAGTTCGGAAACGCCGGAGCGGCCGGACTCTCCGCAGCGCCCAGCACGTGCAGGCCGATCGCCCCCAAGCCGTAGCCGGAGCGAACCAGCAGATCCCTGCGGGAAACCAGACCAGACCGTGAATTTGGTGTCATGACTTCGTAATCGCCTCGTCCGCACTCAGCAACATGCTTGCCACCATGGCATAGGCCGCCAATTCCCGGACATCGAGACCAGCAGTGGGCGCGGATGCGCCAACCGCCAGAAAGCCGCTCGGATCGGCGCCTTCGGCGGACAGCGATTCGAGTATCTCTCGAAATGTGTCGTCCAGGACGCGCTGTTCGTCCGCGGTTGCGCTGCGGCTCATGATGAGTTCGAACAGATGCGCGAGGCGCTCGGATCGATCTGGCCCGGGCTCTTGCAGCACGCGCTCGGCCAGCTTGCGAGACGCTTCCACAAACGTTGGATCGTTCATTAGGGTCAATGCCTGCAGCGGCGTGTTGGTGATTGACCTCTGCACCGTGCAGAACTCGCGGTCGGGCGCGTCGAAGACCGTCATCGTGGGATGCGGCAGGGTACGCTTCCAGAACGTGTACAGGCTTCGTCTGTACAGGCTTTCGCCTTCGTCCTGCTCCCACTTCGTGCCCGGATAGTCCGCTCCGACCACCACTCCGTCATACAGCCCCTTGGGCTGGTACGGACGCACGCTCGGCCCGCCGAGCTGCCCGCTCAGCAAGCCCGCAAGTTCCAATGCCTGATCCCGGATGCTCTCGGCCGGCAGGCGAAAGCGGGGGCCCCGCGCCAATAGCCGATTCTCGGGATCCCTGTCGCGCAGCGACTGCTCTGCTGCCGAGTCTTGCCGGTAGGTGGCCGACAGCACGATGTTTCTCATCAGGCGCTTGACGTCCCAGCCGGAAGCGGCGAAATCTACCGCCAGCCAGTCCAGCAGCTCAGGATGGCTCGGAGTCTCCCCCTGCAAGCCGAAATCTCCGCTGGTCTTGACAAGGCCCAAGCCGAAGATCTGTTGCCAGAATCGATTGACCACCACCCGCGCGGTCGTGGGATGTCGGCCGGAAGTCAGCCACATCGCCAGACCGAGCCTGTTCTTCGGAGCCGCTTCAGGCCACTTGCCCAGCAAAGTCTCGGGCACGGCCGGAGGCACGGGTTGACCGGGGCTGTCGTAGCGCCCGCGCATGAGCACGTGGGTCTGCCGCCCGGAGCCCATGTCTTGCATGACCATCGTGGTCGGCAGAGCACGCTCCAAAGCGAACAGCTGCCGGCGCAAATCGGTCAGTTCGCTTGCGGGATCCAGCTTCTGATAGAGCCAGCGGCGTTCAAGGCGCGAGCCAGAACGCGCCACGGCCCAAGGCAGCGCCGCTGCTTCAAAAACCTCAAGGACTTCGTCTTCGGTCAAGGCCCGCCGCCAGACAGCAACCTCGTCGAACGTCCCCGGAAACTCGCGCTTTGCGGGACTGTTGTCACGACCGAGCCGATACGGCGCCATGAACTTCGCCGCCGACTGGGCGTCATCGTGCAAGACTTTGGTTCCGACCTCGCGGCCGTCAACATACAGGCGGACCCAAGCGGCTTCGGCGCGCATGGAGCGCTTGCCCTCGGAGCCTTCGTAGACCGCTGCGACGTGATGCCACTGGTTTGGGCGCAGCGAAGCCCCGTCGCTACGGACAGTGATCGAGTACGACGGGTAGCGCTTGCTCAGCCGCAATTCCAGCTCGTTGCCGGTCGACCGCAGCCCGATGCCTTGGCCGTACTGCGACGAAGCCGGATCATCGGAGTAGTCGATTGCGGAGAACAGCGGAGCATCGGCATGCTCGGCATTGGCGCGGAACCACATGCTTAGCGTGAACGCCCCGTGCTTTTCCAGCTTGATCTCCGTCTCCGGATCGATCTGCCTCGCATCACAGGCCCGCCCCGCGACGCCGGCATCAGGGCCGTCCTCGCAGCCAACGAAGAAGTCGGCGTTATGCGGATACTCAGGGGCGGTCAACGCCGACAGGGTGCCCGCGTCAGGCTCGAAGCGTGCTGCGCTGACCTCGTCCGCTCGTTCCAGCTCCTCGATACGGGAGCGCAGGTTGGCGATCTGGGCGCGCTGCCCGACAGTCGGGGCGGGGATCATGGGCACCGCGTTCGCTACCCGGCCCGCCTCTCCCAGTTCCGGGACGTTGTCAAAGAACGCAAACAGCTTGTAATAGTCTGCCTGTAATATGGGATCAAACTTGTGGTCGTGACAGCGGGCACACTCCACAGTCAGCCCGAGCCATGCCATGCCGAGCGTGCGCACACGGTCGGCCACGTACTCCACGCGGTATTCCTCCTCGATGATGCCGCCCTCGGAGTTGATGACGTGGTTGCGGTTGAAGCCCGTGGCGATGAGCTGGTCGATCGTCGGGCTGGGCAGCAGATCGCCAGCCAATTGCTCCGTGATGAAGCGGTCATAGGGCAGGTTGCGGTTGAACGCCTCGATGACCCAATCGCGCCAGCGCCACATCGAACGCTCGGAGTCGTTGTTGAATCCATGCGTGTCGGCGTAGCGCGCCACATCTAGCCAATCCATCGTCATGCGCTCGCCGTAGCGCGGCGATGACAGAGCTTGGTCGGCCGCCTTGGCATAGGCGGCCTCGCCTTCATGCTCGACGGCACGCTCGAAAGCGCGGACCTGCGCGATCGACGGTGGCAGGCCGGTCAAGTCGAGCGTCATCCGGCGCAGCCACGCGCTCGGCGCTGCCTCAGGCGACGGAGTCAGGCTCTCGTCATCCAATCGCGCCAGCACGAACGAATCGAGCGGCTGGCGCAACCAACCCGGTTGCGACACATCCGGCAATTCAGGGCGCTCAGGGGGAACGAAAGCCCAGTGGGTCGAATACTCGGCACCGCCTTCGATCCACAGCCGCAGGATCTCGACCTCTTCAGCCTCCAAGGGCGCGTGGCCCGAATATGACGGGGGCATCCGTCGCGCCGGATCGGTTGAAGCCACCCGCTGGATCAACTCGCTGGCCGCGGGATTTCCCGGCTCGATTGGCACCCGGCCGGACATTCCGGGAACGACGGCGTTTTCGCGCAGGTCCAGCCTCAGTCCGGCTTGCCGCTGGGCCGCGTCGGGGCCGTGACAGGCGAAGCATCGGTCCGACAGCAACGGCTGCACGTCGCTGCCAAATTCCACCGAGGCGGCAACGCACAGGCCAGGCATGGCCATGGCCAAGCCGAGCAGCCAAGCCATGCGCCGCTGGATCGTTCTATGCATTCGGGACGAGACCAGCCTCCCGCTGATCATTATGCCGAATCGGCGTTGCGGCGAGAGTACAGTATTGCCATGGATTGCCGACGCCGTGACCTGCTAGGCGGTCTCCCGGCAGCCGCTGCCGCGTGGCTACCGGGAACGATTCTGGGAAGCCGGCAGCGTGCAAGCGCCGCGAATCCGGGCCAGTCAGCCAGCATCTCCACGAGCACTGCCATTCAAGGAGTCTGCGCGTGGCCCAATCTCCAGATCCTGAATGACGGCACCATACTTGCGCTGATCTTCAACCAGCCCTGCCACGGCCTGTGGGAGGGTGACTTGGACTGCTGGGCAAGCGAAGACGGCGGGCGAACGTGGAGGTTTCGCGGCCGACCCGCCGAGCACGAGCCCGGCACGAATCGGATGAACTGCGCAGCTGGGATCGCCGCCAACGGCGATGTCGTCGTTCTGTGCAGCGGCTGGGCCGATCGCAACAGGCGCGGCGAGCCGATCAATCCCCATCTCCAGCCTTTGCGCCCGTGGGTGTGTCGGTCATCCGACCAAGGCAGGACTTGGTCAGTCAGCACGGACTTCCCCGCCCCGCCACAGGATGGGGTCGGAGCAGGCAACGAATTCATCCCCTTCGGCAACATACGCGCAGCGGATGACGGCTCGCTGTGCGTGGCGGCGTACTTGAGAAGAGAGCAGTCGCGCGCCTGTCACCTGATCAGGAGCTCGGATGACGGGCGGACTTGGGGAGAGGCGGTATCGCTCCATCCCGGAGGCAACGAAACCGATATCTTGCACTTGGGCGGCGGGCGCTGGCTGGCGGCCGCTCGTGAGTTCGGGGAGAGGCGCGATGTCCATCTCGAGCTGTTCTCGTCAGACGATGACGCCCGCACTTGGAAACGCCGGCAACCCTTGACACTGCCGCTGCAGGTGACCGGTCACCTCACCCGGCTGGCCGACGGGAGAGTCCTGCTAAGCCACGGCAACCGCTGCTGGAATAACTACGGTGTGGATGTCAGGCTGAGCGACGATGCCGGAGCGTCCTGGAGCCCGCCATTCAGGATCGCGGACTGTCCGCGGTCTGACTGCGGGTACCCCAGCACCGTGCAAACGGCGGATGGCACTGCCGTGACGGCGTATTACACGCAAGTCTCGGATGACTACCACTACGAGATGCGGGTGGCGCACTGGAGCCCATCTGCTTTCACCGTCAGCGGAACGGTACAGGGGGACTAACGATGCCAAGCCAGATCGAGGGAGGATTCCTCAGGCGCTCTCTGTGGGCTTGGGGCGCAGCGCTGAGCGGTCTGGCACTCGTCGCCCGGCGCCGGGCCGCGGGCCAATCAGGGACAGTCAGCGGTTTCGACCACGTTGCCGCACCCATGCGAAACACCGAGGCGATGCTGCGCTTCTACCGCGATCTGGGCTTCCAGGTGCGGGAGGGCGAGCGGATCTGCTCCGTGCATTTCGGGGATCACAAGATCAACTTCCACCGGCCGGCTTTGTGGCAAAGCGGGCAGTTCACGCTGCGAGCGCCGGCCGCCGAGCCGCCTTGCGGCGACTTCTGCTTCGTGTGGGACGGCAGCGAGTCCGCGCTGTCCGAAATGCTCGCCCGCGCTGGCGCGGAAATCGTCACAGGCCCGGTGCCTCGGACAGGCGGTCGCGACGGCGGCACCGCCGAAGGGACCAGCATCTATACGCGAGATCCCGACGGGAACCTGCTTGAGTTCATCGTCTACTAGTGCCGCGGCGTCTGGAAGGGCGCTACGGCAAGCGCAAGTCGCCATCGATCAGCAATAGCGAACCCTTTTCCACCAACACGTGAGCCTCGCGCTCGATATACGCCCTGAGCTGCGCGCTGGTGGACTTGAATCCGAGCATCCGAGCGACATCGCCCGCACACTCCGCTGGGCTGATGGCAATACTGGCCTCGACAGCACGTAGGATGGCCTGCCACAGTTCGGTCGGCGGGAGCATGTCGACCGAGCGGACGGACGAGCTCGCATCTGCCCGGTCCCGCACGACCGGGGATTCCGTGCTGCTGCAGCTCTCTAGGAAGAATGGCGGATCGGGCTGGCACAACCGAACTTTGCCCCCTCGAATGGCCCGTTCAGCCGCCAGCTGGACCGCGTTGCTGATGCGCGCCCCCGCCCGCTTGTATCCCCAGAGCCGGCTCAGCCTGCGGCAGACCTCGTCCAAATGAATCGGTCCTTCGATCTCCACGATCTTGGCCACGTAGCCGGCGAGGACGCTCTCCGGCATTTCGTGCAGCTCGCCGAACCGGCTCTCTTCGATGGGGAACGAAGCCTCGACGTACTTGATCTTTTCGGGCGGCGGGCGCTCGATCGGAGCCTCGCGGGCCACCACCGGGCCTTCTACCTTGGCAGTCGGGCGGATCTTTGGTCCGCCAACTGACCGAGCCCTGTCGATCGCGTCCAAGAGCTTGTGCATCTCTGCATCGCGGCTGTAGAACCAGTCCGTGCTCCAGATGCGATGGAAAATCCACCCCTTGCCTTCGAGCACGGTCTGGCGCAGGCGGTCGCGCTCGCGCGCCCAGCTTGAGCTGTGATAGCGCGCTCCATCGCACTCAATGGCCAGCAGGAAGCGACCGTCGTCATCGGGGTCGTACACCGCCAGATCGATCTTGAACCCTGACGAGCCGACTTGCGCGGCCATCTTGTAGCCGTGGTCCTGCAGCGCCTTGGCCACGGCTTCCTCAAACGGACTGTCCATTTCGGCACCGGTCAGCACCGGGATGTCCAGCTCCCCCGTCTCGGCATACTTCAAGAACCGCTTCAACACGCGTGGGCCAGCTTGCTTCGTGACATCCATGCGGATGTCACCATGGCGAATCGAAGCAAACACGTGGCAGCGTCGCTTCGCTCTCGTGAAGAGCACGTTCAAGCGCCGCTCTCCGCCCTCGCTGGAGACCGGGCCGAAGTTTTGCGACATGTAGCCGCCAGCATCCTTGCCATACCCGACCGAAATGAAGATCACGTCCCGCTCGTCACCCTGCACGTTCTCGAGGTTCTTGACGAAGAACGGCTCGTCCTTGCCCTCCTTGCAGAAGGCCTCCAACTCCGGATTCTCGCCACGCATCCACTCCAGCCTGTTGCGGATCGCGTCACGCTGGGCCACCGACAAGGCGACCACGCCCAGCGTCTGCTCAGGGCGCTGGCGGGAATGCTGGAGAACGGCCTCCACCACAGCCTCGGCCTCGATCGGATTGTTGCGTTTCCTGCCCCGGTCGTACTGGCCCTCCACATAGGTAAACCGCAAGCCCGTCGTCTTGCCCGCTTGGTCCGGGCTTGGCGGGCAGATCAATCCGTTGTCATAGAACTCGTGGTTCGAGACTTGAATCAGCGACGGGTGACGCGAGCGGTAGTGCCAGCGCAGCATGCCGCCCGGCATTGCGCGCGCTTCGCACAGCGAGAGGATGCTCTCCATATCGCCGACTTGTGCCGCTTGGATGTCCGTCTCGTCCTCGTCGGCCCCGGCCTCGTCGCCAGCGCTGACTTGACGGTCGAAGAACGACGTCGGCGGCATCTGCTTCTGGTCTCCCACGACGACGATCTGCTCGGCCCGCAGGACCGCGCCCATCGCGTCTGCCGGGCGCACCTGGCTGGCCTCGTCGATCAGCAGCATGTCGAACACCAGTCCGTCCCGCTTCAGATACTGGGCCACAGACAGAGGGCTCATCAGGAACACCGGCTTGATGGTTGCCACGGCCTCGCCAGCCTTGTCCAGCAGCGTGCGCAAGCGCATGTGCCGGGTCTTCTTGCCGATCTCGCCGCGCACGATGCCGATCTGGCCGGACGATCCGTGCGGAAGCGAATCGAAGTGCCGCATCGCGATCTCGTGCGAGGTGAGCGCTTGCAGTCGCAGGTCCAGATTCTTGAACCGCTCTACCTTGCTGGTGCGGTCCGCACCGTCCATCTCCTTGAGACGGGGCTCCTCTTGGCACATCCGGTTCCAGACCGCCTCGGCGCGGACGAATTCGAGTATCGGCCTGGCACGTTCGGTGGGCAAACTTCCATCGGCGACGCGCGCTCGGATCTCGTCGAGCCCGAGTTCTGACGCATGCCTGCCCGCGGAATTAAGGCGATGCCACCCTTCGATCGCATCGGTATTGGCAATCCACTGCCGCAAGCGAGCTAACGTCGTCTCGAATTCCAAGTCGTCGATGCGGGATTGGCCAAAGGCCTCCTTGACATCCAAGCCGACCGTGTCCACGACGCTCTGCCATGCCGCGGCCCAAGACTCGCAGGCGTCCCTTAGACCGGCCTCGATGCGGGGAAGGTCCCAATCGGCCTGGATCGCCGCGCACTGGCTGCGCACCCGCTCGCCCGAACCCATGCGGCCCGCCTGATCGGAGATCCAGCGCAGCGGGGGCAACAGCGCGCCGACATCCGTGTCCTCCTCGCTCCACGCCATGCCAAGCGTCTGCCGGCCGAGCTCAGCCTGCTTCGAAATCGCGCGTCGCTGTGCCCGCGATTCGAGCAGGCGATCCAAGATGGCGAGCCTTCCGGCCAAGTCTTTCGGGACCTCTGCACGGAAAACCGACTTGAGCTGCGACACAGCATCCCGATAGCTGCCGTTCAGCCAGCGGAACAGCGACTTGCCGCGAGCAGCGATCACGAGCCGCGCTTGGTCCCACTCGATCTCAAGAGCGCTCTCTATGACCTCTGCCAGCAGGTCCGCCTTGCCCTGCTGCCAGGTCGCGATTTCCTCGCACAGCTCCAATGCGGCCTGGGGCCGGTCCACCAGCGCTTGCGTGCGCAGCAGGGAGTGGACAGCCTCGGGCATCTCCCGCAGTGCGCCAAGCTGCTGCAGCGCTGTTTCGGCGTCGGCAATCCGCTTGCAACCGGCCCATGTTGCAGCTGCCGGGACTCGCTCAACGTTCGTTCGCAGTGCTTCCAAGCGCGCCAGCGCCTGCTGCAAGGCCCCCTCAAGGCGGCGACGCTCGATGGGGTTGAGCCGCTTCGTCGCGCCCCGCCATGGATGTCGGGCTTCGCTGCCGTGTTGGTCGGTTAGGGCGGCCAGCGCAGCAGTCGCCTCGAGCCGCTCGGCGCATTCCTGCCGACCCCACGCATCGGCATTCTGGATGGTAAAGTCCGGCGCCGGATGCCCGCTCTCGTTGAGGTCGGCGATCATGCCGATGATCCCGTACGGAGTGTCCCCGCTGAGCTCGTCCGGCTTGTGCAGCAGGGCTGACATCTGATTCAGGTCGTCCCGCACGCGGCGCACCTGCTCATACGTCTCCGCTTCTGGTGCGGTGGGGCGCCCGAGCGCCAAGGTCTTGCCCAGCTCTTCGTAGACGTGCTTGCGGTTGGCTTTGTGAGAATGCAGTTCCAAGCACAATGGGCCGAGCCCGCATTTCTCGAGCCGGTCGTGAACCACGTCCAGGGCGGCTCGCTTTTCCGCCACGAAGAGCACCCGCTTACCGTCGGCGGCGGCACAGCCGATGATGTTCGCGATCGTCTGCGACTTTCCAGTGCCGGGCGGCCCTTGCACGACAAGATTGCGACCCGACCGAGCGGCGGCGATAACTTGGGTCTGCGACGCATCGGCATCGAGGATGTGCCCGAGTTCCTTGGGATCGGCGAAGCGCTGGTCGAGGTTCTCGTCCGGCGCGATGATGCTGGCACCTGACTCGGCACCGCCTACCAGCAAACGGTCGATGAGAGGATTGCCGTCATCGACAAGCCCTTCTTCGGGCGAGAGATCGTTCCACATCAGGAACTTGGCGAACGAGAAGAACCGGAGTTCGATCTCATTGGGCAGCACCTGCCAGCGGGACTTCAGCGACACCGCCTGCTGGACCAGCCTGTGATACTCCGTTGGCAACCAATCGCTGCCGTCCGGCAAGTCTGGCAAGGTGAGTTGAAAGTCTGCCTCCAGCATCGCCCGCAACGAGAGGTTCGCTTCCATGTCCTGGTCGCGGTGTACGAGCTTGAACTGCCCGCGACTGCTGTCCCGCTGCAAGTCCACGGGCAGCAGCACCAGCGGGGCGTAGCGCTTGATCTCGGAGGACTCGCTTTCGTACCAGAGCAGAAAACCGAGCGCGAGGAAAAGCACGTTGACACCCTGCTCCTCCTCGATCTCCCGGGCATCCCGGTAGATTGAGAGCAGCTTCGACTGGAGTCCCTGCTTGGTGAGCGTGGTTCGAAGCTTCGTGTCTGTATGGTGCTCGGACAGGGCCGCCGCCTGACCATCTTCGTCAAGAGGCAGCGGTAATGCTTCCCCAGCGTCATCTTCGGCAGCTGCCCGCTGGGACGGCTCAAACGCCATTCGCTTGCCTTGGCGGACGAGGATGTCGAAGATCTGATCGGAGCGCTCGTCCTCAAGCTGGACTTGCTTGCCGCGCCCTTTGCCCAGCGGGGCGTTGATCAGGGGGTTGCGCTTGCCGACATCAAGCAGGCCCGCACGCAACGTATCAAGCGCCTTGGCCAAGCCCGGAGCAGTCGTCCGGGCCTGACTATCCGCGCCTTCGACAGGATTGCTAGCCATGGGCATGTATCTAGGCCCCCGCGGATCGCCGGACGGGACCGCGGTACAGCCTCAGACAACCGGACATCGTTGCGCAAGCGGACCGACCGTGAAATTTGACTAACTCGTTAGTGCAGTTAGCGTTAGCCTCTGTTTTCAGGATGCCCGATAGGCTTGACGCCGCCGCCGAGTGTCAATTATAATTTGT
>JAJDTX010000117.1 GCA_022826925.1 Bryobacterales bacterium
AGGAAAGCGTAACCTAGAAACTAGTGAAAATATATTGTTACCTAGGAATTCTGAGCCGGTCCGATGAAATCCCTGTATTTACAAGGACTTTCAAGAGGTCGCAGCCCCGAATCACCCAAAAAATGTCAAACATGGGCTATAGCCGCTTCAGCGAAGCGTGCGACCTAGCGGACTGCCGGAGCGCAATTCGAAGAATCGTCCGGCAGGGGCGGTCGCTCTAGCGACGGCACCCTCACGTGCAATCGGCGGTCTCGAGTGGCCGAATGTGCTTGGCCGGAGGACTCGTCCGTCGGCCGCCTCGATCGCTCCACCGGCCCACGTCAGCCCGGATTCATGCTCGCTCGCGGTCCAGCAGTCGCTGAGTGAAGTCCCGCATCCTCCGGTCCAGATCCGAAGCGCGCTCGGGCTCCTGCGAGGCGAGGTTGTTCTGCTCCGTCGGATCGTCTCTCAGGTTGTACAGTTCGGGGCCCTCTTTCGTGATGGCGCTTCTTGGCGACACTCTTGCCCGCGAGTTCTCGACGAACCAGTGATAGCTCCACTCGTCGTGTCGGATGGAGATGCTCTCGTTGTAGTGGCAGCACACCGACTCGTCGCGGATCTTCTCCTGCTTGCCTAGGATCAGCGGCATCAGGCTCTCGGAGGTCATGTGGGAGGGCCGGTCGATTCCCAGCCAGTCGAGGACGGTCGCCGTGACGTCAGTCTGTTGGACATAGGAGTCGACCCGATCCACCCCGCTGCCGGAGGGGTCACGGATCATCAGGAAGGTCCGGGCCAGCTCTTCGTAGCCCCATGGCCTTACCTTGCGCACGATGCCGTGATCGCCGAACGGCTCGCCGTGATCCGTCAACACCACGATCATGGTGTCGTCGAACATGCCCATGCGCTTGACTTCATCAAGGAAGTAGCCCACCCACGCATCGACAAAACGGACGACCGCCGCATAGAGTGCCAGCACCTGGCGCAGTTCTTCGGCGTCCAGATAGCCGTCGCTGTCGCCCGGGACGGGGCAGATATTGCGCACGGCCCAGTCGGCGAATCCAGGGTCTACCTGTCGCAGATAGCTGTCCGGTGGATCCCACGGCTCGTGCGGGCAGAAGTTGTCGACCCACAGAAAGAGATTTTCCTTGCGCGGCTGCTTTTCCAGCCACTCCACCGCCGAGCGCATGATGCGCGGCGTGAAGTGATCCTCGTCGGTCTTCCAATCGTGGCGGTTAGCGAGATACGTCCGGGTCTCGCGCTCTTCGTTCTCGCGCATCCCGCGAGGCTTGAACCGACGTGAGACATCGATCGAGTCGATGATCGCTGGATCGCGCACATACGGATCCTGCTCTTGGCCGCGCAGCCACTTGACGTCGTCGAACCCCCGCGAGAAGCCGTAGGAGGGCTTGTGCAGGTGGTATGTGTCGCTGATCAATCCGGTGCGGAAGCCCTCGCTCCAGAGAATCTCTGGCAAGAGAGGGTGATCTTCGGGATAGAGCACCTGCCAGCGGCGGAAGGGATAGGTGAAGCGCCCGGTGAGCAAGCTGGTGCGAACCGGAACGGTCGGCAGGCCTTCCGGGTAGGAGTGCGTGAAGAACGTCGATTCGCCCGCGAACTTGTCCAAGTTCGGCGTGGGTGCCTTGGAATTGCCGAAGGCGCCGAGATGATCCCAGCGGAAGCTGTCCAGCATCAGGACGATGACGTTCTTGCCATCGAAGCGTCTCCGGCTCGACGGACCCCAATTGGGCGGGACAAACACCCGGTCGCGGCCCGGGAGTTCGTGCCCGGCGTGGGCGAAGCCACTCACCGGCGTCGGTCCTGCCAGCCCTGTGGCAGGGTCCCTGCAGCCCCAAAGGGCGGGCGACGAAGCCAGCAGGGCAGCGGCGGAACTCTTGGCGAACTGGCGGCGGGTGGAATGTTTCGGCATCAGCAGTATTGAGGATAGCTGTGGGACTACTATATCCGGCCTGCTATCGAGCACTCTCGTCGGCCATGGCTGTGGCGTAACCCTGCAGAGCTTGGCGTCGGCACGAACTTGCGACTGTAGAATGTTACCGAGATGCGTCTTTGGCCGATGACGCTCCTGGCGCTCGCGCAGCTGGCGGCAGCGACGCCGGAAGCGGAGTTCTTCGAATCCAAGGTGCGCCCGGTGCTCGCCGGCCGCTGCTACGGCTGCCATGCCGAGAACGCGACGGCAGGTCTGCGCCTCGATTCGCGCGCCGGGTTGCTCGACGGTGGGCGGTCCGGCCCGGCCATCGTTCCCGGGGATCCGGAGGGCAGCATCCTGCTGCACGCCGTTCATGGCATCAAGGGGCGCATGGCCATGCCGCCGGGAGGCCAGAGGGTTGCAGCCCACGAGGTTGAAGCGCTTGCGCAATGGATCGCGATGGGGGCACCGTGGCCGATGTCTCCGCGGGAGTTCTTCCAGGCGCGCGTCAAGCCGGTGTTGGAGTCAAAGTGCTTCGGCTGCCACCTGACAGAGCCGCAAGGCGGCCTGCGCATGGACTCGCTAGAGGCTCTGCTCAAGGGCGGCAAGTCGGGCCCTGCGTTGGTCAAGGGCGATGCAGACGCCAGCCTGCTGGTCAAGGCCGTCCGCTACCAGCACGATCTGAAAATGCCGCCAACGGGGCCCCTGCCCGTCAACGAGGCGGACGACATAGCGCAGTGGATCGCCGACGGGGCGATTTGGGCGGAACGCGACGGGGGAGCCCTCCAGCCATACGAGATCAGCGAGGAGCACCGCCAGCATTGGGCCTTCCAGCCGCTGTGGCGCGGTGCAGTGCCGGCTCCGGCAGGCGCCGACGACTCGGCCAACGCCATTGACCGGTTCCTGCTTGCGCGCTTGGAGCAAGCGGGCTTGGGGGCGTCTCGGCTGGCCGACAAGCGCACCCTGATCCGGCGCGTGACGTACGACTTGACCGGGCTGCCGCCGACGCAGCAAGAGGTCTCCGATTTCTTGGCCGACGATTCCAAGACGGCCTATGCCGACTTGGTCGAGCGCCTCCTGCAGTCGCCGCGCTACGGAGAGCGCTGGGGCCGCCACTGGCTGGACTTGGTCCGCTATGCCGACACGGCGGGCGATTCGGGGGATTTTCCAGTCCCGGAGGCTTACAAGTACCGGAATTACGTCATCGACGCGTTCCAGGCAGACAAGCCCTACGACGACTTCATCCGCGAGCAGATCGCGGGCGACCTGCTGCCAACGGACAGCGAGCCCGAGCGATGGAGCAGGATCGTCGCCACCGGCTACCTAGCCATTTCGCGCCGCATCGGCGTCAGCCCGCACCGTCTGCGCCACATTACCCTCGAGGACACGATCGACAACCTCGGCAAGACCTTCCTCGGCCTGAGCGTGCAGTGTGCGCGCTGCCACGACCACAAGTTTGATCCGATCCCCACCGCCGACTACTACGCTCTCTACGGGATTCTCGACAGCTCGGTCTTTGCGTTCCCCGGCGGCGAGCACCTGCCCTACCGCAGCAACTTCGCGTACCGCGTCGGTGCGGACAAGGCCCGCGAGGTCATGGCCGAGTACGAGCAAGGGCTCACGTACTGGAATGACCGGGAGCGAGAGAAGTTTCGCGAATACCAGTCGTTCCAGAACAAGCTGATCACCACGCCCGGACGCAACCGGATCGTAGTCTGGGACGAACTGCAGGATCTCCGCGCCGAGCGCGCGGTCTTCGCCCGGACCGAGCCGCCGCTGGAGACGGCCTACGCCGTCACCGAGGGCGTAGGCAAGGATGCGCAAATCCATCAGGCGGGCGATCCGCGCTCGAAGGGTCCCGAAGTCCGCCGCGGCTTCTTGCAGATCCTTGGCGGCTCCAAGGTGCCTCCCAGCTACGAGGGCAGCGGGCGCGCCCTGCTGGCTGATTGGATCGCCGACGAGGACAATCCGCTCACCGCTCGCGTTATGGTCAACCGCATTTGGCATCACCATTTCGGTGCCGGACTGGTGAGCACCACCAGCGATTTCGGCGTGCGCGGCACGCCTCCCACACACCCGGAACTGCTGGACTACTTGGCCCGCTACTTCATGGACAGCGGCTGGTCGGTCAAAGCCATGCACCGCTTGATCGTCCACTCGCGGGCTTACCGTCAGGGCAGCACCGACAGCCAACCGAACTTTGACAAGGATCCCCAGAACCGGCTCGTTTGGCGCTTCAACCGCAGACGCCTTGATGCCGAGCAGATCCGCGATTCGATCCTGGCCTTTAGCGGCGAGCTGGATCTCTCTAGGGGCGGGCGGCATCCCTTCCCGCACCGCCGGACCTACTTCTACCGCCAGCACGAGCCTTTCACGGAGTACTTCCCGACCAACCGGCGCTCCGTGTACATCATGCAGGGGAGGATCCAGAAGAATCCGTACTTGGACTTGTTCGACGGGCCAGACGGCAACCTGCCTCTGAGCGAACGCAAGGCGACCACCACTACGCTGCAAGCCTTGTACCTGATGAACTCCGAGTTCATGCACCAGCAGGCCCAGGCCATGGCGGAGCGATCGAGCGCCGAGTCGCGGGGGCGGGACGCGTTCTTGAGCAATGCCGCCGAAACCATCTTTGCCCGCCCGCTGAGCGAGCGCGATGTCCAGCAAGCGGCGAGTTATTTTGCCGCCGCCAGCGGCACGGAAGAGCAGAAGCGCGCCGGCTGGCTGCGCGCCATGCTCGCCAGCAACGAGTTCTTGTTCGTCGACTAGCGAAGATCGGCGACGGGAAATCGCGGGCGGCTGTCGTCTTGAGGTCCGGCTGCAGGGCTTCTGCGGCTAGAATCTAACGAGGTTCACAATTTCCGATGCAGACACGAATCCCAGTCCTCTCCCTCATCGTTGCCACGGCTTGGCTGGCACCGTCGCTGGCTGCCCAGTCGCCGGCGCGCTGGAAGATTCACGACATGACGCGGCCCGTGCCGCGCAAGGTCGTTTCTCAGATGCAGCTGCCGGTGAAACCACCGTCTGACGCGACCGTCCTCTTCGACGGCACGGATCTGTCGAAGTGGATGGCTGCCGACGGAGGCCCGGCCAAGTGGATCATCAAGGACGGCAATCTCGCGGCCGTGCCGGGCGGCGGCCCGGTCTTCACGCGCGACGGCTTCGGGGACATTCAACTGCACCTCGAATGGGCCGCTCCCACACCGGGTCGCGGCAAGGGGCAAGGCCGCGGCAATAGCGGGGTCTTCTTGATGAGCAAGTACGAGATCCAGGTGCTCGATTCTTTCGAGAACGTCACCTACGCCGACGGCCAGGCCGGAGCCCTCTACGGCCAGTACCCGCCGCTGGTGAATGCCAGTCGCCCCGCGGGTGAATGGCAGGCCTACGATATCGTCTTCCGACGCCCGCGGTTCCAGCCTGACGGGTCGGTCGCGCAGCCCGCTCGCCTGACGGTGTTCCACAACGGCGTGTTGATCCAGGACAGCTCCAAGGCGTGGGGTCCCACGTCGTGGTTGCAGCACCTCCCTTACGCGTCCCACCCCGACCGCTTGCCGCTGCAATTGCAGGATCACGGCAATCCAGTCCTGTACCGCAACATTTGGGTCCGCGAACTGGAAGAGGAGCCGAGGCCCGGCCCGGGGCACCACCAGACAAAGCCGCTGATGACGATGACGCCGATGATGCTGGACCGTTACGTCGGCACCTACAGCCAAGGCCGGGGCCTGCCGACCGTCATCAAGCGCGACGGCGCGACATTGTATGCGACGTTCGGACTGCTGCCGCCTCTGGAGCTGCTACCCCACTCGAAAACGGAATTCTCGCTGCGCTGGACGGCCGCCACCGTCGAATTCGAACTTGCCGCAGATGGCCGGCCGAAGCAACTGATCTTTCACATCGGAGGCGAAGCGCGGTCGGCTGTCCGTTCCTCCGATTGATCCAGGCTCGGGTCGGCCCGGCGATTGCCTCGACTGGCAGGCGCGGAAGCTAGAAAATGTAGCGGTGAGATGCGATGCATAGGCTGGCTGCACTGCTCGTGCCAATCTCCCTCGCGCTGATCTTCGCCGATAGGGCGGCAGCCGGCGACTGGCCCACGTTCGGCTACGATCCGGCACGCAGCGGCTGGGCGCGCTCCGAGAGGACGCTCGGCCCCGAGAACGTCGGGAATCTGGAGCTGAAGTGGAAGACCGAGGTCAACGACGAATCTGAGTATCTGGTCTCGCTGACGGCACCGGTGGTCGGCACGGGCGTCTCGACGCGGCTCGGCGTCCGCGACGTGGTGTACGTGGCAGGCAAGCAGGGCGGTGTGTTCTCCCTCGACTCCGCTAGCGGCGAGCAGCTCTGGGACTGGAAGCCGACGATGTACCAGCTGCCCACGAACAACGGCCTGCAAGGCAGCGTCTACTGTCCGAACGGTGTCAACGCCACGCCGACTCTCGACGTGCGCAGCGGCATCCTGTACACCATTGCCGAATCGGGCGCCTTGTGGGGGCTGGACATGGGCAGCGGCAAGGTCCGCTATGGGCCGGTGCAGTTCGTTCCGGCGTTTTCCAAGAACTGGAGCCTGAACCTCGTGGGCGACACGATCTACACGACGCTTGCCCAGGGCTGCGGAGGCAGCCTTTCGGGGTTCTATTCCATTGACATCAGCGACCGGCACAGCCCGGTGGTACGCCAGCGCCTGCTCTCCAACACCTCCACGGGCGGGATCTGGGGCAGGGGCGGCCCGGTCGTCGGCGAGAACGGGCGCGTCTACGGCTCGACCGCGGACGGGCCGTTCGACGCCAGGGCGGGGGACTATTCCAACGCGGTGGTCGCGGCGTCGCTGGACGACCTCTCGCTGGTGGACTATTTCCTGCCCCGCAATCACTGGGAGCTGTACGAGCTTGACCTGGATTTCGGCTCGGCCAGCCCGGTCTGGTTCGGGTGGAAGGGCTACAACATCCTCGCGGCCGGTGCCAAGGAGGGCGTGATCTACCTGCTGGATGCCGACCTGCTGGGCGGGCGCGACCACCAGACGCCGCTGCTGGAGGGGATCAGGCTCGGCAACGATCCCAAGGACATCGGTTCCTACGGAATCTGGGGCGGCCTTTCGACGTGGGCTGACGAGCAGGGGCGGCGCTGGGTGTATGCGCCCGTGTACGGCCCGCCGTCAAAGGAGGCGCCGGAGTTCCCGCGCTCCCACGGTCCGATCTCCGACGGCAGCGTGATGGCGTTCGAAGTGACGGAGAACCCGGTCACGGGCAAGCCCGAGCTGACTCCGGCGTGGATCTCGGGCAACCTGAAGGTGCCGGAACCGGTGGCGCTGGCGAACGGAGTCGCGTTCGTGCTGGCCAACGGGGAGAACACCGAACAGCGCACTTCGGTGGAAAAACGCCAGACCGAGAACACCCAACCCGCCGTCCTGCACGCGCTGGATGCTCGGACCGGGGAGGAACTCTACAACAGTGGCGACGCCATGGGCACTTGGGTGCACTTCAGCGGCATCGCCATCGCCGAGGGGCAAGTCTATACAGTGGACTATGATTCGATGGTCTATTGCTTTGGCCTCAAGGGCAAGTAGGAGCCGGGTGAGCCAGCGCCGGCCGAATCAAGGAGTGCAACGATGCGTCTGAGAACGAACCTGTCCGCCCTGCTAGCGGCGCTCTGCATGGCGAGCTGCGGCTCACCGCCGACCGACACCGATCAGCGCCCGAACTTTATCATCGTCTTCGCCGATGACCAGGGCTACGGCGATCTGGGTTGCTTCGGCGCGACGGATTTCAAGACGCCGCGCATTGATCAGATGGCCCGCGAGGGCATGCGGTTCACGGATTTCTACGCCCAGCCGGTCTGCGGCCCGTCGCGCACTGCCCTGCTGACTGGCAGCTACCCGATCCGCGTCGGAGAGTACGGCAACGAAAAGAACACCTTCCCGTACGTGCACGAGAAGGAGATCCTGCTGCCTAAGGTGCTGCAGGAGGCCGGCTACGCCACGGGCATGATCGGCAAGGTGGACATCACGCTGCGCCACCGCGGTTTCAAGCCGGAACTCAACCCAGTGCGGAGAGGGTTCGACTATTGGTTCGGCGTGGTGGGCGCGAACGACAGCGGAGAGGTCCGCTGGGTCTACCGCGATGAGGAGCGCATCCAAGAGACTGCCGGAGTCGATGACCTGACGCGGCGGTACACCGACGATGCCCTGGCGTTCATCAGGCGAAACAAGGACGGGCCGTTCTTCCTCTACATCGCCCACACCATGGCGCACGTGGTGCTGGGCGTCACCGAGCCCTTCGAGGGCCGCTCGGAGCGCGGATTGTACGGAGACGTGATCGAGGAGCTTGACGCCAGCACCGGCGAGATCGTCGACCTGCTCGCCGAGCTAGGGCTCGATCAGAACACGATCGTGGTTTACACGTCAGACAACGGGCCGTGGAGCAATCACTCGTTGCCGCAGTACACGGCTGCGATTACCGAGCACGCGGGATCATCCGGGCCGCTGCGGGGAGAGAAGGCCACGACGTGGGAAGGCGGCATCCGCGTTCCCACGGTGATGTGGGCGCCGGGGTACGTTCCCGCCGGAACGGAATCGGCGGAAGTCGCCACCACGATGGACCTGCTGCCCACGTTCATCCAAATGGCTGGCGCGGAGCTTCCCGCCGACCGCACCTTGGACGGACGGGATATCGGCCCCCTGATGCGGGGCGAGCCGGGAGCGAAAAGCCCGCACGAAGCGTTCTACTACTACCGCGAGACACATCTGGACGCGGTGCGCAGCGGCCCCTGGAAGCTGGTGTTTCCGCGTCCGGGTCGCGACGAATCGGAGTGGCTGTTGTCCAAGGCCGGCGCGTTCTTGGGCGAGCTGCTCGAACCGGTCACCGAACTGGCGCTGTATAACCTTGAGTCCGACATCGGCGAAACCACCAATGTCGCCGCCGACAATCCCGACATAGTGGAACGCTTGACGGCCTTGGCCGACGCAGGGCGCGAGGAGCTTGGCGATTATGACAGGATCGGCACGGGCGTCAGGTTCTTCGAAGACGGCCCCAAGTGGCCGAGGCGGCAGCAGTGGATGACACAGTAGGTGTCCGGTAGTGGCTTCTGCAGGGAGTCGTTCGGCAAGTCGACGGTAGGGCGTTTCTCGATCGCGGAGCGGCCGAACGAGTCGGCCACCCGGTAGGCACGCGCGGGTATGGCTCTGTTTGTCGCTGACTCCACAAGGGTTTCGACCCCTCGCGACGATGCCCTTGCGAGGATGCCGATGGGTTGGCCCTGGCGGCCCCGTGGGCGGGTTGCCAACGGTAGATTGGTCGATGCGCCTTGATCGCATCGCAATCGCTTTTAGAATGGGGCTGTTGGAGGATCGGAGGACGCAGCGGTGGCGAGCATAACGATTCGCAAGCTCGATGACGGCATCAAGACCCGCCTACGCGTGCGGGCGGCGGGCAACGGCCGCTCGATGGAAGAAGAAGTGCGCCTGATCCTGCGCGATGCCGTCGGTCACAGACCGAGTACGCGGAACCTCGCCAGCATTATCCGTTCGCATTTCGGCCCGGTGAACGGCGTGGATCTCGAGTTGCCGCCTCGCGAGCCCGGACGAGAGCCGCCGAGCTTCGATTGAGACTGCAGCCATGGCTGTTCTGCTGGACACCAATGTGGTGTCTGAACTCATTCGCAAGTTGCTGGCCCCGGGGTCGAGTCCTAGGACGACAACGCTACCCGAGCATAGAATCCGCGTTGCAAGCGGAACCTGACCTAACCTACCGCCGCAACAGGGAAAGCGCTTGGCGAATTCGAGTTAGCTGTCGCCCTCGCCGAATGAGCTTCCCTCCCACCGTGCCACAACCACCGGCGCAACGCAGTGGCTCGCGACGTTGACGCTGGTGCGGATCGGATCGATCAGCGCGTCGATTCCCAGCAATACAGCCAGGCCTTCCATAGGCAGGCCGTGGGCCTCGAACACGGCTGCTAGGATCACGAAGTTCGCCCGCGGCACGCCGGCCACTCCCTTGCTTGTCAGTTTCAGCGTGAGCAGGATCACCAGCTGCTGTTCCAGCGAGAGTTGGATTCCGGCTGCCTGCGCGACGAACAGCGTTGCCATGCCGAGATGAATCGTGCTCCCGTTCAGGTTCAGGCTCAGGCTCAGCGGGGCGACCACGCCGAGAATCCGGCGCGGAACGCCGAAACGCTCTATCTTCTCCAATGTCTGCGGCAGCGCCGCCGCGCTGGAAGTCGTCGCGAATCCGATCAGGAACGGCTCGCGGGAGAAGTGGGCGAAGCGTCCGACGGGCACGCGGAATACAACCAAGGCCCCCACTAAGATCACAGCTAGGAACAGGGCCTGCGCCGCCCACGCCACTGCCGAGAACGCGACCAAGCCCTCCAGGGCGCTTTCGCCGCCGTGAGCGAAGGCGTTGGCCGCAGCCGCGAACACGGCTAGGGGCGCCAGATACATCACGTAGGCGGTATAGCGGAACGCCACCTCGGCGAGGGCGTCGGCAAACTCCACCACCGGACGGGCCTTCTTGCCGACGGATAGGCAGGCGATCCCGAACAGGAAGCAGAAGACCACGATCTGGACCACATCGCCGCGGGCCAACGCGTCCACGATGCTCGTAGGGACGGCCGATTCCAGAGCCTCGGCCAGTGGTGTGTCCGGCGCCGCCGCGGCGGGAGCCGCGGACTCCAGAGCGAAGCCGACGCCAGGCTGCGTCAATTCAACGGCAAACCAGCCCAGCAGGAGTGCGATCGTCGTCGCGGTCTCGAAGCACACGACGGACTTCCAGCCGAGGCGACCGAGCGAGCCAAGGCTCCCGGCCCCTGCAATTGCGCGCAGCAGAACGCCGACCAGCACCGGCGCGATGATCGAGCGGATCAGCCGCAGGAAGATCGTGCTGAGGAATTCCAGTCGATCGCCCCATTGAGGAGCGAGCAGGCCCAAGCATGCCCCCGACGCCATCGCCAGGAGCATCCATGAGGTCAGCGATAGCTTCAGGGAGCGGGCCACGCAAGAGGCTCCGTGCTGATCAGCGTACCAGTGCCACGCTTGCTAACAGTCCGGCTGGCCGGCACTTGGACGCTACCCGGCCTTGGCGATCAAGGGTGAACACCCAGGCAAGCCCGGCGATCGCAGGCGCTAACTTGGCGGGGCGTCGTCGGCCGACGGACCGTACATGCCGGGGATCGGGATGTCGTTGATGCGCAGGTAGACGCCGAGCTGTGCCCTGTGATGGATGATGTGACTCAGGATCATAGTGCGCAAAACCGCGATGCGGGGCATCGTGAACAATTCTTGGCCAGCTCGCATCAGCGTCCAAGGCTTGACCATCGCTTCGTCGCTTAGCTCTAGGACCGCTTCCCTCGCGCCGGCGGTGGCCTTGTCGAAGAAGTCCAACAGATCGGAGGATTTCTCGGCGACGTATGGCTCGAAAGCTGGTCCGTCGACTGGACTGATATCGAGGCTGTCGAGCTTGGCTGTCGAGGTGCCCCATGCCCCCATTTCGGCGATGTGGCCGGCTAGGCGGGCCATGTTCATCGACTTTGGATGAGGCCGGTAGTCGAGCAGGGCCTCGGGCACAAGTTCGAGGATCCGGCGCGTGTTTGCCATTTCCGCATCGAACTCGATGATGTAGCCTTCTGCGATTCGCATCCCCGGATTATACGATTGTGTCTCTGGCAGATCAGAGAGGGAATGGCATCAGGTCCCTCCCATCGGAACTAGGCCCGCGAGCCGCGCGGCCTTCTTGTCGAAGGTGTAAAGAGGGTGCGCTCCTGATCGCCGCGCGGCACCAGAGATCATCAGGTCGAAGAATCCCGCGACGCCTCTCCGATAGCGGCGCGCAGCTCGCGCCGCGTCGTCTTGGGCCTCGAACACAAGACCCTCGGTGGACACAAGTTCTTCCACGATGTTCGCGACTTGATGCCCATTGAAGCCGTAGGCCTGTTCAAGCACCCACACGAGCTCGGCAGTGACTTCACGGCAGATTAAACCGGGTCGCTCGGCCGCGAGGGATTCCAGCAACGCCCGAGCCACCCCTGGCTGCTACTGGCCGTAGCACACCAGATACCTGACGAGTACGTTGGTGTCCAGTGCGATCATTCCTGGGCCGCTCCGTCGGCCACGGCCTTCTCCATTTGCTCCAACGTCACCGGCGGTCCGTCGTGCCTAAGGGTTCCAAACAATCGGCCGACTGGTCGCACGGCCAAGATCCTCACCTCGCCGTCAGCAATGACGTAGCGCACGCGGTCACCGGCCCCCACGCCAAGCGCTTCCCGAACAGGCTTGGGAAGCGTAGTTTGCCCCTTCGCCGTAATGCGCGATTCGATCATTGCCATGCGTCCACTTACCTTGAATAAAACGATACATCCCTGCAAGACTCCAACCTATAAGGAGACTTCCGTCATAGCATGCGACGCGTCCGACGGCGCAAGACGGTCTTGGCGGACCGGCCGACGCGGGAACCGCGCCAAGACACCGACTGAAAATGGCAATCGAGAATCGTGCACTTTTTTGGCAATTGAAGACCGGGCACATTCCTGGGGGAGAGCCGCTGCGAGTTTCGCGAACCTACCGTTGGCTACGGCGATGGGCCGGCAGAGGGACGCTATGGACCTCGCCGGGAACTGGCCGAGTAACTCGACTTTCGCCGTGTGCCTTCGCACGGCGCGCCGCACTCAAGTGTGTCGTCCAGGCTCGATCTGGCCCTGCGAGCGCCGCTGCCGCCCGACCTCGAATAGCGCGATTCCGGCCGCGACAGATACGTTCAGTGAGGAGACGCCGCCAGCCAGAGGAATGCGGACCAAGAAATCGCACCGCTCCGCGACCTTCTCGCGCAGTCCGCGGCTCTCTCCGCCCATGACTAGAGCGCAGCGGTCTGCGTACACGACGGCATCATAGTCAGCGGTGGACGCTGCGTCGAAGCCGTAGATCCAGAAGTCGGACTCCTTGAGCAGATCGAGCGCCCGGCCCAGATTCTTGACGCGCACGACAGGAATGGATTCCAAGGCCCCTGAGGCCGCTTTGGCGGCCGCTTCCGTGAGGCTCGCCGAGCGGCGCTCTGGAATCACCACAGCCGTCGCCCCAGCGCCATCGGCCGAGCGGATGATTGCTCCAAGGTTGTGCGGGTCCTGGATGGAATCCAGCAATACGACCGTGGACCGGTCGGAGGCGTTCTCCAAGACCTCCTCGATCGTCCGGTAGCGTTCCCCGGACGCGATCGCGATGATGTTCTGATGTGCGTCGGTGCCTGCGACCCTCCTCAGCGCCGCCTTTGGTTCGAAGCGCACCGGAATACCAGCCTTCCGGCAATCGTCGATCACCGCCTTCAGGCGGCTGTTGCGCGTACCTTGGGCTACGATGACGCGCTGCAGGCCAGAGCCTGAGCCCTGAGCCGAGCGCACGGCCGCTGCCACTGCGTGGATTCCGATCAGGCTCCGCATCGCCTGCTGCCTATAATAGAAACTTCCCCTTCCGCCCCTTCCGCCTCCCCGGATGCTGCGTTTCGTCACAGCAGGCGAGTCTCATGGCGAGACGCTCGTCGCGACCCTTTCCGGCATGCCTGCGGGAGTGCCGGTCGACCTAGAGCGCATCAATCGCGACCTCTGGCGCCGACAGCAGGGCTTCGGCCGCGGCGGCCGGATGAAGATCGAGACGGACAAGGCGCAGGTCGTCTCCGGCGTGCGCCACGGTTGCACGATCGGCTCTCCCATCGCGATCTTGCTCCAGAACCGAGACTGGAAGAACTGGACCGAGACGCTGCCCGTCGAGGACTACGAGGGGTCGAGCGAGCACGCCAGGCCGGTCAAGCGCCCGCGCCCGGGCCATGCCGACTTGGCCGGCGCGATCAAGTACAACTATCCCGAGGCGCGCTACATCTTGGAGCGGGCCAGTGCCCGTGAGACGGCCGCCCGCGTGGCGGCGGGTGCCTTCGCCAAGCTGCTGCTGTCCGAATTCGGCATCGAGGTGCTCAGCCATGTCGTGGCTGTCGGCGACGTCAAGCTGGGACGCCGGGCCGCTTGGACGGAGCTGCAGGCGCTGGCGGCGAAGGACGAGGTCTTGCTGAACTGTGTCGATCCGGAGGTCGAGCAGCGCATGAAGGCAGTCGTCGACGAGGCGATCCGCACCAAGGACACGTGCGGCGGCGTGTTCGAGGTTGTCGTTCGCGGCGCGCCCATCGGCTTGGGCTCGCATGTGAGCTGGGATTCCAAGTTGGACGGTCGGCTGGCGCAAGCGATCGTCTCGATGCAGGCCGTCAAGGGCGTCGAGATCGGCTCTGCAGCCGTGGCAGCGGCTTCGCCCGGTTCGAAGGTGCAGGACACGATCCACTACGACCGGAAAGCGAGGGAGTTCACTCGCGGATCCAACACCGCGGGAGGATTGGAAGGCGGCATCACCAACGGCCAGGATGTTGTCGTGCGCGGCTATCTGAAGCCGATCTCGACCTTGCGGCGTCCCCTCGAGTCGGTGGATCTTTCCACCCGGGAGCCTGCCAGCGCTGCCTACGAGCGCTCCGATGTCGCTGTCATCCCGGCGGCGGGCGTGATTGGCGAGGCGATGGTCGCGTTGGCCGTTGCTGCTGCATTTCTAGAGAAGTTCGGCGGCGATTCGCTGGGCGAGGTGCGGCGGAATTACGACGGCTACTTGCAGCAAGTTCGCTCGTACTAGGATCTGGGCCCAATGGCAGCAGCTGGAGACCGCGAGCGTCTCAAGGCCTTGCTGCTCCGGCATTCCGTCCTGCGCGGCTCCTTCGTGCTCGCATCGGGCGCGACGAGCAATATCTATGTGGACTGCCGGCTCACCACGCTGCGCGGCGAGGCCATGCCGCTGATCGGTCGCCTACTGCTGGATCGGATCCTCGCGCGCGGCTGGCGGCCGCGGGCCGTCGGGGGCCTCACCATGGGTGCCGACCCAGTCTCCTGTGCGGTTGCACATGCGTCTCAGGGGACCGGTTCTCCGGTGGATGCGTTTGTAGTCCGCAAGGCGGAGAAGGGCCACGGGCGAAAGCGCTACGTGGAAGGCCTTGCGAGCACCCAGGGTGTCCGCTGCGTCGTGCTCGAAGACGTTTGCACCACCGGAAACTCGAGTGTGCAGGCAATCGAGCGGGCCAGAGAGGCCGGCATGGAAGTGCTGGGTGTGTGCTGCCTCGTGGATCGCGAGCAGGGAGCTGCCGCCAAGTTCGCCGATTTGGGCTGCGATTTTGAGGCGCTGTTCACGCTGAGCGAGTTGCTGGAAGACTGACGCCCTGAGTCCGATTCCCTGGGCCGGGCCGCTTCAGGCCTAGACTCCGTGCCTCCTCGTAACGTATACAAGCGAGTCAGGTTTACGGTGAGATTGTGACGTTGACTCTCCTTTTCCGAAGCGTTCGATCTCCCGGTCGAAACGGAGCATAGCCTCCCGCCAACTTCCTCGAGACCCTCGCTCTGGAAGCGAGCAGCGCTGGAAATCAAGCTCGCGTCACGACAGCGGCAGGTCAGTGGACGCGCCCCGGCATGGTGCTAGTATCATCGCAAGGCGGCGCGTTCAAGCGCCGCCTCCTGCGACATGGCCCTCACGACCGCCACAGACACCGAATCTGCTGGGCCGGCCACAGCCGTTGCCGAGGCACCTGCGAAGCCGGACGAAATCGAATACCCAGAACGGAAATGGATCGCTCAGAGCATCTCGCACGGCGATGCCGTGCTGCAAGCCGCGGCGGCCTTGCGGAACCACTTCCGGGACCGCACGGACGTGCTGGTGGCCATGGAACTGGCGGTGTACTACCGACGTGACGACAACAATGCCTGGCTGCAGCCGGACGTGCAGGTGGTGTTCGGGGTGAGTCCTGAGAATCGCGGTTCGTACCGGATCTGGGAAGAGGGCAAGGCACCGGATTTCGTGCTGGAGGTGGCGTCGCCGGCGACAGCGGAACACGATGCCAAGTACAAGCGGCGGGAGTACGCCCGGATGGGGGTTCGCGAGTACTGGAGGCTGGACC
>JAJDTX010000051.1 GCA_022826925.1 Bryobacterales bacterium
AACCGCGACTGCCGCAGTGCTCCACCCCGAACACCACTTGCACATCGGGCTGCAGCCGAAGCTTGCTGTTGCCGCGCTGGTAGTACACCACCAGTTCCATGGCCACCAGCACGTCCGCACGCTCCCGGAAGTAGTAGTCCAAGGCCGTGGCGGCCTGCCGCACGGCATCCCCGTGCCCAACGCTTTGCGCGATCCAATGCCCTTCCGGGTACTCGACGTCGTCGGGCTCCGGCGCCACTGCGGTGGCGCCGGGCGATGTCAGGGCGGGAAGTTCTGTCTGCGTGGGAGCCATCGTCGCCCTACACTACGCGAACGCGCGTGAACGCCGCTGCTGCTGATTATAGAGCCGCCGTAGTAGGCCGGTACCGCCCAGCAAGTGACAGGATGGTGTTGTCGGCAATGGTCGGCCTCGCCCGGACGCGGGCGGCACCAGCGGCACCGAGACCTGCAGCAAGAGTCCACGTTGCAGGGCAGCAAGGGGTCTAGCCATGCTTCGCCTCAACCGGGCGAGAGCGGCACTGCGGCGTCGAGACTTGACCTAATCGTCAGCCTTACGCCGAGACAAGGAGTCTAGTGGACTGCCCGCGCTGCCGCGCAGCAGGCGGCCGGTGCCCGCCGGAGTGCGGCTCAATGGCTCCATCGACACATCTGCCGCACGTCCGGAACCTTAAGGTAGGGTGAAGTATGTGCCGAGTCGCCGTTGTGCTCGTGCTTTGCCTGCCGATGCTCGCCCAGACACGCAATGACGAGTTGCACGAGCTCTTCGAAAACTACTACGAGGACTACCTGCGCGAGAATCCCGAAATAGCGACATCGGTGGGCCGGACAGAGCACAACGACCGGTGGCGCGATTGGTCGCGTCCGGCCCGCCAGCGGTGGACCGAGCGCGTCAAGCTCTACAGGTCGCGACTGGATGGTTTCGACCCCGAAGCTCTGGATTTGCAGGACGGCATCAGCTGGCGGCTGCTGCGCAGGCAACTCGATCTGGAACTCGCTGGCATCGACTACGACGCTTACTTGATCCGGCTGAACCAGCTGTTCGGGTTGCACACCAGCGTCCTGCTGACGATGCGAGAGATGCCGGCCCGCGGGCAAGCCGACTACGAGGATATGATCGCCCGGCTGCGCGCCGTTCCTGCCTACGTTGAGCAGAATATCGGCGCTCTGCGCGAGGCCGTCGAGAAGGGCCTCGTCCAGCCCCGGCGGACCGCCGACTTGGTCATCGGCCAACTGGATGCGCAGGCGGCCCCGCCGGCCTCGGAAGCGCCCCTGCTCGGTCCGTTCCGAAATTTCCCCGCGAGTGTTCCCGAGGCCAGCCGGAAAGCGTTGCTCGCGCAAGCCGAGGATGCCTATGCGCGGGCCTTTCAGCCAGCTTGGCGCCGTCTCAGGGACTTTCTCAGCGCCGAGTACCTCCCGCACGCGCGGACCGCCCCGGCAGTGACCGTCCTGCCGGATGGCGAGCAGATTTACCGCCACTTCATCGGGTATCACACCACGCTGCCGCTGAGCGCGGATGAGATCCACGAGATCGGCAAGCGAGAAGTCGAGCGCATCAATCGCGCCATGGAATCGATCGTGCGCGAGGCCGGATTCGAAGGCACCGTGGCTGAGTACGAACAGCACCTGATGTCCGCACCGGAGTACCTCTTCACGGACAAGGAGAGCATGCTTGCCTACCACCGTGACTTGGCGATGCGCGTGGCCCCCGGGCTGCCCAAGCTGTTCCGCAGGCTGCCGCGGCATCCGGTCGGGATCCGGGCGATTCCTCCGGATCGCGAGGCCGTGTCTGCGTCCAACTACAATCGGCCGTCGGAGGACGGCACGCGGCCCGGCTGGTTCAATCTCAAGGCCTACATGCCCGAGAGGCAATCGAGGTTCGACAAGCCTGCGCTGGTCCTGCACGAGACCAACCCCGGGCATCACCTCCAGATCGCCCTCCAGCTGGAGCTGGAGGGCTTGCCGCAGTTTCGCAAGATCTACCGCTCCACTGCCTATGTCGAGGGGTGGGCCCTGTACGCCGAATCGCTCGGCGGCGAGCTCGGCGTGTATGACGACCCGGCCAGCCGCTTCGGCGCGTTGGAGAGCGAACGGTTCCGGGCGCGGCGGCTGGTGGTGGATACCGGCCTGCATGCCATGGGCTGGACCCGCCAGCGGGCCATTGACTTTCTGGGCGACGAGAGCGAGGTGGATCGCTACATTGCGTGGCCCGGCCAGGCGCTGGCCTACAAGCTGGGGCAGCTTGCGATCACGGAGCTGAAAGCGGCGGCGTGCGAAGCATACGGCGCCGATTTTGACGTGCGCGACTTCCACGACGCAGTCTTGCGAAACGGCCCGCTGCCGCTGGAGATGCTGCAAGAGAGGGTGCGCGAGTACATCGGGAAGGCCCCGGGAGAAGCCTCCGGAGGCTGTCCGGGAGCGTAGCGGCGATTCCGGAAACCCTGTTCCGGGAGCCGTGCAAAGATATATGGACAGGGGGCCGGAGCGTTCCGCGCATGCAACAGGTAGCCAACTTGCAAAGCGTGCTGTCGGGCCAAGACTCGACGCATGCCGGGAACTACTTCGTCTCCAACTATCCGCCGTTCTCGGTTTGGAACGAAGCCAGCGTGGCCAGCGCGACCGAGCGCCTGCAGGGGACGGGCAATCCTCGGACGCCGCTTGGCCTCTACATCCACCTGCCGTTTTGCCGGAAGCGCTGCGACTTCTGCTACTTCAGGGTCTACACCGACAAGAACCATAGCGAGATCGAAGCCTACCTAGATGCGGTGGTCTCCGAGGCGTCGTTGCTGGCAGAGCAGGGCTTTCTGGCGGGCCGGACGCTCGATTTCATCTACTTCGGGGGCGGCACGCCCTCCTACCTGTCGGGTCGGCAGTTGACGCGCCTGATGAAGGGCCTGCGCGTCGCGCTGCCGTGGGACGCTCCCAGCGAGATCGCGTTCGAGTGCGAGCCCGGCACGCTGAGCCTGCGCAAGCTCGAGGTGATCAGGGATTTCGGCGTCAACCGGCTGAGCCTGGGAGTCGAGAACTTTGACGACGACATCCTGGCCGGCAACAACCGCGCCCATCGGTCGATGGAGGTGTACCGGGCGTGGGAGTGGATCGAGCGTGTCGGCTTCGAGCAAGTCAACCTCGACCTGATCGCCGGGATGATCGGGGAGACCGACGCCAAGTGGTCGCGCAGCGTGGCCGAGACCGCCCGGCTGGCGCCGGACGCTGTCACGGTCTACCAGATGGAGATTCCGTTCAATACGACGATCTACAGGGAAATGCGGGAAGGGGGGAGTGCGACCGCTCCCGTTGCCGACTGGCCCACCAAGCGCCGCTGGACGCGCGAGGCCTTCGAAGCCCTGGAGGCCAAGGGTTACACGGTGGGCAGTGCCTACACCGCAGTGCGGGATTCCTCAAAGATCCGCTTCGTGTACCGCGACCAGCTCTGGGATGGCGCCGACATGCTGGCCCTGGGGGTGTCCGCCTTTGGCTACCTAGACGGCGTGCATTACCAGAACCAGCCGCACATGCAGCCGTACATGGACGCCGTGGGCAGCGGGCTGCTGCCGGTCTCGCGAGCGCTGCCGATCACGGCGCAGGAGGCGATGATCCGGCAGTTCGTGCTGAAACTGAAGCTCGGGCGCTTGGAGGCCGAGCCGTTCCGCAGGCGTTTCGGAGTGGATGTGACGAGCCGCTGGGCGGACGAGCTGAGCCTGTTCCAAGACCATGGACTGTTATCCTTCGACAAGGAGAGGATCGAGTTGACTCGCGAGGGATTGCTTCAGGTCGATCGGCTGCTCCACGCGTTCTTCCTCCCGGAGCACGCCACCATTCGCTATGCGTGAGCACGACCGCTCAGCGCTGCACGGGGATTTGGACGCGCTGATCCTGGGGGGCGGCCCGGCCGGGGCTACGGCCGCGGCGGTTCTGGCCGCCAAGGGGCGCGACGTGCTCGTGGTAGAGCGCGAGCCGTTCCCGCGCTACAAGGTCGGCGAGTCGCTGCTGCCCTATTGCTACTTCCCGCTGGACCGTATCGGAATGGTCGACAAGCTGCGGGAGTCCAGCTTCGTCAAGAAGTACAGCGTGCAGTTCGCGGCCATGGACGGCCGGATTTCGACGCCGTTCTACTTCTTCCAGCATTTCGACCACGCGGCCTCTCAGACGTGGCAGGTGGTGCGCAGCGAATTCGACCAGATGATGCTGGACAATGCGGTCGAGAAGGGCGCGCGAGTGCTGATGGGAGCTACCGCCAAGCGCCTGCTGATGAACGACGGGCGCTGCGAGGGCCTGATGGTCGAGCAGGGCGGAGAGACCTTTCCGATCCGCGCTCCGGTCACCATCGACTGCGGCGGGCGGCATGGTTTCGCCGCGACCGAGCTCGGCTGGGTAGTTCCCGATCCGTGGCTGAACAAGGTTGCGATCTGGACCTACTACAGGGGCGCCCTCAGGGACGCGGGCCACGACGAAGGCGCGACAACCGTGGCGTACCTGCCCGGCAAGGGCTGGTTCTGGTACATTCCGCTGCCCGAGGACACCGTGAGCGTTGGGGTGGTGGCCGAGCGCGACTACCTGTATCGCGAGGGCAAGGACCTCGAGACGATCTTCGACCGCGAAGCCATGGAGAACCGCTGGATCGCCGAGCATCTGGCCCCGGGCGCGCGCTGCGAGCCAATCCGCGTCACGGCGGAATACTCGTATCGCTCGCGATACTGCGCCGGCGATGGCCTGGTGTTGGCCGGCGATGCGTTCACGTTCCTCGACCCGGTGTTTTCCTCCGGGGTATTGCTGGCCCTGCTGGGAGGCGAGCGCGCCGCCCACGCGGTTGACGCCGCTGTCGAGGCCGGGGACTTTCGCGCTGCCCGGTTCGCGTCCTACGGCGCGGACCTGTGCGAGGGCATCGAGGCGATGCGCAAGCTCGTGTACGCGTTCTACGAGGAAACGTTCAGCTTCGGGAAGCTGCTCAAGAGCCGCCCCGACCTGCAGGGGGATCTCACGGACTGCCTGATCGGGAACCTCGCCAAGGACTTCCGGCCGTTGTTCGAAGCGGTCGGCAAGTTCGCCAGCGTGCCAGAGCCGCTGCCGTACGGCAGCAGCGTGGCGCCGGCCATGACGCCGGTGCTGGCGGGCCGCTCCTAGGCGGCCCGCGGCGCCCTCGCGAAGCGCGTTGCGAGCGTGCGAGGCCGCACGCGCCGACTGTGCCAAGATGTGTGCGGGAGAACAGTTTCTATGAAGCTCGCTCAGGTTCGTGCCGGCGCCGGCGCCGCGGTCGCGATTTGCGAAGACCGCGGCTACCGCTTGCTGGAAGGCGCATCCATGAACGCGCTGCTTGCCGTGGCTGACGCCTCGGGCGCGTCCTTGGCGGACGTGGCGGGCGAGGCCGACTCCGACGGCTGGCGGGACGATGTCGACCTGTTGCTGCCGCTGGAGCCCGCAGAGGTCTGGGCGTGCGGCTGCACCTATGCTCCGAGCGCCGATTTCCGGGACGGAGAGCTTGGAACGCGGGACGGAATGTACTCCTATGTCCACAAGCCGGAGAACCGCCCTGAGATCTTCTTCAAGGGCACTTCGCGCGTTTGCGTGGGTTCGGGCGAGCAGATCGGGATTCGTAAAGATTCGAGCTTCACAGCGCCGGAGCCGGAGCTTGGAGTCGTGATCGGGGCCAGCGGCACGATTCTCGCGTACACGCTCGGCAACGACGTGTCGGCGTGGGACATCGAGCGAGAGAATGCGCTCTACCTTCCGCAGTCCAAGGTGTACGACGCCTGCTGCTCGCTGGGTCCGGTGCTTGTCACGCCCGACGAGATGCCCGATCCGTACTCGCTGCAGATGAGTTGCCAGATCATGCGCGACGGCCAGGTGACCTTCAGCGGCAGCGTCTCGACATCGAAGCTGCGCCGTACCTTTGAAGAGCTCGTTGAGTACCTTACGCGGAGCAATAAGGTGCCCACTCCGACCGTGGTCCTGACGGGCACCGGCATCATCGTCGAACAGGAATCCGCCCTGCAGCCCGGCGATGTCTGCTCGATCAGCGTGCCGCAGATCGGCACGCTGTCGAATCCCGCCGCCTTGGTCTAGGCTGGCTGGCCGGCCTTGGCCGCGGACTCGACTTCCCGCAGGATGCGCAGCGAGTTCAAGCCGAGCACTTTGTCGATCTCGTCCTGGCTGTAGTTCCGCTTGGCCAGGCCGTCGGCGATATTGGGCACCTGCGAGATGTCCTCCATGCCCTCTGGCAGCTCTCCGTCCACGCCGTCGAAGTCCGATCCAAGCCCGACTGACTCGATACCAGCGATTTGGATGGCATGGTCGAAGTGGTCCAGCAGCGTGTCCAGTGGCGGGCGACCGATGGCTGCCAGCTTGGCTCGAGTCCTCGCATCGCCGTCACCCGCTCCTGTGTCGGGGTTGGCTCTGTTCCATGCGCTGCTGCGCGCCGCATAGGCGTCGTCGAGGAAGACGTTGTAGTAGTTGATATGCATCACGCCTCCCTTGTCGGCCATTGCGCGGATCATCTCGTCGGTCATATTGCGCTTGTGACCCGCCAGCGCGCGGGCCGAGGAATGGGATGCGATGATCGGCGCGGCCGACGTGTCGAGCACGTCCCAGAATGTCTGGTCCGAGACATGCGAGATGTCCACCAGCATGCCAAGGCGGTTCATTTCCTGGATCACCGAGCGGCCGAAGTCCGACAGCCCCAGATTGGCGTCGCTGCCCGAAGATCCGGCCCAAGGGGTGTCCTTGCTGTGCGTTAGCGTGAGGTAGCGGGCACCGAGCTCGTACAGGGTCCGCAGCACGCCCAGCGAAGAGTTGATCATGTGCCCGCCTTCGACGCCCAGCACGATCGCGATGCGTCCGCTCCGCGTGGCGGCCTCGATCTCGCCGCTGGAGGTCACAAGCGCCAACTCGTCTGGAAACCGGCTGACCTCGCGGCGCGTAGCGTCGATGATCTCGAGCGCCAACTGCACGGATTCCAGCTCGGTGTTGCGAACCGGACTCGTGTAAACGGCGAAGAACACTCCCGTGACACCGCCCTCCCGCATGCGCGGGATGTCGACCTGGCCTCTGGTGTTGCGCGCTCCGAGATCGTAGGATCCGCCCCGTAGCAGCATCGGAGTGTCGCAGTGCAGGTCGATCACGTGTCGCGGAGCGGGTGCGACTGGGTTATCAGGACCGTCCGCGGAAGGCGCGGAATCGCCGCCGGAATCGCAGCTCGCGGCAGCCGCCACGCTGGCGAGCGCCCACTGTCGCCGAGTTATGTCCATACTGGGATTGTAGCCAGCTAGCTAGATGACCGAACGCTTCTCCTCGGCGCTTGCCTATGCCAACGACCTGCATCGCCATCAGCGGCGCAAGGGCAACGGCGTGCCTTACGTCTCCCACCTGCTGTCAGTTGCAGCCTTGGTCATGGAAGCCGGAGGCAGCGAGGACGAGTGCATCGCCGCGCTGTTGCATGACGCGGTCGAGGACCAGGGAGGAGCGGAGACGGCCGACGAGATCCGTCAGCGGTTCGGTGCCGAGGTGGGCCGGATCGTAGAAGCCTGCAGCGAGGACAAGAGCGCCGGCCGGACTTGGACCGAGCGCAAGCGCTCCGCGGTGAGCAAGGTCGCGGGGCTGGACGCTTCGGCGCGCTTGGTGCTGACGGCTGACAAGCTGCACAATATCCGCTCGGTCATCTCCGAGCACGCCAAGATCGGAGATGTGGTCTGGTGGCGTTTCGGGGGAGGTCGCGAAGGCACGCTGTGGTACTACCGCGCGATGGCCGACGCCATCGGCGGAGCCGGGGGCAGCGGGCTGCTGCCCGAATTGCGCGTGGCCGTGGAGAATCTCGAGGCGCTCGCCGATTGAGCGATTCCCGCGGTCAGGCGCGCTCGAGGATCGTATTCGAGCCCAGGGTCTCGCGGCGCCTCCAGCCATTTGGCACGTAGACACTAGCGAAGCGCGGCTGGTCCGACGTGGCCGTGAGATCCGGCTGGTCCGCCTCGGGTGTCCGGCCGATGGCGCGCACCCGAGCGGTGACTGCCTGTACGGGCCGTCCGGCGTGACTGTACCCGAAGCGCTTGGCGTGGATGTCGTCAAAGTCGGCGGCGCGGCTCGCGGGAACGTTGATCTCGTAGGACTGGCCTTCGTAGCGCAAGTCGAGCGAGCGCAAAAGGGTAATGGCCTCGAAGCCTTGGGCCCGCATGTCTTGGCGGGCGGAGGCTTCTAGGCGTGCGAACGCCGTTTCGGGGGCTTCGCTGAAGGTGGCCGCGGAATAATCGCGGACACAATCGGCCACCAGCATGCCCAGCGCCGACAGCACGCCGGCGTGGGCCGGCACCACGACCTTGGGGATTTCGAGCGCCGCGGCGAGTTCGCAGGCGTGCAGGGCGCCCGCTCCGCCGAAGCAGATCATGGCGTAGTCGCGGGGATCGTGCCCGCGCTCCACGGATACCGAGCGGATCGCCCGCTCCATCTTGGCGTTCGCGGCCCGAATGATGGCGTTGGCAAGATCCGGCACGGACACGGCGGCGCGGCGGGCGGCCTCCTCGGCGTACTCGCGGGCGCGGTCCCTGTCCAGCTGGATCGCGCCGGCGGGGAACGATCCGGTGTCAATCCTGCCCAGCAGCAGGTTGGCGTCGGTCACGGTCAGCTCCTCGCCGCTGCCGTAGCACACCGGTCCGGGCACGGCCCCTGCCGAGCGCGGGCCGACGCGGAGGGCGGAGCCCTCGTCGAAGTACGCCACAGATCCGCCGCCGGCGCCGATGCTCTCGATATCTAGCATCGGGACCGACACCGGCAAACCGGCCGCCGATCCTTCGGTCGTGAACAGGGGGGCCTCGTCGTGGAGGGACACGTCCGTGGAGGTGCCGCCCATATCGAAGCTGATGAAGCGTTCGATTCCGAGCGTGCGCGCGACGGCGGCGGCTCCGATCAGCCCTCCCGCGGGGCCGGACAAGACTGTCCGCGCGGCCTGCGCGGAGGCCTCGGTGACCGAGATCGAGCCGCCGTTGGACTGGAATACACGCAGCTTCGTGCGGGGCAGGGCGGCCGCGAGGGAATCGATATAGCGCGCCATCAGAGGCGAGACGTAGGCGTTGACCACGGTGGTCGCCGCCCGTTCGTACTCGCGATACTCGGGAAGGATCTCGCTGGACAGCGACACGCTCAGGCCGGCTGCCCGCAACGTCTCGCCGACAAGCTGCTCGTGGGCGGGGTTGGCGTAGCTGTGCAGCAAGCAGACCGCCACCGAGTCGACATCTCCGAGCGAGGCTCGCAAGCCCGCGAGCGAGCTAAGCGCGAGCGGCTTGAGCACGGAGCCATCGTGGAGCATCCGCTCGTCCAGGCCGAACTTCTGGCCCTCGGCGACCAAGCCGCGGCGCGGCGCGGGCGTCCAGTCGTACAGGTCGGCGCGGTTCTGCCGAGCGAGCTCGAGCAGGTCCTCGAAGCCGCGAGTGGCGACGAACGCCGTGCGTGCGCCCGTGCGCTGCAGCAGCGCGTTGGTGGCCACCGTGGAGCCGTGCACGACCTCGCTGGCGGCAAACAGTTCCAGGCCGGCCAATATCGCCTTGGCCGGGTCGGCGGGGGTCGATCGCACCTTGTGGCTGCGCAGGCGCGAGCCGTCCCATGCGATGAAGTCCGTGAAGGTCCCGCCGCTGTCGACTCCTACGCGCATGTGGGGTACCAACCGTCGACGGGCTGCCAGCACCCCGCACCTTCCAGTGTAGGGCGGCAGGCCGCCCGCCCAGAGCGCGGCTAGTGCGAGCCGCAGGAACCGTAGCGGTCTTGCGCGAACGATGCGGCGATCAGCTCGCGCAGCACCTCCCGATCAACGTCTGCCAGCCGCTTGATGTACAGGCAGCCCTTGCCGCGCTTGTGCTTGCCGAGCGCGCCAAGCCGCTTGCCCTGCTTGTCGAGATCGAGCATCAGGTACAGGGTCAGGGCCTGCTTGCGCGACGCGAACCCGACGCGGAACCACGTTCCGCCGTGGCCGCTGGCGTAGCGGTATTGCATCGAGCCGAACCCGATGATGGACCCGCCCCACATGACCGGCGGCTGGCCGGCAACTTCCGACATCATTTCGAAGACCTCGGCGCAGTCCTGCCGCCGTGCGGGGTCCGGGATGGATTCGAGGAACGTCCGCGGGTCCACGTCGGTCGGCTTGGTCTTCAGCTCCGCCATGCGCCCATTGTCGCCCCGGGGGCCCGTCCGGCGGAATTCGTAACTCACGGCCATCGGTCTACGCCACAATATCCAGGGCCGGTTACAGCGTGAAAGACAGGGCCGGATCTCGCTATCGCATCCTTGAGCCGATCGGTTCCGGCGGCATGGGCTCTGTCTTCAAGGCGGAGGACACCCGCCTCAAGCGAGTGGTCGCGCTGAAGTTCCTGCCCAAGGACTTCGCCGCCGACAGCCAGGCAGTCGAGCGCTTCGAGCGCGAGGCGCAGGCGGCTGCCGCGCTGGACCATCCGAACATCTGCACCGTCTACGAGATTCACGCCCAGGAAGAGGAGAAGTTCCTCGTGATGGCGTACTTGGAGGGCGAATCGCTCGACAAGCGCATCGAGCAGGGCCCGCTGGCACTTGAGACGGCCTACGAGATTGCCCGGCAGGCGGCCGAAGGGCTCGCCGCCGCGAATTCTGCGGGAGTCGTGCATCGCGACATCAAGTCCTCGAACATCATGCTGAGCGAGGATCGGGCGGGCAAGCCGGTGGCCAAGCTGATGGACTTCGGCCTGGCCCAGGTGTCAGGAGCGTCGAAGCTCACCCGGGTCGACACCCGCGTGGGTACGACCGCGTACATGTCGCCGGAGCAGGCGCTGGGAGACCCGGTCGACGCGCGCACCGATCTGTGGTCGCTGGGAGTCGTGCTGCACGAGATGGTTGTGGGCGAACTGCCGTTCAAGGGCCACTACGACCAGGCGATCCTGTACTCGATCCTCAACGAAGAGTCCGAACCGGTGACATCGCTGCGGTCCCGCGTGCCGATGGAGCTGGAGTGGATCATCGAGAAGTGCTTGGCGAAGGCCCCCGCCGACCGCTACCAAGACGCTCGCGAGCTGATCGTGGACATCGAGCGGCTGCAGCGGCGCGCGGCCTCCGGCCGGACCGCATTCCAACCTGTGGACCGTTCCGTCAAGCCGGCCGAGCCGCCGCCCGCCGAAGCCCCGGCGCGGCACCCGTCTTGGGTGCGCGCGGTCGTCGAGCGCCGGCAGGCCATCGCGCTCGGCGCCATCGCCGCGGCGGCCGCCTTCGCAGCAGGCTTGGCGCTGTCGGACGGGGATGCGGAGACAGCCCGGGAGACCCGTCGCTTCACGCTCCGACCGGCGAGCAGCCTCGGCGAGGGGCAGGCCATCGGGCATGCCGCGATCTCGCCGAACGGTCGGAACATCGCGTTTAGCACGAGCGGCTCCAGCGGCTCGCTCTGGATTCAGCCGCTGAACCGCCACGAGCCTTACCGAGTGGAAGGGGCAGAGGGCGCGCGGCTGGTCTTTTGGTCGCCCGACAGCAACTTCGTGGGCTTCACGAGCAGCGCCGGCTTGGGCAAGTTCGGCTTGCGCGGCCGAGAGCTGACCATGCTGGTGGACGAATCGAGCCTTGGCATCTCGGGCGCGACTTGGAGTGCCGATGGCCAGTTCGTCATCTACGCGCCGGTCGGCGGGCCGATGCTCCGCGTGTCGTCCCTGGGAGGCGCGCCGAGGCCGCTTTCCGATCAGCCCCCGCGACGCCGCGGAGTGGTAAACGGCCTGTCGGCCGTGGCCGTTTCGGACAACGAGGAAGTGCTGCTGTTTTCGTTGCACATGTCCGATCGGGACGTGCTGATGGCGCGGCGCGTGACAGGGGGCGAAGTCGGCCCGGCCGTCGAACTGGCCGAGGGTGCGGAGCCCGTCTACTCCGACACAGGACATCTGCTGTACCGGCCTTCGCTGATGTCTTCGTCGGTCTGGGCCACGGAGTTCTCGCTGGGGCATCTTGCGGTATCGGGAGATGCCTTCGCCGTCGTGCAAGACGCTTCCGATCTGTCCTTGGCAGCTGACGGGACCATGGTGCATCTGGACAATCGGTTCACCGGCCAGATGGGCTTGCTCTGGCTCGACGAAACCGGGCGGGCGATCGGAGAGATCGGAAGGCCGCAAGCTTGGATCGTTGGCCCGCGCTTGTCGCCGGCCGGCGACCGGGTCCTGGTGTCGGGCGGCACCGGCCGGGACTACGACCTCTGGATTCACGAGTCCGAGAGGCCCGTGATCCATCGCGTGACCTTCGGCGATGCCAACGAGAGCGGCGCGATCTGGTCGCCTGACGGTGACAGCATCCTGTTCGCGGAGCGAGGCTCGTCGGGACTCATGCTCCTGCCGGTGGCCGCGGGCAGCCCGGCGCAGCCGCTTTATGACGGAGACGAGCCAGGCCTGACGCCTCTGGACTGGTCTCGAGACGGGCGCCACATCTTGCTTCAATCGCGCAACGTACTTGGAGGCGGTGCCAGGGCGGGGGCGGGGAGGCCGGGGACCGACCAAGGTCTCGCCCCACCGCAGGAAAAGCGGGCTTCCGGTGCATTCGGCCGCACGGCGATCAAGTACTTGGAGCGGACCAGCGACGGCGAGTGGGAGATGCGCGACTTCCTGCCCGAGGCGCCGTTCATCGTGGACGACGCGGTGTTCTCGCCGGACGGCGGGTATGTCGCTTACGAGAGCAATGAATCCGGCGACTTCGAGGTCTATGTGAAGCCCTTCCCCAGCGGCGAGCAGCGCTGGCAGGTGACCACCGAGGGGGGCAGGCTGGCAAAGTGGAGCCCGGAGGGTTCCGAGCTGTACTTCATCAGCAACGACACGCTGCACCGAGTGCGCGTGCAGTCAGGCGGCGGCTTCGCATTCGACGAGGCCGAGGAGTTGTTCGCCAGGGACAGCTTCATGGGAGCGCGCCGCTACCCCTCCTACGACGTTGGCACCGGCGGTCGCATCGTGGTCTCGGGGCCGCTGGGCGATCCGCGCCGCGCCATCCGGATCACGCAGGACTGGTTCCGCGCGTTTCGCGAGCCCTGACGAGATCAGTCCAGCTCGGCGCTGGCTCGCGGCTGGAAGTTGATCTCTACCGGCCGTCCCAGATATTGCGGCTGCGTGTTCCAGACATTCAAGTCCCACATCGCCATCATGCGGGCGCCGTATTCGCGAATCCGAGAGGACAGTAGTACCGGGCCGGAAGCGTCCTGGGCACAAAAGGCGACCACGTCCAAGCCCCGGCCGGTGCCGATGTAGACCGCCCGGGCGGCGTGGAAGCGCTGCGAAACGATCGTGAACGCAGTCTGCCCCATCACCTTGTGCGCGCGCACGACCGAGTCCAGCGTCCGCAATCCCCCGCGATCCTCGGTGATGCAATCGGCCGGCACGCCCGCTTCGACAAGGTCGCGCCGCATCACTTCCGGCTCGTTGTAGTACTTGCTTGGATTGGATCCGCTGACAATGATGTGGCGGATCTTCCCGCTGCGATACAAGTCGGCGGCCGCGGCGATCCGATGGGCGTAGAACTCGTTGAGCCCGCTGCCGCGGTTTCGCGATGTCCCCAGCACCAGGCCCACGTCGTTTTGCGGCAGACGCTCCAAGTCGGCGTACAGCCGGGGGCCAGCGGCCTCGTCAATGCGCCAGCTGACGTATAGAGCCGACAGACACAGGCCCACGACCAGCACGGCCAGGGCCAGCCCCAGGGCAGTTACCGCGGTTCGCACCCGCATCGCGTTCATCCTGCGCGAATCCGTGATCGAATCCGCTCTTGGCGTAGTTTTCATTGTCGCTGACAGAGAGAGTGTAGCTGAACGAGCAATAGAGAGCGCGAGTGGTTTCAAAGAAACACGGCCAGATTCTTGTGGGTTTGGCCGTGCCGGTCCCTTCCGAAGGCCAATCGGCCCCGGGGCGGCTGACTCGATCCCGGGCTCCAGAGTCGCAAGCCGGAGAGCCGTTGCGCCGCTTCCGGGGGCATGGCACGGTTAGATCCGGCGAATGCAAGGGTGCCGTGAGGGTAGAATCTTGCCATGCGCCTGTTGTCAACCGCCCTCGCTGCGGCCTGCCTGCTCGCGTGCGCTTCCGATGTCGGAAGCGACGCGGAGGAGCGGCCGCCGAACTTCCTCGTGCTGCTCGTCGACGATCTCGGCTGGACGGATTTGGGCTGCTACGGAAGCGACTTCTACCTGACCCCCAACATCGACCAGCTCGCAGCGGACGGAGTCCGCTTCACGCACGGCTATGCCGCCTGCACGGTTTGCTCGCCCACGCGGGCCGCCATGATGACCGGGCTGTACCCCGGGCGCACCAACGTCACGGATTGGATACCGGGACACAGGCGGCCGCGCGCGCCCTTGCGCCCGCCGGACTGGACGATGCGACTGGAACATCGCCACACGACGCTGGCAGAGGCGCTGGGCGCGGCGGGCTACCGCACCGCACACGTTGGCAAGTGGCACTTGATGCCGACCTTGGAACCGGATGTGATGGCGGACTACGCCCCCCAGCATCACGGCTTCGAGATCAACATCGCCGGCAACCAATGGGGCGCGCCGGGCAGCTACTTTCATCCGTACGTCCGGAACGACCGCAAGGTTTACCCGCTGCCCGAGGGGGGCTCGGAGGGCGACTATCTCACTGACCGCTTGACGGACGAGGCGCTCGCCATCTTGGATGGCTTCGGCGACGAGCCGTTCCTGCTCTACTTCCCGTACTACACCGTGCACACTCCCATCGAGGCCAAGCCCGAGGACCTGGCCCGGTTCGAGGACCGCGTGGACGCCTCGAAACGGCACCGGAATCCGGCGTACGCCAGCATGCTGGCAGCCTTGGACCGAAGCGTTGGCAGGCTGCGGGCCAAGCTGGAAGAGCTGGGCATCGCCGACGACACCGTCATCGTGCTGACCGGCGACAACGGGGGCCTGGATCGCAAGGGACCCGATGGGCGCATGGGCAACCCGACCGAGAATGACCCCCTAAGGGCGGGCAAGGGGTCGGCCTACGAGGGGGGCGTGCGCACGCCGACGATGTACCTCTGGCCGGGCGTGACGCCGCCGGCCAGCGTGAGCGACGAGCCAGTGATCACGGTCGACGTATACCCGACGCTGCTCGAGATCGCGGGCGTGGCCGGCGATCCCGCCCACAACGAGCTGGTGGACGGGGTCAGCCTGGCCGGCGTCCTGCGTGATCCGTCTGCCGAACTCGACCGGCAAACGCTCTACTGGCACTATCCCCACTATCACAACGGCGGCTCGACGCCGCATTCGGCGATCCGCGACGGCGATTGGCGCTTGGTGCATTTCTACGAGGATGACCGGGCCGAGCTCTACGACCTCGCCGAAGATGTCGGCGAGAGCCGCGAGCTGGCTGCCGAAATGCCGGACAAGGCCGCTGAGTTGCTAGCCAAGCTGAACGAGTGGCGCACCGCGGTTGGAGCACAAGAGCCGCTTCCGAATCCAGACCGCGAGTGAGGCAGGGCGGCGCTGCTCAGCGGCTGTGCACGCGGATGTGGTCGCGCCGGATGGCGGCAAGGTTGACGGCACCAACCTGCACCATGTCCTTGGCGAGCTCGGTCTGCAGCATTTCGACGACCTTTTGGACGCCGGCTGCGCCGTAGGCGGCCAAGCCCCACAGGACCGGGCGGCAGACCAGCGCCGCCGTGGCTCCCAGCGCGATCGCCTTCAGGACGTCGCCGCCGCGCCGGAAGCCGCCGTCCACCAGCAGCGGCATGCGCCCGGCCACGGCCTCGGCGATCGCGGGCAGGACCGCGACCGGTTCGGCTTCGCCCTGCGCTTGGCCCGTTCCGTGGTTTGAGACGACAACGCCGGCGATTCCGCGCTGGGCGGCTTCCAGCGCGTCAGCCGGCTGCATGACTCCCTTGAGCACGAAGGGCACCGTCGCGGCGTCTCGCAGTTGCTCGAGAACGTCCCAGCCATAGCGCACGGGCGCGCCGCCGCGCGCGCCGCGCTCTTCTCCCAAGCTGAGGCAAATCGTCCCTGCACCGGCTTCGACTGCCGCTTGGATACGCTCGATCAGGGCGCCGACGTCGGAATCGGGATAGAACTGCCGCCATGCTCCGGGAGCTGCCGCGATGGTCTTCGCGAACGGCGCGCCGCTGTGCTCGGCGGTCACCAGCGTCGCCTTGGCGGCGGCCGCGCCCGCGGCCGTGGCGAGTTCCCCGTCGCTGTGGAATCGTCCTTGGCGCGAGGCGGGGCCAACTAGGATGGGCGCGAACATCGGCTGGCCGAACAGCTCCAGCGACAGGTCTAGCGCCTTCGTGTTGACCATCATGCGGGCCCGGAATGTGATCCGCTCCAGGGCCGAGCGCTCCCCTCCGGCAATGCGGTGGAAGGCGCGCTCGTTCAGCGAGCGCCGGGCCATGTCCTCGAATTCCGGAACGTTGGCGAACTCGTCGATGGGGGTCATGCGCCCCGGAGCCTCGCCGACCAGCTCCGGTGCCTGGGCTGCGCGGAGGCAAGGGGACGCCGCCACGAGGCTCGCGAGGCCGTAGAGCGCCTGGCGCCGGCTGTGGCGGACGCCGCTCATGGGAAGTCCGTCCGCACCAGGGACTGATCGATCGCTCCGAGGCTGGCGGCGCCGCAGCTCGTCATGGCCTGCCGGAAGTCCTCTTGCACGATCTCCAGGACCCGGGTCACGCCCGGAGCTCCGAACGAGCCCAGGCCCCAGCGCGGCACGCGTCCCAGGCAGATCGCCGAGGCTCCCAGCGCGAGGGCCTTGAGGATGTCACTGCCGCGCCGGAATCCGCTGTCGATCAAGACGGGCATCTGGCCCGCGACGGCCTCGACGATTTCCGGCAGCACTTCGAGGCTCGAAGGCGTGTAGTCGAGCGTGCGGCCGCCGTGGTTGGAAACGATGATGCCGTCCAGGCCGTGCTCGACGGCCAGCAGCGCGTCCTCGGCGGTTAGGATGCCCTTCGCGAGCATCGGCACCCTGACCATGGTGCGCAGGCCCTCGAAGAGCTTCCACTCGTACCACATGCGCCCGGAGGTGAAGCGGTAGCGTGCGGCATTGCCGCTGTAGCGCGGCGGCCGGCGGGGGCGCAGCGACAGATTGCGGTCATGGTAGCCGCGGTCATAGAACGAGGCCTGCTGGTCGATCGTGACCACGATCGCTCCGGCGCCGGCCGCTTGGGCGGATTCGACCGGCTCGCGGTTTTGCTCGAGTTCCTCGCGCGGATAGAGCTGGAACCACAGCGGCCCGCCGTCGGCCTTGGCGATGTCCGCGAACGGCATGCTGGCGACGTGGCTGACGATCATGGGAGTCTCGGAGGCGCCCTTGCAGCCGGCGTAGGTGGCCTCTTCCTTGTCCGGATGCAGCACTTCGTGGGCCGCGGACGGTGCCAGCATGATCGGGAATGCCATCTGCGTGCCGAGCACGCTAGCGTCCGTTTCGGGAGGGCCGGGAGCGCCAATTGCCCGCGGCACGATCGAGACCCAGTCGAACGCCTCGCGATTCCGGCGGGTGGTGAACTCGCTGCCGCCGCCGCGCGCCGTGTAGTTGTAGGTGGCCCGATCCAGCCTTTCGTAGGCGGCCGCTTCGAAGTCGAAGACATCGCGCATTTCCGACAATCCCGGAATGCGGCTGTGATCCCGAAACTTGTCTTGTTGTGCATGCAGACCCTTCGCTCCGGCCAAGAAGCCTGCCAATCCGGCCAGCGCCTTGCGGCGGCTCAGGCTGCGCTGCCAGCGTTTTTCACGAGCGGTCATGGCATCAGGACCGCGGCCTGCCTCGGCAGCCGCGTAAAGCGGGCACGATTATAGCCAATGCCGGGCCACGGCATGGCTTGCGGCACTCAGTTACCGTCGGCGAAGCGCTCTAGAAACACGCGCGCGAATGCGCGGCCGGCCTGCAGCATGCCCGCCGTGTTGGCGTGGATGTTGCCCGGGTGCGTGGGCAAGTCGCGCAGATGCACCGGGGCAGCGTGCCCGACC
>JAJDTX010000017.1 GCA_022826925.1 Bryobacterales bacterium
CAGGGTGCGATCGGCCAGCAGGTGTACCTGATCACGTCGATTTTCGTCGGTGGCGTATTCGTTGCCATCTGGCTCATGGGACTGGCCGCGAAACCGATCGCGCAGCTTCTCTCATACGCGGTCAGGTTGGCGGGCGGTCAAGCTGACGGCGACGACCGCGGCGAGACCTTGCTGGCGCGGGACGACGAAGTCGGCCATTTGGCCAGGCTCTTCCTGTATTTCTCGGAAGCCAAGGACCCGAACAGGATCGAGCGAGCGACTGCCACTCGGCCAGATCCTGACATGTCTGGAGCGCTCAGCGGATGAGCCTATCCGGATTGATTGGACGGCGTCATGTGATCGTCGTCGTATGCACGCTGCTGCAACTCTGCCTGGGCACAGTCTACGCCTGGAGCTTCTTTCAGTCGCTCCTAGTCAGTCAACTTGGCTGGACCTACATCCAGACTGCCTATGCCTTCAGCATCACGATTTTTTCGCTAGGCATCGCAGCGGCTTGGGCCGGTCGAGCTCTGCCCCGGTTCGGGCCCCGCAAGCTCGCCACCTTGGGCAGCGCTATGTTTGCGGGCGGCTATGTCGCGGCAGGTACCGCACTCGAGATCGAGTCGATGGCTCTGTTCTACCTCGGATACGGCTGCGTCGGCGGTGCCGGGATCGGACTGGGATACGTGACCCCCGTGGCCACGGCAGCCAAGTGGTTCCCCGAGCGCAAGGGGCTGGTAACAGGCACAGTCATCATGGGGTTCGGACTTGGCGCGTCGGTGCTCAGCAAAGGGCTTGCCCCGTACTTGGTCACGCTCACGGACGGGGACCTAGCAATGGTGTTTACATGGCTGGGGATCATCTTCGGCTGCGTCTTGATCCCCAGCAGCCTGATCCTGACCGATCCCCCGAAGGGGCCAGAGCCTTCACCCGCGGCCAAGGCGATCACAACCGATGCCCGCCAGGAGGGTGATCCTGACTCAATTTCGGCCAGCCTGTACTCCTCGAAGTTCTTGATCATGTGGCTGGTCTTCTTCTTCAACATCTCTGCCGGGATCTCCGTCATCAGCGTGCAGTCCCAGCTATTCCAAGACGTCTGGAGGCTCGGCGATCCCCTGGCGGAACCAGAAACGCTCGCCCAGTACGGAGCGACATTGATCGCCGTCAGCTCTTTGTTCAACGGCGTGGGCAGGCTGTTCTGGGCGTCTCTCTCGGACCGTTTCGGACGCACTCGAGTCTTCCGGATCCTGCTCGCGAGCCAAATGGTGGTCTTTGGCGTGTTGATGTCCGAGAGGGATCCGTGGATTTTCGCGGCGCTGGTTTGCTACATCCTGCTGTGCTTCGGCGGCGGGTTCGCGACCATGCCATCCTTCGTCTCGGACGTCTTCGGTTCCAAGCGGATGTCGGCGATCTACGGGACGATCCTGACTGCTTGGTCCGCTGCCGGAATATTTGGCCCGCTGTACATGGGCTATCTGCGGGATCAGTATCCGGATCGCTTCATCATTTACTGCTTCTTGGTCGGGGTGTTGATCCTCGGCATGGGCTACGTGTTCTCATACCTGTTGAATGACGAGCGCATCCGCCTGCACCCGCCGACATTGGACGGGACGCTGCGCCAGTTTGGGATTCCCCGGCTGCGAAAGCCGTAGCAGTCCTGTTGTCCGTCACGACTTGATGGCCAGATGCTCGGTAACTTGAGCGTGAAGTGATTGCATCGTTGCCGTGACTTTGGAAGATAAGTTGGTCCGGGTTCAAAGTAGCGTCCACCACGGGCCGGCCATCTGCGAGGTGCGTGCCACCGGTACCGAGCCGGCGGAGCATCTAACTTGGGGACTAAGCGAGGGCATGTCAAGAGAAGCTGTTTTCTTGCAGCGAAATGCATGATGAATGAAGGCCCTTGCGAAATTCCTTTGGCCACAGCGAGAAATTCAAGGCCTAGTAGGAATGCCTCTTGGGCACATCGAAGTATGGAGGATTCTGACCACGTAGCACGAGTCTTACAAAAGACGCTACCGACCTGTTTCTGATCTGCCGTAGCGAACACAACAAGTGTCTTACCGCTGGTCAAGCTCCCGTGCAAGCCATGACCACGGGCTGTTGGTGGTTTTGGGCCCGCCAAGTTCGATTTGTCCCGCAATGACGAACAAGAACGGCAACAGCGGCCAGTGCGGCCCAATGCTGCGATACCTCGCGCACGAAACTGGCGGTAGATGATTGTCGGCGAGGGCCGCGTGAGGAAGTCACGCAAGCTCTCCAATGCCTCAGCTTGGTGTTGTGCGTCCAGCCAAAACTCCTGCGGATTCTGGCGTGGCTTCGAATAACCGTCGGAACCAGTCAATGAACGAGAGAGCAGCGGGACTGTCGTGTTTGAAATAGTGTGCCGTGATCGCGAGACCGTATGGCAGGCCGGGACGCTCTTGCCAAGCGAGCCACGCGTGCAATTCGGCCTTCCGCTGCTTGGCAGCGGCGAAAGCTGCGCCTAGCTGTAGGGCCTCCACCGTCGATGCTTTGGCATGTTGAAGCAGCCCGTCGCTGTCATCAACGAGGTCCCTCAGGAATTCTTCAACGGCTCCGGAATCTTGATTGTTCGGCATCAACCAAACGCCAATACGGGCTTGTACTTCGAGCACATCGCCGACGAAGCCGTCGTCCGGAATCTCGCTCGGGAGTTCTAGCCCAAAGCCTTCAAGCTGATTTCGGACGGCTCTCCAGCGGTCAGCGACAGCACCATTAGCATCTAGCACGAACCCGACCGACCTGCCGGTACTGGTGGCGACCAAGGTCTTCATCCCCCTCAGCAGCCGATCTTTGCCGCCGGAATCGTCATCCGCGTCCTGCGAGCACTTGATGTCGATAGCCTTGGGATCGATGCTGTGTCGTTTGAGCAGACTCGCAATGACGTGCTTGTCGTCCTTCCCCTCGACACGGAGAGTGGATAGTTCGTCCTTGAGCATCCCTCAGCGAACCTCAATATCGTCTTCCACCGCGATTGCAATGTCCTCGCCCGGAACACAAACGGCCTGGTTCAGTGACCGATGCACCTTCTGAACGGCAACGTGCTTAGCAAGGTCGGGGCGGGATCGCATCAGCGTTCCAAGTCCCTTTACGCAGTCAAAACTGTGCGTGGTCGCGAAGACTTGTACGTTTGAGCTCTGCGCGGCCCCCACGACGAGCCGCCACATGTCTTCCATGACCGTCCAGTGAAGTCCGGAATCGATTTCGTCAATCAGGAGGCAACGGTCTTTCGTATTCGCGAGAGCGAGGCCAATCGCCAACAATCGAAGCATGCCATCCCCGTAGCTGCCTATGGGCAACCGCTGCTGAGCATCTTGGTGCCCAACCAGGATCTTGGACAGGCCGCCAAGGCCGCCTTGGCGGCCAGGCAAGAAATGGATCGAATCGATGTCAGGCATCAAGATGCGCATGGCATCAACGACGGCCGCTTCACGTCCTTCGGTGAGAACGTCATTCCATGCGTCGACCATGGATGACGGGTCAAATCTCACGAAACGGACTTCCTTGCCGGGGGATCGATTGCTTGGCGTATGCCCTCCGAATCGGTCAAGGATTGTACCGTTCTCGGTAATCGGAAGCACAATAGGAGGCTGTCCGACAGAGACGAGACTCAGCCAGAACTTGGTCGATGGCTCCACATCCGAGCGGACCGGACCTAGTCTTGCCGGCACCCGCGGACCTAGTCCTGCCAACGCCCTCGGACGTAAGGCAGTGCCGTGTCCTATTTCGCCAACTGGCACAGTCTTGTCGTCGAATGCCTTCAGCTCTCCTTCGAGGCGTAGATTCCTGGAGCTCGATAACTCGAATGAAGCGCCGACCTCACAGCGGTGACCGTAAAACACATGAGAGACTTCGACTCCATGGCTCAAGATGTCGTCCTCGTCGATTTCACCACGACGCACCGCGGAATCGCGCAAAGCGGAGACATGACCGCCAGACACTAAGAGTTCGATCGCTTCAAGAATAGTCGTCTTGCCGCAGTTGTTCTTGCCAACCAAGAGGTTGACGCGCGCCAAGTCGGCCAACTGGTAGGACTCGAATCCTCTGTACCGGTCTAATTTGAGCACCTCTAGCATCGCGATTCCGTGAGCAACTGCCCAACTACAATCGTAGCCAGATAGCCACTAGCCCGCCGATCAGAGTTGAGAATTGGTCAGACACGGGGTAGCCACCCTTGTGCAACACAACTCGGCAAACGACCGGTTGGGCTCCGAGGACATCGACTGAAGGTGCTCGGGTTTGCCGGAATCCGGTGCAGGCGGCGCGCGCGATTGTGTGAGTACACAACGAGCAACTTGCAGAAAAGAGCAAGAAGAGAAAGGCAGGCATTCTCAGGCCCGAAGCGGGTCGTAGGCAAGGGGCCCTGGAAGCTGGACTACCGGGGCCCAGACAGTAAAATCTCGCTTTACAGGGCGATCCCGCAGCCGCGGCCGATCGCCTACAATGCAGGCATGGCGGCGACTTCGATGAAAGAGCCGGCCGCCGAGGCGGTCGCTGGGGCGCGCCCTCGGGATCTCTACTTCGAGGATGCTTGGTCTTGGTCGCGCGAGCAGGTGGCGGCGTTGCGGCAGCGCGATCTGGGCGCTATCGACTGGGACAACGTGATCGAGGAGATCGAGGACGTGGGCAAGCGCCACTACGAACGATGGGTCTCGAACTGCGGGAACGCCATCGCGCACCTGCTGAAGATCGAGCACTACCGGTCCCCCGAAGACGTCAATCACTGGCGGCGAGAGGTCCTCGGTCACCGGCGGAAGATGCACCGCACGCTGCGCCGCCACCGCGGCATGAAGGGGCAGCTGGGCGAGATGCTCGCGGAGGCGTGGGGGGACGGGCGGCAGGACGCCGTTGATGCAATGGCGGAGTACGACGCCCCCGACGACCCGGCGGCGCAGGGCCCGCGGGGGCGGGCTTGGGAGTCCCGGCTGCCTGCGGAGCGCCCGTACCATTTCGAGGACATCGCCGGCTACGACCCCTTCAAAAAGGATGCCGAGCCGGACCCGGAGATCTGGCCCGCTCCGGTGGCGCGCGTCCTCAACGAGGCGCTGGGGACGAACTATCCCGTGCGGGAGCGGGGGCCGGAGCGGTCGCTGGTGCCCGAAACCGGGTACTCCCGCTGACCCTGCCGCAGGTCCGGTCTTGCCGCTGCCGGGGCCGTGAGGATACGATCTCGACATGACCCCGGCCGAGTACGTCCGCGAGCTGTACGAGCCCGGCGATCGCATCGCGACCGTCCTGATCCCGCAGGATGCCGGCGCGGGGTGTGATGGCGAACCGCCCAAGGCCGAGTAGCGCGTCTGGTCGGCTTCCTCGGCCAGCTCTGACAACGTGCAGGCCTGATTGCGCCACTTGAATGCGAATAAGTATGACGTCTTCGTTGGGATGAATACTATGCGGCCGCTGACGCGGACTCACCACAAGGACGACGCGCTGGAGGTAGCGCGCGTCTGGCTGGACATCGACGAGGAAGGTCCCAAGCGGCCCGGGCGGATCCTCGGCGACGTTCGGCGGACGCGCATCGGGATTCCGAGCATGTCAACAGGAACCGCTTTGCCCTGGGAATAGTGCACTATGAATGCATAATTTGAAGCTATGGATTATGGGATCCCAAATATCGAGCGCTCCCTCGAACCCGTCCTCCAAACGGCCGCTAGCGAGTTTCCGGCAGTAGTCCTGACCGGACCGCGGCAATCCGGCAAGACGACGCTCCTCCAGCGCTTGTTTGGGACACACCACCGCTACGTTTCCTTGGAGCCGCCCTACATTCGAGTCGCCGCCCAAGAAGACCCACGAATGTTCTTGGAGCTTCATCCGCCCCCGGTAATCCTCGATGAGGTGCAGTATGCCCCCGGCCTGTTTCCTTACATCAAGGAAAAGATCGATGCCAATCGAGACGAGACCGGACAGTTCCTGCTAACTGGCTCCCAGAATCTGCTTAGCGAGAGGGTGACCGAATCCCTGGCTGGCCGTGCTGCGATGCTTCGCCTATGTCCGTTGTCCTGACGGGAAGCCGAAGGGAGTCCTCAGCTCCCGTTGGCATGGGAGGACAGCCCAACCTCCTTGTCCGAAACGTCCTGCACGTTCGGGGAACTGTGGAAGGGGTTCTTGCGGGGAGGTTACCCCGAGTTGGTGGCGAACCCCGCTCGGAACGAGCGGATGTGGCACGCCAGCTACGTCCAGACCTATCTCGAACGGGACGTGCGCATGCTCAGACAGATTGGAGACCTGTCCCAATTCCAGATCTTCCTGCGAGCGCTGGCGGCCAAGAGTGCCCAACTCCTGAATCTGGCAGATCTTTCCCGAGACCTCGGCGTCTCGTTCAACACGGTCAAGGCATGGCTCTCGGTGCTCGAAGCAACCTACCAAGTGGTCGTGCTTCGTTCGTACTTCGCAAGCGTCGGCAAACGGCTAGTCAAGACACCGAAGGTGTATTTCACAGACGTGGGCACGCTTTGCTATCTGGTGGGGCTGAAGGACCCCGAGCACGCTTCCTCAGGCCCCATGGCGGGCGCGATTCTCGAAACAGCCGTGGTCTCCGAGATCGCGAAGACGCTCACGCACAGGGGACTGGAGCCGCAGGTCTACTTCTGGCGAACCGCCGCGGGAACGGAAGTGGACATCTTGGTCGATGTCGGGGGGACACTAGTTCCTATAGAGGTCAAGCTCTCGGCCACTCCGAGCCCGGGCATGGCGTCGGCCATCAAGCGGTGGAAACAGGACTTTCCCGTAACGGCGATGCCCGGATATGTTGTGCATCCGGGCAATGTACGGATTCCCCTCGGTGCTGGAGTCGTAGCCTTACCCTTTGCGGCCTTGTGATTGGCCTGCGCCCACGACTCCGCGACCGAACGACGGATCTTTGGCAATCGAGGATCGGTTAGGTTCCCGTTCTTTGCTGCCGATTTACCTGCGACCGAGACCTTCTTGAAGCAAATTGCCAATCCGCACTCAGTTACCAACAATAGAATTGGCAACTGAAAAGTTGGCAACAAAAAGCTTGGCAAGCTGCGCGATGCGGGGTGGACAATCTTGAAGAAGACGGTGGGGGACTGGGTCGACGCGAAGCGCTTCTTCCACCGAGATGACGAGTTGCCGTTCCTGGAGGAGACTTTGCGGGACGGCACGAACGTGCTGCTCACGGGCCAGTGCAGGATGGGAAAGACCAGGCTAGTGCGCGAACTCTTGCGGGACTGGCAGCGCGCGTGGCTGGGCCTGCCGCCTATGCGGCTGATTGAGGGTGGACGCTAGCTTGTCCCTTGCCTCAGACTCCCGAACAAGCGATCGGCCAGCGATAGCTGCACGTCATAGCTTGACAATCATGATGCTGTCACGGGGCATTGGCAATTGAGTCGGAACCGCCAGCGCTTCCTGCTTCTGCCTTCGAGCACCATGCCTGAACTCAGCAAGAAATGCAGTGGAACGGATCCTGTGCTAGATTGACTGCGTGAGCCCCGAGTTAATCGGTATCCTCGGTGTGGGCGCGGCGCTTGCCGGGTTAATCGTCACAGCGGTGCTGTGGATCAGCGGCTGGCTGCGAGATGTCGACCGCCGGCTGGCGCGGCTTGAGGGTCTGATCGAGGGCTCCGGCCTGTTCCGCCCCCGCGAACCATCCGAAGCCGCTGGCGACTGACTCACAAGGGGCCGCTCCGTCAGCCCCCCCACGAGCAGAAGATCCCGATGTCCTGAATAATTGTGCCCGGGCCGACCGCGCAAGCGGTGCCTAAATCGTAGATCGGCAATGTGACCCAGACTATGGCCTTGGATGCCAACCTGTCAAATTGGTAGCTGAACACAAGAGGACACCTGCTTTTCTGTGCTCCGTTTTCGCAGCTCTGATGTCAGCTTGGCCGTCGGATCCGCTCTGCCAACTTGCCGTGTACAGAGAGGTCGAATACGAGGCCGATCAGACCGCCGACGGCTTTGGGTAGCTCCACCGACCGATTGTAGGAGGCAAGCGAGCGGCCGGCGTTCATTCCCCGGGCGGTCCCAGTTCGGCGAGCAATGACTGCACGATTCGAAGGAACTGCGGCAGGTGGTTTTCGGCGCGATCCCTGACGCGTTCGGGCGTCATGCTTACGTAGCCATGGACCAGCATGTTGCGAAAGTCGATGATCGTGCGATATCACAGAATCCGTTCGACGAGATCGGGATGAGATTTCCCAAGGCGGTTCACCGCCTCGCCGACGATCTCGAACTTGCGTTCGACTGTAGCCTGCGTCAGCGGATCCCCGGCATATGCGTCACCGTCGATCCCTTCGGTGAAGCGCTCGATTTCCGCGCCTGCCCGCTCGACATCCGCCAGCAGGACGCGAGGGTCAGGAGGCATAGACAAGCTCGCGCGACCGGTTAATAGCGGCCCGCAAGTACGGATTTTGGACCGTGCTGGACTCGACAAGATCGACTTGGCGTTCCAAGGTACGGCGCAATGCCTCAGCAAGATCGAAGAACTGGTCGAACGGTGCTAGGCCACTGTCAGGTTTGAACTCAACCAAGAAATCGGCATCGCTGGTTTGTGGATCGAAGTCCGTGCCGTGTGCCGCCGAGCCGAAGACTTCGAGCCGCGCTACGCCGTAGCGCCGACAGAGTTCCGCCAGTTCCTCCCTCTTGTCAGCAATCGCGGCCTGCATGGTAAACCCTCCAAGTCGGACGACGACAGAGGCCCTTCCAAACGTATTGTACGGTGCCCCGACAGAACTTCTCTTGGCCGGTTGCGCACACACTCCACATTGGCGTAGGCGGCTATCGGTTCTGCGAAAAGAGTCTCGGGATCTCCAGACCTCACTCTCTTAGCATGAAGATGTTCGAAATCGAGATTGCAGCTCCACGCTCTGGCTGACGAGACATGGCGGAATTGTGTTCCGGAACCCAAGATTTCCAAGCCAACGTCAACAACGGACTCCGCCCCCTACTCCGTCTCAAACACCACCGCGTTGCTCGTGATTCCATCAGCTGCAATCTGGAGTCGGTGTTCGCCAGCCCTGAGGTCTGACGGCAGGAGCACGATGACCTCGTATACCCCTGCCTCGAGAGTTGAGAGACCGCTGAATTCGACCTCGACCGTGCGGTAGTCAATCCACGCCGCAGTTGTCGCGACTACTAGCTGCGGTGTCTCGCTGTCGCCTGCAACGCCCGCTCTACCCGCTGGGCTGACAGCCCCCAATCCGGTGCACTGAATCTTGATCCGTTCGCCCGCGCCCGGAAGACTCTCGCTCTCCGATTCGACAGGATCGTCGCCGCTATCAGCCCTGCTGATCCGATCGGGAAAGATTCCGGGCTGCACGGGGCTGATAGGAATCGCGGCGGTTCCGCTGCGTCCATACACTGTTGCCACCCCGACGTCGACCGATGGGCCCTCCGCCCAGAACGGCAACTGGAACGTCACCTGTAAAGGTGAGAGGCGCGCAAGAGGCGCGCCCACGCCATTGACATGCACGCGAGTCAGGGTTGGGCCTAGGCGGTCGGGCAGCGTGGGGACATCGGCCTCCGTGCCCGGTTCGGCCACCAGTTCGTCAAGGGCCAGTTCCGAACCGTGCAGAGTGACTAGACTGCCAGGCGCGAATCCGCGGCCCGGGCTGGCGGCCTCCTGACTGGCGGCGTTGACGAGATTAGAGGCCGCGAAGTTCGGCGGCCCGGGAGTGGTTCGGATCGTGGTCGAAATCGCCACTTCCGGAGCGTCCTTCAGGCGGGCCACGTACTCGGTATCGCTCGGTGTCGGCCCCAGCTGCCAGTTCACAGACACTTCCCCGAAGGCGTCGGTTGTCGGATTCGCGATGATCGGGCTGTCGTCACCGGCAGCTAGGAACTCAATCTCGACGCCGCTGTACCGCACGTGATCCTCGTCGCGCAGCACAAATCCCAACGGGGATCGCAGTTCGTTCCCGGTCAAACCGTAGAGCTCACGCGGATGCATCAGCAGCATCTTCATACCCTCCAAGCCGGACCGTACCCTCAGGCGAGTCCGGGGCTGGTCATAGCCGAGTTCAGCAGCCTCGGCCGCGAGCGAGGTCACGCCAGGTTCGAGCCCGCTCACGTCGAATTCGGCATACAACTCTCCAGCCGGGATCGTCACAGTCGCTGGCACCGTGGCAATCGCGTCGCCTAGGGTGAGGTTTACAGTAAGGTCGGTATTCCGCGCTTCGGCGATTTCGATTCGAGCGCGGCCCGTGCTATCGGCGATCACGCCGCCTGCAGGCCAAGTCGAAAGGTGAAGCATGCGCACTAGACCGGTGGCGATCGTCGCGCGATCGTCCAAGTGCCCGATGAAATAGCCGCGCCAGAGACGCCGCAGCCGCTCCAGCCGCCTGAGCGTGTCCGGGTCTGGATTCGTCCCTTGATCCACCACCAGCACGAACGCATACCGGAAGTGCCGTTGGGATACCGAAGTGTCCGGCCTGCGTTCGCCGTGCGCAGCGATGATATCTTCGATCCGGACCTCCTTGCGCACGCCGTTGAACTTCACGCCGGCCTCGGGTGATCGCGAGCGCGCGGCGTTCGACAAAGCCGAAGGAACTTCGACCAGAAACGAGGGCTTGACCTCGTCCGGTTCGAAGAAACCCATCAGGTACTTGTCTAGAGCGCTGAAGGTTTGAGACGCGGCGAAGGTCTCAAAGCGGGGGTCTGCTTCGGGTCCGTTGTCGCGGATCGCGTTGCCCTCTAGCACGGACGCATCCGTATTGAAGTAGAAGCTCCAGTGGTTCAGCTGCCGGCCTAGCGTCGTCGGGTTGAAGTGACCGGTCTCGGGATCCTTGAAGATCGCGTTGGCCAAGAACCTGTGGCCGATCTCGTGTGCGAGCACCGTGAGCAGCGAGCTGTCGGGGCGGTACGGGATGAGCTCAAGCGGGTTGTCAGGATAAGCGGATATCGGGCCCATGTTTACGAACGACCCGGTGCGGCGAGGCGAGCCGAAGTAAGGACCCGAGTTGTACACTTTCTTTCCAATGCCAGTGACTTCGTTGCGCACGGTGTAGGCATGCGCCAGAGTGTGCTGGCTCGCACTCAGTCCGATGTCGTTGAACACGATCACTGAGTCGTAGGCGTCGTCTTGAGACCGGAAGAACTGGTGAAACGCCGCGAACTCGTCAATCGTTGGGGCCGACGTGAAGACTTCGGCTAGGATCGCGGTCTCGTCGAAAACGTCCGCTGACGCTGAACTCCAATCGACCGCCAGCGAGGGCTGCGTCACGTCGCCTGGAAAGATTCCCACGATCGCCGCGGGCAGGTCGAGGTCTCCGTAGCGGAACTCGATCGAATTGTCTGCGCCCAAGGTCAGCTGGAACGTCTGGAGGTTGCCGACGCCAGTCTGTGCCCAGAGCGGGACGCTGAGCCAGGTCACCACAACGCGGTCTGGCGAGGCGGCGTAGTGGATTTGTCCGGCGGCGCTGGGGTCCATGTCCTCGAAGAGCGGGGCGATCCGCGGCGGCCCGCCAGCCGCCCGCGCGTAGGTGCGGTAGTTAGAACTCGCTTCCGGGCCGACGAACGTCAGATTTCCGTCGGAATGCACATAGGCCCCTGGGTAGGTCTTTCCGTAGTACGTGAACTCGAACGGCAGCTCGATCCTTACGGCGTCGTCGTCACCCAGATCGAGCGGTATTCCTTGGGCACTGATCGGCGGAAGCGCCGCAGCGTCCGATGACTCTATTTGGAGACCCTCGCCACTTGGCGTGAGCAATATACGGCGCCCTGCCAGGTCGACCTGATTGGGCGGCGACACGATTTCGGGCGTAGCCTCGATGATGGCGATCTCGCCTACGGAGGTAGGAATAGGCGGTACGTCTTGCGAACGCCGGGACGGCACGCCGGCTAGCGACGACAAGCGGGAAAGCTTGCGGGATGGCGCGTGCAAGTGCTCAACGCCGGGATCGCGCAGCACGTGCTGCTGGTGGAGAAAGGCCGTTTCCTCCGCGTTATGCTGCGCGTCGCAGAGGCCAATCCCCGATGTGGCAGGGGCAGCTGACAGCCACGGCGCCGCAACTAGCACGGCTACGGTGGATCCGAGCAAGCGTGCAGACCCCTTCCGAAGCAGGATTCCCACCGCTTTGATTGTCACACTTGAGCGGTCAACTTGCGAATCGTACTAAGGTCGAGCCGCCCGCGGGGAGATTCTCCCGGGCGACTCGACCGACCGTATTGGCTGGATTTCGACGAGTTCTATGAGAGCCCCGGCATAGGGGGGACTCATTGCGATATTGGACAGGGCATGGGCTTACGTGCGGGAGAGTGCCGTGGCGAAGCTGTCCGAGTGCGGCCGCGCTCTCGATGCTCACGCAGCTACGTGTTGGGCGGACCAATTGCGGTAGCTGCTCAGCGCAACGGCCCGCCAACGGGCGGGCCAGAGCGTCAAGCATTCCGTTACACTGCAGGCATGTCGGCGACGTCGATACGGGAACCCGCCTCTGAAGTCGCAGACGGGGCCCGAGAGCAGCGGCTGTACGATAACGACTTCTGGACCTGGACGCAGGAGCAGGCCGCGGCCTTGCGGCGACGCGAATTCGGAGCGGTCGACTGGGACAACGTGATCGAGGAGATCGAGACATTGGGGCGAAGTGAAAGAAGCCCCTGGACCTCCTACTGCGCGAACGTTATTGCGCACCTGCTAAAGATCGAGTACTCTCCGGCGAGCCGGGATCTCAACCACTGGCTTGGCGAGATCGTCGCTTGGCGGGGGGAGATGTATGACAAGCTCTACGAGAATCCCGGCATGAAGGGTGAGCTCTTTGAGATGCTGGGCACCGCATGGAAGCGCGGCCGGAGGGGTGCCGCGCAGAAGCTGGCTGAGTACGACAACGAGGGTGGGGCGCCAACCACGCGCCTGCTGCGCAGCTGGCAGCAGCGCCTGCCCGCGGAGTGCCCCTACAGCCTCGAGGGCATTGCTGGTTATGACCCTTTCGACAAGGAGGCCGAGCCCCAGGCGGATGTCTGGCCCGCGGCAGTCGCGCGCGGCCTCAACGAGGCGCTGGGGACAGACTACCCCGTGCGGAAGCGAGATCCAGGGCGCGAACGCTCGCGCTGAGCGGATCAGGATGTCGTGCTTGGCCCGCGAGTGTTCGTCGGGGCGGGACTGGGTAGTGTCGTAGCCGGGGGAGCGAGGGGCACTGGGGCCGGGTCGGCCGCCAGTACGGCATCTCCCTAGCTGTGATGCGGCCGGTAAGTACGCCTTGCCGGATTGGTGGGGCCGTGACACCGCGAGGTCTGTCCTTTCGGCGACTGGTGCTCAGCGCCGGAACCATCGCATAGTTCGCACCGATCACTACGTGCATGGAGACACGTCGAAAGTGTGCATCCGATCCGCTTGTGCAGCCGCCTACGCGCCAGGTGTTGTTGTCGGAACTTTGCGCAGAGCGGCACTAGCTCTAGTGCGATCGCATGTTCGAAGAGTGTTCAAACGTAGAAGTCCCTAATGTTCTCACGAACTGGCACCTAGCTGGTAAACTCGTTGGATGCCGTGATCCGGGGTCTGTGGAGCCGTGCGCTCGTTTGCGGGATCATAGCTTCCGCATCGGCGCAGAGCGCGGCGGCAGCAGACTTGCCGCGCATACCGTCCGCGGAGGACAGAACGGCCGGCTCCGGCACTAGAGACCGCGCGCCACAAGGCTTGCAGACAGCAGTCTTTCGCGGGCGCGAGCTGTCCTTCGTAGTCGTGGACGGCATGGCCGTCCATGCTGGCGACATGGTGCTGGGCCCGGCCAGCGATTTCGAGACCACGTCATCCAGCCCGGGCACTTCCGGACATTTCGCGCCGCTCATCCCGGCACGGCGGGATATCGCCCCAGCCGCCGCGGACCAGCTCTGGCCCGATGCGACCGTTCCCTACGTGATCGACAGCGACGTCGCGGAGTCGCAACGTCAGATCGTCGAGAGTGCCATCGCGGATTGGAACGACAAGACCGTAGTCTCGCTGGTAGCGCGTACTACCGAGCCGAACTATGTGCGGTTCCGCAACGTTCCCGAGGGCAACTGCCGGTCCAGAGTGGGCATGGTCGGCGGCGAACAAATGATTGGCTTGCCGCCTAGGGGCTGCTCGGTCCACGCGGTCACCCACGAGATCGGCCATGCGATCGGACTGTGGCACGAGCACCAGCGCGTGGATCGATGGAAATACGTCTCGATAGACGTAGGAAACCTAGACCGGTCTCTAGACGCTTGGTTCAAGGCCGAACATCCGGGCAGTGACTTCTACGACTTTGCGTCGGTGATGCACTATGGCCCTCTGACCGCGACTGCCAACGGCGGATTCGTGATGGAGACTATCCCACCCGGAATCGACATCCCCGCCGCAGGACTGTCTGCCGGCGACATGGACGGGGTGGCGCGACTCTACGGCCAAGTGCCGGAGAAGCTGACGATCTCCAGCAATCCTCCCGGCCTGGAAGTCCTAGTAGACAACATGCGCTACACCACGCCGGCGACGTTCGACTGGCCGGACCGAAGCATCCACGCGATCGAGCCACCGGTATCAGTTGTCAAGGGCGAAACGCGCTATCTGTTCGGTCGCTGGAATACAGGCGGGAACCGCTTGCGCTACGTAATCGCTGGCCAGGTCGGAACTTGGCTGGAGGCCAACTACATCGTCCAGCACCGAGTGGAAATCGAAGCCCGCCCCCCGGATGCGGGTGAAGTGGTGGTCACGCCGCGCACGCCAGATGGCTACTACACCCTCCGCACGCCGATGCGGGCCGGGGCCGAGGCGGATCCCTCCGGCGGGCACCAGTTCTGGCAGTGGGGCAGCAGCCTGAACGGTGAGCACGGCCGCTCTTCGAATCCGGCAACTTGGGCCGTGGACCGCCCGGGCAAGCATTTCCATGCATATTTCGTGGATCACCCCTTGGTCCGCATCACGTCAACGGTCGATCCATTCGCTGTATACATCGATGGCGAGTTGCGCCTAGGCCCTGTGGCGCTTTCCCCTGCAAAGCATTCCGACCCTGTCGAACTCAGGGTAGACGAGATCCGTCCGGCTCCGGGGCCGGGGCTGCTGCGTCATCGCTTCGAGCGCTGGAGCAACGGAGGACCAATCTCCCAGAAAGTCATCCTGCCGGAGCAGGGCGGGGAGATCTCGGCCGAGATCGTGCCCGAGTTCCCGCTGTCCGTTGCCGTAGCACAACCTGGGACCGGGACTGTCACCGTGGAGCCTGCTTCGGTAGATGGCTACTACGCCATGGGCACTCCTGTTCGTGTCATGGCCAGGCCCTCTTCCGGCTGGGCGTTCGCCGGGTGGATTGGCGAGATCGGCTCCGTAGACCCGGCGGCCCAGGTGGAGATGGTCCGCCCCATCCATCTGAAGGCGTCCTTCTCGCAAGCCGGCTCTTTGCAGCCTGACGACGAATACCTCCTCGACGAACCATTCCTGGGTCAAGGCCTCTCTGGTTCCGACCGCACGACGGTGGACTTCTGGCCTCCCTCCGAACCGGCCGAGGATCTCTTCCTTATCAACGAATTGCCACTTGATGGGGAGGTCGAGAGAATCGGCGATGTCAGTCAACTGGCGCAAGTCCGGCAGAGGGCCGCAGCCCCCACGGCAGCGGCTTCCAATCTAGATTTGCAGTCGAGAGTGCTCGATTACTTGGATCACGGTGGTGCCGGATCAGGGACGACCGTGACGGCCTTGGCGAGTCCGCGGGCGCAGACGTTCGTGTCTTCGCTCGGGTATGACCCGGAACCGCAAGTGGTCGGGCTAGTGAATCGCAGCCAAGAACAAATTCGGTTTGTGGTCGAGTCCGACCGACCATGGTTGTTTGCCTACCCAAGCGAGGGGACGTTAGCGAGCGGGGAAGGTGCCCAGATTGCAGTGAGCGTCTCCAGTGCTGGAATGCCGCCAGAGACGTATCACGGTCAGCTTGTAATCCGTCAGTTCCCCGCCGATATAGCGGGGGGCGACGTAGCCGAGGGGGTCCATGTCACATTCGTGAGAGTGCCCAGTGGCCAAGGATCGCTCGACGAGATTCGGTAGGAATGCGGGATCTGGACTAACCGCAGTGCCTTCCGATTAGCCCTCGTGAGTTGGGCATCCCGACTGCATTCGGCTCCTGCTTTTCTAGGAGTAAGCTCCTGAATTCGCTTGTGGCACTGGCCGCGATACCAACCTCTAAAGGCTATCGAACCGGTTTTCGATCCGAGCAAGACGTTGATCCACATCACGCAGTCAGCCACCCATCCAGAGGGATACTGCGACTATCAATCCGGCAAGGGTTCCGCCGACACCCAGTATTCCGATCAGTTCTGGACTCATGCCTTGCCTGCCTCGAGATTGTTCACTCTACTGCTGAACCGCTCAAGACGATCATCTCGGACTTCATCATGTGATGGTGCGTTCGCACATCGAGCATGTGCGGGCGTGGTATTTGAGGACTCCAATGGTGAACTAAACGACGGTAGAATTTCGTTTGGTCGCACTATTTGCTGATATCAGTTTTGTATGGTTCGTCGCTCCTATTGGATCGAAGTAGTCGAGCGTCTTTGGTGCGAGAAGTCGGTGGTGTGGCTTTCCGGAGTCCGCCGGGTTGGCAAGACTTTCCTTTGCCAGTCTCTGCCAAACGTCGAGTACGTCGACTGCGAGTTGCCGAGTACGCGCAGCAGGCTGGAGGATCCCGAGCGGTTTCTCCGGGACGTTGTCGGCCGGAGAGTCGTCGTCGACGAGATCCAGCGGCTGCGAGATCCCTCTGAACTGCTCAAGATCGCAGCGGACTACCATCCCGACACACGCCTCATCGCTATCGGCTCGTCGTCCCTCGGTGCCTCGCGACGTTTCCGCGACACACTCACTGATCGCAAGCGCGATCTTCGCCTGACGCCGATGACCCTCCAGGACGAACAGGAGTTTGGTTCCCGCGGTGTCGATCACCGCTTCCAGCACGGCGGGCTGCCTCCATTCTTTCTGGCCGCAGAGATGCCCGAGCGCGGATTCCAAGAGTGGCTGGATTCATACTGGGCCCGGGACATTCAGGAGCTGTTTCGCGTGGGGCGCCGCTGGTCGTTCCTGACGTTTGTCGAAATGGTGCTCGCACAGAGCGGCGGCGTCTTCGAGGCTACGCGGTTCGCCCGTCCGTGCGAGATCAGTCGGACCACTGTCGTCAACTACCTGCGGGTTCTCGAAGACACCCTCGTGGTGCAGGTTGTGAGACCCTACAGCGCGCGTCGCGCGTCCGAGATCGTCGCGGCGCCAAAGGTATACGGGTTCGACACCGGGTTCGTCTGTCTGCTCAAGGGCTGGGACCGCCTGCGGAACGAGGACAGGGGCGTCCTGTGGGAGCACTATGTGCTCAACGAGTATCTGGCCCGCGCTCAGGACCAGCGGGTGCGGTACTGGCGGGACAAGCGGGGACATGAGATCGATTTCGTTCTCGTTCACAGAGGTGGCTCGACAACGGCGATCGAGTGCAAGTGGCAAGCCGCGGGATTCGATGCGCGAAACCTGAAGGCCTTCCGCTCGCGGTATCCCGACGGTGACAACTTCGTCGTGACCTACGATGTCGTTGATTCGTATGTACGTGACTACGGAGCAGTAACAGTCCGGTTCGTGAGCCTGCCCGAACTGATCCGGCGCGTCGCGACGTGACGGTAGTCACTCTGTCGCAGCGGCGTCAACGTTAGCGCGCCATGCTGAGTACGGCACGGAGATACAGCCCGTCGGCGAGCAGCCCGAACCGGGGGCGTCCTAGGGGACCCAGTTTCCGCCGGGAGGCTGGCAGCCACGATTCCGCTCTCGGCGGATACCGCTCTGATCGCATGGCTCCAGTTCTCTCACCGCGCACAAACTGGGAATGCGAGCCCGCATCGTGGTGGTCCGCGAGCGGTCGGCCCTGTCCGCTCCGGCCCTAGGTCCCGCCGCGCATACCGCAGCAGACCGTATCCACGCCGTCATGCCCTCGTTTGGCGCCGCCTCCGACGGAGCGGCTGAGCCTCGTCCGCTTTGGTCCGGCCGTTTGGTGGGTTGTCCCGCGTGCACAACTCGATATGGCCGGCACTCAGACCGCACTGCGCCGACGAGCGGGAATTACGGGACCAGCTCTGCGCCGAAAGCGCCCGTGATATTTCCCGAATCCCAGATCCCAAATACTGCGGCCGGCCCGGCAGGGTCGTAGCCGACGAACTTGCCTTCCACCGAGCCCGTTCCGAAGCTCCTCTCTCTACGGCTTGGGTCGAAGTAGCGGACACGGACCAACGAGGTCCCTCCCAGCCCTATGCGGCCGCTGCTGTCTAGCCTGATGCTTCCCCCGCCGAAGATGAGGCTGCTGACTTCGTGTTGTCCGTCCAACAGCGGCTCGGCAGTGTCGGTTCTGGCCAAGTTCTCGATGACCATAGTAACGTCGGAGCCAGCAGGGCTGCCGTTTCGCCAGCTCACACTCAGCTGGACATCGCCGTCATAGAACAAGGGCCCATCCGATCCGAGGTCGACCGCAGAAGTGCGACCGAGATACGTCGATGTGAACCCCCTTGGGAAGTTCACGTCGTTGGTGAAATACACCGTTTGCGTGAGCGGGCTATAGGCGAAGGCGTCCCCGCGCTCGGAAACTGATGCGAGGGTTCGGGGCGAGAGGGCGTTGTCGCGAACCTGCTTCGCCCACACTCCGAATCGCGTGTGGTCGGTGTGGTCGTACTCGACCCCCACCTCGTACTCCCGCGCCGCAGCAATGTCATCGAAATCGTAGTCGCCGTTGTCGAGCCTGGACTGGCTGAGGATGTCTTCGAACACCCCCCCGTCTAGGACCGCGCTGCGGAAATCCGCAGGGCCGGCAAGGGCTCGGTGTGCGTCCTCCAGCAGCTCGATCGCATCTTCATCTCGGTTGCTCAGCGACCCCCCCCGAGGGGTAGCTCGAACCTAGCACGCTGGATCGGCCGAAGATGTTGTCGCGCAACGTCTTGTTCGCTGCCTGCCAGACATCTCGGCGCTCCGTCAAGCTCTGGCTGCCGAGAAGGTTGATGTAGACATCCAGCAACGCAAGGCTACCTTCCAAGTCTTCCCGGGCCTTCTCGAAGAGCCGCTGTCCCTCCACGATGGTCCCCCGGCTGATATACAGCTCGGACGCTGGCAGCTCGATGGGGTCATCGTCGGCGTCGAGCGCGGCGATCTCAATGTCTCCGTTCTGGTCGGGTCGCGCCCCGATGTAGGACGCGGCCTCCACGCCCAGATCTCCGGACGGATCTACCGGTGGGCGAACGACATGCGGTGGTCGTGAGGGCCCGGACTCTAGGTCTGCTCCGAACCCGCCGGCTAGAATCACGCTGCCGCGGGAAGTGAGACTCCAAGTGCCGATCGTGGACTTGCCAGCGTCGTCGGCGCGGCCGACGAAGCGCCCCTCGAACTCTGCGCCGAGCGTCTGCGACGACAGGCTGATGGAGATCGGGCGGTACGTAATCCTGGCCGTCCCCCTAGACTGCGGTTCGAATGAGCCGATACTTGAATCAAGCCTAGCGACGGGCAGGTGGATCGAGTCGACCTCCCGTAGCGAGTAGCGCCACGCGGTACCGCTCGGGTCCTGCAGGTCGGTGACCAGCCCGCTGACCTGCCTGCTGGCGAATTGCACTCGCAATTCGATATCGCCCGTGTAGATGACCTGTCTGGACTCCTTGCTGGCCGCGATCGTCTCGCCGAAATAGTACGCCTCGCCGCTGCTGGGCAGTTCGCGGATCCGCGTGGTCTCCAAGGGGCTGTAGGCAAACGCGCCGATGCCCGCCGTGCCCGACGCGAAGTCCAAGTCATCGGAGATCCTGCTCCGTTCCAGCCTGGAATACGCGCCGTAACGGGTAGCGGCAGTCCAGCCGAATCCCAGCCTGGTAACGCTGCGAACCGCGAAGAACGTATCGTCGCTGTCATCGGGATCCACAGTCCTTGAGCTGGAGAAGATGCCCCGCTCAAGCGCAATCTGAAACGCTGTGCTGTGCCCCAGCGCTGTCAGCACGTCTTGGATGTCTTCAACGAGCTCTTCGTAGTCGATGCGGCCATTGCGCCGCTTGGGCGCGTTGCGCCCCAGAATGGAGCTTCCCTCGTTCGGGAAGAGCCTGTCTAGGTATCCTGTGATGCGATCCCAGCGCTGTTCGATCGTGGAGTCTATCTCGCTCGAAGTCTCGGCGAGAAAGATCAGTGCCTCGATGTCGTTGAGTTCGCTTGTGATCAAGGCCCGCGCCTCTTCCGCAAACGTGATCTCGCGGTCGTGGTGGCCGTGCGTGAACAGCGCGTTCACGGAGTATTCCAGCTCGTTCAGCTCGAGAATCGATCCCTCGCGCGTGCTGGTGCTGTCGTCTTCGGTCAGGCGCACTCGGGGGGTGACACCGATATAGGTAGCGAGCTGGTCGCGCGTCAATGGCTCGCCGGGAGTCGGTAGTGGCGTAGCCGAGGTCAGCGCTGCCCGCCAGCTGCCGTCTGCCAGTTGCGTCAGCCGGTAGTTCGTTCCACTCACCGAGACCACGTCACCACTCCTCACTGGAGTGCCTTCGTACAGATAGCTGCCGTCCTCGACGTTGGTCAGGACGATGCTCCCTCCGGTGCCGCGTAGAGCGACTTGAATCGGCCTGGGCTGCGGTTCGGCCCGCCACGTACCTTCGGTCAGCGTCAGCCGGTAGCTGTGACCGTTGGAGCCCAGCACCAAGTGGCCGGTGCGGATGATCTCTCCCCCCAGCGCCCATGCGCCGTTCTCTTGCCGGACCAGGCTGATCGTACCGCCGTGAGCCCCCAAGGGCACTGGCACAGGCTCGGCCAAGTAGGTTGCGGTCCAGCGCCCGTCACTGCCAAGTTCGAACCTGTACCTGAAGTTGCCTATCTCTCGAACCTCGCCAGCCCAAAGCTGACCGCCATCGAGTTGGTAGGTCCCGTTCTCTAGCATGTCCACCAGCACCGTGAGACCGCTCGATCCAAGCGCCACTCGCTGCGGGGCCGGCTGCACGAATACAGCTCTCCACATCCCGTCCGCGCCGAACGTGAGCGTATAGCGGCTGCCGTTGGCCGCCTGCACCACGCGTCCGCTGCTCAGCGGAGAATCGTCCAGCCAGTAGTTGCGATCCTCCCGCATCTCGACAATCACCGAGTCCCCGCTCGCGCCGAGCACGATACGCCGGGGATCCGGGGCGAGGAAGGCCGCACTCCATCTGCCGCTGCTGGCGTCCAGCGTCAGCGTGTATTGATTGCCGTTGCTGGCTTGGACCACCTCACCGCTCTGCACGGCGCCGCCGTCGCCTAGCTGGTAGGTGCCGTCCTCCCGCAGTTGCAGGGTGGCCTCGTCGCCGCTGATGCCTAGCTGCACTCGCGTGGGATCGGGTGGTACGAACGCCGCGCTCCAAGAGTCGCCGGACAGTGTCAGCTGGTAGGTAGCTGCGTTCTCTCCGCGAACCGTGCCGCCGCTGCTGAACGGCTGGCCGTTGTGTGTCCACCCGCCGGCTTGGGTCGAGATGAGCGTGGTCGCCCCGCCCCGCTCGCCCAGCTGCACCACCACGCTGGCGGGCACGAACGGCGGCGGCGCGGGAATCCTAGGGGCCGTTTCACCCCCGCAGCCGACCAAGACGGCCGCGAGCAGCGCTGAGAGGACCACCCAAGAAATAGCGGCGGTTGGGGCATTCCGATTCACTTGTCATGCTCCTTGATTTAGTACAGCATAGACCATTCCGTTCTGACAACGGACGCCTACCGCCTCATTCTGCACCGTATGAGCCGAGACTGCCTGCCATTGCGTAACATAATTGCGGCTGGCTTGGCGAGGCGTGGTTGCCCTTCCACAATTGCGCCCCGGTGCCATATTGCCGTTGCAGAGTTAGGAGGTTTCGAGCTGAATCGGCGGGGGCTGTCTTGCAATTGAAGCCGCGCTTTGTCGAAGGGTAGGTTTGATGCAATATCGTGTTACAATGTGCTTACCAAAACAAGAGGTGCAAGAAATGAAGCGTAACTGGCGCCCCCTCGGTCTGACGAGGTTCTGCCTCGTCGCAGCGGCTGGGCTACTCTTCTTCGCCTGCGGGAACGAATCCTCGGGGCCGCCTACGCCGCCTCCCCCTCCTCCGTTCCAGCCCCAGACGGTCGTGGTGCAGCTGGGCGAGCGGGGCGGGGCGACCACGCTCATCTCGACCCAGGCCGGCGGGTGGACGCGCAACGGCCAGCCGTTCACCAGCGGGAGCACGATCACAGGCGAGAATGCTGCCAGTTACCGCCTGACACTCGCCAACGGCGTGTGGACTGCGGAGTTCATAGCGCCCGATCCCGAGCCTCTGGTGCTGGGCACGAGCGGTGACGCGGTTCTGCTACAGGCTCAGGAGAACGGCAGCTACCTGCTGGATGGCGAGCCGTTGACGTCGGGCACGGTAGTCCCGGCAGACAACGGCAATCAGTATCGACTGGTGCGTGGAAGCGATGGCGCTTGGACGGCGGAATTCGTTCCTCCAGCGCCGCAACTTGTATTTTTGGGCTCGACCGGCGAAGCAGTCCAAGTCTCTCGTCTGGAAGACGGTGGTTTCACCATAGACGGCATGGCCCTTGCTGCGGGTGAGGTAGTTACTGCGCGGAACAATAACCGCTACACGCTGACGCTCGGCGCTGATGGCCGATGGACCGCGGTCTACGTGGAACCAGACCCGCAGCTCTTGCAACTCGGCACCAGCGGTGATCCTCCGCTGCTCGTCTACCGGCAGGAAAACGGCACCTTCCAGTTGAATGGCGAGCTCTTGCTGGGCGGCACTGTCGTTCAAGCCACGAACGGCAGCAGCTATCGCCTGACCATAGGTCCGGACCGCACGTGGCAAGCAGCCTACATACCCGAAGACGTCAGGGTTCAACTTGGAAGCTCCGGTGAATCGGTGACCCTGACCCCTAACGAGGACGGCAGCTGGCTGCGGGGATCGCTCCTATTCTCCAGCGGTGACACTGTGACGACCACGAACGGATTCGAGTACCGGCTGACGCTGGGTGCTGACGGTTGGATCGTGGAGCCGCTGCCGATGACCGTCAACGTTCCCGTGACCGGATCGGATACTACCATCGCGCTGGCCCGCCTTGAAGACGGCAGCTATCTCTACAACAACACCCCGGTTACTTCCGGCGACACGGTCACGGCGGGCGAGAACACCTACACGCTGCATTTCTCCAACAATCGCTGGACAGCGGTATTCTTGCAAGGCGAGGTCTTGGTGAGCTTGGGGACGGAGGGCGACTCTCTGACCCTGATCAAGAAGGCCGACGGCACGTACGAGTACAACGGCGTGCGCGTGCGGAATGGCACGCTGTTGAGAAGCCCCACCACGCGGACACGGTACCGTTTGAGGTTTTCCAACGGCGTGTGGACAGCCAGCTTGTATGTGCCTCCCATCCCCGGCGGCACTGACCCTGGGCCCGGTGATACGACCCCAGTGGTGGCGGAAGACATCCTCACCGCACTGCCGGACGAGTTTCTCAATGAAGACGGTACGTTCGATTCCTCCGAATTCCCTGCTGCTACCCCATACCGAGTCAACATCGGTAGCGTCTCCGACGACTTTTCCGCTTCTGGGCTGGGTATTTGACTCCACACACCACTATATGTTGTGGTTGAGCATGGGTACTTTACTCCACAGCAGTTTTCCCCGTGGTCTGTCGGACTGGCTGGCCTCCAAGCATGGCCTTGCGCGGGACTGGTGCGGTAGCTAC
>JAJDTX010000196.1 GCA_022826925.1 Bryobacterales bacterium
CACTTTGCCAGCCTTGCGGAGGGCCTCGAGCTTGTCTTGGAAGGCCTGCAGTTCGGCGCGCAGGGACTTGTCGTGGACCGTCGGCATCACTCGGCCTCGACCGCCATCAGGGCGGCCAGCACCGCCAGCCGCTCGCCCGGCGGCATGGCCGCGTAGCGCTTGGCCCAGTTGGCGGCCTTGCGCTTGATGCACTGCCGCTGCGTGCAGTTCTGGCCCGCGTACGTGTGCCAGTGCGGGCGCCCCGGGGCGAAGTTGCACCACAGCTTCTCGGTCACCACCCCGGCCTGGTTCATCACCTGCAGCGACAGGCTGTGCCAGCCTTGCAGCGCTCGCTCGTATAACTGGGAAGGGTAGCCGGAGATCATCACCTGGCAGGGCAGGCGCTTGAGCAACGCCAGCAGTTGCTCGTGATCGGCCGGCGTGTAGTCATAGCGGTAGCGGCGCTGCGACTTGCGGGTGCTGTGCAGATAGGGCGGGTCGCAGTAGACCAGCTCGTCGCCCGCAAACGGGAACTGGGCCAGGAAGCGGTGGCAGCAGCCGTGCACCAGTTCCACTTCGTACGCACAGCGGAACGCACGGATCGAGCGGGCGTTGCGATCAATGCCGATGTTGCGCAGCGCCGGCGGCTTGCGCTGCATGAGCGCGCCGCCGCCGAGATGGGTCTCGATATAGGTGGCATGCGGCGGCATGGCCGCGATCAGCGGCTGGCACAGACCCGAGGTCGCCTTCGATCCGTACCAAGCTCCCATCGCCGCGTGCGCTGCCGAAGGCTCCCTTAACCAGCAGCATAGGCGGCCACAACCAGATTGTCAAGCGCGCCAGCGGCTGGGCCCGCAAGCGAGCCGCTGGCCGCGCACAACGGTTCCCGCTCAGAGACAGGACCCCGCCACGAGCAACCGTTCGAAACCTACCAGGCCCCAACCAGCGCAAGCATTGCTGCGCGTGAGCTCAGGCGACAAGACACATAGTCAAAAAAGGGCCTGAGTAGTTACAGCTGCGCAAAGGAATCGATGTTGCGCAATCTGGCGAGGGGCAGCGCTACGCTATCCGAGTAGACCGGCTCTGCCGGTCGCGTCGCGCTGTCAGCGTGGTTCCTTGCCATCGGCTGCGGGTTGCCGGATAACGATCAAACCGCCTTCTTGGCCGGAGATCGCCTGAGTGGATCCGTCGGGCCACGACACGTGCACGCGCTCGGCCCGCCCGCTATCGCCGAGACCGAAGTGGAGATCGTCCGCATTCGACGAGAGATAGCTCCCGGCGCTGGCGCGAAACCCAAGCTGCTCCCTCCCGTCCTCTGTGCGCACGCGAACCGACGCCCCGATAGCATCGCGATTCGAGCCAGCTCCTTCGAGCCGGATCGTGATGCTCTGACCTGCGTCTGATTGATTGCGCAGGATCAACGCCTCGCCATCGTTGACGTTGACCACCGCATCTACCTTGCCATCTCCATCCAGATCGCCGAAGGCAACCCCTCGGGCGGCCAGGCGTCGTTCGAATGCAGGGCCAGCCTTCGAGGAAGTGTCGAAGAATCGCCCGAACAGGTTCCGCGCGAGCAGCATTGGTTCCTCGTGCGCGAGGGCCTCGTCTGAGCGCTCGATGTCGTCCATTACATGGCCTTGCCCCACGAGCAGGTCTCGCCAGCCGTCGTTGTCGAAGTCGACGAGTCCCATACCCCAGCCGGACCGCAGCTCCGAGAGCGAAGCGATCCCGCTCAGTTCGGACACTGGCTCGAAGCGGTCGCCCAGATTTCGGTAAAGCCAGTACCCCTGTCGGCCCAGGGCATTCACGAGCAGGTCAGGCCGCAGGTCGCCATCAAAGTCTCGCCAGACCACGCCCATGCCGGCGTAGTCACGCCCCTCAGCGTCGTATGCAGCGCCGAGAGGGATCGCCACCTCCTCGAATCTCGCCCCGCGCTGGTTGAGAAAGAGCTGCTGCGGATACGAATCGTTCGCGACGAACACATCCACCCAGCCGTCACGATCGAAGTCATTCAGGGCGACGCCAAGGCCCTTCCCGGGGTGGTCTGCAACGCCCATTCGGGCCGAGGCATCCTCGAATCGCCCGTTGCCCACGTTGCGGTAAACCTTGTGCGCGACCGGGCCGAATTCCCGGGGATGGCAATACGAGAGCCGATCCGGCCGACCTTCCCCGCAGGGCTTGCTGGTTTCGAAGCTCCAGTCGAGGTACTGCGCCACAAAAAGGTCCAAGTGACCGTCGTTGTCGAAATCGCCGAAGGCCGCACCGGCCGACCAGCCGTCGCCTGCAACACCTGCCGCCGCGGATACCTCTGTAAACTTGCCGCTGCCATCGTTTCGGTAGAGAAGGTCCGGGCCGAAGTTCGTTACGAACAGATCCGAGTCTCCGTCACCGTCGTAGTCGGCCACGGCTGCGCCCATCCCGTAGCCGCGGCCGGCCACTCCCGCCGACTCGGTCACATCTTCGAACCGCCAACCTCCCAGATTCTTGTAGAGGCGGTTCCAGAAACGCTCGGCAACCTTCACGGGGCTATTGACATCGCTCACGTTCGATAGGTCGGCACCGTTGACGAAGTAAAGGTCCCATAGGCCATCTCCGTCGTAGTCGATCAGCGCGACTCCGGCGCCCATCGCCTCGACGAGATATTTCGGAGGCTGTTTCGACGCGGCGTGGTGGAACGAGATCCCGGACTCGCCAGCTACGTCGCGAAACCGCAGGTCTGCGGTCAGAAGGCACGGCACGAGACAGATGAGCGAGATCCGTAACAAGAGCGACAGAATCCGGTGGGCTACGTGGACGGGCCGATGGCTTGTCGGGCGTATTCCACCGGGCGCGTTAGTTTCCTCGGGTGCCGGGTTGCTCTGCACTGCGATCTATACCACTCTCACAGGGATATTCTCGTGCATAGGATGCTGAACGTTTGCAATGTGTAAGTTTCGAAGCAATGGCTTAGACTGGATTGCTCGCGTTCTTGGAACGTGTTCACCGATGGCTTGGGTAATGCTATGCGTGCGCGGCGATCACATAGCGGCGCTAGTCGGCGCGATGCTGTGTGCAGCGACGTTCGCCCACGCAGCCGAAACCCGGGTGGCAGTTGCAGCCAATTTCCGCGATGCCTGCGCTGAGATCGGGCGAGCATTCGGCGAGGCGACCGGTCACCGGGCGGTATTTAGCTTCGGCCCCACAGGACAGCTCTATGCTCAGATCGCGCAGGGCGCCCCATACGACGTCTTTCTCGCGGCCGACCGAGCTAGGGTCGAACGGGCCCTAGCGGAAGGTCTCGCCGTCGAGGGAAGCAGGCAGACCTACGCCTCGGGCCGGCTCGTACTGTTCAGCATGGACACTTCCTTGGTAACCGGTCCTGAAACGCTCACGGGCGTTGGTTTCGAAAGATTGGCAATCGCCGAGCCGGCCATCGCGCCGTACGGCTTGGCCGCGATTCAGGTGCTGCGCGCGCTCGCCGTGCATGACCGAATCCGGGGCAGGATCGTGCGCGGACAGAGCGTGGCCCAGGCGTACCAGTTCGTGCATAGCGCCAATGCCGATCTGGGCTTGGTCGCCCTGTCTCAGGTTGTCCTGCACGAGAAGGGCTCGCGCTGGGTCGTGCCTGAGCGTCTGCACGAGCCGATCCTGCAGGATGCGGTCTTGCTGCGCCACGGCATCGCCAATGAGGCCGCCCAGGCATTCTTGGAATTCTTGCGAGGTCCCCAAGCCGACGCCGTGCGGGCGCGATTCGGCTATGGCTTGGCGAGGTGAGCAGCTTGACCGATCCGAACAGCCTTTTGACGCCGATTTGGTTGACGCTCAAGCTGGCCACTTGTTCGACTGTCCTGCTGTTGCTGATCGGCACCCCGGCTGCTTGGTGGCTGGCGCGGTCGAGAGCCTGCTGGAAAGAAGCGATCGCTGCTGTCGTCGCGCTGCCGCTAGTCCTGCCTCCGACGGTCTTGGGCTTTTACTTGCTGATCGCGCTGGGCCCCTCCGGACCGGGGGGCTGGTTGGCTGGGCTGGCCGGTGCGCGCACGCTCGCATTCTCGTTCTTCGGGATCGTAATCGGCTCGGTGATCTACTCGCTGCCCTTTGTCGTCCAACCGATCCGCAACAGCTTCGAATCGTTTGGAGACAGGCCGCTGGAAGTGGCGGCAACGCTAGGTGCCACGCCCTGGGATGCGTTCTGGTCCGTGGCCGTTCCGCTCGCACGGCCGGGCTTCATCACCGGAGCGGTACTTGGCTTTGCCCACACGGTCGGGGAATTCGGCGTGGTCTTGATGATCGGCGGCAACATCCCGGGCGAGACCAAGGTGCTCTCGATCGCCGTCTACGAGCTGGTCGAGACCCTGCGGTGGACAGAAGCCCACCTCTTGGCCGGCGGCATGCTTACGTTCTCGTTCGCGGTGATCCTGTCAATGATGGTCCTGCAAAAGAGGATGGGAGGCGGGGGCGCGTAGTGCCGAACTCAGATTCCATCGAGGCGGCCTTCCGAGGGCAACTCGGCGCCTTTCGCTTGGATGTCGAGTTCGTGGCGCCGTTGCGTGGCATCACCGCATTGTTCGGACCCTCGGGATGCGGCAAGACCACCATCCTGCGCTGCTTGGCTGGCCTGCGGAGAGTGCCGGGACGGCTTAGCGTGTCTGGGCAGACTTGGCAAGATGACGCTTCCGGCATATTTCTCCAACCCCACCAGCGTTCCTTGGGTTATGTGTTCCAAGAGCCCAGCCTCTTTCAGCACCTCTCTGTACGCGACAACCTGAGGTATGGCTGGCTGCGGTCTTCTCGGACCGGATCGCATCCGGTCGTGGATTTCAGCGAGGTCGTGGAGTTGATGGGTCTCGCTTCGTTGCTAGACCGCTCGCCACCCGCTCTGTCGGGCGGGGAGCGGCAGCGGGTTGCCTTGGCCCGGGCCTTGCTAGCTCGTCCTCGGCTGCTGCTGATGGACGAGCCGCTGGCGGGCTTGGATCAAGTCGCCAAGGAAGAGATCCTGCCGTACATCGAGACGCTGCACGAGAAGCTGTCGGTGCCAGTTCTATATGTCAGCCACGATCTGCGCGAGGTCGCCCGGCTTGCTGACTCGATGATCGTGCTGTCGGCTGGGCGCAAGGTCTGCGAAGGTCCGGTTCAGGAGATTCTGGAGCGCTTGGACTTGGATCCCGGTGACGGGGAGTTTGAAGCCGGCGTGATTCTGGAGGCGCGGGTGTCTGGTCACGACGCCGAGTTCCGCATGACTAGGCTGGACCATCACGGCCAGCGAATCGTGATTCCCGGAATTGACCTGGCTGTCGGAGAATACGTCCGCTTGCGCATCCGCGCCCGCGATGTCGCATTGGCAGTGGCTAAGCCTGCCGCCATCAGCGTGCGCAACATCCTTGAAGGCACGGTGTTGGAAACGGCGCAGGACCCAGACACCGCGTTTGCCGAGGTCTTGGTGGATGTCGGCGGCGGGCGATTGCGCGCGAGAATCACGCGAGACGCACTTCAGGACTTGGGCTTGGCGGCAGGAAGCCCGGTCTATGCGCTGATCAAGAGCATTTCGTTCGATCGCCCTGTGGTTGGACGAGTCGCCCACGATTCCTGAACCGGCGCGATGCGCGCTCAGTCTGCGCTGACCCGCCCGAGCGCGGCCCGCGTCGCGTCAAGCTCGGCCTTGTGGCTCTGCTCGTAGTGCTGGCGCAGCAGATCCTTGCCGTAGTCGTTCCCGTTGGGCGTGCGTGTCACCGAGTGGATGTGCTGCCGGGTCGGCCGGCGCGGCAAGTGGCGCAGGAAGATCGGGCGCTGGTGGTCGAACTCGATGAGGATGACAGGGCTGTGGACACGGTAGTAGAAGGTGCTCTCCGGGCCGAATTCGCCGATCCAGGCGAAATAGGTCCGGCCTAGGTGCTGCTCCACCTCGGCCATCTTGACCTTGGCGTGACCGTCGGACATGTTTCCGACATATTCCCGCACCAGGGCGAGAAGCAGTTCGCGCTGTTCCGCGTTGAGCTGGCTGGCCCGCAGCCCGGCGTAGTCCAGAACGACGTTGTCGCTGAACGCCTCGGCCGCTGCGTTGTTGCCGGTCTTGGTGGTGGCGAGCACGGCCTTGGCACGCTGCTCGTCAGTGAGCGACTGCACGAGTTCGAGACCCCGTCGCTGCTCGTCCTGCATCACCGACACTCCCTTGTATTTGCCGGAGTCGGCGATCACCGGCTCAGAACCCATGAAGGTTGGCGTCATCACGACTTGGTCGCCCAGCACGAAGTAGTTGACGATCAGGTGGTGGCCGTCAAGCTGCCAGCCCCACGGTTTGTCCTCGGACGGCTCGCCCATGAACGTGAAGTAGTAAAACCACTCGTCCAGTTCTTCGAAGTTGGAGGTGATCTCGCCCAGCGTGTAGTTCAAGCGCATGATGTCGCGGCTTCGTTGGAAGCCCTTCGCGCTCAGGCCGGCCTTCATCAGGGCGTAGGCAGCTTCGCGCTGCGGCTCGTCCAACTCCGTGAACGACACCCCCTGCCGCGGCAGGGAGTGCTGGTTTGCCCAGCGGCGCCACTCCGAGTCATCCACCGGGAATTGCGCCTTGCCGCGCTGCTCGTCAGTGAGGGTCGCCAGGAACGCTCGTGCGGCGTCTAGGACGGGCTTGGTGGAGATTCCGGTCGAGCGGACTGAGAAGAGCCCTGGCTCCACCTTGCCATTCGTGGTCGCGCCAACGAATTGCTGGGCAAGCGCCGCTTGCTCGGCTTGGGCGAACCGGTTTCCGCGGTAGCGCCGTTGCGGCAGGGCGGTGGTGACCACCAGTCCGGCTGCCACAAGCGCAACGAAGGCAGTCAAGAGGTGGAATCGTCGTGAACGAAGGAGTGCCATGGTGCCCTACAACGATACAAGACTGTTCGCCTTTCTGGGTACGGCGAGTTGGGTGCCTTCGACCAGGGTCGGTTCGGACCAGTCGCGTTGCGTGCCCGGAGCGTCCGCAATCCCCCTCCGGTCCGTGTGGCTAGAACGGTTTGTCTATTTCGCGCTCCAAATCAAGGCTCAGATTGCTAGGCTAAGTGACCGTGAGAGTCCTAATCGCCACATTGTTCGCCCTTGCTATCCCGCTAGCTGCTGACCAGCGGCTCGGCGTGATCGAGTTTCCCAACAGCGGAAGCGCCGAGGCGCAGGATCATTTCCTGACCGGTGTACTGCTCATGCATAACTTCGAGTACAACGACGCGGCTGCCGCCTTCCAGCGGGCGCACGAAACGGACCCGGGTTTCGGGATGGCTTATTGGGGAGAGGCTCTGTCGCATTACCGGCCGGTCTGGGGCCGCGAGGACTTGGCCAAGGGGCGGGCCGCGCTTGCTGGCGTTGCCAAGGCGAAGCGGCTGACGGAGCGCGAGCGCGGATATATCGACGCGGCTCGTATTGTGTTCGGGGAAGGCGAAAAGGAAGATCGCTGGCAGCGGTACTCGAATGCCATGGAGCAGCTGTATCGAGCGCATCCAGAGGACCGCGAGGCAGCCAGCTTCTATGCTGTGTCCCTGTTCGGAACGACAGGCAGGACGCGGGACACCCGGACCTACATGCGGATCGCGGCGATTGCCGAGGATGTCTATCTCGAGAACCCGGACCACCCGGGCGCTCTGCACTACCTGATTCACTCCTTCGACGATCCAGTCCACGCCCCGCTGGGTCTTCGGTACGCCCGCCGGTACTCCAAGGTGGCTTCGTCCGCACCGCACGCGCAGCACATGCCAACCCACATCTTCTTGGCGCTAGGCATGTGGGAGGAGTGCGTTTCGTCGAACCTCGACTCTTGGGAGTCGTCCGAGGCCAGGGTCAAGCGCTTGGGCCTTGGCAGCGATGATCGCGGCTACCACGCGCTGTGGTGGATGCAGTACGGCTACCTGCAGATGGGCCGCTTCGACGAAGCGCGCCAGCGGCTGGCCGTGGTCGAGCACGATGCGAAGGTTTCGGGCACTCGGCTGGCACGCGGCCATCACGCCTACATGCGCTCGCAGTTCTTGATCGATACCGAGCAGTGGGACTTGGATTTGATGCCAGTCGATGCGGAGGGCATCGATGCCCGGGCGTGGGGCTCTAACGCCTTGGCGGAGGGGATGCGGGCTGTCAAGACCGGTGACAACGAGGTTGCCGAGCGCTGGCTTGCCAGGCTGCGCGACTATTCCGCCAAGCACTCCGATCGATCCCGCTCGCTGCCGATCGTGGTGTTGGAGCTTGAAGGTTTGCTCTTGCTTGAGAAGAAACCGAAGGCCGCCGTGGAGAAGCTCCGCGAGGCGGCCGCCATGGAGGAAGGGACTGCCTTCGGGTACGGCCCGCCGTTTCCCGCCAAGCCGGCGTTCGAGCTGCTTGGCGACGTGTTGCTCGGCTTGGACCGGCCCGGAGAGGCGGCCCAAGCGTATCAGACCTCGCTAGATCGCGCGCCGCGGCGCGCCCTGTCGCTGAAGGGGTTGCGCAAGGCTGCCAAGGCAACTGGGGACAGCGAGACCGTCGCGCGCATGGACGCCGAACTCAAGGGGTACGGGAAAGGGAAGTCATGACCCGGGGCCTCGGTGATAGGGCCGAGTCCTGCCTCATGCCGGCAAGTTGAGCGAAAGCGCAGTCGCAACTTATTCGCAGACCTATTTTGACGAGGAGATTCATCGCTAACGATCCGACTGCAGTTCCCTCGTTATCGAGTTCATCGCCGTCAAGCGTGACGGTCTTGTGAGGCAGAGCTGGATTGGGCACGTGCTGGGCCACCTGCCAAGAGGTAATCGGCGATCGTCGTTGGTGGCGTGATGTGGTTTCCATATGAAGACGACCCTGAATATCGATGAATCGGTCATGCAGCGGCTGCGGGAGGAGGCTGCGCGGAGGGGGACGACGATGTCGGCGCTGGTCGAAGCAGGACTTCGCCGCGTGCTCGCCGCGCCGGCAGCCACCGGGGAACAGCAGAGCCCCCTGCCACCATTGCCGACTTGGGACAGTGGCGGGCGTTTGGTAGATATTGACGACCGTGACGCCCTGTACCGGGCGATGGAGGCAGAGTAGTTGCTGGTTCTCGACACCAGCGTGCTCCTTCATGCTGCGGACGAATGCCCGGATCTTGGCTTGGCTTACCGCCAACGCTTGGACGATTCACGGGGCGATGCTGCACCTGCACTCCTCACTTCGAACGTCTGCCGCGAGGTTCTGGGGGGGAGCACGCACACCCGTGCAGTCCGGTCACCGTGGACGCCTTCAGCCGCCTCTGTCGTCGCCAAGTAGTCTTCTGAGAGAACAGGGAGTTGCACCCCAATCTATGCTCGCACCTCGATGATCTGATACTCAGACGACGGGGGCAGAGCGGCGTCGTGCTCTCGCAGACTCGCCAGATAGCCTCTGATCGCTTCCCGCACGCTCTCGAGCGCATCTTCCCTCGTCCGGCCCTGACTGTGGCACCCGGGCAGCGTTGGACAACTCGCCACCTCCCAGCCGTCCTCATCCGTCTGGAACACCACCAGCAGCTTGCGGACTTCGCCGTTGTTTCGGGTCGTGGTTTCGGGGTCGGCAACAGAGGTGGGATCTCCATTCGCGTGGTCCGGGTTTCTGGCGTTCCCTAGTGTGCGCACTTGGCCTTCTGAGATGTCGAATCCTAGTCGCGTGAGAATCCGATGCGCGTCTCGTGCTGTGAAGCCTGTTGACGGCAAGCCGGTGACTAGCCGAACGACTTGTTTGATCGGGAAACGCCGTCCATGGATTTCAAGGAAGTACTTGTTCCGCCTGTCGGTTGGGGTCGGCAACGCGTCCCGCGTAGCACTAAGAACGTCATCAGAGGTTATCGAGAGCGCTACGCCACGGAGCATGAAGTTCATTCGGACATCCTCCTTCTTGCCGTTACTTACTATGAGCGTGCCCTTCGGCCGTACGGCAGTCGAGAACGAGAACCTGCCGTTCGCGGGATGGCAAGTTGCGTCACGGGTGTGCTGTCCCGCAAGTCCGGCGACATTGAGGCCAGCGGTAACCGGAGCAGAGCCGGAGCGAGCACCGCGTCGCGCGTCAACTGGGGCATTCGTCGTCCGCCGTCTCGATCGCTCGCGGACGGTCGAGGTCGATCCCCGGGCGCGGCCCATCGCCGCCAACGGTGACCAGTTGAAACGGCCTCGCGGGTGCGGACGGCGTCCGATCCTCGAGCACATCGTCCAGCGTAGCGGCGATGAAGGCGCTCATGCTGACACCTTTGGCGGCGGCTTCACGGCGCACCTGCGCTGCAAGCCGGTCGTCAAGCGAGATCGTCATTCGCATGCTTGCACAGCGTAACGCACGTACATCAGTTCACCAACAGTTGTCATTCGATAGGCTGCGTGACCGTCTGCACGAACTAGGACTCCCGCGGAGAGTGATCGGATGTTCCTCAAGGCACCACCACGCAGATGCTGTAACTAACTGCTGTTACGCACGTTACAACGTACCTGACGAGCCGGCTCCCCGCGTTGTACCCCACAATCGGAACCGGACCGTGCGCTCTCCCGGACGCCACCGGCCGCCCGGGGCTCCTCGTGCCGGGCACACGGCCCGCCGACCGCGGCATCGCCGGCGGGCGGTGTTTCGACCGGAAAGCAGGGTCGAGTTCAGCGCGGGTCAGGGCGTCCACCCGGCGTCATGTCCGAGGCGCCTCAGTGCACCTGCATTTTCGACCAGAGGTTGATCACGGCGACGCCGGCAACGATCAGGCCCATGCCCACGACAGCGGGTACATCCAGCTTCTCGCCGTGGACCAGCAACCCCAGCAGCGCGATCAGGACGATGCCCAGTCCCGCCCAGATCGCGTACGCGATGCCCACCGGGAAACGCTCCAGGGAGAGCGAGAGGAAATAGAAGGCCAAGCCGTAACCGGCCGCCACGATGACGCTGGGGCCCAGCCGCGTGAACCCCTCGGCCGACTTGAGCGCGGTGGTGGCGGCGACTTCCGACGCGATGGCAATCAGCAGGTAGGCGTGATGCATAGATTTCACTCCTCGAGGTCGATGCCGGCGAGCACGTCGCCCTCCGGCACGCGGCGCAGCGGCGAGCCCCATGCCTGCCGGAACAGCTCCAGGATGCCGGCGTCGTGCGAGGGCAGAGGGACGCCTGCCGCCGTCCGCTCTGGGCCACTCATGATAGCGCCAGCACTCGGCAAGCTCCCAACTCGGGATGCCTGCGGCGTGCCGAAGCACCGCGTCCTCGAGCTTCGCTCCGTCGAACTGTTGCGTCGGGACGGGAGCGCCACCGAACCTGCGCGGACGGGACGAAGGCGGCCGAGAGTGCCTTGTGGGGTGGGGGCCTCGGGGCTTGGTTCTGCGGGGTTGGGGCGCGGTTCAGCTTACAGTACCCGTTCCGGCTTTGTATGCGGGAAACTGCCGGATTTCCCGAGATGCCCCGGCCCGTACAGGTGCGGCTTCACGAGTCATAAATGATTACTAAAAAGGCACTTACAGTAGTATCTGCACGGCCATGAACGTCAGTGGACTCTGCGTGCCTGTTCCTCAAGGCAGCGCGAACGCCCAGAACCCCATCCCGGAAGCGATTGAGACAAACTGCCTGCCGCCGACCATGAAGGTCATGGGCGATGCCTTCCAGTCCTGATTGGCTTGGAAGTGCCAGAGCGGTTCACCGGTCTCGGCATCTAAGGCGGCGAAAGCGCCGCTGTCTTCCCCGAAGAACACCAAGCCGCCCGCGGTGGACAGGACGCCTGAATAGGTTGTAGAGGCCCCGGTCTGAGGATAGTTCCAGACCGTCTCGCCAGTCTGAATGTCCAGCGCTCGAATATGCCGCTGGTTGGGCGAACCATCCGCCAGCCGGAACGTCCCGCCCAGCCACGACTGCCCGCGTTGCCACGGCGTGTCGCCCTTGATATAGAGCATGCAGGACTCATGGACCATCATGTAGAACAGCTTCGTTACCGGGCTGTATGCTGACGCCCACCAGTTGGTAGCACCGCGGATCGCCGGACAGACCGCGCTGCCCTCCACCGTGGGGTCACTCCCCGGACGGACGATTGGGCGTCCGTTCTCGTCCAAGCCCTCGGCCCATGTCTGCTCGATAAACGGCTCGCCCAGCAGAAACTCTCCCGTGACGCGATCCAGAACGTATAGGAAGCCGTTGCGGTTGGCCTGCACAAGTAGCTTGCGGGGCTCGCCCCGGAATTCCTCGTCAATCAGCAGCAATGGCTCTTGAGCGTCCCAATCGTGCGTGTCGTGGGGAGTGAACTGGAAGTACCACAGAAGTTCCCCCGTCTCCGGTGTCAGGGCTAGCACTGAATTCGTGTACAAGTTGTCGCCGGGCCTGCGGTCGCCATTAAGGTCCGGGCAAGGGTTGCCTGTCGGCCAATACAGGACATTGAGTTCGGGATCGTAGCTGCCGGTAAGCCAGGTGGCCCCGCAGCCCCTCTCGAGCACCTCGGGATCGCCCCATGTCTCGGACCCCGGCTCCCCGGGCGCGGGGATGGTCCAGAAGCGCCAGGCCCGTTCTCCTGTTGCGGCATAGTAGGCGTCTAGGAAGCCCCGCAGGCCGGTGTCACCCCCGGAGATGCCGAAGAACACTAACTCTCCCACTACCAGCGGCGCCGCAATCGCTCCATAGTGGTCATGGGAGTCGGCCATCTCGACGTCCCAGGCAAGTTCCCCTGTCCAGCGGTTGAGAGCGATGGCGTGGGCGTGGTCCGTCACAGTGAAGAGTAGGTCGCCACGGATCGCCACGCCGCGGTTTAGGCCGATGGCAGCGTCTCCCACCAATCCGGTGTTACGGGGTTGCTTGTACTCCCAGATTTGTCGACCGGTTGCAGCGTCCAAGGCGAAGACTTGATTCACTCCGGTGATATACATCACGCCATCGATCACGACCGGCGTGCCCTCGATCATGCGCTGATCGGGCACGGGGAAGAACCACTCCGAGGCTAGGCGGCTGACATTGCCACGGTCGATCTGGTTCAGCGAGCTATGGCGATTGGCGGTGTTGCTCCCGTGATACGTGGGCCAGTCGACGTTCGGTTCGATCGCTGCGGGCACGTACGCCTCACCCTTGCGTCGCAACAGGTGAATCCGCCCATCAGCCGTGCGAACCTGAGCGTCGAACCCGCTTTCGTTGAGCAACTCGCCGCGCAGTATCGTGCCGTCGGAGAGTTCGAACTGCTCTTCCAAGCTATCGCTCGGCGCGTCTTCGGCCGGCGGCAGCGTGGCGAGAAATCGGACCAATCGGTCGAGTTGCTCGTCGGGAAGCGCGAACGCTGGCATTCCCTTGTTGGGAACTCCGACGCGCAGGAACTGCGCCACCTCGCTTGGTTCGCGGGCTCTGACGAACTCGAGGATGCTGGGTCCGCGATTGGTGCCCTTGCCATCACCTGCGTGGCACAGCACGCAGTTGTTGACGAACACATCCGATCCCGCGCTGGTCAGCTGTTGCCCGGCGGAGCCATGCCGGAGCCCGAATAGGCAGAGCGCGATCAACGTGACTCGCCGCAAGTTGCTGGAGATGGAAATCCGTTGGCTCGCAGTGACAAACAAGGACATAAGGGAGTGGTTCTCCTTAGCATACGAACCGATCTCAGCCTAGCCTCGAGTTGGCTGTATGGGCGTCATGTAGCCGTCGAACCCAGCCTATTTCGAAGCCGTCCGGAGACCCTGATTGTGCTCGGTCGCGCACGACGCAAGCGGCACAAACACTACACTGGGCGGAGACAGGGCCGGCAACAGTTGATGGCACTGGAATGAATGTCTCACGGCACTGGAAATTCTGAAGCGGACGACTATTCACGCGGCTACCGAATCGCGCTCGCCGCTGCTGGCATATTGGCCGCGGTGGGCGCTCTGTCCTGCGGTACTGCCAGCAGCGATCCAGTCGAATCGGAAGCGCCGAGCAACCGGTATCTCTTGCTCGATTCCCGAATTGTCGAGTCCGTGTCAAACGCCCGGTTGCGCATCGGCGCAGTGAGCAAGCACGAACAGAATCCGCTGCTGCGCGAGGACAAGCCGTGGGAACCCCGATTCGATAACGTCTACGCCAACGTGATCTACGACGAACAGGAAGGGATCTACAAGTGTTGGTACAGCCCGTTCATCGTCGACGAGCGTACGACATCCACCCCGATTGACGAGCGCACACCAGCGCATCACCGCTACATGTCGGTCAGGCCTCGCGCCCGGGAGATGGGCGTCTGCTATGCGGTCTCCAAGGACGGCATCGAATGGACCAAGCCCGAATTGGGCCTAGTGGAGTTCGACGGAAGTACCGCGAACAACATTGTCATGCGCGGCGAGGACATGCGCGGCATGTTCTATGGCCCGCACGGCGCCGGCGTGATCAAGGACATGCGGGAACCCGACCCCGCCCGCAGGTACAAGATGTTCTTTCGCGCGCAAGAGATGGCGGTGGCTTTCTCCGCCGATGGCGTGCGTTGGAGCGCGCCGATCCTAGCGCCCCAGATCGAGGCGCCGGGAGACACCCACAACAATGCGTTTTGGGACCCGCGATTGGACAAGTACATCGGGTTTACGCGCTTGAAGTATGGCAGTCCCTCGGTGCGCCAAGTGGGCAGAACGGAATCGGCCGATTTCCTGAAGTGGACGAAGGCCGAGGTCGTCCTGGAAGGTGTGGACAGACGCTTGCAGACCCATGACATGGTCGTCTTTCCAGTGGCGGACGTGTACATCGGGCTGCTCGGCATGATGGATTTCCCGGATGCCGACGACGCTGCCAGTACGAAGCAGCACATCGAGCTGGCGTGGAGCCCGGACAGCAGGCAGTGGCATCGCATCGAGCCCGGGCGTGCGTTCATCGATCACTCCGCCGCCACGGAGATCGAGTACGGCCGGACCCCCTACGACTGGGGCAATCTGTTCGCTTCCGCACCGATCTTCCATGCCGACGAGACCCGGATCTACTACGGTTCGAGCGATTGGTATTTCTTCGATTGGAGGAAAGGCTACCTTGCACTGGCCATGATGCGCCCCGATGGCTGGGCGGGATACGAGCCGATCGAACCAACCGAGCCGGCGTCCGTCACGACAGTTCCGTTGCGGTGGAGCGGCAACACCCTCAGGCTCACGGCGGATGTCGGCCCAGACGGATCTGTCAGGGTGGCAGCCCTTCATGCCTCGAGCCCTGCCAGCGCAGAAAGTGCGCCCATCCTCGAGACAGTCACTGATGGCGAGGTGCGGGGGTTAGAAGACTTGGCCGAAGAGGTCGAGGCCGGCGAGTCGGTGAGGCTCCGGTTCGACCTCCGGGACGCCAAGCTCTACTCGTTTCGCTTCGCGGATGAGTGATCCGAGCAATTCCTCGACGGGCATCGGCTGCGCGCCCGAGCCTGCGACGGCGTTGTAAGTGGCCGGCGCGGGGGTTAAGATGGAGTCGAACGAGTCGTCTCGGCCCGCGGCCTTCGGGGGCGAGCGATGTTGGGCCATGCGAATGCGCGCGAGCCGCTCGATCCTGCGACTGGCTTCCTCCGACCCCGTGCGGAACGTTGCCATGGGGCTGGCACTGATTGCGCCGGCTTTCGCCGCGCCAACCGCTGAAGACATCTTTGTCGAGACCATCCAGCCGACGCTGAAGCAGCAGTGCCTGGGCTGCCACGGCGAGGCGAACACATTCGCCAAGCTGGACTTGCGGACGCGCGAGGCGGCCATCAAGGGCGGCCAGAGGGGCCCTGCGATCATCAGCGGCGACCCGGCTTCCAGCCTGCTCGTCTCGGCCATCGACCATGCCGGCGAGCTACAAATGCCACCCGGAGGGGCTGAGAAGAGGCTGCCTCCCGACGTGCGACTCGCATTTCGCGAGTGGATCCGTTCCGGCGCGCCGTACGTGCAGGCCGAGGCGGCGTCGGACTGGGACTTCGACGAGGCCGACCTATGGGCGTTCCGACCTCCAGCGAATGTCAAGCTGCCGACCGCTGGCGTGGATCCCGCGCTGGTACGGACAAGCGTCGATAGCTTTGTACTCGCGCGACTCGCTGAGAAGGATCTCCGGCCCGCTCCGGCAGCGGACAAGGTCACGCTGATCCGGCGCGTGACCTATGATCTGACCGGCCTGCCGCCGACGCCCGAAGAGGTCGATGCGTTTGTCAATGACGACTCGGCCGAAGCCTACAAGGCATTGGTTGACCGCCTGCTTGACTCTCCCCGATACGGCGAGCGCTGGGGGCGGCACTGGCTGGACGTGACCCGCTATGCCGACACGGCGGGCTACTCCAACGACTTTGAGCGTCCCAATGCGTGGCGCTACCGCGACTACGTCATCCGCAGCTTCAACGAAGACAAGCCCTATGACCAGTTCGTGCTCGAGCAGGTGGCCGGCGACGAGCTATTTCCCGACAACCCTGACGCGATCCTCGCCACGGGTTTCCTGCGAAGCGGTCCATGGGAGCACACTGGCATGGCCGTGGCGGCTGTCTCGCGGCAGCTTTTCCTTGACGACGTCACCCACCATGTCGGTCAGTCCTTCCTGGGCCTGACATTGGGCTGCGCTCGCTGTCACGACCACAAGTTCGACCCGATTCCGACGCGGGACTACTACCGCATTCAGGCCGTGTTCGCCAGCACGGCGTTTGCCCGGCGGCCGGTGGACTTCTTGCCCCACGAGTCCACAGCAGGTTTCGAGGTTGGCCGTCGCCCGTTCGAGGCTCGCATCGCCACCCTCGAACGCCGCATGCAAGACCTGCACAAGGCTGCCCGCGCGCGCTTGGCCGAGGCCAAGGGAACAGAGGCGGCCGCCAATGCTGGCAGCTCGATCCTGCAGCGGTACATGGACAAGGAAGAGGCCGAGCTGCTCAAGCTGCTCCGCAAGCGGGTCACGATGCACAAACTGTCGGCCCTGAGGTTCGAGCCTCTGGCCATGACGGTCAGCAACGGCTTAGTACAGGAGTGGGACGCCGTCGCCTCGCGCAACAGCTACATGCAGCCAGCCGAATACCGGGAAGCTAAGACACACGTGCTGGTTGGCGGCGACATCCAGGCGCCCGCACAAGCGGTCACGCCAGGCGTGCTGGAAGCGGTAGAGCGCTACGCGGGCTTTCCATCGCCCAAGATCCCGGACGGGTTAGAAGGCCGGCGCTCGGAGCTGGCGAAGTGGATCGTGAACCCGCGCAATCCCCTCACTGCCCGGGTCATGGTCAACCGCATCTGGCAGTACCACTTCGGCCGGGGCTTGGCGGCCAATCCGAACAACTTCGGAAAGATGGGCAAGAAGCCGTCGCACCCCGAACTGCTGGACTGGCTGGCTGGATTCTTCATCGACCAGGCTTGGAGCGTCAAGGCGGTCCATCGCGTGATCTTGCTCTCGGCCGCCTACCAGCGTGCCAGCGCTCATCCGAGCCAGGCCGAGGTGGGCGCCAAGGATCCCGAGAACCTTTACCTGTCTCACTTCTCTCCCCGGCGGCTCGAAGCCGAGGAGCTGCGCGACAGCATCATCTCCGTTGCGGGCGAGTTGAGCGACATGCCCGGCGGCCCCGGCACGTACCCTCAGATCAATGCCGACGTGGCCCTGCAACCGCGCCACGCGATGGGCACGCTGCGGCCGATCTACGAGGCTGAGCCGACTCGGCGGCGGCGCAACCGCAGATCCGTCTACAGCTTCCAGCAGCGCAGCTTGATCGACCCGATGGTCGAAGTGTTCAACGGCGCCAACCCAGACCTTACCTGCGAACGCCGCGAGTCCTCGACTGTTCCAACGCAGGCCTTCGCACTGCTGAATTCCGAACAGTCCAGAGACATGGCGCTGATCATGGGGGAGCGCTTGGCGGAGCTTCCGCCGGACGACCGCGTCGATGCGGCATTCCGGCTGGCTTTCGGGCGCCGGGCGGACGATAATGAGGTCGCTTGGACGCAAGAGTTCCTTGAGGAAATGATGGATTACCACGGCCGCAACCCGGCCCAGCCGCGCCGGCCCCCCGACGACGTGGTGCACCACATCACGAGCGAGCTGACCGGCGAGAAATTCGAGTTCGTGCAGCCCGCTCACAGCGGTCCGTACGAACACAATCCGCATCCGAGCGATTCCTCGCCAGAGGCACGCGCTCTGGCGGATCTGGCGCTCGCGCTGTTCAATTCCAACGAGTTCGTCTACGTGTACTGAAGATGAAACGCCGAATCCTCACTGCCAGCCCCTCGCGGCGCGAGTTCCTGTACCACTCCGGCATGGGTCTCGGCGCCATCGCGCTTTCGGGACTGTTGCACCAAGACCGGGCCAGGGCAGGCGAGCTGGCCGCCCGGCGCGGTCACCACGCGGCCAAGGCCAAGAGCTGCATCTTCTTGCTGATGGAGGGCGGGCCGAGCCATATCGACACGTTCGATCCGAAGTCCAAGCTGGTCGACCTCCACATGACGGAATTCGTCAAGGAGCGCAACAAGTTCGAGGCGAGCATGAACACGGGCAAGCGCTACTTCGTGCGCAGCCCGTTCGAATTCCGCCGCGCGGGTCAGCTGGGAATCGAGATCAACGCCAAGCTGCGCAACTTTGCCGACTGCGTCGACGACGTCTGCTTCTACAGAGGCTTGCAAGCCACTTCGGTGAACCACCCGACAGCCCTGTACCACCTCAACACCGGCAACCGCTTTGGCGGGGATCCGGCGATCGGTTCGTGGGTCACCTACGGGCTGGGGACGGAAAACCAGAACCTGCCGGGGTTTGTCGTGCTGCCGGACCTGGCCTACCCGCAGGGCGGTGCCGGGAACTGGTCCAACGGATTCCTTCCCGCGCACTACCAAGGCACGCCGCTGCGCTCGCAGGGCGCCCCCGTGCTGGACATGAGGCCGCCGGAGTACGTCACGCAGAAACAGCAGGAAACGACGCTGGATTACCTCGGCCGGCTGAACAAGAGGCACATGCAGCGCCATCCCGGCCACGCAGAACTCGCCGCCCGCATCGAGAGTTACGAGCTCGCGTTCCGGATGCAGGCCGAGATGCCGGAAGCGATCAATTTGGATGCCGAGCCGGAGCAGACGAGAGCCTTGTACGGCGTCGGTTCGGACGACTCAGAGGTGGACTCGATCGGCCGGCGCTGCCTGCTGGCGCGCCGCTTGGTGGAGCGCGGCGTGCGCTTCGTGCAGGTGATCGTGTCCGGCTGGGATTCTCACGACTACATCGAGAAGGCCCACGGGACGCGCCTCGATTCGATCGACCGGCCCATCGCGGGGCTGCTCAAGGATCTCAAGCGCACGGGCCTGCTGGACGAGACCTTGGTCGTATGGGCTGGGGAATTCGGGCGCTCTCCGGACAACGGGATCCGCGGGGGAGGGACCGCTTGGGGACGCGACCACAACGCGCCCGCGATGGCCTTCTGGATGGCGGGCGGAGACGCCCCGCGCGGCGAGATCGTAGGAGCCACCGACGAGACCGGGGGGACGGCGGTCGAGGTCGTGCATCCGATCCAGAACATGCACGTCACGCTCCTGCACCTGCTGGGATTGGACGACGCGGAGCTGACCTACTTCGCGCAGGGCAGGGACAAGCAGCTCAGCCAGACCGGCGGCGAGCTGATCAGGGAACTGGTGGCGTAGGCACGCGAATCGCCGGGCCGGCGATGATCGCGCCGCTCCCCGGCCCTGTACCCGCGCGCGGAACCGATTCCGTCTGACTGTTTAGTGGACCCAATCTCCCGTGCCGCTCGGCGGGAAGCCGCTGGCTTTCCCGGGAACCATGTTGGATAGCCGCCGCGACGCCAAACACTGGAAATGATCCACGTTCTTGCTAGGCTGATTGTGCGCATGAATCAGCTGCCCCTAAGGCACGGACTTCGCTGCGATTGTCCGGCCCTAGCTGTGGTTGTGCTTGCGGGACTGGCGTCTTTGCAGACCCCGCTACGGGCGCAAGGCACAGTTCAGCCGATCATCGGGCAAGCGTTCATCGTCGGCTCCGAGGGAGAGCACTTCGGCGTCCCGGGCGCGGTGATCGAACTGCACTCTGTCTCCGTGGAGGAGCTTGCGGCCGACGAGGCGGCCGGGCCGGCCACCGCTGAGACCGACGAACTGGGACTGTATCGCTTCGATGCCGTGGCGGAGGGCTGCTACTTCCTCAGCGCGACTTCCGCCGGGTTGAACGGCCAGAGCGACATCGTGTGCGTGCCCACTGAGGACGAGGCGCTTCGGACCGACATCGCCATGGAGGTCGAGACCGTGGTCGAGTCGGTGAATGTCACCGCGTCGGTGATCGCGATCGACCCGACCGAGACTACCTCGTCCGGTTCAGTGGGCATCTCGACGCTGGACAACGCGCCGAAAGCGAACCGCAGCGTCGAGGACGTGATGCCTCTGATCCCGGGCGTGCTGAGGGGCCGTGCGGGCGAGATCAACATGAACGGCGTGCGGGCCACCCAGAGCGGCTCGCAGCTCAACAACATCGACGTGACCGATCCCGTCTCCCGCATCTCCGAGATGACCCTGCCGTTGAGCGTGGTCTCTAGCGTCGAGGTGCTCTCCAGCCCGTACGATGCGCAATACGGGGGCTTTGCCGGTGCCCTCTCCACCGTCGAGACCACGCCGGCGGACGCCTCGGAATTTCATTTCGAACTCCAGAACTTCACCCCCCGGATTCGGCGCCGGGCCGGGCGCGTCGTGGGCATCGAATCGAGTACCCCGCGGCTGACGCTCAACATTCCGCTGATCTCCAACCGGGTGGCGTGGTTGCATTCGACCGAGTACCAGTACGTGCGGGCTGACCAAGAGGACGCCAACCTGCCGCTGCACGAGCGCGACGTCGAGCGGGAGATGCTGACGGTCTTCAACCAATTCGACGTGTCCGTGTCTGAGAAGAACCGTGCTTCTCTGACCGCCCTGGTATATCCCGAGAAGTTCAGTTACTTCGGGCTCGACGCGTTCACCCCGCAACCGTCCACGGCAGACTTGCGCAAGCGCGCGTTCCTGTACACGGTCAAGGACTCGCACGAGTTCGGCGCGGGCGGCATCCTGCTTTCCCACTTTTCGATCCAAGACCTCGAGAACGATGTCAAGCCGCTCGGCTACGAACCCAGCGTCATCGGCATCGACCGCGTGTCGGGCTCGTTCTTCAACCGGCAGGCGCGGGCGACAACGCGCCGCAAGCTCTCCGAGCTGTACCACTTCCGCCCGCTGGGGGACCACCAGCTCAAGGCCGGCGCTGACTTGGGCTGGGAGACGTACTCGGGCGAACAGATCTTCAATCCCGTCACTTGGCTGGGGGCGGCGGGCCAGCCGGTGCTGAACCTGGCCTACACCGATCCTGCAATGGTTCAGGGGAGAAAAGTCGATTTCGCGACGTTCGTGCAAAACAAATGGAGGGTCAGCGACTCTCTGACGCTCGACATGGGCGGCAGGCTGGAGCGGGACTCCCTGTCTTCGCAGTGGAATCCCTCGTATCGGCTCGGCTTCGCCTATGCGCTCGGTTCGGCCGCGCGCACCGTCCTGCGCGGGGGCTCCGGGCTATTTGTCGACCGCATCAGCCTGTTGGTGCCGACGTTCGAGCAGCTGCCCCTGCGCATCGAGACGAGGTTCGATCCCTATGGCGACGTGCTGTACCGGCGCAACCTGCTGTCGCGGCTGGACGGGCCGTTGCGCAATGCGAAGAGCCTCGGCTGGAACCTCCAGCTGGACCACGAGCTGATCGACAACCTGTTCCTGCGCACCGGCTACCAGTTCCGGCGGACCACGAGCAACTTCTTGGTGAACCCCGTATACGGGGGCAGCCTCGGAGAGGACGATCCCGTGCTGACCATGAGCAACGACGGCGCCGACCTGTACCGGGAGTTCCAGCTCTCCGTGCGTTACCGGCTCAGCGGGACCGGACATATCACCGTCTCGTACGTCAACTCAAGTTCGTACGGCGATCTGAACGACTTGGGATCGATCTACGGGCCGACGCCATCGAGCCTGATCCAGCCGAACGAACGCGCTCCGCTGCGCTTCGACGTGCCCCACCGCATGCTGACCTGGACCGAGTTCAATCTGCCGTGGGGCTTCAAGACGATCCCTGTGTGGGACATACGCAGCGGGTTCCCCTACTCCAGGACCAACGAGTACCGGGACTTCGTCGGGGCGCGTAACCGCGCCGGCCGCTTTCCTTTGTTCAACGCTCTCGACTTGCAGGTCACCAAGATGGTGGACATCGAGTTCAATGGCAAGAACCGCCGGATCCGCGCCGGGTTCCGGCTCTTCAACCTGCTCAACAACTTCAATCCGCAAGATGTGCAGGAGAACTTGGCGAGCCCATACTACGGCGTGTTCTACCGCGGCGTGAAGCGCAAGATCCGCGCCGTTTTCGAGATCGAATACTGACATAGGCAGGTTGCTGGAAACCTCGCTCGCGCCGCATCGGCGGTGCCAGGGGAGTGCATTGCGGCGGTTTCGCCGGCGCGTTAGTCGGGTATACTCAGGACGAAATGTCGCTAGCCGATGGCCGCCACTCGACGCGGCGACAGTTCGTCAGTTCCCTTTGCGGCGGATTCGGGGCGGTCGGACTGTCGGCGATGCTGCAGGAGCAGCTTGGCGCCGCTGTTTCCGAACCGGTGGGGCCGCACTTTGCCCCGCGCGCGAAGCACATCATCTTCCTGTTCATGACGGGCGGGCCGTCCCACATGGATCTGTTCGATCCCAAGCCCGCTTTGCGTACCCATGCCGGCGAGCGGCCCGAGTCGGTTGATCTGCGCACAGAGCGCATGACCGGCGGCCTGCTACCGTCCCCGTTCGAGTTCCAGCGCCGCGGCGAGAGCGGCATTGAAGTCAGCGAGCTGCTGCCCAATCTCGGCGCGGTCGTAGACGACCTGTGCGTCATCCGGTCGATGTACACGTTCAATCCGACGCACACGCCGGCGCGCAATCTGATTCATTCGGGCAACATCGCCGCGACCAGGCCCTCGCTCGGCGCTTGGATTTCCTACGGCCTGGGGACCGAGAACCGCAATCTGCCGGGCTTCGTGGTGTTGAGCCCCGGCGCGCGGGGCGGTGACCTGTGGCGCGCTGGATTCCTGCCGGCCGAGCACCAGGGCACGCACTTCAACCATGCCGAGACCGATCCGGACAAGATGATCCGCTACCTGCGCAACGACACGCTCGGGGCCGAGGCCCAGCGCCGCCAGCTTGATCTGATGCAGGCGCTGAACCGGGATCACCAGGCCCGGGTCGGCGGCGATGCCTATCTCGACGCACGCATCCGCGCCATGGAGACGGCTTACCGGATGCAATTCGAAGCTCTCGATGTCTTCGACGTGCGCAAGGAGCCCGAGTCGGTTCGCGAGGAGTACGGCGAGACACCGTTCGCGAATGGCTGCCTGCTATCCCGCCGGCTGGTCGAACAAGGCGTCCGCTACGTGCATGTCTACTACGGACCGGGCCAGCCTTGGGACGACCACATAGGCATCAACAAGAATCTCCGCGAGCGCTGCCCGGACATGGACCAAGCGTCGGCGGCCTTGATCCGCGATCTGAAGCGCCGCGGCCTGCTGGACGAGACGCTGGTGATTTGGGGCGGCGAATTCGGCCGCACTCCGGTCTCGGAGGCGGGAGACGGCCGCGACCACAATCCCTACGGCTTCACGATGTGGATGGCCGGCGGGGGAGTCAAGGGCGGCATAGCGTACGGCGCGACGGACGAGTTCGGCTTCCAGGCCGTCGAGAATCGGGTGAGCGTCCACGACCTGCACGCCACCGTCCTGAACCAGCTCGGGTTCGATCACGAACGGCTGACCTATCGCTACGCGGGGCGGGACTTCCGCCTGACCGACGTGCACGGCACCGTGCTGCGGGAATTGCTGGCATGAGACTGGCCGCGCTGCTGCTCTCGTGCGCCCTGGCGGCGCTAGCGCAGAGCCCGGAGATCGAGTTCTTCGAGCGCCGCATCCGGCCGGTGCTGGTCGAGCAGTGCGAGGTCTGCCATTCGTCAAGCTTGGCCGAGCCCATGGGCGGGCTGGTCGTTGACAGCCGCGACGGCCTGCTCTCGGGAGGGGCGACGGGCCCGGCATTGGTGCCGGGCGACGCCGACGCCAGCTTGGTGCTGAAGGCTCTGGGCTACCTCGATCCGGTGCTCAAGATGCCTCCGACCGGGAAGCTGCCGGATCGTGTGATTGAGGATTTTCGGGCTTGGATCGCTAGCGGGGCTGCCGATCCGCGGAGCGAATCGCACGAGCCCGCCGGCGAGGATGCCAGCGCGTCCGGACCCGGAACCCCGATCGAAGAGGGCCGCAGCTGGTGGGCCTTCCAGCCGCTGCGCGAACGGCTTGCCCCCGATGTCTCCGACCCGGACTGGACCCTGCGCAAGGTCGACGCGTTCGTGCTCGCCAAGTTGGAAGCGAACGGGCTGCAGCCGTCGCCCGTTGCGGATCCGAGGACATTGGTCCGCAGAGCCTACCTTGATCTCACGGGCCTGCCGCCGAGCTTCGAGGAGACCGAGGCGTTTGCGGCCGATCCGTCGATGGAGGCCTACAGCGACCTGATCGACGGCTTGCTGCGCTCGCCCCGCTATGGGGAGCGCTGGGGGCGGTACTGGCTGGACGTGGCCAGATGGGCAGAGGACCACCCGACCAGCGAGGCGACCAATCGGCCGTTCCAGCACGCGTGGCGCTATCGCGACTGGGTGATCGAGGCCATCAACAAGGACATTCCCTACGACCGCTTCATCCGCATGCAGTTCGCGGCCGACCTGCTGCCCGGATTCGAGCCGGCGGACATGCGCGCGCTGGGCTACCTGGGCAACGCGCCGGTGTACCACAAGGATCGGCGCTTGTCGCGGGATGTGATCGAGACGCTTGCCACCGACGATTGGGACGAGCGCGTCGACGCCGTGTCGCGGGGCCTGCTCGGCCTGACGGTCGCCTGTGCCCGCTGCCATGACCACAAATTCGACCCCATCACGGCCAAGGACTACTACGCCTTGGCCGGGGTGTTCGCAAGCACCTGGCAAGTCAACCGGCCTATGGTCGCGCTAGATCCCCAACAAGCCAACTGGCTGACCTGGAAGCACGAGGAGCTTTATCGCACCAAGGGAGTTTTCGGCAACCTGAAGGACCTGGACACGGTCGCCGAGGAGTTGCATGCCGAGATCCTGGCCATGAAGCCCGCGTACGAGCGGCTGGAACTGGAACTGTCGGCATATGAAGTGCCCATGACCCCTGCCGTCGTTGATTGCGGCGTGTGGGTGGATGGCTCGACGCCCACCGTGACGCGGATGGACCTGCGCCCAGGCCAGCCCCGTAACCTGCCGGTCTTCGTTCGCGGCAGCGTCACCAACCCGGGCGAGATCGTGCCGCGGCGCTTTCTGAGCGTGTTCGAGCAGGGCGAGCCGACTGCCTTCAAGCAGGGCTCGGGGCGCATGGAGCTTGCCGAAAAGATCGTCGGGGAGGCGGGCCCGCTGGCCGCGCGGGTCTGGGTCAACCGCGTCTGGGGCTGGCACTTCGGCGAGCACTTGGTGCGGACTCCGTCGGACTTCGGCACGCAGGGTCAGGAGCCGACGCATCCCGCCTTGCTCGAGGATCTGGCCGCGCGCTTCGTGACCAACGGCTGGTCCTTGAAATGGTTGCACCGCGAGATCATGCTCTCCGCGGCGTACCGCCAAAGCAGTCGCGACGATCCCAAGGCCGGAGGGGACGATCCCACCAACCGCCTGCTTTGGCGGATGAATCCGCGCCGGCTCGACGTAGAGGCGTGGCGCGACTCGATCCTGTGGGCGTCTGGCGAGCTGAACCTTGCAGGAGGAGGCCCTTCGAGCGAGGTCGACTCTCCCGAGGTTACGCGGAGGTCGGTCTATTCGCGCATCAGCCGGGGGCGGCTGCACCCCGTGCTGCAACTGTATGACTTCCCTGTCATGACGCAGCACAGCCCTTTCCGGCAAGTGACCACGACCCCCTTGCAGCAATTGTTCGTGCTCAACAGCGGCTGGATGCAGGAGCGCGGGCGCGGTCTCGCGGAGGCGGTGGAATCGGTGAGCGACCGTGCCGAGCGGGTCGGGGCCATGTATCGGCGCGCCTACGGGCGAGATCCCAGCGTGGCGGAAGTGGAGCTTGGTCTCCGGTACTTGGATGACCGGCGCGCGGCAGTCGGGCGCGAGCCTTGGGACGAGTACGCCCACAGCCTGCTCGCTGCGAACGAGATCAGCTTCCAGAACTGATCCGGAATACCAGCCTGTCCTGCTTGGATTCGACCTTGGCGGTGTCGATGCCCGGCACTGCCAACAGCTCTTTCAGGGACTTGAACGGTCCGTGCTCGTCGCGGTGACGGAGGATCGCCGCCGCTTCGGAGCGCTTCAGCGACAGACGGCTCTCCAACTGGATCGCGCGGGCCGCGTTAACATCCAGCGGCGGCAGCTCGCCGGCGGGATAGTGCTTGGCCAGGTACTCCACCAAGACACCTAGCTCTTCGTCGGAGGCCTTGACGCCAAAGCCGACCATTTTCATCAGCGTGGCGCTCCAGCCGTTTCGGTCCTGACGCAAGGAAACAGATTGCGAGATATCGTGGCAACCTTGGCACAAGCGCTCGGTTTCGGCCATGCCCGGACCTGCGGGAAGCTCAGCTTGCGCCGGCAACGCGACCAGCAATGCCAGCGAGGCGTAGCGAACGAGAGCAGCAGAGGAAGTCCTCATCTAGTGCTCCATCGGGATGCCGAATGCGTAGACCGCGTTGTCCATCGCGGTCAGATACACATGGCTGGGCCCGGAGGACAGGGTGTGTCCCCTGGCCGGCGCCTCGATCGAATCCGCACTGTCCCACAGGGCGGCTCCGGTCGTGCCCTCAAGTGCGTGCAGCGTCGCTTGGCCTGAGGCCTCGCCCCCGTCTAGGGCGAACACCACGCCGTTGACCACGATCGGAGGAAGCGGCGCGACCATCGCGGAGGATTCCCAACCCTTTTCTAATGACATCGCTCCAGCGCGGCCGGCCAGCTTCCATGCGGCGATCGACCTGCCAGTCGACACGACGATCCAGCTCGTTCCGGACTCGTCTTTCCAGACCGCGAGCGCGGTATCTTCGTCCGCGCTTCCAGATCTAGCCGAGGCGGCGGCCACTGTCGCCGTGAGGTTGTCGGCGACGTAGACCTGCAGCGTGCCGTCGCTGCCGAGGGCGGCCAAGTGGTCAGCTCCGTTGAAGTCGAAAACTACCGGCGAGGAACGGAATCCGGTGGCGCGGCTCTCCTGCACGAGGTTTAGCGAGCGGGATTCGAGCGCGACCAGCGCCCCATCCCGGGTCGCGGCGTAGAGCGTGCCGTCTGGCGCAAAGGCTGCTCCGGCAGGCCCCGCGATCGAACCGCCATCGGATTCCCAAGCGCGTACCGTGCCGCTCTCAAGGTCCAGTGACCACACGCCGTCCGGCGTGCCGCCGCAGCGGTTAACGGTTGTGACAAACGCAGTGTCCTCGATCACGATCAGCCCGCGGGCGTGCGAATTGGCTGGCAGGAACGGCATGGGAGGCCTGTGGTCGCGACCGTTCGAAACGTAGAGTGCGTGCAGCTTGCCGTCGTTGGACAGGACGTGAAGCAGATTCACGCCCCGCAGCGACGACCGCGCCGGGGGCCGGGTCCGCGCGGCTGCTTGGCTCGGCTGCGGTCTGGCTGTCGGCGTTGGTGGGATCTCTGCGAGGGTGACCGCGCCCGCGCCCGGCTGGCCGACGCCGCTGATCGCTGGCGAGCGGCGGCCGCGGGCGACGAATCCCAGCATCGAGGGCATCTTGACCGACGTGTTCCTGCTGACGTTTGCGGTCATTCCGCCCGGACACTCGGCCGAACTGTTGCTGGGGCCCGCAGCGAAGTGCCGATCCCATTCCATCCGAGCCAGGTCCGTATCCATGGTGTAGACCCCGCCGGAACTCCCGCTCACGAATGCAAGCGATCGGAACCCACGATGGCTGATGAGAAAGTCCAGCAACACCGGCGCCGTCAGCGCCGCGTCGCCGCGGGTCTCATTCGCCGTTTGAATGCGCCACAGGGGCTGGAATCCCGGGCCGGCCACGGTCTGCGCCGAGACCTTGCGGTCGCTGCGCACCCAAGACGAGCGCTGGGCGTCCATTCCGACCGTTGTCCAGTCGTCCGAGAACGCCGGCAGCGCGGCTAGCAGCGCGGCGGCGGTGGAAATCGCGAGTGGTGCAATTCGAGAGCGCATGGAGTGATGAGTGGGGTCGTGGCGGCTCGAAACAGCCGTCCGAACAATCATACCGTTAGGCAAACTAGAATAGTGCAACGACCATGTCTGCGACGAGACCTGCCCTGTTACTGATCCCCCTCACGCTGCTGGCGGCCGCCGCCTTCGGCGCGGACTGGCTGACTGACGGGGGCAATCCGCAGCGCACCGCGTGGCAGCAGGACGAGACCATATTCACGACCGAGAACGTCGCCCAGACGAAGCTGCTGTGGAAGATCAAGCTCGACAACGAGCCACGCCAGATGCACGCGCTGCTGCCTGCCTTGATCGCCGAGGACGTGCAGACAGCGGACGGCCCCAAGGAAGTCGTCTTGGTCACAGGCGTGTCTGACAACCTCTTCGCCATCGATGCTGCGAACGGGCGCCTGATTTGGTCCAAGCAGTTCGACCGCGACTGGGAGCCGAGTCCGGGAATGCGGCCGCCGTACCTGTTGTGCCCGGGCGGCATGACGGCAACGCCGGTGATCGGTCCCGGGGCCGAGGAGGGCGAATATGTCGTCTATGCCGCTTCCTGGGATGGTCGGCTGCGCCGGCTCGATCTGGCCGATGGCGAGGATCTGGCCCCGCCGGCGAAGTTCATGCCCCCGAACGGCAAGCCCTATGCCCTGAACTTGGTAGACAACGTCATCTACACCCACTCGGCCCAGCATTGTGGCGGGAATCCGAACATGGGCTACGTCTACGACCTGAATTCCGACCGGGTGGGCAGTTGGGGGCCTGCCGGCGGCGGCATGTGGGGCCGCACCGGACCGGCTATCAGCTCCAAGAAGGTGATGTACACGGGCACGGGCGATGGTGTCTGGGACCCGGAAAACGGCGTCTTCGGCAACGGCATCATCGGGATGCAGCTGGACCCCGCAACCGGCAAGCTGGAACTCTACGACTACTACGGACCGACCAATGCAGAGTGGCTGTTCAAGCGCGACTTAGACATGCAGGTGACTCCGGCGATCTTCCCCTATAAGGGCAGGGAACTGATGGTGGACGCCGGCAAGGAGTGCGTTATCTACCTTATGGACCTCGAGTCGATCGGTGGCGACGACCACCGCACTCCGCTGTACCGATCGCCGCTGGTTTGCAACGAGGAGGTGAACTTCGCCTCCGCCGGAGTGTGGGGCGCGATGGCCAGCTGGGAGGACACCGACGGCACGGTATGGGTGCTGGCGCCCATCTGGGGGCCCAAGCACTCCAAGTTCCATGCCGCTATCGAGCATGGCGAGGTCACTGAGGGTGCGATCGTCGCATTCAAGGTGGCGGAGCGCGAGGATGGCAGCCTCTGGCTGGCGCCGGAATGGATCTCGCGAGACATGAATAGGGCAGAGCCTCCGGTGGTCGCCAACGGCATAGTCTTCGCTTATGGCAACGGCGAGGACACGCACCAAGCGATGCCGGACGTGGGCCTCACCAACACTGCCGAGGAGCGGATCGCGGGTTCGACCAATGCGGTGCTGTATGCGTTGGACGCGCGAACGGGCAGGGAATTGTGGAATAGCGGCGACCAGATCGCCAGTTGGAACCACTGGGGAGGGATCTCCATTGCCAACGGACGGGTCTACATCGGCACGTTCGACGGTTATTTCTACGCCTTCGGAATCGAGCGATAGCGCGCTCAGAGCTCGGCCAGGAACTGCGCGTGATACAAAGGCCACATCTCGACCTGTTCGCTCTGCTGGAGCCGCGGCCCTCCGTAGAGCTTTAGCGCCCTGCGCGGCTCGTAGCGCTGGAGATACGATCGCAGGCTGCGAGCGCGCGTGCGAGATCCGCTCTTGACCTCGACCGGGACGATCTCTCCCGCACTATCGCGGAGAATGAATTCCAGCTCGGACTGGCCCTGCTCCCATCCGAAGGTCGGGTAGAGGCCGCGGGCGCTCAACTCGGCCTGCACGAAGTTCTCGGCGATAAAGCCCTTATAGTCGACGTCTTGTGCGCGTTGGTCGGCGTATGTCAGGCCGAGCATGTGTCCGAGCAGCCCGACATCGAACAAATAGAGTTTGAACATGTTCTGCCGAGTCTGCGCCAGCAGGGGTACGCGTGGCTTGCCATCGATCGGGTAGCACTTAAGAACGAGACCAGCTGCTTCGAGCCAGTCGATCGGGCTGCGCAGGTCTTGGTAGCGTCGCTTGCGGTCGACTACGCCTGAGAACCGGAATCGACGAACGGAAGCGTCTCGGCTGGTCCCCAGCTGGCGGGGTACGTTGGCAAACACTGCTCCGATGTGCTGCGCGTGTAGTCGGCCAGCATACTTGCCGAAGTCGCGTTCAAAGCCGGCGACCAGGAGTCGGTGCGTGTGCTCGACCTGCTTGGCCCTCGCATGCGCGCTCCCGTGCCCGTCGAACCAACCCTTGACAGCCTCGGGCATGCCCCCCACAAAGTAGTAGTCCAGCAGGAGCGACCACAGTTTACGGTGGGCAATCTGGCTCCTGTGCCGGTCTCGCAGTGCTTCGAGCAAGCGAGGTTCGCCGGCTGCGATGACGAATTCTTCGAAGCAGAGGGGCGAGAGTTTGACTTGGTCGACTCGTCCGACGGGAAAGGAATCTAGCAGTCCGATGTTCGAGCCGCTCGCGCATAAGAAGGCATTCGGGAGCACTTCGGCGAAGTACTTCAGAGAGTCGACCGCCGGCTGGCACTCACCGATCTCGTCGAAGAAGATGAGGTCATGCTCGAGGTCGACGGCGGCGTTGAGCCGAAGTTCGACATTGGCAATGACGCGCCAAGGATCTAGGCCCTCATCGAACAGCTCTGCCAGATCCGGCTCTTTGCGAAAGTCGAGGGTATGTACCTTCCTGAATTCGCTGGAACCGAACATCTGTTCGAGCAAGACGGTCTTGCCGACTTGCCGGGCGCCATCGAGCAGCAGGGGCTTGCGGCTGGGCTGCTGCTTCCACCTCAGCAGATCGTCGATTCGCAGGCGGTGTAACATTTTCCGATGGTCTCCAGCGAGCGTTGTGGCGGGCTGCAACAGCGCGCCGATTGCAAGTATAGCATTTTTATATAGATATAAGTGTTGTAATGCAACATTATTGTCCAGTTATAAATGTCATCCTGTCTCATTTAATTGGCGATCTAAGTGCTAATGCTGGGGAATTCGTGGGCCGCTGGGTCATGCGTCGCTCCAGAATCGTATGCGAGGGCGGCCTGAAGGCACTCTCGTATATGAATCCCTTGCGAAACACTTCAGTGGATACAAGTAGGGAGAATGACCACTCTTATAGGGATACAACTGCGCATTCTCTGCACTTGATTGGCGATGCACCCTGCCTAGTGGACCGTGTCATGTTGCCGCTTCGGACTCGGAGTGGGCATCTGCGCTCCCACGCGAGCGCGCCAAGCCTCGAGGTCAGCTCTCAGCTGCTCTGCGATCTCCGGGTGAGAACTAGTCAAATCGCGGTTCTCCGAGATGTCCTCGGCTAGGTCGAAGAGTTCGTATTCGTGGCCGGAACCCGCAACGGTCCCCTCGAACCACTCGATCAGCTTGTAGCGCCCGCGCCGAACGGCGCCTGCCGGGACCATGCCCGATCCCACGTGGTAATGGGGGTAGTGCCAGTAGAGCGTCCGTTCCGTCCGAGACGCTTGTCCCTCGAGCACATCCAAGAAGCTCTCGCCATCGAGATCGCCAGGAGCATCCCCGTCACCGAGGAGTTCAAGGAACGTTGGAAAGAAGTCCACCGTCGTCATCAGGTGGTCGGTTGTAGAGCCGGGATCGGTGTGTCCCGGCCAGCGGATTACCAACGGCACGCGAATGCCGCCCTCATAGAGCCATCCCTTGCCCGAGCGCAGCGGGTCTTGGCGGGCGAAGGTCTCCTTGCCGCCATTGTCCGAGTAGAAGATGACCATCGTGTTGTCACGCAGGCCGAGTTGGTCGAGCTTGGACAACACCTGGCCGACGCCATCGTCTAGGCGCTCAGTGATCGCCGCGATAGTCGGCATGATCTTCAGGCGCTCCAGCAGAGGGTCTCCGATATACGGAGCAATGCGCGCACGGCTCTCTATTACCGGCTCGTGGATCGAATTGTGGGGCAGGTAGAGGAAGAACGGCTCCAAGCCGTGGCTCTCCAGGAATCGCATGGCATGGTCGGTGATGGATTGCACGTTGTGCGGATCCTCCTCCGGGTCGCTCTCGCCGATGATCGGCTTGTAGGTCACCAAGACATCGTCAAAGCCCTGCTTGTCAGGGTTGTAGGGCAGGCTGGCGGGCGGTCGCTTGTCTTGGCTTAGGTGCCACTTGCCGAAATGCGCGGTTCGATAGCCGTTGCGCCGAAAGACTTCTGCGATCGTCGTGACCTCGAGGTCGAGGCGTTTGTGCCACTCCGGCTGCAGCAGTGGCTTTCCCTTCGGATTGGATCCCTTGATGTGATCTGTCAGGTGCAGCCTGGCCGGGTACTGTCCGCTCATCAGCGCCGCCCTTGTCGGCGAGCAGACCGCTGCTGAAGAGTATGCGCTGGTGAAGCGCATGCCCTCGCTGGCGAGGCGATCGATGTTGGGTGTGCGGTACGCTTTCCCGCCGTTGGCACCGATCTGGCTCCAGCCGAGATCGTCAGCCAGGATCAGAACGACGTTTGGCCCTTGTCCCGCGACTGCCAGTGCCGTCGCGAAGAGCGTCAGCGCGACGATCCTCACGGCGTTGAGTATAAGCTTGGCTGCCATTGCTGGCCAAGACGGCACCCTAGAGTGCGTCGAATCGGAGATTTGAGCGGAGACAGCGTGTGCTATTGACGGACGATTTCGACGTGCCAGACCCCGTGAGATTCGGACCCCTCGATCAATCTGGCCTCGAACGAGCCTTCGCCGGTGGACAGCGTGACCCCTTCGAAGCGTACGCTCTCCGCGCCGGCCGAAACTGCCGCCGACTCTTCCGTTCCTTGAAACGAGATCGTAGCCGTCGCCGCGGCTGAGGCTGGATTGGCGAAGGTGACCGCCACGTCGTAGGGTCCTTTCGAGGCAACCTCGACTTCCCACTTGCCCAAGACCTTCTCACCCCGCCCCCAGCCGTCCGGCGTCTCCATGCGCCAGTCTTGGCGGGTCAGTGTCACGCGCTCTTGCTGGTCGCTGCCGATCGTGAACCGCACCGCTTCGAAGCCTCGGCCGGACGATACGTCGTCAAACCAGTTGTCATACCCGGCCTTGAGGCGCTCGACCACATCGGGCATGTCCGCGGCAAGGTCGGTTTCTTCCCCCGGATCGGCCAGTAGGTCATAGAGTTCGAGCGCAGCGTCTTCCGGTGGCGCATCCCGGAAACTCAGCGGCTGCACCAACTTGTACTGCTGCTCGACCGCAGCGAATGCGCGGTAGCGCTGGGGCGCGTTGCCGCGGTGCGCTTGGACGAAATACGTCCGCTCTGGCAGTTGCGACACTGCGCCGTCCCACAGCGGAAGCAGATTGATCCCGTCGAGCTCGACGCCGGACGGAGCGGCCACCCCAGCTGCTGCGAGCAAAGTGGGGGCGACATCGATATGCGCGCCCAGTGATTCGACCCTGCGGGCCTCAAGTCGGTCAGGCCAACGGACTAGGAACGGCACGCGGATGCCGCCCTCGTAGACGGTCGCTTTCTGCGCCCGGAGCCCGGCATGGTACAGGCGCGTCGTCGGGCCGTTATCGGTCATGAAGATGAAGATTGTGTTGCCTGCCAGGCCCTGTGCCTCGAGATGGTCCAGCAGTCGTCCGACATTGTCGTCAATGTTGGTGATCATGCCGTAGATGCGGGCGTCCTTGTTCGACAGGCCCTGGGCAGCGTAGGGTTCGCGGTACGAGTCCGGGACTAGGTACGGGGAGTGCGGCGCATTGGTCGGGATGTAGGCGAAGAACGGCTCGCCGCTCCCGTCACCGATCCAGCCGATCGCCTCGTCGAAATACACGTCGGTGCAGTAGCCCTCGAACGACTCCTGCTCGCCGTTGCGGAACAGGATCGGATCGAAGTAGTCCGATCCGGGCGGATCGGAGGGCTGTCCGATGCCGCCGCCCTTGTGAACCACGGACGCTTGGAAGCCTTGGTCGATGGTGCGCTGCGGGTAGTTGTCTCCGAGGTGCCACTTGCCGAAGATCCCGGTGCGGTAGCCGGAAGCTCCGAGCGTCTCCGCGACGGTCACTTCATCGGGCGCCATCATGGCGCGGCCCAAGTAGGTGTCGACCACACCCGTCCGGTAGTTGTAGCGGCCGGTCATCAGCGCGGCCCGAGTCGGGGCGCACACCGGCGATACGTAGAAACGCGTCATTTCGACGCTCTCGGCCGCCAGGGCGTCGAGCCGGGGTGTCTGCAAGACCGGGTCGCCGTGCGAACCGAGCTGAGCCCAGCCCTGATCGTCCGTCATGATCAGGACGATGTTGGGCCTGTCGGCGACCTCGCCGGCAGGCCCGCAGGCCGAGGCCAGCAAGATCAACGGAATGAGAGCGAGAGCTCGAACAGACACGCCGAGCCCGTGCTGGGCGATCATCGCTGTCGGTGCAAAGCGCGGAGAACTCAAGCTGGAGGCCGTCGGCTGGCGATGGCGTCGATTCGTGAAAGTCAAGGCAGTTCGATTCCTCATTTCCAAGTCACTTCCATCGCGAAGAAGTGGTCAAAGACCTCGCGATTCGGATGATTGGCGTCGTTTGTTTCGGGACTGCGGATGTAGAAATCCAGCTGCTGCAGCGCCGGATTTACTGCGCCGGCCTCGGATGTCTTGCTGTCCAGCGGGTAGTGTGCCACGAGGTCGCGGTCGCGCATGCCCTGCGTGACCATGAAGTGGATCTCGTAGTCGCTATAGAGCGGCTCGCCATTGAGCGTGGCCGAGCCCATGCCCCAGCCAGCGACGTAGAGCAGGCTCTTGGGCCAGTTCGCATCGCCGCAGCCTGAATCGCCATGCTCGAACAGGAAGGCGGCGATCCCTCCGTCCTGGCAAGGCGAGAACTCCTTGATCTCCTCGAGGTCGATTGCGTACGTTCCTTCCGGCAGTTCGAGCTCGGCGCGGAAGGTGCCCGTGTTGGCGATCTCGTCGACATCGATCTCGGCCGTTCCGCCGACAGGACGGAGCGTCGTGCCGTCGTTGCCCATGTGGTCCCACGGGCTGGGGTCATTCAGCGTTCCGACCTGGTAGATGCGTGCGCCGGAGATCACGAAACGCCCGTCGTAGAGGTCATGCTGTTCAGGTTCGTAAAGGCCCATCGCGGTGTCGGGCTGGGTGCGCGGCCCGCGCTCGGGCTCCTGCGCCGCTGCGGGATCCTCAGGAGCCCCGGCCGAGCAGCCGAGCAGCAGGGCGACAAGGAGAGCAGTACTGACGGCCAGCGCGAGGCGTGCTGTGGGGCGTAAACGGCCTGGGACCGGAGCGAAATTGCTGGAGGCGGATCGCAGGTGGTGTCTAGTCGGAGGCGGTTGGGTGATGCGCTGCATAAGTGGAAGCCTACCACGGCAAGGCCTGGACTAGGACCTGTGGCGTCAGATGGGGCTCGGCTCGCGAATTGCGTGCGCGCTTAAGCCGAGACAAGCGCGACAGAGGGTTCCGGCGAGGGCTGGTTCGATCGGTCTACCGGTTGGAGCCAGAGCGGGCAGCCGGCCGCGGGCTCGGTGTCCAGTGCGGCTGCATTGTTGCCAATGCCGCGCTGGAATCAGAAGGTGTCACGGAAACTGTAGTTGAGGCGCAGGTAGTAGTAGCCGCCATCGAATCCGAACGGGGAGAACTGGCTGTACAGGTTTCCAGGGCCTGCCGAGCCCAGCCGGCTCCGGTCGGTGTAGGTGTTGAATACGTTCTGAGCACCCACGGCCAGTTTCACCCTGGGCGCCAGCAAGTAGGAAAATTCCAAGTCAACGAGGTGCTTGCCGGTGTAATTCTGGTTGTCGTCGTCATCGAACCAGCCTCCGTAGTAGCTGATGCGCCCCAGCACGCTGACACGCCCCAATTCTTGGTTCACGGAGGCGTTCCAGCGGGTCTTCGGCAGGCTCTCGTGGAGTTGCTTGATGCGAAGCGCCGAAACAACCTCTGGATTGAACTCGACCACCTGGGTGTCGGTATGGTTGAGCAGGAACGAAACTTCCGTCTTCGGTGCCGGTGCGATCGTGGCCACGATGTCAACTCCGCGGGTCAACGTGTCGAAGTCATTCGTAAAGAAGCGGAATTCGTTCAAGTTCTGTGCGCTAGTGACCCCGTCGGCCAGCAGGTCCCGGACCTCCGTGTCCGTCAGCACGAAGTCGCTGGTGAGGGCCAGGCGGTCTTTGATCGCGACGCGGAAGTAGTCAGCCGTCAAAGATATCGGCCCGTTCTGCGCCACAGCTCCGACAGTGAAGTTGATCGAGGTCTCCGGTGCGAGAGCCTTGCCACCCCGCAATGCCGCAACCGCGGTACTGGACGGAATGGTCCCGACATTGACCAAGTCCATCAGGTCGGGGTCCCACTGTGAAGACAAGTTGTAGGCGTTCTGCTGGCCCGGCGTAGGTGCGCGGAATCCCGTGCTCCAACTGGAGCGCAGCGCGATCATTTTGTTGAGTTCTATTCGGCCCGCGATCTTGCCGTTGACCGTTCCTCCGAATCCGGCGAACCGCTCGGCTCGAATCGCCCCATCTAGCGTGTACTTGTTGAGCGGGTCCGAGATTTCGATGTCGCCGTAGACGGCGCCGTTCGGCCGGTCCCAACTTCCAGCCGCCAGCGGGCTGAAGCCGGCAAACCCATTCGACCCTGCGCTGAAGCCCTGCTGTAGGTACGGCCCGAGTTCCCAAGACGGCTGGTCACCCTGCGTGATGGAGAACCTCTCGTTGCGGAACTCTCCGCCAGTCGCAAGATGCACCATCTCGTTCACGGCGTAAGCGAAGTCTAGGTTTAGGTTGAGCTCCTCCTGGCGGTAGATACCGGGCCTAAAAGATGTCGGCGACTCCGGGCCGAGGGACGCGTTGACGGTGTCGAAAATGAAGAAATCCACCTCGCTCGATCCCAATCCGACGCTGGCATCCCAAGTCATCCCGCTTGCGAACTGGCCACGCACTCCGCCGACAAGCGAGCTGTCGGTGTAGTAGCCGCCGAACTGAGGCGTGAAGCCTCCGGGGTACAACTCTTGGAACGTGAAGCAGTTCGGATCTGCGAATACCCGAGACAGCGCGTCTTGGTCGGGCTGGTGGTTGGCAATCGGCACGGCCGGACAATTCGCCGAGCCGTCTAGGACACCATCGCTCGCGTCGAGTGCATCGCCGACCAGCAGCGACTGTCCGCGGTCAATGCTGTAAACGCCGGCCCGCGTGTTGGGATTCCGGAAGAAGAAGCCGCCGGTCGCCTTCCGGCTCGCATAGTTGGCGTGTCCGTAGACCTGAGTCGAGTCGTTGACCAGCTTGCCGAAGTTGGCGAAGAACTTCGGCGTGTCACGAAGTTCCGGAGATCCCCAGATCTGCACTACCGGCGTGCGGACGTGGCGGTTGCCGGCCGCGATCAGCGCCTTGGCGTCATCGCGCTGGACGCTGCGACTGGTTGGCTCTGAACTGCCGTATTCCACGCTGAGGTTGGCAAACCCATCCTTGCCTAGAGGCAGGCCGACATTCCCCGCGACGATCAGTCGTCTGCCGTCCCCGTGATAGAACCGGCCGGTGCGGACTTCGACCGAGCCCCCGCTCGGGCTGTCCTTCAGCGTGAAGTTCAACACTCCAGCGATGGCGTCCGACCCGTACTGGGCCGAGGCGCCATCGCGGAGGACCTCCACTTGCCGCAACGCGATGGACGGGATCGGGGACACGTCGGGACCCTGCGATCCGTCCGAGACGCCGTTTCCATGCCAGGCAATGAGCGCGGCGCGGTGACGGCGCTTGCCGTTGACAAGCACCAGGACGTGGTCCGGGGCCAGGTTGCGCAGGTTCGCGGGCCGGACGATCATGGCCCCTCCGCTGATCGGCTGCACGTTGACGTTGAACGACGGCACGATGTTGCGCAGTTGGTTGAGGACGCCCGGATCGCCCTGCTCCGCAAACGCGGATGCCGGGACAAGATCGACTGGCACGACAGAATCTGTCACCGCCCTGGCCTCCGCCCGGCTTCCGACCACGACCAGCTCCTGGGTGAGCGTCTCGATCTCCAAGCTCACCGTGACCTCGCCAGAAGGCCCGGCCACGGTCAGCTCTCGGCTGTTGAAACCAGAGGCCGAAACCACCACGGAATGCGGTCCCGTGCCAAGTCCGCATAGCGATGCAACTCCGTTGCTGTCAGCCGGAACATCGACGCTGCCCGCCGACACGGTCGCATGCGCGAGCGGAGATGCGGCCGGGTCTAGCACGCGCACGTCAAGGCATTGCGCCGCAAGGTCTGGAACGCACGCTAGGACAGTCAGCATGGCGGCAAGGACTGCCAGATTGCATCCCTGCCTGCCTGGCGGGGGAAGTAGTTGCATCAAACCGAGTTTCGCTGGAGTCCGGGCCACGACAGGGCGTTTCCCCGGAGAACGCAATCTTGGGGCAGACCGGAGATCCAATGAGATCCCAACCGAATCTTCATTCTATTTGGATGGCGATTTCCCGTCGGAACTCGCCGGGATCACTGGCCCAATCGGATCAATCGCCTCAGAATCGGAAACTCGGAAGATGTCGGACCGGCGCGAGCGCTTCCGCCGTCGGCACATCTGGCCAACCCGGAAATCTCTGGCATGCCAGGGAAGTCGAAGGTGACTGGAAGGTCGGCCTCAGGCCGACCACTAATCAGCCGGCTAGGCCAGCATGGCGTCCACAGTCTGCATAGTGCTGTTCACGACGCCTTCGAGCCACTCCTCGGCTTCCACAGCGCCAGCATCAGCTGCCTTGACGGCTGCCAAATGACCTTGGCCCGACCCTCTGGCGTCTGCGTAGCCTTGCGTGAATCGCGACGCGGGCAGCTGCGGCTTGACCGGTTGCTGTAGCGTATTCCGCAGGCTGGGCCAGACTTGGACAATCTGTCGATGCTCCGCTTGGATCCAGGCCGACGAGGCCCGTGCTCCGGCCTCGAGCTTGGCAACGATCTTGGCTAGCCGGTCGATGCGCTCTTGCGCTTGGACGCCGACCCTCCTTAAGGCGAATTCGTAGAGATGCTGTTCACGGGGTGGCGCGTGGGGCAGCCGCACCAGTTCGTACCAAGCCTCCAGCGCTCGGAGCGTGGCCACGAGTTTGGCGGTCACCCTGAACTGCCGCCTGAGGCTGCCGTACGCCGTTCGATCGAAGCTCGGGATGATCGCGGCTCGATCAGCGCTCGACACCAGCGTGCCTTCCGGCACGTCTCTGCGGATCGTGCAGCCGGCCGCCGTGACCGCTCCCAGACCCACCTCGAGCGGGCCGACCAGGCCGCATGTGCCGCCGATGAAGACCGGGTCGGAGCGCAATAGGACGCCGCGGATACTGCCGAGCAAACTGCCCCACTTGTCGCCGCGCGGGTCGAAGTTGTAGTGAATCGCCCCGGAGCCGATTTCGGTGTGATCCTTGCGCGACGTCCCTCCGGTTAGGAAGAGGTCGCAGAAATTGATCAGCGATCCCGCCACGCAGCAGGCCGTAAACGTGGTGTTCTTCAACGCGACCGAGTGGGCGACGTCAACTTCCTCCTCCAGCAGCGTTCCGGGGCGTATCTCGGCGAAGCCACGAACCTTGACACGATTGAGCAGGGTTGCTCCCTGATAGAGCCCGGCGCCCAATTCCGCATCGGGGCCGATTTGGCAATCGCTCACTTCGGCATGGCCTGAAGTGCCGATCACGGCCCCGGCGGCAATGCTGAGATCCTTGCCGGACAACGTGGCCTGTCGAATGACGGCAGTGGGCTCAATCGCGTCTAGGTTTACGTCGCCGCTGATGTAGACGCGTTCAGGCCCCCAAACATCGACCCCTCTCCGCTGCAGACTCTCCACCCGCGCGCGGTTGCCGCCATCGTCAAACGCCATCTTGAAACTAGTGTGGCATGGCGTACGAATTCTCCCCGCAGCGCGCGTCGGCGCTCGAGATCCAGTCGCGGACAGGCTGGGTAGACATACCCGCGTTGGCTGTGTGAAGATCGTTTTGCAGACAGGCCCGCATCCAAATTTCTGGGCCCGTTGTGCCACCCTCAGAAGATCCATGCCAGCGGTCCATCCCTCGGCCAAGATCGCACCCACGGCGCGGATCGCTCCCAGCGTGGAGATTGGTGCCGAGAGCGTAATCGGCGAGTACTGCATCGTCGAGGACGACGTGCAGATCGGTGCCCGCTGTCGAATCGATTCGCATGCGGTTGTGAAGCGCTGGACGACCATGGGCGACGACAACGTCTTGTCGGCCGGCGTGGTGCTGGGCTCGGATCCGCTGGACAAGGCCTTCGCGGGAGAGCGTTCGTACCTGAGGATCGGCCACCGCAACACGATCCGAGAGCACTTCACCATTTCTCGCGGCACGGAGCCGGAATCCGAGACTGTCATCGGCGACGGCAACTTCATCATGACCTCGGGGCACATAGCCCATAACTGCCGGATCGGCAACGAGACCGTGATTGCCAGCACGACGCTGATCTCCGGATATGTTGAAATCGAAGACCGGGCCTTCGTCTCTGGGGGGATTGGTGTCCAGCAGCATGTGCGGATCGGCGAACTGGCGATGGTCGGGGGCATGACCAGGGTCAACCAGGACGTGACTCCTTACCTGACGCATGTCGGGCCGACAATGGCCGTGCACGGGTTGAACCTGGTAGGCCTGCGGCGAGCGGGTCTTGCGGCCGAGGACATCGACCGGATCCGCGCGGCGTATCGGATTCTGTTTCGCACCGCACTGCCGATCGAAGAGGCGCTGGGCAAGGCGGAGGCTGAGGTCGAGGGGCGGCATGCCCGCCACATGGTTGAGTTTATCCGCGCGTCCAAGCGCGGAGTCTGTCGCCGCAAGGGGCGGACAAAGGAAGAGGACTACTGATGTACAACGGAATCGAGCACACGGCCATTGCCACCAAGGATCCCGAAGCCTTGGCGGGCTGGTATGAGCAGAACTTGGAGATGCCGATCGTCCACCGCTATGGCGGCAACGTCTTCGTGCGGGCGAACGACGGCACCATGCTGGAGATGATCCCGTCCGACGGGGTGGAGGTCGAGACCGGGATGCGGACGCCCGGAATCCGCCACTTGGCCATCAAGGCCGATGATTTTGACGAGGGCGTCAAGGACTTGGAAGGCAAGGGCATCGAGATCGTCCAGTTCGTCGAGGCCGGGCCCAACCGGCTGGCGTTCTTCTTGGACCCGGAAGGCAACATCCTTCACCTGATCGACCGCGGCGACACCCCGATCTAACGCCTACGACGCTGGCGGCCGATCGCGGAGGCGATCGCAGCCGCTTATTGGCCGAACAGCACGCGGCGCGCCGCGGCCGAACCCCGCGCCCGGACCGCTGCCTCGCAGGGTGGGCGCTTGCACCGCCCCAGCTGGGTTTACCAATTCGTGATCGACCCGTCGGGCCGTTCGAGCAAGCGGATCGGCCCCGAGTGCTCGGTAATTTCGAATTCGAGCTCCGCTTGGCTCGCATCGAACTCCACGCCGAGGCCCGGTCGGCTGTTGGGCCACATCTTGCCGTTGCGGAAGTCGTAGTGGACCGGCAGGTGCGGGTGCACCTTGGCGTCCTTGCCCGTCATTTCCATGATCACGGGGCCCGGCAGCGCGGCGCAGCAGTGTACGAGCGCGGCTTCGGAAACCGGTCCCGTGAAGTGCGGAATCAGTCCGACATAGTGGGTCTCGCACAGCGCTGCGAGCTTCATGAACTCGGTGATTCCGCCGCAGTTCGGGATCGTCACGCGCGAATAGTCGATCAGTCGATTCTCGATCAGCACGTTGGCATCCCAGCGATCCCCGAAGTGCTCCCCGACTGCGATCGGAACGTTGACCATCGGGCGCAGCGTGCGGTAGACCTCCGGGTTTTCCGAGCGCACCAGGTCTTCGCAGAAGATCGGGCGCAGCGGCTCGAGCAGGGACGACAGCCGCACCGCGTCCGGCAGGTCGAAGCGGGTGTGGTAGTCGATGGCCCAGTCCCCGTCTTCGCCCACGCCCTCGCGGATCTCCCGGCACATCGCGAACGTCTCGTCGACCGCTTGGCGGTGGCGGTACGGCCCTTCGCCGCGGGAGCCGGCCCCGCCGGTCCGAAAGGCCCGGAACCCCGCCTCGATGCAGGCCCGGGCGGTGTCGCGCAGCGAGCCGGCGCTCGGAAAGCCGGTCGAGTAGCATTCGATGTGCTCGCGCGTGAGCCCGCCGAGCAGGTGCCAGATCGGCACGTCCAGAGCCTTTCCCTTGATGTCCCACAAGGCCAGGTCGAGGGCTCCAAGCGCGTGGATCTTCTCGCGCCCCGGAGGATAGAAGTAGCCCCGGTACATCAACTGCCACAAGTGCTCGGTACGGAACGGGTTCTCGCCGATCAGGAGGCCGGCCAGCTGCTCCGCGGTGTCTGGCGAGCCGCCCTCGCCGATGCCGGTGATGCCAGCGTCCGTCTCGACGGTGACGATGTGGCCGCTTTGGTTGAAAATCGGGCGGGAGTCCGAGACGCGGTAGTAGCGGACCCGCGTGATCTTGGCACTTGGCAACGAGGCTTGCGCAGATGGCGGGAGGATCGGTGCCGCCAGGCCCAACAGAGAGTAACGGAACAAATCGCGGCGTCGCATGGCGAATGGAATTATACGAGACCACGGCGGGAATTCGGTTTCGGGGCGCGCCGGACTGTGCTTCGGTGCTGCGCTAATCTGTTCGACGTGCGAATCGCTTGGGTTGGATTGCTCTTGTTCGTAGGATGCGCGGGAGAAGCCCCCCCACTTTCCTATGCTGTCGAGCGCACTGCGAGCGTGGACGCCTCGGCCGTCGAGCTGATCGTCCTCAGGGACGAGGCGGGCGGCGTAGAGGCTGCGATCGCGCCCGCGAAGGGCGGCGAGCTGAGCGGGCTGAGGCTCCGCCACGGCGGCCAATGGATCGAGACCCTGCAGCTTGCCCGGGACTACGCGCCGCGCGAGGGGTTTGCCGGCAAAGGGCCGTTCCTGTGGCCAGCGACCGGCCGGAATTTCCCGCCCGACTTGGAGAAGCGACGCCAAGAGGGCGAAGCATTCGACGCCGGCGCGTACGAGCACGGCGGCGTGCGCCGCAGCATGCCGATCCACGGGTTTGCGCGGGATCTGCCCTGGACGCTGGAGGAGACCTCCGCAACCGGGGAGTCGGCACGGGCTCTGTTGAGCCTCGGCGACAATCCGGCGACCCGCGAGATGTACCCGTTCGGATTCCAATGCTCGGTCGAGTATGTCGTATCCGGCGGCACGCTGACCCTGCGGTACGTGGTGCGAGCGAGCGCCCAGAACGCCGAGCCGATGTTCTTCTCGCTCGGCAACCACATTACTTTCGTTTCACCGTTGCTGGAAGGCAGCGATCCGAACGAGATGGTGCTGGCGACTCCGGCGACGCTCGAATTGCTGAAGACCGACTACGGCATCCCGACCGGGGAGACTCGGCCGGCGGCGTTCGCCGATGGCATGCGCCTTGGCGAATACCCGCCTTTGGTGCCCACATCCCTGAGCGGCTATCCCGACGGGGCAGACCCGTACATCGAGTACCGCGACCCGGCGGGCCTGACGATTCGGGTCTCCCACCGCGCCGATCGCATCCCCGAGCAGCCGGTGATCCTGTTCAATCTGTGGGGCGATGTTCGCAGCGGCTTCTTTAGCCCCGAGCCCTGGGTCGGCCTGCAGAACTCCCTAGTGCAGCGCCAAGGCCTGGTATTCGTCGATCCGGGCGAGGAATTCGTGTGGATCGTACGGATCGAGCACGAATCGAGTTCCTAGCAGCGTTCCGGCCGGAGCCTTGGGCGGGTGCGGACTTCCGGGGCCAAGGGACTAGTATGCCCAAGGCGCGTCGTCGGCCCTGCGAATCGTGGGGCGGAGCCGCCGCTTGTACGGGCGCTTGCGGGCCTCGTCTTCGTTCACGTCGATCCCAAGGCCGGGCTTGTCGTGGATGCTGATGTAGCCGTCGTCGAAAACCGGGCTTGCCGAGAAGACCGCCCGTATTCCGTCCCCCCAGCCCACCGCGAATTCTTGGATCCCAAAATTCGGCACCGAGTAGCTGACATGGCAGTGCGCCATGTGCGAGACCGGCGAGATATTTCCCGGCCCGTGAAACGCCGTCTCGATGCCGTAGGGCTCGCAGAGCGCGGCGACCTTGCGCAGCGTCGAGATCCCGCCGACATGGGCGATATCGTGGCGGGTGTAGTCGATCAGGTGGTCGGTGATCAGTTGCAGTCCCTCCCAGGCGCCCGTGTAGATCTCGCCCATGGCGAGTGGCGTGCTGCACTGCTGGCGGATGATGGCGTACGTGTCGAGGTGCTCGGGGCGCAGCACGTCCTCTAGATAGAACAGGTCGTACTCCTCCAGGGACTTGGCGAGCCGAATCGCCTGGCTGGGCGTAACGCGCTCGTGGACGTCGTGCAACAGGCCGACTTGATCTCCGACGGTCTTCCGCAGATGGGCGAATAGCTTGGGTAGGATGCGGACGTACGGCTCGGGCTCCCAGAGCTGCGACGGTGGCACGCCGCGTTCGTACGCTCCCTGCGCTTCGGCTTGGACGCGCTCAGACGACGGCACGGCGTAGCCGGACTCCGCTCCGGGAGCGGCGACCTGTACCTTGACCACCTTGTAGCCCCGCTCCATCAGGGCCCGGGCGCCGTCCTCGACTTCCTCGATCGAAGCCCCGCCAGCGCTGCGATAGGTCAGCAGGCGCTCGCGCATCTTGCCGCCCAGCAACTCGTACACCGGCAGGCCGGCGACCTTGCCCTTGATGTCCCACAGCGCCATGTCGATGCCGCTCATGGCCGACATGTGGACCGAGCCGGACCGGTAGTACGGCAGGTGGTACAGGGTCTGCCAGAGGTTGCCGATGCGCATCGGGTCGCGGCCGATCAGAGCTGGAGCGAGATGCTCCTCGAGCATCGTCGCCACGGCCATCTCGCTGCCCGAGCACGTGGCGTCCCCCCATCCGTACAACCCCGGTTCGCTGGTCGTGATCTTGACGAGCACGTAGTTGCCGAGGGGCCGCACGTCAGGGTTGGTGACCACGACGTCGACGGCGTCGATCCGGAGATTCTTTGGCGTCCGATTGGCGTCAAACTGTGCCGCCAAGGGGGTCGCCGCGAGAGCGGGCAACGCCAAGAAGCTGCGGCGGTCGAGAGCGGATACTGACATGCGGGGCCTCGCCGCCTCATGCTATCGCAGGATGGCGCCTCCCAAGCGATCCAAGTCGACTCGAGGAGGCCTCTTTGTAACCAAGCCGCGGCGCCGGGCATTGGTAAAATCGGTGCGAGCATCCGAGCCGATGACGCGCGGTGAACTGCCATCCGGCCCGAGGACGCTGGCCATTGACATCGGCGGCTCGGGCCTCAAGATGATGGTTCTCGGCCCGGACGGGGTGCCGCTCAACGAGCGGCTCCGCGAGCCCACCCCCAGCCTGCCCACGCCGGGCGAGATCATGCCCATATTGGAGCGCATGGTCGCGGCCCAACCCCCGTTCGACCGAGTGGCGGCCGGTTTCCCCGGTGTTGTCTCGAACGGCGTCACCATGACCGCCGTCAACCTGCACGACGACTGGATCGGCTATGACTTTGCCGCCGCGTTGGAGCGAATGACCGGCACTCCGACTCGCGTCGCAAATGACGCGGATGTGCAGGGCCTAGCAGTGATCGACGGGGTCGGCGTCGAGTTGGTGCTAACGCTAGGCACGGGCCTAGGGTCGGGGCTGTACGTGGACTGCACGCTCGTGCCCAATCTCGAGATCGCGCATCACGTGTACCGCAAGGGAAAGACGTACGAGGATGTGCTCGGCAATGCTGCGTTCGAACAGCTGGGACGCGAGAAATGGACTCGTCACTTGGAGCGCGCCGTGCGACAGCTCGAGGCGACGTTCAGCTACAGGCGTCTGTTCCTCGGCGGCGGCAACTCGCGCAGGGCGGAGCGGGCCGACCTGCCGGGCAACGTGTGCATTGTGTCCAATCGGGCGGGTTTGCTCGGCTGCATTCACCTCTGGGATTCCGGTGCCAAGGTGTGCCCGTGAGGCAGGCGCCCGGCCAGCGGGACTTCAGTGGCCCAATAGGCCCGCGCATCCGGGTAGCGAGACAGCAGGGCATCCGAACGCTCGCGGCCTAGCACCAGCAGGGCGGTGGCGAGGCCGTCCGCTTTCAGCCCGCTTGCAGCCACCACGCTGACGGCAGTTGACACATCTGCGCAGCTGGAGCCGCCTCGGGCGACGACGTGGGAACACATCTGATCGTCCAGCAGGAAATAGCGCTCCCGACTGCCGGACGTTGACACCGCCTGATGCCGTAGCAGGAGTCGGATCTCAGCGTCGCCGCGGTCTCCGATCTGGTCGATTGCAACGCTCCAGCCCGGCTTGCCCGGCGGCGGCGCCCCCACTGCGATATCACCGCCCACCGAGACCAGCGCTTGGAAGATGCCACCCGATCGTAGAGTCTCGAGGATTTCGTCTGCCACGAAGCCCTTGGCGATGCCGCCCAGGTCGATCTGCAGGCCGCGCCGCCGAAAAAACACCGTCCGCGACTCGGGATCCAGTTCGACATGCCGCCATCCTGTCAGTTTCCACACGGCTTCTAGGGCTGACGGCTCGGACAAGGTTTCCCCCCAGCCTCCGGCGCGCACTAGCCTTGTCACGCGCCCCAGGGTTGGATCGAAGGCGCCGTCGGATTGCCGCGCCAATTCGATGGCGTGTCCGAGCACGCGCGCGAAGTCTGCGGAGACCGGAGTAGGTGACTGCCAGGCCTTGCGCTCGACCTGGCGCAATTCCGAATCATCCCGATAGCTGGACAGCTTTCTCTCTAGGTCTCGCACGCGGTCGAAAGCTGCTCGAAACGCCCGCGCCGGGTTGATTCCCGCCGGCACGTATGCCGCGATTCGGACCACCACGCCCATGTGAGGCTCCTCCGCCACCAGCCGCAGCGGTTCGGCGCTCCCGCCCGGGGCGCATGTCAGCAGCGCGATCGCGATGCCCAGCGGGAGGCGCCGGCTACTTGGCGCCCGTGGCGGAGTTCCAGTAGGCATGCATCATCTCGGCGGTCGGCACCTGCCTGGGGCGGACTAGGCGAAACCCCAGCCACTGGGCATCGGTGTGGTACCAGATGCTCTTCGGCAGTTGCGGGTCCTGCATCTTCCAGTCTTCGGACGAAGCCCTGCGCGCGCCGCAGCGTAGTGCCGGAGCGTCGTCCATCCACGATCCGCCGCGGACGACCCGGGGGTATAGGCGCTGCGCCTGTGCCCACGGGTTATCGAGCGGCTGCGCGCCCGCGGCGTAGGCCGGCTCGTAGCGATCGAGCGTCCACTCCCAGACGTTTCCGTGCATGTCGTGCAAGCCCCATGCGTTGGGCGCCTTGGTGCCGATCGGGCGGTACTGCGCGTCGGTGTTGTCCCAATACCAGCCGTGCTCGTCGAGCCCGTCCGCGTCGTTTCCAAAGGAGTACGCCGTGGCGCTGCCGGCCCGGCAAGCGTATTCCCATTCCGCCTCCGTCGGCAAGCGGTAGAAGCGACCGGTCTTGGCGCTGAGCCACTGGGCATACTTGCTGGCTGCGTGCTGGGTCATGCTGATCGCCGGATAGCCGGTGATCCCCATGCCGAAGCTCATCTCGACATAAGGTGGCGTCGGGCTCGACACGGCTGCCGCGACCCTGTCCGGATCGACCCGGGCATCGGCTTCGCGCAACATGAAGCGCCGGAAGGCGTCCCAGCTCACCTCGTGGGCTGCCATCCAGAAACCGTCGATCGCGACCCGCACCTGGGGGCCCTCGTCGTCACCGCGGCCAGCCTCGTCCGGCGCCGTTCCGAGCACGAACTCGCCGGCCGGGATGGGCATCATTTCGAGGGCCGCATCGGAGCCAGGAACAGCTTCGCGGTAGGGTTCGAAGCTCTCGTCCGGCTCGCTTCTCGCGCGGGCTGCGATCAGCGCGTGGATGCTCCGCGCCAAAGCCATCTCAGCGTCATCGGCGGGCGCAGGGGACTTGTTGGCCGCGACCTTCACGGGAACGGTCCACGCCGCGCCTTCGGCGATCCACGAGCGCACCGCCGCCAGATCCGCGGCTGACACTCGCGGTCCGGTGGGAGGCATCGTTCCAGCGGCGTCTGCCGGAAGCATCATGCGAGTCAGCAGCGGGCTCCGGTCAGGCGCGCCGGCCACGATGGACGGCCCGCTTTCGCCGCCTCGGAGGGCGTCTTGGAGCGATTCTAGGCTCAAGCCTCCCAGCTTGTTCGACTCTTGGTGGCAGCTCAGGCACTTGGCGCGAAGCAGCGGGCGGACCTCGCCGTCGAAGTCCGCGGCCGCAAGCGCAGTCGCGGCAGCTAGCAAAGACAGGAGCAGCTTGCGCACGATCAGACGAACTTCGTCACCCCTGGGCGTGCCAGCGGAGGCACGTCCAGCGCCATGTCCCACTGCAGGTTCTCGGGGAATCGCCTCTCTTGGGACTCCATGCCCTGTTCCCATGTAAGTTCTTGGCCGGTGTAGGCCGCCGTGCGGCCGAGGATGGCCAATTGCGTGCTGGTGGCCATGCGCACGCCATCGTTTATCGGCTCGCCGCGCCGGATGGCGCGGAACAGCACGTCGTGCTCCTCTTGGTACATGTTGCGCTGCTGGCCGCGAAACACCCACGGATTCTCGCCCTCGATGCGGGGCATCAGGCCGCGCCCGATCGTCAGCCGGCCCTTGGTTCCGAGGATGTAGTCGGCGTTCTCGCGGTGGCAGCCGGTGATCTGGCGGCAACCCATAAAGGCGCGCACGCCGTTGGGGTACAGGTAGTTGATTTCGAAGTGGTCGAAGATGTTCCCGTCGTGCGCGGGGATCTGCCGGCCGCCGACCGCCACGCAGCTCTCGGGCGGCTCGTCGCCGAAGGCCCAGGCGATCTTGTCAACGCTGTGGACGGCCTGCTCGACCAGGCCATCGCCGCATAGCCAGACGAAGTTGTACCAGTTTCGAATCTGCCACTCGACATCGCTCATGCCTAGCGGCCGCTCGTAGGCCGGAGGCATGGGCTTGACAGGGTTGGTGTAGTAGGTCGCATAGTAGGCCAAGATATCGCCGATCTCGCCCGAACGCACCCTGTCCATGGCCTCGACGATCATGTTGTTGTAGCGCCAGCAGAACCCGGCTACCAGTGACAGGCGCTTGCTGCTGGCCTGCTTGGCGGTTTCCAGCACCGAGCGCACCCCGGGCACGTCAACCGCCATGGGTTTCTCGCAGAACACGTGCTTGCCCGCCTCGATGCAGGCCTTGAGATGCTGCGGGCGAAATCCCGGCGGCGTGGCCAGCAACACCACGTCAACATCGCTGTCGATCACCTCTTGAAACGCGTCGAGCCCCAAGAATTGCTGGCGTTTTCCCACGCGCACCTTGCCCTTGCCCTCGTGGCGGCCCTCGACCTGCTCCAGGCAGCGATCGATCCGCTCCTGCTCGACATCCGCCACTGCTGTCAGCACGGCGAAGTCATCGGCTTGCAGGGCTTGGGCAGCCGCTCCGGTGCCGCGTCCGCCACAGCCCACCAAGCCGACCTTGATCTCTTGGCCGCCCTCGGCCCCGGCTAGTAGCGACGCCGTGCCGGCGGCCGCGGCGGCATCTCTCATGAATCTGCGTCGTGATCGAGCCGGACGCTGTGCGGCAGGGGAATCTGGCATGCTTCTCGCATTGTCGCCCACCGCTGGCCGAATTGCATGGGGCGGCACGGCTCGGATCCCACCCAGCGCCGTGGGGACGGCGGCCCGGACGTACCATGAGAACAGGTGCGAGGGCTGATCGCGAGCATGGTCGCTGGCGCGGGCTTGGTCCGGCTCGGACGCACCCCTGTCTCGGTGCTCGCAGCGCTCGCACTGACCCTGGCCCAGACGGTGCCTTCGGCGGCGCAACCTTCCGACCTTGGCGCCGAAGCTGAACAGGGCTTGGCGCTGGTCAATTTGGACCTGCTGGACAGGCAAGACGGCTACGCCATCCCTGCCGACAGCCGATTCCTCCCGGGAGAGACGATCCATGTCTATTTCCAGATTGCCGGCTATCAGGTTGGCCGGGAATTCCGCATCTCGCTCAGCTACGAGATGCGAGCCTTGGACCCCGAGGGACGGTCGTTCTTCGCTGCCGAGGGAGGCGAGATCGACGTCGAACTCGCCCCGCAGGACGAGAATTGGATGCCGGTCGTGCGGTATTCCCCCCGCATCCCCGATCACGCCGGCGGCGGCACGTATTCGATCCAGATCACCGTGCGCGACGAACTGGCCGAGACCAGCGTTTCCGTGAGACTTCCGATAGCCGTCGACGGCAGCCGCGTGCAGAACGCGGATCAGTTGCTGGTCCGGAACTTCGGCTTCTCCCGCGCCGACGGCGGCGACCGGTTGGAGGATCCTGTCTTCGACGCGGGAGAGGAGATTTGGGCCGAGTTCTTCATCACCGGCTACAAGACCAGGGACGACAACACCTACCAAGTCGAATCCGATGCCTGGGTGCAGGATGCCGAGGGAGAAAAGTTGTTCGACTTCAAGCCCGCTGGCGAGGCGGGCAGGCCGTTCTACCCGAGGTTGTGGCTCCCCGCCAAGCTTCGGCTGCAGCTCGACGAGTCGATTCCGCCCGGCCGCTATGCGGTGGTGCTGCGCCTGCGCGACATGGTCGGCGGAGTCGATGCCGTCGAGCACTACGACTTCAGGATTCGCTGACAGGTTTGGCGGCGGTATAACTCATCTTCGACAGTTTGATTTTCGTGTTTCGCTAAACCAAGCTATTACTATGGCTTAGAGAAGGCAGAAATCGGGCGTGGCACTACAATGCCCGGATTCGGCTGCGATTCGATTGCGCAAAGAGTTTCAGGCTGCCTTG
>JAJDTX010000176.1 GCA_022826925.1 Bryobacterales bacterium
GCCCCGCTCCTGCACCAGCCTCACGGCCCCTCAACGCGCCTCTCGGATTTCCGCACTATCACCGATTTCCATGCATTCTGCCGTCAGAGCAATGTGAGAAAAAACCCCGCCCTACTGCCGGAATAATGTGACTCTCTACACTGCACGATCAAGCTCTACCGTCGCGTCCTGCAGTGGTTCTCCGACAACTGGCCCGAGGGCGCCGAATGGCCCCCGGACGTCCCGCGTCCCGCGCCCGCGAGCGAGGCCAGGGAGGCTGCCTGATGGATCTCCGCCGCGAATGGCTCCGCCTGAGCCCGACCGCCCGAGGCGCGCTCCGCTCCGGCTACGAGGATCCGCTCGGCCGCTGCAGGCCGCCTCGCGCCCTGTCGGGCTCGGCCCTGAATGCGGTCCTGCTGTCGCTCTCCGATCGAGGCCTCGTCCGGGTGGACTGGGCCTTGTCCGGCCGGTCCGTCCATCCCGCCGTGGTCATCGGCCACATCACCCCGGAGGGCCGCGAGATCGCCAGGGAGGGCCTGTCGTGATCCTCCGCGCCCTCGCCGTCACGGCCATCCTCTGCGGAGGCGCCCTGGCGGCCTCCGCCCTCGATCTCGTTTCCGGCCGGCGCCGCTGGCGCGCCGAGGTGCGCCGCCGCGACTCCCGCCGCTGGATCCTGTGGTGCGACTACTCGCGCCGCTCGGCGGCCCGCCGGGCCGGCTGGTGGATGACGCGCCCCGGCCAGCCCTACGACCGCTACCGCGCGAGGAGGGTCCGGCCGTGACGGATACGCTGCTCTGGACCCGGGTCGGCGCCCTGGCATGGGTCGACAGCGCCGCGATATACGTCATCCGCGACCGGGGCTACAGCCGCGACCGCGAGGCGGCGGCGCGCTACGAGGCCAGCGAGATCTGGCCCGAAGCCAGACTGGACCGGGCCGTCGGCGCGTCCGCCTCGCTGGAGGGGGCCAAGGCGCTCTGCCAGGCCCGCCAGGACGAGATCGAAGCCGGGATCGAGGAGATCTGGGCCCGCAACGCCCGCGAGGGGGAGGCCGCGTGAGCGCGGAACCCATGTTCCGCTTCGAGCGTCGCGGCCGCGGCCGCTGGGACGTGCGCTTGGGCCAGATTCACCTGGCCGAGCTCTCCGTGCACTCCGGCAACGGCACGAATCCCGGCGAGCGCTGGCGCCTGCGCGCCGTCGGCAGCGAGACTCCCGCCGAGGCCTGCTGGCCGGCCCATCCCGGCGCCGGTCGCAGCTATCGCCTGCCGGAGCGGATCGAGAGCCATGTGATCAGCCTGATCTCCGCCTGGACGCTGGACGCCCTCTCCGAGGCCGCGCAGGCCAACGCCCTGCTGCGCCGCCGGCTGGAATCCGCCATCGCCAGGCTGGAGTCCGAGCGCGACATCCTGCGCGACTCCCTCATGGACTTCGACGGCAACTTCGCATCCGCAGGCGACAAGAGGATCCTCGACGGGTTCGATCGCGAGATCGCCGCCGGCCGCGCCGCCCTCGCGCGCACGCGCACGAAAGAAGAGGAGGCCTCGTGAGCGACGGCTGGCTGACCGCTGCCGAGATCGCGGCCTGCCTGGGGATCACCCAAGGGGGCGTCCTGCTCCGGGCCCGCCGCGAGGGCTGGCCCTATCGCACGCGCCCCGCGGACGGCATCAGGGGCCCGGCCCCCCGCGCCTTCGAGATCTCCGCCCTGCCGGCAGGCATCCGCCGGAAGCTCGGAGCCTCGCCCATGGAGCGGCTGCGCGCCGCCGCCCCCGAGCTGCTGGAGCGGCTGGAGATCTCCACGACCGAGCTGGTCGACTACCGCGACGCGATGCGCGCCGAATGCACGGCGGGCGGCAGGATCCCCGATGCCGGCGACGAAGCCGAGATCTCCTCGCTCTCCCTGGAGATCGAGCGCAACCGGGAAGCCATCGCCCGGGCGCGAGGGGTGGAGTCGTGATCCTCCGCCCCGTCCTCGACGTCGCGATCAACCCGCTGGCGATGCGCCGCCCCGACCGGCAAGCCGGAGAGCTGCTGGCCTGCGCGCTGCTGTTTCCGGAGTTCCTGGGATCCTTCCGGGCCAAGCGCGCGACTCCGGACATGGAGATCGTGGTGCGCGAGTTCGGCCTCGGAAGGGCCGCGCCGCTGCTGTGCGGCTACGCCGTGAGGGCCATCGCGCGGCCGGACCTGTCCATGCTGGCCATGCGCCAGCCGCGCGGCCGGGCGCTGATCGCCGCCGCCATCGACTGCCTCGAGGAGAAGCCATGCTCGACCCCTTCCTGATCCCGATTCCCGCGGCCGAGATGCAGATGTCCGACCCGGACCCGGCCCCCGTCCCGCGCTGGGGCCGGGGCTGGGCCGACAGGATCGACATCGCCGCGGCGCTGGGCTGCAGCTCGCCGGCGGTCCGCCGGCGCGCCCGGCGCGAGGGCTGGATCTGGAAGTCCCGGGTGGTGCGCGGCTATCCGTGCCGCCTCTACCGGATCGCCGATCTGCCGGCCGACGTCCGCGAGGCGCTGGGGGAGCCCGGGGAGCCAGGGACATGACGCGCTATCCCCGGGAAGCTCTGAAAGCCTATGGCCGCGCCCTCGTCGGCGCAGGCTCCCTCGAAGACGTCGGGAATCTTCTCCCGCCGGGCGCTTGCCCGCAGGAGTGGGTCGACGGATTGCCGGCCGCCTACTTGCGATACGCGCTCGGCCGCCTCTCCAATGGCGAGCTGGCGGGGCTGGCGGTGAATGCGGCCGCGCTGCTCACGGAGAGCCGAGGAGGGAAAGCTTCCGAATGACCTCCTCCCAGGGCATCCTCTGGAGCTTCGCGTTGTGCGACTGGCCTCCCGGGCCCGAGCGAGACCGCTCCGCGAGTTGCTCGAAGTGTTCGGCCAGATCTCTCGCGGAGACCGCCTCCCGCCGCTCGAGCAGCTCCAATACTGCGGTTCCCAGCGCCCTGTCGGCCAGCTGGGACAGGGCTCGCGCGCCCCTCAGGCTCTCGCGACTCCGCGTGAAGGCTCTGTCTAGTTCGTCCCAGCGCTCGCGCGCCTCGGGACCCAGTTCCCCTTCGGGGTCAGTCATTTTCGTTTTTCCTCCTGCCCCCGGAGGGACGCGGGGAGGGCCGTTGCAGCGGCCCCCCCGCACATCAGTATCGCGCAGGAGGCGCCCGTGAGCGTCTCCCGCGAGGTCAAGGGCCGGCGGCGCGAGGCGCTGCGAGAACGGACGCGCCGGGCGGTGGCGGCCCTTGAGCGCCAAGGCGTGTGCTGGTCCGACTGGGCTCGCGAGCGCGGCTTCGCCCTCCACGCGGTCAAGGACGTCGTGCGCGACCGCAACCCCGCCACGCGGGGCGAGCTGTTCCAGGTCGCGACCCGGATCCGCATGGAGGCCCCCGTCGCGGGCGAGCGGCCGCGCGGCCCCATGGAGAGGATCCGCGACCTGGAGCTGCTCGCGGACCGGCTGGACAGCCGCCTGGGCAAGGCCGAATCGGAACTGGCCGCGTTGAAAGCGGCCGTACTGCACGAGGAGGCCTCCTGATGCACAACGCCTCCCTGGAGAGCTCTCCCCGCCTGCAGCGCACGCTGGAGGCGCTGCTAGCCGGGGAGCGCACCACGCTGGAGATCGCCATCGAGGCGCAAGTCTGCGCGGTCAACTCCTGCGTCGCCGAGCTGCGCGAGTGCGGGTTCAAGATCTCCTGCCGGCAGAGCGGCGGAAGGGGCAAGCGCGTCTGGCTGTACAGGCTGGAGCTGGGCGACGAGGCCACCGCCGAGAAGGTCGCGAAGTTCCGCCAGCTGGAGCTGGAGGCGTGATGGAAGTCGATATCCGGCGCATCGCGAAGGCGCTGGGCGTGGCGGCCCGGACGGCGCATGCCCGTGCCGCGAGAGAGGGCTGGCCGTATCGCATGTCCGCGGTGCGCGAGGCTCGCGGCGATCAGCCGCACAGCTATGCCAGGCGGTCGAGAACGAGGCATCGCCTGTACCCCGTCGAGCGGCTGCCTGCCTACGTCCGGGAGGCCTTGGGATCGTGACCGTCGACGCGCAGGGCATCCATATCGGCTGGGACGACACGTGGGAGTGCGAGTATCCATTCCAAGCGCTCGCCGTGCTGCCGTCCCTGGAGGGTTCCCCGCGCTGGCTGGCGCTGGACGAGTGCCTGCGCTCGCTGCTGGCCGGGCCGGTCGACACCCGCGCTGCGATCAAGCATGCGAAGGAGGCTTCCGCCGGATGATCCGGCGGGAGGCGGAGGTCTCGATGCGCGAGATCGCGGAGGCGCTGGGGGCGAGCCGTGAACGCCTATACGGCCGCGCCCGCGGCGAGGGCTGGCCCTTCCGCGAGGTCTCCGCGCCAGGCAGGCCGCTCCGCCTCTACGCCGTTGCCGCCCTCCCGGCCGACATCCAAGAGGCCTTGAACGCCCCTTCAACGACGGTAAAACCCCCTGTAACGACGGCTTCAACGAGTGACAAGATGTCAAAATCCGTCCCGCCGGACCGGGCCCGCGCCCTGCTCGAGCGCTGGGAGTCCCTGCCCGAGTCCCGCCGCGCCGCCGCCAGGTCCAAGCTGGCCGCGCTCGACGCCGCGATCGCCGTCTCCGGGCGCGAGCGCATCTCCCTGCGCGCCGCCTGCGAGCGCGCCGGGGGCTTCCCGGTCTCCACGCTGACGCGCGCCTGGCGAGCCGTGCGCGGCCTGCCCGCGCACCTGCGCGCCGCGGCCCTGGCCGATGGCCGCTGCAGCGGCCGGGGCCGCCCTCCCGCCGAGATCGATCCGGACGCCTGGGACTTCTTCAAGGCCGACTACCTGCGCGCCGAGCAGCCGCCCGCCGCCATGTGCTACCGCACCCTGGCCCGCGTGGCCGCGAGCAAGGGCTGGCGGATCCCGAAGTCCCCCAAGGCCCTGCTGCGCCGCCTGCGCGCCGAGGTCTCCCCGCAGGCGGTCGTCCTCGCCCGCCAGGGCCGCGAGGCGCTGGACCGCATGCGCCCGGCCCAGGTCCGCGACCGCACCGCGCTGGAGGTCATGGAGGCGCTCTGCGCCGACGGCCACCGCTTCGACACGCGCGTCGACTGGGGCTCCGGCGAGATCGGCCGCCCCCTGCTGGTGGGGTGGCAGGACATCCGCTCCGGCAAGCTGGCCGGCTGGCGCGTCGGCCGCGAGGAGACCTCCGAGGCCTACCGGCTCTCGCTGGCCGACGTGCTGTGGCGCCACGGCGCGCCGCGCAGCGTCATCGTCGACAACGGCCGCGGCATCGCCTCCAAGCGCCTCACCGGCGGCACGCCGAACCGCCACCGCGGGCGCGCGCTGGAGTCCGACCCCGTCGGCCTGCTCACGCAGCTGGTCGGCCCGGAGGGCGTGCACTGGGCCACGCCCTACTCCGGGCAGTCCAAGCCCATCGAGCGAGCCTTCCGGGACCTGGCCACCGACATCGCCAAGGATCCCCGCCTGGCGGGGGCCTACACCGGCAAGGACACCCTGTCCAAGCCGCACAACCACGGCTCTCGCGCCATCCCGATCGCGGACTTCCGCGCCGTCTGCGCCGACATGATCGCGCAGCACAACGCCCGCGAGGGCCGCCGCGGCCTCGGCCTGGAGGGCCGCAGCTTCGACCGGGCGTTCGAGGACGGCCTGGAGGGGATCGAGGTCCGCCAGGTGCCCCCGTCCGAGCTGGCCCGCTGGCTGTTCGACGCGCGCGTGGTGACGGCGCGCGCCTCCGACGGGGCGGTCGCCGTCCACGGGACGCGCTACTGGAGCGAGGATCTGGCGACGGCCCTGGCGGGCAAGCCCAGGGACGGGCGGCAGGTGGTCGTGCGCTACGACCCCGGGCGGCTGGACCGGGCGGTGCTGGTCGAGGACGCCGCCGGCCGCCTGCTCGCGCGGGCCGAGCCGCTGGGGGCGGTGGAGTTCTTCGACCGCGACGCGGCCGAGCGCAGCGCCAAGGCCAAGGCCCGCCTGCGCAAGGCCGCCCGGGCCGAGCTGGACGCGCTGGCCCCGGTCGCGGCCGGCGAGCTGCTGGCCGAGGTCGCCGGGGGGGCGCCGGAAGAGCCGCCCAACGTCTTGGAGCTGGAGATCGAGATTCCGGAACCGCATGCGGATCCGGGCCGCGAGGAAGAGGAGCGCGTGATGCGCGAGGCCGAGGAGCGCACGCTGGCGCGGGCGATCGGGGGGGCTGATTGACGGCTCCGGAGCGAGGGGGAAATGACACCCAAAGAAAAGGCGACGCTGCGGAAGCAAGCCGCGGAAGCTGCCGGGAGCGCGGTCGAGAAAGCGCTCTTCAAGGCCGGCATCCATCTCGCCGACGATACCGAGCTGGCCGCCGAGGCCTTGCTGCTGGCCGTGTCGATCGCCTGCGGCCCGCACGAGGCCGCGCGGATGATCGCCTATTGCTCCTCGAGGCACTGGGAAAGGTGAGCGCGGATGGCGTCGAACACTGCGAGCGGGTGCGCGGGCTGGGGAATCCGGGCGGCCGTGATCAATTTCCCGAGATGTCCGGAGTTGTCGCGCAGCAGCTCGATCGCGAGCTGCATCGCGAGCCGCAGGATCTCGATCCGCGCCTGTTCCGTTCGCACGCGGTGAAGGGGTAATAGATGAACGACGGCAGCATGATCGAGCGAGTGCGCGCCGAGATCGCCCGCGAGGGGCTCTCGCAGGCGGCCGCGGCGGCCGGCATCGGCATATCCGACGCCGCGCTGAGCCAGTGGCTGCGCGGCAAGTACGGGGGCGACTCCGGCGCGGTCGCCGCCAAGGCCGGCCAGTGGCTGGCCGCGCAGTCCGAGCGGCGCGACCTGCTGGCGAGATCGCCCGCGCCGCCGGAGTGGGCCGACACGCCGCTGGCCAGGCGCGCCATGGCGGCGCTGGCGCACGCCCACCTGGCCGCCGACATGTGCGCCGTCTACGGCGCTCCCGGCCTGGGCAAGACGCTTTCCGCCCGGCGCTACGCCGGCCTGCGCCCCAACGTCTGGATCGCCACCGCCACGCGCGCCACGCGCTCGGTGACCGGCACCCTGCGGCAGGTCGCCGACGCCATGCAGCTGCGCTCGGTGCCGCGGAGGGCGGCCGATCTGGAATCGGCCGCCGTCGAGCGCCTGCGCGGCTCCGGCGGCCTGCTGATCGTCGACGAGGCCCAGCACCTGCCGACGGCCTCGCTGGAGGAGCTGCGCAGCCTGCACGACGCGTCGGCCTGCGGGCTCGCCCTGGTGGGCTCGGACCCGCTCTGGCTGCGCCTGTCGGCCGGCCGCCACCCGGAGCTGGCGCAGCTCTACAGCCGCGTCGGAAAGCGCGTGCGGCTGGGCGGCGTCACGGCCGCCGACGTCGCCGCGCTGCTGTCGGCCTGGGGCCTGCAAGAGGCCGGGCTGGAGTTCCACGCCGGCGCGATCGCGGCGCGCCCGGGCGGGCTGCGCAGCCTGGTCAAGGCGCTCTCTCTGGCTCGCTCGGCGGCCGACTCGAAGCCCGTCCGGCCGCTGCACCTGCGCGCCGCCTGGCGCGACCTGGCGGGCGAGTCGCTGCCCGCGCGAGAGTCACGGGGGGCCACCCCGAAGCACATCAACGAAGGAGATGCAAATGTCTGATACCGATAGAGTTGCCAAACCCAAGATCCCCGCCGGATACGAGCGGGCGGCCGAGCTGTGCAAGGCCTATTTCGACGCTCACGAGCAGCTGCGCGAGCGCGTCGACGAGATCGCCGAGGCCAAGCGCAAGGCCGGCCGGCGGCTGCTGCCGGGCCTCAAGAAGCGCATCGCCGCGGCCTCGGCCGCGCGCGACGAGCTGCGCGCGGCGATCGAGTCCGAGCCCGGCCTGTGGGACAGGCCGCGCACCAGGGCGCTGCACGGCGTCAAGGTCGGGCTGCGCCAGCTGCCCGGCCGGCTGGAGATCGACGCCGAGACGGCGATCCCGCTCATCCGCAAGCACCTGCCCGAGCGCGCCAAGGCGCTCATCAAGGTCACCGAGAGGCTGCAGGCGACCCCGCTGAAGAACCTCCAGCCCGCCATGCTGGCGCGCATCGGCGGCCAGATCGTCGAGCTGGGCGACGAGACCGTGATCCAGATCGCCAAGAGCGACGTCGACAAGCTGGTCGAGGCCCTGCTGGCCGAGCTGGACAGCGAGGCCGAGACCGACGAGGAGTGAACCATGATCGACGGCTACAAGACGGCATTGAAGGCGCTCGCCCTGCGCAAGGCGGGCTTCGAGGACGCCGCCCGCCACCTGGCGCGGCTGGCGCGCAAGCTGGGATTCCCCGTCCCGCCCAAGACTGTCGAGCTGCCGGCCCTGACCGGCCTGACGGAACGCGATCTGGACGGGCTGGGCATCCGCTGCCGGCGCACGGGCGACGGTCTGGTCGTGGTCCGGAGGGCGCGATGAGCGCGAGCCCCAATCCCGATCCGGCCCGCCGCCGGGCCGAGCTGGCCAAGATCCACATCGGCGCGGCGCAGCTGCTGGCGGGCGAGGAGGAGTACCGCGACATGCTCGAGGCGGTCGCGGGCAAGCGCTCCGCGGGCGCCCTCGACGCGGCCGGCCGCCGCAAGGTGCTCGACCACCTCAAGGCCTGCGGGGCGACGTTCGCGCCGCCGAAGCGGCCCGCCCGGGCGCGCCCGGAGGCCGAGGCCGCCGGGCTGATCGCCAAGGTCGACGCGCTGTGCATCAACCACCCTTCCGGCCGCAAGTCGCGCGAGTGGGCCGAGGCCATCCTGCGGCAGATGACCAAGCACCCGCACCGGACTCCGCTGGAGTGGGCGGCCCCGGGCCAGCTGCACAGGCTGGTCCAGGCGATCGAGGTCGACGTCCGGCGCAAGAAGAGGGGGCAGCATGCGACTGCGTGACCGGATCTTCCGCCGCGAGGACATCGCCGCCGGCGCCCTGCGCCGCTGGACCCTGTTTCGGCTGCCGGGCGGCCGGGCGCTGTACCTGCACAATTTCCGCCGCTCGGACGCCCGCTGGCTGCACGACCACCCCAAGCGGTTCGTGACGATCGGGCTCAAGGGCGGCTATGTCGAGGAATACCTCCTGCCGTGGGAGTGGCTCGCCGCCCGCCCCCTCGCCCGGAGGCAATGCCGGGCGCCGTGGATCCGCTCCTTCCCGGCCAATCACATCCACCGCGTGCGCGTCTCGCCCCGCGGCTGCTGGACGCTGGCATGGGCCGGGCGCGCGACGCGCGAGTGGGGCTTCCTGCGCGGCAACCGCTGGATCCACTGGCGGCGCTACGGCGAGGTCTACGGCGAGAGGAGGTGTCCCTGATGGCTGACAAGAGCTCCATCGAGTGGACCGACGCCACCTGGAACGTGATTACCGGATGCAGCCGCGTCAGCGCCGGCTGCGAGCACTGCTACGCCGAGCGGCTGGCGGCGACGCGCATGAAGAACCACACCAGCCGGCAGCGCCTGACGGACGCCAACGGCCGCTGGAACAGCAACGTGCGCTTCAACGGGCAGTGGCTCGGCCAGCCCTTGCGCTGGCAGCGCCCGCGCAGGATCTTCACGGTCGCCCACGGCGACCTCTTTCACGAGCGGATCCCGCGGGACTGGGTCGACATGGTCTTCGCTGTCATGGCGATGGCTCCGCGGCACCAGTTCCAGATCCTGACCAAGCGGCCGCATAGGATGAGGCACTACCTGCACCGGGAGCTCGGCGACCGGGCCTTCTTCCCGGAATCCTCCGAAGGGGAGATTCGCCACTGGCCCCGCGAAGCGGTTCGCTGGGCAGTCGAGATTCACAAGATCCCCGCCCCGGGCGACTGGCAGGCGCAATTCGCCGGGTGCACGTGGCCGCCGGAGTTCGACTGGCCGCTGCCCAACGTCTGGCTCGGCGTCTCGGTCGAGGACCAGGCCACTGCCGACAGCCGCATCCCGATCCTGCTCGAGACCCCCGCCGCCGTGCGCTGGCTCAGCGCCGAGCCGCTGCTGGGCCCGATGGAGATCGACGATTTCCTGTGGCCGGCCGAGGGCCGGCCCGCCCTGGACTGGGTCGTGGCCGGCGGCGAGTCCGGCCCCGGCGCCCGCCCGATGGACCCGAGCTGGCCGCGCTCGCTGCGCAACCAGTGCATCTGCGCCCGGGTGCCGTACTTCTTCAAGCAATGGGGCGGAACCACTTCCAAGGCCGGCGGTTGCGAGCTCGACGGCCGGACGTGGCGGCAGATGCCGAAGGGGCGCGCGTGAAAACCGACTTGACCATCGAGCGCCGGTTCCCGCAGGAGGTCCCCGGCCACCGCCTGTGGCTGGCTCGCGAGCTGGACGTTCTGCCCGGGCTGTCCTACGACGGCACGGCCCTGTTCGTGATGCTCAACCCGTCCGTCGCCGACGCGAGCCGCAACGATCCGACGATCACGCGGGTCTGCTGGTTTGCGTTCGAGCGACTGCAGGCCGCGCGACTGCTGGTCGGCAACCTGTTCACGGTCCGGGCGACGGATCCGCGCTCGTTCGACCCGGGAGCCGACTGGGCCAACTGCGCCGACGCCGACGCGGCGCTGGAGTGGATGTCGGCCCAGGCTGACTGCGTGGTGCTGGCCTGGGGCTCCCCCCAGAACACGCGCGACCCCGCCGCGGTCCGGAGCCGGGCGCTCGCCGTCAAGAAGATCCTTGCCGCGGCCCACCCGGCGGCGCTGACCCTCGGCCTGACCGCGAGCGGCGATCCGCGCCACCCGCTGTACGTCCGCAAGGACGTCGAAATGCAATCTGGAGACATCGCGTGAAGCTGTACGCATCCGAACACAAGATCAAGGACAAGGGCTGGGCCCGGCTCGGGATCTTTGCCGACCAGACGGAGGCGGAGAACTACTGCTCGAGCGAGTCGGACAATCACTGGCCGGACTGGGACCAGCTGCAGGGAGAGCGCGTTGTCGCGATCGAGGACACCGGCGCGGACTCCGCGTGGACCCGGCCGGGAGAGGTTGTCTGGGAGGCGGACTGACGAATGGGGGGGGGGCATGGCGCTGAAAGACGAGCTGGCCGAGCTGCTGGGCGAGCAGGGCCTGGCGGCCCTGTCGAAAGCCCGCGGCGGGCGCCGGGTCCACGTCCCGCGCCGGATCCGCGCCGGCCACTGGCTGGCGGAGCTGCTCGGCCCCGAGGCCGCGGGGCGGCTGGCATTCCAATACGGCGGCTGCCGGGTCGAAATCCCGTCCCGTCCGCCGCCGGCCTCTCGCGACGCTCGCATCCGCGAGCTGCGCGCGGCCGGCAGCCCCGTCGCCGCCATCGCCTCCGAGACCGGCCTGTCCAGGCGTCAGGTGTACCGCATCCTAGCGCGCTGAGGGGGGGTGACAATGTCACCCTTCCCCCCGCGCCCGCGCCCGGCCTACCATCGCCTGCATGGACGCTAGGCGGGAGCGCGGGATCTGATGGGCGACTGGGACTGGGCCGCAATCGAGTTCTGGTTCATCTTTATCCAGTTCGTCGTGCTGGGCGTGGGCGGGCTGATCGCCCGCTCGATCCGCGCCAACTCCGAGCGCATCACCCGCCTCAGGCTCGACGTCGACTCCCATGACGAGCGGCTCGAGCGCGAGCTCGGCGCCCACGCCGAGCGGCTGGCCCGCCTGGAGGCGGCCCAGGTCACCCACGACGACCTCTCGCGCATCTACCAGCGCCTCGACTCCAACGCCGCCGGGCTGGCCGAGGTCAAGGGCACCATGGTCGCGATGCACGGCACCCTGCAGACCATCCAGCAGCACCTGCTGGACAAGGCGGCCGCGTGAGCAAGTCCGTCTCGCTGCCCGAGCGCATGCGCCGGCTGCGCCGGCTGGCAGCCCTGCAGCTGCTGGCCCAGCAGCACCCGAACGCGGTCAACCTGTACATCCTGCGCGACGCGCTGGCCCGCCTCGGCCACTCCATGACGGTGGCCGAGGCGGCCTCGCTGGCCGACTGGCTGCAGTCCGCCGGCCTGGTCGAGGACATCGCGCCCGGCCCGCCGCCGGCGCTGCTGGCCACCGAGCGCGGCCTGGCCGCCGCCGAGGGCGGCGAGGTCATCGAGGGGCTGGCGCGCCCGCTGCCCGGCTGAGGGTCCCGATGGGCAGGCCCTCCACGATCAAGCGGCTGCCGCCGCAGGTGCGCGAGCGGCTCAACGACTGGATCCGCGACGAGTCGGTCACCCAGTCCGAGGCGGCCGCCCTCGTCAACAAGCTGCTGGCGGAGCTGTACCCGGGCCATCCCCCGGTCTCGCGCAAGGCCGTCAACCGCTACGACCTGTCGATGCGCGAGGCGGGCGAGAAGATCCGCCAGGCGCGCGAGATCTCCGAGCTCTGGATCGCGAAGCTGGGCTCGCAGCCCGGCGGCCAGACGGGCCACTTGGTCACGGAGATGATCCGCACCATGGTCTACGAGATCATGCTCGAGCTGCACCGGCAAGAGCTCGCCCCGGAGTCGATGCCCGGCATGATCGCCTCGCTGAAGAGCCTGGCGCTGACGGCCGCGCGCGTCGAGCGAGCCTCGGAGATCTCCGTCAAGCGCGAGCGCCAGATCCGCGAGGAGGAGCGCAAGCGAGCTTCCGAGGAGGCCGGCAGGGCCGCCTCCGGCCAGGGCCTCTCCGCCGCGACGGTCGACGCCATCCAGCGGCGGATCCTCGGAGTGGGCGAATGACTCCGAGCGGGGTCCTGCTGCCCTACCAGCGGCGCTGGCTTGAAGACGGCAGCGAGTGGAAGATCGCCGAGAAGAGCCGGCGCACCGGCCTGACCTGGGCCGAGGCGGCCGGGGCCGCGCTGGCGGCGGCCGCCTCCAAGCGGGCCGGCGGCTGCAACCACTCCTACGTCGGCTCCGGCAAGGACATGGCCAGGGAGTTCATCGACGCCGCCGCCGACTTCGCCCGCGCCTTCGGCCACGCCGCCTCCGAGGTGGGCGAGTCGGTGTTCGTGGACGAAGGCCGCGAGGACCGCGAGATCACCGTGTTCCGCATCGAGTTCGCCTCCGGCCATCACATCCAGGCGCTGAGCTCGCGGCCGTCCAACCTGCGCGGCCGCAAGGGCAACGTCACGCTGGACGAGGCGGCCTTCCAGCCGGACCTGGCCGAGGGCGTCAAGGCGGCCTCGGCGCTGACCATGTGGGGCGGCAAGGTGCGCATCATCTCCACCCACAACGGCGACGACAACCCCTTCAACGAGCTGCTGGCCGACGCCCGGGCCGGCCGCAAGGACTACTCGGTGCACCGCGTCACCCTCGACGAGGCCTGCGCCGAGGGGCTCTACAAGCGCATCTGCGAGACGCGAGGCATCGACTGGAGCCCGGAGGCCGAGGACGGCTGGAAGCGCGGTTTGCGCCGCAACGCCGGCTCGGCCGAGGCGGCCGCCGAGGAGTACGACTGCGTGCCCGCCCGCGGCGGCGGGGCCTACCTGCCGCGGGCGCTGATCGAGTCCTGCATGCGCGACGCCCCGGTGCTGCGCTTCGAGGGCTCGGCCCGCTTCAACGCCCTGCCGGAGCGCTTTCGCGAGGCGGAGATGCGCGAGTGGATCGAGCGCGAGCTGGACCCGCTGCTGGCGCTGCTGGACCGCAAGCGCCAGCACGTGCTGGGCGAGGACTTCGGCCGCACGGCCGATTTGACCGTGCTGGCGCCGATGGAGATCGGCGAGCGGCTGCGGCGGCGCGTGCCGTTCCTGGCCGAGCTGCGCAACGTGCCGTTCCGCCAGCAGGAGCAGGTCCTGCGCCGCCTCGGCGACGGCCTGCCGCGCTTCCGCGCGGCCAAGCTCGACGCGCGCGGCAACGGCCAGTACCTGGCCGAGCGCGCCCAGGACTTCTGGGGCCGCGGCCGGGTCGAGGCCGTGATGACCTCCCAGGCCTGGTACCTGGAGCAGATGCCGCCCTTCAAGGCGGCCTTCGAGGACGGGCTGGTCGAGATCCCGCGCGACGACGAGGTGGCCTCGGACCTGCGCGCGCTGCAGGTGGTCAAGGGCATCCCGCGCGTGCCGGAAGTCCGCACCGGCGCGGAGGGCGACCGCCACGGCGACGCCGCGATCGCGCTGTGCATGGCCCACGCCGCCTCCCGCGCCGAGGTGCCCGAGTACGCCTACCGCCCGGCCCCGCGCCGGGCCGCGCCCGGGTCCGGACACGGCCGCGACCCCTTCATGTTCCCCGGCCGCTCCGGCGACTATCACGGGCCCGGGCGCGGCTACGGGCGCTGGGACCGGGGGGCGCTGTAGGATGGCCCGCATGCCCCATCTGTACGGCCCCGACGGCCGGCCGGTGCGCCGCGAGCAGCTGCTGCGCGAGCGCCTCGGGCCCTCGCTGGCCTCGGTGCGCCAGCCGTGGATGCTCGACGCGGTCGCGGCCGGCCTGACGCCCGCCCGCCTGGCGGGAGTCATCCGGGCCGCCGACTCCGGAGACACCCGCGAGATGTACGCGCTGGCCGGCGAGCTCGAGGAGCGCCACCCGCGCTACGGCGCCACGCTCGGCGTGCGCCGCCGGGCGGCCCTGGCGGTGGAGCCGTCGGTGGAGGCCGCCTCCGATTCCGCCGCCGACAAGGCCCTGGCCGAGGAGATCCGCGCGCTGGTTCGCGCGCCCGCCTTCCGCGCGATGCTGCAGCGCTGCCTGTGGGGGCTGGGCCCGGGCCTGGCCGCGATCGAGATCCTGTGGGACCGCTCCGGGCCGCAGTGGATGCCGCAGGCCTACGAATGGCGCGACCCGCGCTGGTTCCGCTGGGACCGCGAGGACGCCTCCCGGCTGCGCGCCCTGGTCGACGAGGACCAGGCCGAGGGCCTGCCGCTGGACCCCTTCAAGTGGATCGTGCACGCGCCCAGCCTGCGGCCGGGCATCCCGGCCCGCGGCGGGCTGGCGCGGCCGGTCGCGGCGCTGTTCTGCCTGGCCTCGCACGCGCTGGCCGACTGGGCCGGCTGGCTGGAGAACTACGGCCGCCCGATCCGCGTCGGCAAGTACGACCGCGCGGCCACCGACGAGGAGAAGGACACGCTGCACCGGGCCGTGTCGCTGCTGGGCTCGGACGCCGCCGCGACCATGCCGGCGTCGATGGACGTCGAGCTGCTGGAGGCCTCGCGCTCGAGCTCCTCGGACGCCTACGAGCGCTTCGCGCGCTGGCTGGACGAGCAGGTCACGATCGCGGTGCTGGGCCAGGCCGGCACGACCCAGGGCACGCCCGGGCGGCTGGGCTCGGACGAGGCCCAGGCGGACGTGCGCGCCGACATCCTGGCCGGCGACTGCGAGGAGCTGGCCGAGACGCTCAACCGCGACCTGGTGCGGCCCTATATCGACCTCAACCGCGGCCCGCAGGCCGCCTACCCGCGCATCGTCCTGCGCCCGGAGGACCCGGAGGATGCCGAGCTGCTGGCGAAGACGCTGCGCATGCTGGTGCCGCTGGGCCTGCGGGTGGAGGCCGCGGAGGTGCGCGGCCGGCTGGGCTGGGCCGACCCGCCCGCCGGGGCGGAGGTGCTCGAAGCCCCGTCCGGGCCGGCGCCGGCACCGTCCGGATCCGCGCGCTCGGCGGCCGCCGAGTCCGGCTCCCGCCAGAGCCTGCTCGAGGAGCTGGAGGGGCGGGCGCTGGACGGCTGGGAGCGCGTCATGGACCCGCTGCTGGCGCCGCTGCGCGAGCTGCTGGAGCGCTCGGCGACGCGCGAGGAGTTCCTGGCCGGCATGGCCGGCGCGCTGGGGGCGATGGACGATTCCGAGCTGCGCCGGGCGCTGGCCGCGGCGACGTTCGCGGCGCGCGGGCTGGGCGACGCCCGCGACGAGGCCTGAGGAGGGAGGGGTGGCCGCGAAAGAGCGATGCGAACTCGCCGCGGCGGTCGCGCTGTGCCTGTGGGCGCTGATGCCCTGCATGCGAGTCTCCTGCTCGCTCGCCGGGCTGGCCGGCTGACCGATGGCGCGCAAGCCCAGGCCCGGATTCCGCTTCCCCGGTCCGGTGCCGAAAGAGGCCCTGGAGTTTTTCAAGGCCAAGCAGCTGCGTCCGTCGTTCTCTTACCTGGACGTCTCCGCCGAGGAGCACGCGCTGGCGTTCACCGTCGCCAAGTCGGCCGGCTTCGACATCCTCGCGGACGTCAAGGGCGCTCTCGAGGAGCACCTGGAGAAGGGCAAGACGTTCGAGTCGTTCAAGCGGGAGCTGGCGCCGATCCTGCAGAAGAAGGGCTGGTGGGGCGAAAAGGACGTCACCGATCCGGAGACGGGCGAGAAGCGCCTCGCGCAGCTGGGCAGCCCGCGCCGGCTGCAGACGATCTTCCGCGCCAACATGCGCTCGGCGAGGGCGGCCGGGCAGTGGCAGCGCATCCAGAGGACGAAGCGCTCCCATCCCTACCTGCTCTACCGGCCGAGCTCGTCGCGCGAGCCCCGCGAGGAGCACGTGCAGTGGTACGGCACGCTGCTGCCGGCGGACGATCCCTGGTGGCGCGACCACTTCCCGCCCAACGGCTGGGGCTGCAAGTGCTGGGTGCGACAGGTCTCGGCCAGAGAGGCCGCGAGGCTGGGCGGCGCGACGCCGCGCCCGCCGCGGGACGAGGTCGAGTGGACCAACCCGCGCACCGGCGAGACGATGCGCGTCGACCGCGGCCTCGACCCCTCCTGGGCGGGCAATCCGGGCATCGACCGGCCGCGCCTGCTGGCGGAGGAGCTCGCCCGGGACGTCGGCGCCCTCGCCGGGGTGTCGGACGCGCTGGCTCGCGAGGCGGTCCGGCAGGTCGTGGACAGCTCGCTGCTGGAGCGGCAATTCGCGCCGCTGAAGCCGGGCGAGACGCTCGGGGGCTTGCCGATCGCTGTCTTGCCGGAGAAGCGGGCGCGCCAGCTCGGCACGGAAGCTCGCACGCTCGTCCTGACTCGCGAGACGGCCAAGAAGCAGGCGGAGAGCCACCATCGGCCGAACAAGCGCTGGCCCGACTCGGCGCCGCTCTCCGTCGATGACTACCGCACGGTGCTGCCGGAGATGCTCGAGCGAGCCAGGGGCGAGCACGTCGTGCGCAGCGGCGGCCACTTGGGCGCCGACCGCGACGAGCTCCTGCTCGCCTACGAGAAAGACTCCCTGTGGTATCTGCTAGTGGTCGGGCAGGACCGGGCGGCGGGAGCGAGCCCTCGACTCGTCACCTTCTACAATCTGAGCGAGCGAGCTGCGATGCACAAGCTTGACGAAGCCAAGAGCCGGGCGGCCAAGCCGGGGAGATAAGGTTACCGGGATTACGGCGTGAGCCTTCGGGCTCCCGGCGGGCCATTCGCATTCTAGCACGGCCCCGGCCCGGACAGGGGGTGACAATGTCACCCTTCCCGCGCCTGTCGCGCCCGGCCTAACATGGGCTCGATGGAGCCCGTCGACGTCTCGAAGCTGTACGGCTCGCGGCCGCTGGGCCCGCTGCGCGACAAGCGCTCGGTCGACATTTCGACGGCCGACCACGTCGACGAGGGCGGATTCGTCTGCCAGGTCGCCAAGGCGGGCGAGCTGACCTACCGCACGGTCGCCGGCGAGACCGACGAGACCGAGACGCTCGAGGCGGGCGCGTCCGTCCAGGCCGCCGGCGTCCCGGTGCTGCTCAAGGCGGTCCGCGCCAGCGCCGCGATCGGCACGATCGTGATCGGCAAGCTGTGAGCTGACATGTCCGCCGCCGCCCGCTTCGTGTTCTGGTGGCGCTCCCGCTCCGGATCCGGCGGCTCGGTCCCGGCCGCGCCGGCCGGGCGGCGCTTCTCGCGACGCTTCTCGCGCAGGTTCGCCTGATGGCAGTCAAGACCGCCGCCAAGCTCAAAGAGGCCGCGCTGGCGCTGCTGGCGGACACCGGGCCGGATTACGACATCGACCCCTCCGAGGTGCGCGGCCTGCTGGACGACATCGTCGACTCGGTGCCCTCGCTGGGCCTGCGCAAGATCTACTCCGGCGCCCAGGCGGCCGCGGGCAGCGACAGGACGGGCGCCCCGCTGGACGGCGCGGCCGCCAGCCTGGTCCTGCCGTCGGCGCCGTCCGTGATGATGGTCCGCGCCGGATGGCGGCTCTACCGCACCTTCCGCGGCGACCAGGTCGTCGACACCGAGGGCTACTCCGAGGGCCTCTACGCCGGGGGCGACACGCACGTGCGGGCGCACTTCGGCAACGTCAACTGGACGGAGTTCGAGAATATCGGACTGCTCTCGGCAGAGTCTCCGGCGGTGTCTGTCGGCCTGCTGAGCGACGACCTCAGCTACACCAACGCCTTCACGATCGAGTACAAGCCGTCGACGCGAGAGCTGTCGTTCGCGGCCGTGAACGATCCGGCGTCGGCGCGGATACCCGTCGTGCACAGCCTGATCGTGGCGGGGAGCTGATCGATGCCGCTGCATCTCGCCAGCCTCGCCTCGGGCTCGGCGCTGCTGGCGTTCCGCAGCCCCCCGGACATCTTCTCCGCGAACGGCAAGAAGGCCGCGAGGCGCAAGCGCGACGCGGCGATCCCCGACACGAGCGCGTTCGACGCGGCGCCGCACCTGTGCGTCGAGCTGCGCTGGGGAAACGAGGCGGTCAGGCAGGTGCGCAAGGGCGGAGCGTGGATCGACCTGTGCATGCTCCCGGACAAGGACGACTAGGGAAAGCGAGGAGGTAGTCCAATGCTATCCAATACAAATCTCAAGCTGCGACTCCCGTGCGCGCTGATTCTCGGGGGGCTGGCGCTGCTGGCGCCGGCGGCCCGCTCCGGCCGCGCGCAGGTAACCGACTGCTCGGCCAGGCCCGAGATGGTCAACCTGGCCCAGCGCTACCACGACGCCAACGCGGCCAAGCCGAGCTACAAGGGGAACTGGCTGCGCGTGCTCAAGGCGTTCGGCGCCACGAGCGCGAACGTGACGGCCTACACGGTATCGGAGGCCGAGACGTCCGTGACGGTCTGGCGCGGCTGGAATCCGTTCCTGCTGGAGCTGAAGCGCATCAAGAAATGTCGCGCGGACCAAGCGGCGCGACAGGAATCGTCACAGGACACGGTCGAGACCCAAGACCCTCCGCCGATCCAGTATTCGTCGGGCACGGACCAGATCACCCCTCCGACCATCAGCGGCTTCAGGTTTATCGAGGACCGCAGCCGATCCTGGGTGGACATCCTCAGGTACGGCAGCGCCGACTGGAAAGAGATGCTGCTGATGCGGCGGCCCGGGGACACTCGCTGGACGCGCACGACCTGCCTAGGCGATCTGGCGGCCTTCGACCGCGACCTGCCGGACTATCGCTTCAACACGTGTCGGATCTGGGCGGAAAGCGTCACCGACGACAACTACACGCCCTCCGGGGCGCGCTGCCGATACATGCCCGCAGGCGTGACCTATCGGATCTTCTTCCGGTACGCGGGCGACATCCTGTGGCTGGAGGTCGCATGCCCCTGAGACCGCCCAACCCCTCGCCCGGCCGCAAGCCAGGAGACATCATGAAACCCCTTCCAGAATTCGACTTCCCGCCCCTGGCGGCCGTGCGCGAGCGCATGCGGCAGGTCATCGGCGAGCACCCCCTGCCGCGCTGCGAGGCGCCGCAGTCCCTGCGGCAGACCGGCCAGCAGGTCGAAGCCTTCGTCGAGCAGGCCAACCATCCGGACACGGGCTGCGCCCCGGACCTGCACGGGCTGCGCCCGGACCGGGCGATGACCCAGCAGGCGCTGATCGAGCGCATCGCGGCCCTGCCGCGCGGCGCCGGCGGGCCCACGCCCGAGAGCTGGGGAGAGTGGCCCGTGCCGCAGGCCCCGGCCCCGGCGGGCGAGACCGCCGACCGGGGCTACTACCTGGCCCCGGACCGCGAGGACGCGCTGGTCATCGGCGGTGCCGCCGTCGGCCCGCACTCGCCCTCCTTCGAGCATCGCGGCCGGACCGTCAAGCGCGACGGCGACGACCGCTGGACGGTCTCGTCGGCCTGCCCGAACCTGTCCTGGAAGTTCTGGCGCGTGCCCTCCAACCCGACCCTGGAGTGGCTGGCCGGCGGCGATCTGACGGTCCCGCGGCCGGGCTTCGACGCCTCCGGGCTCGACCCCTCGCTGCCGCCGGAGGTTTTCGCGGAGGCGTCCAGCGTGCCGCTGTCGGTCCATCCCGAGCGCGGCGAGGACGCCATCGACCTGTATCCCGACGTGGACGTGTCGTACTGGGGCGAGCTGCGGATCTACTCCCACCGCGTCTACGGCCGCGACCGGATGGGCTGGCAGAAGCTCGGCTTCTGGGCGGCCCTGGACGTGGCGATCAACTGGTTCGAGGCCCTGGAATGGGCCTACGGCGCGGCCGGGCGGCCGGCCTGGCTGGACGGCGCGGCCGGTCCCGCGCGCGAGGCGCGGGAGATCGGCCCCGGGGATGCCCCGGCGCCGCTGCCCGCGGACGCCGATCCGGACCCGCTGCTGGACACCCTGGAGAGGGTCGTCGCCAGCCGCAAGAAGGCCCGCGCCGAGCTCGCCGAGTGCCGCGCCGCCGCGGCGGAATCCGAGCGGCTGCAGGCCGAGGCGGACGCGGCCCGCGAGAGGGCCGCGAAGGCCGGGGAGCGAGCCGAGCCCGCGCGCCGCGCCATCCGCGAGAGCGCCGGGCAGCTGCTCGAGCTGCTCAAGGCCGACGAGGATTTTCCGGGGATCGAGTAGCCGCGATGCCCGGGTGGAAGAAGCGCCTGGCCGGGCGCCTCGGCAGGGTCGCGGCCTCGGCCGCGACCGGGGGCATGTCCGAGCAGGCGCTGGCCGGCGCGCGACTGATGCGCCGGAAGCAGGAGGAGAGAGCCATGGACCACGCGCAAGCGGTTCTGATCGCGCTGGACGACGAGCGCGTCCAGCAGAAGCTGGCCGATCTCGTGATCGAGATCGTCGAGGCGGCGGAGGATCCGCCCGGTCCCGCGCCGAGCGCTCCCGGCGGCCCGGTCCCGCCCGCCGTGCTCTCGCTGCCGTTCCGGAAGAGGGTGGAGGAGCACGAGGGGCTGCGGCTCGACGTGCACCTGGTGGACGGCATCCCGCACGTCGGGATCGGCCACAACTGCTCCACCGACAGCATCCCCGACGAAGAGCAGCAGCTCGGCATGACGATCTCGATGGAACTCTGCCGGGAGCTGTTCGAGGACGATCTCGACGACGCCGAGCACAAGGCCCGCCGGACCTGCCGGCAGATGGGCGCCGACTTCGACTCGTTCTCGCCAGCGGTGCGCGAGGCGCTGCACGAGATGTGTTTCCAGATGGGCTCGGTCAAGTGGAGCGGAATGTTCTCGCGCCTCAAGTCCGGCAATTACGCCGAGGCCGCCCGCGAGGCGCTGCGCTCCGGGCTGGTGCAGGGCAAGCCGTCCAGGTGGTTCCTGCAGACGCCGCAGCGCTGCCTGAACGTGTGCCACTTCCTCAGCGACCGGCAGCTGCTGTTCGAAGTCGGGCCTGCAGCGACCTTTGCCGACGGCTCGAGCGGCCCGACCGTGATCGAGCATCCGTGGGCCGGCTGAAGCCGTCAGTGTCGGTGCGCGCGCCGGCGCGGCCGGATCCGGACCGGCCTGCCGGCTCGCCGCCGCCCGGGCCGAGGCCTGCGGCGCCCCCCGCGTGGGCGCTGCTGCTGGTCCGGCTGGCGCTGGCGCTGGCGGCCTGCGCGCTGTTCGCGGGCGTCGCCTGGCCGCTGCTCTACCGGGAGATGGGCCTCGACCCTGCCGACAAGTTCTTCCTGATCGGCCAGATCCTGGCATTCGTCGCCGGCTACATGGCGGCGGTCTTCCAGTTCCACTTCCCCCAGAACGACTGAAACAGGGGGTGACAATGTCACCCTTCCCCTCGCTCCCCCGCCCGTCCTACCATCGCAGGCATGACCCCCGAAGACCGCCCCGAGCGCTCCGAGATCCGGCCCAACGTGATCCTGCTGGCGGCGCTCGCCGCCGGCGCGATCGCCGTCGCCGCGCTGTGCGGCATGGACGCGGGCCAGCTCGTGTCGGCCTACGTCGGCGGCATCATCGGGCTGGCCGGGCGCCTGCTCGACCCGCCCCCCGAGGAGAACATCCCCGCCTCCTCGCTGAAGGACATCCTGGAGGCGGCCCGCCGCTAGCATGGCCCCCTCCCGCGCCCTGCCGATCGCCCTCGCGGCCGCCCTGGCGGCGACCGCCGCGCGGGCTTTCTGCGCCGAGATCCGGCTCGAGGACGGCCGCGCCCCGGAGTGGGTGCAGCTGTTCCCGGCAGGCCCGGAGCTGAAAGCTTCCGACGGCCGTCGCTGGCGGCTGTCCGATCCCGGATCCGTGGCCCGTCGCAGCGACGAGCGGCGCGGCGGCCGGGACCTGCCGATCGACTGGGAGCACGCCCAGGACCGCCGCGCGCCCATGGGCGAGCGCGCCGACGCGGCCGCCTGGATCAAGGAATTCGCGGTCCGCGACGGCGCCCTGGCGGCGCGCGTGGAATGGACCGAGGCCGGGCGCGCCAGCGTCGAGGGCCGCTCCTACCGCTACATCTCCCCGAGCTTCGGCCACACGGTCGAGATCGGGCCCCGGGGCAACCTGGACGGAGGCGACGTGACCTACGTCGCCGGAGCGGGGCTGGTCAACCGCCCCGCGTTCGACATGCCGGCGCTGGCCGGCGAGGAGGGATCCGTGAACGAGTTTCTGAAGAAGGTGCTGGAGGCGCTCTCGCTGGCGAGCGATCACGGCGAGGACAAGGCCCTCGCCGCGATCGCGGCGCTGCGCTCCGAGCGCGACGAGGCGCGCTCGCAGGCCGCCGCCGATCCGCCGGCCGACAAGTTCGTGCCGCGCGAGATGTACTCCTCGGCCCTGGCGCGCGCCACCGCCGCCGAGAGCAAGCTGGCCGAGCAGGCGCAGGCGTCGCTCGAGGGCGAGGTCAAGCGCGAGCTGGACGCCGCCCAGGAGGCGGGCAAGGTCACGCCGGCCACGCGTCCCTGGTTCGAGTCCCAGTGCCGCACCGATGGCGGGCTCGAGGAGGTCCGCAAGCTTCTCGCGATCGCCCCCGCGACCGGCGAGCCCTCCGGCGTCACCGGCAGCCCGCCGGAGGGCTCCGGCGGCTTCGCCTCCGCCGAGGAGCGCTCCATCGCGGGCATCTTCGGCCGCGACGCCAGGTTCCTCGACGAGCACGCGCCGTCCCAGGGGGCCAGCTGACATGGCGGCCCTGGCAAAAGACCGCAGCACGCCCGAGCGCGAGGGCGTGCTCTTCCGCGCCCCCGTCAAGAAGGGCGTCACCATCCACGCCGGATCGCTGGTCGCCAAGGCGGCCGACGGCTACGCCGAGCCGGCCTCCAAGGCCGCGAGCCTGGTCGTGCTGGGCCGCGCCGAGGAGGCCGCCAAGGGCGGCTCCGCCAACGGCGACACGACCGTGCTGGTGCGGCGCGGCACCTTCAAGTGGGCCAACGACTCCGCCGCCCCGGTCACCGCGGCCGAGGTCGGCGAGGAGAAGGCCTTCATCGTCGACGACCAGACCGTGACCAAGACCGCCTCGGGCTCGACCGCCGCGGGCAAGGTCATCGCCGTGGAATCCGACGGCGTCTGGGTGGAAACCCTCTAGCGAGCCGGGAGGCATCATGATCGTCAACAGGGCAGCCCTCGACGGGCTCTTCCGAAACCTGCGGGCGGAGTTCAACTCCGCCTACTCCGAGGCCGCGGTCACCTGGATGGTGATCGCCACGCTGGTGCAGTCCTCGACCGGGCGGGAGGACTACCGCTGGTTCAGCCGCTTCCCGCAGATGCGCAAGTGGGTCGGCGAGCGCGCCGTGAAGTCCCTCGCCGCGTTCGGCTACAACGTGCCCAACGAGCCCTTCGAGGCCACTATCGCGGTCGACCGCGACGACCTCGAGGACGACATCCTGGGCATCTACCAGGCCCAGGCGCGCATGGCCGGCATCTCCGCCAAGCTGTGGCCCGACGAGCTGGTCTACGGCGCCGTCAACAACTCCTTCGACGCCGACAAGGGCAAGTGCCACGACGGCAAGGCCTTCTTCGCGGACGACCACCCGCTGACCGAGGGGGCGGCCTTCTCCAACAAGCTGCAGAAGGCGCTCAAGGCCGACTCGCTGGCCAACGCGCAGGCCAGCTTCGGCAAGGCCCGCACGATGCTGGAGACGATGAAAGACGAGGAGGGCCGCCCGATGGGCACCACGGCGGACGTGCTGCTGGTGCCGCCCGCCCTGCGCGACACGGCCTCGATCCTGCTCAACTCCGACAGGCTCGGCGGCGAGGACCCCAACCCCTACAAGGGCGCGGCCGAGCTGGCGGTCTCGCCGCGGCTGAGCTCGGCCACGGCCTGGTTCCTGCTGCACACCTCTGGGCCGCTGAAGCCCTTCATCTTCCAGCAGCGCAAGGCGCCGGAGCTGGTCTCGCAGATGGACCCGCAGATGCACGAGCGCGCCTTCATGCGCAAGGAGTACCTGTTCGGGGCCGACTCGCGCGGCGCGGCGGCCTACGCCCTGCCGCAGTGCGCGGTGGGCTCGGACGGCACCAAGTAGCCGATCTGCCCCATGGCCTATTCCGGCGTCCAGGACTGCATCGACCGCCGCGGCGAGGAGAGTCTCCGCCCGCTGGCCGACGACCCGCACGCCGGCACGCCGGCCTGGGACGAGCTGGAGGCGGCCCTGGAGGACGCCTCCGACGAGATCGACGCCTACGTCGGCGCGCGCCACGAGCTGCCGCTGGACCCGGTCCCGCGAGTGCTGCAGCGGCTGTGTGTGGAGATCGGCATCTACCGCCGGGCCGACTCGGCCGACCGCGGCACCGAGGAGATGCGCCGGCGCTACGAGGACGGCATCCGCCTGCTGAAGGACATCCAGTCCGGCCGCGCCTCGCTGGGCCCGTCCGACCCGGACCCGCCCGCCCGCTCGGATATGCCCGCGGTCTCGATCGAGGCCGAGCCGCGCTCGATGACGCGCGAGGACCTGGGGAGGATCCTGTAGCGTGTCCGCCGCCCTGGAGATCTCGGTGACGTCTCCGGCCCTGGAAGGGCTGCAGGCGCGCATCCGCAAGCTGGCGGCCGGCATGGCCGACACCGGCCCCCTGCTGGAGGCGCTCGGCGCGGAGCTGGAGAGCCAGGCGAGAAGGCGCATCGATTCCGGGGGCCCGGCCCCCGACGGCGAGAGCTGGCAGCCCTGGTCCGACGCCTACGCGGAGACTCGTCGCGGCGGCCAGCGCATGCTGATCTCGGAGCAGGGCCTGCTGGACTCGATTCAGAGCCTGGTGTCGGGCGACATCCTCGAGACCGGCTCGAACCTGGTCTACGCCGCCATCCAGCAGTTCGGCGGCACGGCCGGCATGGCACCCGGCCCGGCCGCGGTGCCGGCCCGGCCCTGGCTGGGCATCTCTGCCGATGACGAGCGCGACCTCGACGCCGTCATCGGCGACCACTTCGAATCCCTGGCCGCGGAGGCGCTGGCATGACGTCCGGCCCCGCCGCCCGGCTGCTGGCCGGCTTCTGCGCGCTGGCCGGGGGCTGGCTCGCCAGCGAGAAGGTGCGCTGCGAGATCTACGGCGGCCGCTTCGACGGCGCCGAGCTGGAGCGCGTCTCGCTCAAGGCCCCGGCCGTGCGGGCCGGCTGCCTGGCGATCGCCTCCGTCGAAGATCGCGGGGACGGCGCCGTGGAATGCGATTTCCAGCTGGCGGCCGTCGCGATCAGCCGCAAGACCTCCGAGGGCGAGCCCTCCGGGGGCATGGCCGCCCGGCTGGCGGCGCGCGTCGCGTTCGAGCTGGCGCAAGCGCAGGGCTGGCCCGGCGCCGTGTTCTCGGCGGCCGAGCTGGACCCGGAAGCGACCCAATGCCCGCGCGGCCGCCACGTCGGCGACCCGCGCCAGATCCAAGCGGCCAACATGTACCGGGCCGGCATCGACAAGGCCGGCTTCTCGCTCTGGGCGGTGACCTGGAGGCAGCGATTCATGGCTCTCGCGAGCGACTTCGACCTGCCGGCCTCCGAGCCGCCCGCGCTGCCGGAGACCGTGCTGGCCGGGACGGACCCCGAGATCGGGCGCGAGCACGAAGCGGACTACGAGCAGGTGGCGCCGGAGGTCTCCCGGTGAGGCCCGCCGCCGAGCTGCTCGACTTGGTCGAGGCCCTGCGCAGGCTCTCCAACGTGGTGCGCTACGGCCGCGTCGCCGAGACCGACCCGGCGCGCGGCCTCGCGCGGGTCGCCTGGGCGAGCCGCGACATCGGCGACGACACGCTCAGCGCCTGGCTGCCGTGGCTGTCGCCGGCGGCCGGCGAGGACCGCTCCTGGCGAGCGCCCTCCGTCGGCGAGCGCGTCGCGATCCTCTCCCCGGACGGCGAGATCGCCTCCGGCTTCGTGCTGGCCGGCTTCGCCTCCCAGGCCTTCCCGGCGCCGGAGTCCTCCGGCGCCAAGAGCGTGACCGCCTATCGCGACGGCGCGGTCGTCTCCTACGACGCCGAGGCGCACGAGCTCTCCGCGGTGCTGCCGGACGGCGGCACCGCGGAGATCACGGCTCCCGGCGGGCTCGCGGTCACCGGCGACACCGAGATCGACGGGGACGTGACGATCGACGGCAATCTCTCCGTCACCGGCAAGATCGACGCCGACGGCGACATCGCGTCGCAGGGGAGCGTCTCGGCCCGCGACGATGTCTCCGACTGGAACGGCGACATTCGGACGATGCGCCGCATCTACAACCTGCACACGCACCTGCTGCCGGGGCCGCCGCCGAAGCCCTCGCCGCCGCCGTCCCAGAAGATGACATGACGGGCATCGACGCATCCACCGGCAGGGCACTGGGCGGCATCGCCCACGTGCGCCAATCGGTCCGCGACATCCTGCTCACGCCCGTCGGCAGCCGCGTGCTGCTGCGGGACTACGGCTCGCGCCTGCTCGAGCTGGTCGACCGGCCGCTGTCGGCCGGCCTGCTGGCGGACATCCAGGCCGAGGCCGCCGACGCGCTGGCGCGCAGGGAGCCGCGCCTGCGGCTGCGCGGCGTCGCCGCCAGCGCCGCCGGCGCGCGCGTCGAGGTCGACCTCGCGGGCGTGTACCTGCCCGAGGGCCGGCCGGTGCTGCTGGAAGGCATCCGGCTGGCCCTGGCGGAGGAGGGCTGATCGATGGGCACGCCCGCGATCGACCTCTCGCAGGTCCGGCCGCCGGACGCGGTCGAGGCTCTCGACCTCGACGCGCTGGTAGCGCAGTGGCGCGCGCGCGCCGCGGCGGACGTGCCCGAGATCGCGGAGCTGGACTCCGAAGCCGACCCGGCCGCCAAGTGGATGCGCACCGGCGCCTACCGCGAGGGCCTGCTGCGCGAGCGCGTCAACGAAGCCGCGCGCGCGGTCATGCTGGCCAGCGCGCAAGGCGCGGACCTGGAGAACCTGGCAGCCCTGTTCGGGCTGCGCCGCGAGACCCTGGTCGAGGCCGATCCGGACGCGGACCCGCCCGTGGCGGAGGTGCTCGAGTCCGACGGGCGGCTCAGGCGCCGCGCGCAGCTGTTCCCGTCCTCGATCTCCTCGGCCGGCCCCGCGTCGGCCTACCGCTTCCACGCGCTCGGAGCCAGCGCCCTGGTCAAGGACGTCGCGGTCGCCTCGCCCATGCCGGGCAGCGTGACCGTCACGGTCCTGCGCGAGATCGTGGCTGCCGGCGACACCGGGGCCGCCCCGAATTCCCTGCTCGCCCTCGTCCGGGCCGCCCTGAGCGATGAGACGGTCCGCCCCATGGGCGACCGGCTGACGGTGCGGTCGGCCGCGATCGTCGACTACGAGATCGAGGCCGCGCTGACGATCGGCCCCGGGCCCGACTCCTCGGCGGTGCTGGCGGCGGCACGGGGGTCGGTCGCCGCGGCCGCGCTGGCGGCGCACCGGATCGGGGCCGGCTCGCCCCGCAGCGCGCTGATCGCGGCCCTGCACGCGCCCGGCGTGGCCAGGGTCGACTTGAAGAAACCCGCCGCCGACGTGGCCGCCACGGCGGCCCAGGCGGCGCATGCCAGCGCGATCAAGGTGGAGGCCGCATGACGGACCTGCTGCCCATCGGCGCCACGCCGCTGGAGCGGGCCGTCGACGGCGCCTCGGCGCGCATCGACGAGCTGGACGTGCCCGTGCGCGACCTGTGGAACCCCCGCAAGTGCCCGCTGGCGCTGCTGCCCTGGCTGGCCTGGGCGCTGGGCGTGGAGACCTGGGATCCGGACTGGCCCGAAGCGGTCAAGCGGCAATTCTGCGCCGAGGCCTTCGAGGTGCACAAAGAGAAGGGCACGGCGGCCGCGATCCGGCGCGTGCTGGGCCTGATCGGCGCCGTCTACGACTACGTCGAGGGGCCGGACGGCGGCCTGGACCCGATGACGGCCAAGGTCAGCGTCCTCAATTCCGAGGCCATCAACCTGGACGGCCTCGACGACGTGAAGGGCGCCCTGGACCGCGTCAAGCGCGCCAGCGTGCACCTGACCGTAGAGTTCCGGACAGGCTTCGAGGGCTCGCTGCATCTCGCCGCCGGGCTGGGGGCGCTGCAGGCGATCGACTTCGGCGCCGCCGAGGGAGGCCCGCGATGAACCTGCGCTGGACGTCCGCGGGCCTGGCGGCGCTGGCCGACGCGGCCAACACCGGCACCGCCCAGCTGCGGCTCACGCACCTGGCGATCGGCGACGGCCAGGGCGCCGGGGGAGCGGGCGACGACGGCCGCGCGGCCCTGCGCGGCGAGCGGCACCGCGCCGTGATCAGGGGCACCGACGCGACAGCCGGGCGCATCGCCTTCCGCGCGGACTTCGCCCCGGACGCCGACTACGGCATCACCGAGGCGGGCGTGTTCGGCACGGCCGGGGACCCGCCGTCCAAGGCCGCGCTGTACCTGTACTGGACCGACGGCGGGGCCAAGGCGGGCCAGGCCGCCGACGGCACGGCCCTGGCGATCGGCGCGACGGTCGACTTTCAGGCCGCGGCCGCGGACGTGGCCGTGACCGTCGGCGGCAAGATCGAGTTCGGCGACCCGCCGGACAACGCGACCGAGCTGAAGTTCGGGCTGACGCGCTACGCGACGGCGGCCGAAACCGACGGCTCGTCCGGCGAGCGCGCCGTGACGCCGAAGGGGCTGCGCGCGAAGTTCGGGGCGCTGCTGGCCCGCCTGATCGGCAAGCAAGCGGCCGACGGAACGATCTACCAGCTCAAGGGCCGGTCTGACGGCACGCTGGAGATCGAGGAGCGCACGCAGGACGCGGCGACGTCGACGGCCCTGGCGGGGCTCCGGCGATCCGTGCAAGGCAACAGCGCCGCTATCGCCCGCAAGGCTGACCCCTCCGACCTGCCCGGCGACGCCTCGGCAACGCAGAAAGGCATCGTCGAGCTGGCCACCGGCGACGAGGCCAAGGCCGGCACCGACGCCGAGCGGGCGGTCACGCCCAAGGCGCTCAAGGCGGCCACCGACGCGCTGAGCGTGCCGGCCGCCCCGGCGACCGCCACGACGGCCAAGAAGGGCATCGTCGAGCTGGCCACCGACGCCGAGGCCAAGAGCGGCACCGACGCCGAACGGGCGGTCACGCCCAAGGCGCTCAAGGCGGCGATCGCCGGCAAGGCTGATTCCTCCGACCTGCCTGCCGATGCCAGCACGTCCAAGAAGGGCATCGTCGAGCTGGCCACCGACGCCGAGGCCAAGAGCGGCACCGACACCGCGCGAGTCGTCACGCCCAAGGGCGCGAGGGCGGCCGTGCCGCCCGCCATCGCGGCCCTGCTGGCCTCCGGCTCGATCGAGAACGGCAAGCGGTACGCCTTCGAGGGCGTCACGGGAGGTGGTCTCCGGCTCGTCCGGAGCAACTTTCTGAGCAAGAGCGGCACGATCAAGTGGAGGGAGCGCTCGTGGAGTATCGACGAAGACGAGGAGTCCGGCACATACTCCGAATCCGGCGCGCTGCGAGAGCTCCTCTCGGGCGGCCCCTCCGTCACGCTGGGAGCGGGCCTGTGGCTGCTGGCCGGATGGTCCGACGATCCGACGTTCCCGCTCGGCCGCAGCTCGACAGCGAACCTGTCCGGCGCGGCCGGCGTCATCCTGACGTTCAACCCGGACTTCACTTACGAGGCCGCGGCGAAAGGCGGAGGCCGGCTGCCGATCGGCTACGACCCTGCCGCGAAGTGGGAGGCCGGCGTGGTCCGGCTGACTGCGGATTCGACTCGCACCCTGACCGCCACGGTGCAGAGCGACACTTCGAGCCAGCGTCCCGACGGCCGCTACGACCGCTTCGGACAGTGGGCGAGCCATAGCGTGACAGTGCAAGTCCTGGCGGTCAAGCTGGACGGAGTCTAGAGAGGAGTCAATCATGTCCACCAATTTCCTGCACGGGGCCGAGGTCCTGGAAGCGTCCGGCGGGGCGCGCCGGCCCGAGTCTCCGGGATCCACGGCCATCGGCCTGGTCGGCACGGCCTACGGCCTCGACCACGATGACCTGCGCCTGGTGAGGGGCCTGCGGGCCGCTCGCGAGATCTACGCCGGCGGCGGGACGATCCTGCCCGCGATCGAGGCGATCTACGCCCAGGGAGCCGCGCCCCCGATCGCCGTGGTGCAGGCGCTGGACCCGGCCGCGGACCTGGCGGAAGTCGCCGGCGAGGCGGCGGCCTGGGTCCCGATCGACGACACCGTCCAGCTGGCCCATCGCAGGGTCTCCGGCGTGAGCGTGACGCTCGCGCCCGTCGATGTCGCGGTGGTCGACGAGGAAGTCGGCTGGGTGCCGGTCAGCAATGTCATCCAGCTGGGCCACATGCCCATCAAGCCGGGCTCGGTGTCGGTCGAGACGAAGTCCGGATCCACCCCCGTCCCCGCCGACGACTACAAGGTCGACGAGGCCGCCGGCACGATCACGGTGCTGGACGTCTCCGTCGCCAGCGACAAGGCCAAGGTGCTGGTCGACTACAGCTGGATCAAGTCCACGCCCGTCCCGGCCGGCGACTACGAGGTCGACGAGGATGCCGGCACGATCACGGTGAAATCCGTGACGACCGCCGCGGACGCCGCCCCGGTCGCCGTCAGCTACTCGTATGCCGACGCGGCCGACGTGACCGCCGCGGAGGCGGTCGCTGCCGCGGCCCGCCTGCTCGACGCGCAGTCCGAGCTGGGCGTGCTGCCGGAGATCCTGATCGCCCCGGGCTTCACCTCGGCGGTGTCGCGCGGGGCGTCGAACGAGGTCACGGGCGCGCCCGGCGCGAGCGGGCTGGCGGCGATCGCCGAGCGCCTGCGCGGCATCGTCGTCGCGGACGGCCCCGGCGCGACCCGGGCCGACGCGCTGGCCTTCCGCCAGGCCCTCGACTCCCGGCGCGTGCTGCTGGTCGATCCCGCCGTCAAGGTCGCCAACGCCGACGGCACGACGTCCGAGGCGCCCGCCTCGGCCTACGTCGCGGGCCTGATCGCCCGCAGCGACCGCGATCCGGAGCGCGGCTGGTGGGTCTCGCCCTCCAACCAGGCCCTGCTCGGCATCGTCGGCACGTCCCGGCCGGTCAGCTTCGTGCTCGGCGACGCCGACTCGGAGGCCAACGCCCTCAACGAGGCGCACGTCTCGACCATCGTGCGCCAGGACGGCTGGCGCCTGTGGGGCGGCCGCACCCTGTCCTCGGACCCGCAGTGGAAGTTCGTGTCGGTGGTCCGCACGGCGGACCGCATCACCCGCGCGCTGCTGGAGTCGCACCTGTGGGCGGTCGACCGCAACATCCGCGCCACCTACGTCAGCGCGGTCGTGGAGGGCGTCAACAGCTTCCTGCGCGACCTGGTGCGGGACGGCGCCATCCTGGGCGGCCGCTGCTGGGCCGATCCGGAGCTGAACACGCCCGAATCGATCGCGGCGGGCCGCATCTACTTCGACTTCGACTGGACGCCGGCCTACCCGGCCGAGCGCATCACGTTCCGGTCCGCGATCACCGACGACTACGTCGAGACCATCTTCTAGCCTGGGAGGGAAGAGCTCATGGAACACCTGCTGAGAAACGTCAACCTCGAGGTCGACGGCCGCGCCTACCCGCGCAAGGTCAAGTCGCTCGCCCCGCCCAACCTCTCCATCCAGACCGAGCAATACCGGGCCGGCGGCATGGACTCCGCGGTCGACATCGACATGGGCCTGGAGCAGATGGAGGCCTCGTTCACGATGTCCTCCATCGACGCCGAGCTGCTCAAGCACTTCGGCCTGGTGTCGGAGAAGTCCGTGCCGCTGGTGTTTCGCGGCGCCCTGCGCGACGACGACGGGGCGGTCAAGGCGGTCGCGGTGCACCTGCGCGGCCAGGTCAAGCAGATCGACTGGGGCGAGTGGGAGCCGGGCAGCGTGTCGGAGACGAAGTACATGGTCTCGGCGCGCTACTACAAGCTCGAGCACGACGGCGCGACGGTGCACGAGATCGACGTCGAGAACATGATCCGCACCATCGACGGCACCGACCAGCTCGAAGAGATGCGCCGGGCGCTGGGGCTTTAAGCGGAGATTCAAGGGAGCTTTAAGGAGACGACATGAAGTACGAAGACCTGCCGCGCGATCCGGAGACCAAGGGCATCCTGATCGAGCAGGTGGAATTCCCGGTCCGCTACACGCTGCTGACGCCGATCGAGGTGGCCGGGGTCGAGACGTCCGAGATCGACATCGAGGAGCCGACCGTGGCCGACCTGAAGCTGGCCCGCAAGGCCGACGACAACGTCGACCGCTCCGTGCGGCTGCTGTGCTGCGTCTCGCCGCTGGCCGAGAGCGACGCGCAGCGCATGGGCACGCGGGACTTCAACCGCCTCAGCGAGGCGCTGGGCTCTTTTTTGTAGCCTGGGGCCCGGAGCTGCTGCATGCTCTCGTCTCCGACCTGGCCGCGGCGTACCGCTGGCAGCCCTCCGAGATCGGGGCGCTGCCGGTCAGCGAGGCGCTGGCCTTCCGCCGCGACGCGCTGCGCCGCGCGAAGGCGCTGCGCCGCGCGAAGGCGCTGCGGAGGCGGTGATTGTCAGGGACGGGAGCGGCGAAACCCCAGCAGGTCCAGCATCGCGTCCCGCATTTCCGCCAGGCACTCCCAGGCAGCCAGCGCCGCGCCCGCGACAGCCGCGGCGAGGAGCAGGCTCGCAAGGTACGCGATGACGAAGGAGCTCGCAAGCTCGAGGATGCCGGAGCCCGGGGCTGCGGCCAGCCACAGCGCCCCGGCCGCCGGCACGAGGGCCAGGCCGAACACCCAGTGGGGGCGGGCAGGATCGCTCATGCGTAGAGGATAGCGCATGGCGGAGCTGACAGCCAAGGTCCAGATCCGCGCCGAGGACCGCTTCAGCGGCGTCGCGAGCAAGGTCTCGGCAGCCGGCGGCAAGCTGGCCGGATCCTTCGACAAGGTCGGCAGCGAGCTGGCCGACCTGGACCGCCGGGGAGCGGCGGCAAAGCGGCTGGAGACGCTCGGGGCCCGCCTCGGCAAGACCGGCCAGGCGCTGGACCAGGCCCGCCGCAAGACGGCCGAGCTCGGCCGCAAGATCGCGGCCGCCGGGGATCCGGCCGCGAAGAAGCTGCAGCGCGAGTTCGACGCGGCCCGCCGCAAGAGCGACGCGCTGAAGCGCTCCCACCGGCAGCAGCGGGACGAGGTCCGCAGCCTGGGCGAGCAGCTGCGCTCGGCCGGCATCGACACTCGCAAGCTGGGCGACGCGCAGCGCGGCATCGCCGCCGACATGGACCGGGCGACGCGCAAGATGGAGCGCATGGCCGAGGCCGCCGATCAAGTGTCGGCCGCCCAAGGGCGAGTGGACAAATGGTCGCAGCGAGCCGCTCGCGGGGCGCTCGTCTCCGGGGAGCTGCGAAACTTCGGGCGGGGCACGCTGAACATGCTCGCCGGACCCGTGGAGGCGATCCGCGAGCTGAGCGCCGCCCGAGGATCGCTGGCGCGGCTCGGCATGGAGCGGGCCGGGATCGACGCCGTGTCAGCGCGCGGCCGCGCGCTGGCCGTCGACGTGGCCGGGATCGACCCGGCGGCCTTCGTGCGCTCCGCCTACGACATCCGCAGCGGGATCTCCGCCCTGGACGCGGGCGGAGTCGCCGATTTCACCGAGCTCTCCGCCATTACCGCGCGAGCGACCGAGGCGAGCGCCGAAGAGATGACCGGCCTGTTCGCCACGGGCTACGGCATGTTCAAGAGGACGCTGTTCGCCGACGCGACCGACCGGGAGTTCGGCGAGACGTTCGCCGCGCAGCTGGCCAAGTCGGTGCAGGCGTTCAAGACCAACGGCGGGAAGATGCAGCAGGCCATCCAGTCGGCGGGCGCGGCAATGGCCAACGCGGGCGTGTCGATGGAGTCGCAGTTCGCGGCGCTGGGCATGCTGCAGTCGAAGATGGAGGCCGGAGAGGCCGGCACGGCCCTGAAGGCGGTGGCGGCCAACGCCGCCAAGGCCGACGAGTACTTCCGCGAGCAGGGCCTGGGCGTCCGGACGCTGGACGCGCGCGGGAACGTCCTGCCGCTGGCGGAGCTGCTGGGGCAGGTCCAGCGCGAGTTCCGCGGGATGGGCGCGAGCGAGCGCGGCGAGTCCCTCAGGCAGGCCTTCGGGTCCGAGGAGGCCGTGCGCTTCTTCGATTCGCTGTGGGGCCAGGCCGACGCGCTGCGAGCCGCCGAGGCCGACATCCGCGCTGCCGGCGAGGGAGGCGCGCAAGCGGTGCGCGACGCGGTCGACGCGGCCGACGAAGGCAACTTCGACGCCAGGATGGACAAGCTGGAGGCGCGCTGGAACGAGGTCGGCCTGAAGATCGGGGAGGCGCTGATACCCTCGCTGGAGGCGGCCGCTCCGATGGTCGAGTGGCTGGCGGAAAAGATCTCCGGCTTCGCGGAGGGGTCGCCCGTCTGGACGCGGATCCTCGCCGGCTCCGTAGCCGCCGTCGGGGGTATCGCCCTAGTCGCCGCGCCGGTGGTTACCGCGGTCACCAACCTGGGCCTGGCGATCGCGCTCCTCGGGAGACACAGCCGCAGGAGCAAGGCAGCGGTGCTCGCGGATGCCATCGGCGGCCCGGCCGGGGGCGCTCCCCCGGGCAAGCCGGGGCGGGGCGGATTCCGGGGCCTGGGGGACAAGCTAGGAGGCCTGCGCAAGGGAGGATTCCGGGGCCTCGCCGGCAAGGTCGGGGAGTTCGGCCGGTCAGCGGGCCCGAAGGCGCTCGGCATGCTCAAGGGCAAGGCCGGCATCGCGGGCGCCCTGATCGGGGCGGCCGCCATAGGCAGCACGCTGCTCGACAAGAAGCTTGGCGCCGGGGAGAAGGCGGCCGGGGTGACGAAAGAGGCCGGCGGCATCGGCGGCGCCATGGCCGGCGCGGCGCTGGGAGCGGCCCTGGGGTCGGTCGTGCCGGTCGTCGGGACAGTGATCGGCGGGCTCCTCGGCAGCGTGGCGGGCGGGCTCGCCGGCCACAAGATCGGATCCTTCGCGGGCAGGGCGTTCCACGATCCGGCCCTCGCAGGGAAGATCGAAAACGCCGGCGTCGAGGAGCCCGGCAAGCCGGCCGCGCGACAGCTGGGAGGCAGGCGCCTCCCCCGCCTGGCGACAGCCGCTGCCGGGGCGGCGCTGGCGGTCCCGCTGGCGGCCGCGGGAATCCCCGCGGGCGCTCCGGACGCGGCTCCGGACCTCTCTCCGCTGCCGGCAGCGGAGAGCCCGGCCGGGGCCTCCGGGGCTCGCCCCGCGGAGCCTGCGGCCGCTCGCCCTTCCGTCACCTGGAACGTCACGATATCGATCCAGCAGCTGCCCGGCGAGAGCGCCGAAGATCTGGCGGACCGCGTGATCGAGAAGCTCGAGGACGCCCAGCGGCAGGGCCGCCTGGAGGGGCTCTACGATGCCGGATGACGCCCACCTGCTGAAGCTCGGAGAGTACGCTTTCTCGGTCTCTACGGCGGCCTACGGCGAGCTGTCCCGCACGCAGGAATACCGCTGGCGCCGGCAGGACCGCGTCGGCCGGACGCCGGCGCGCCAGTGGCTGGGGCCGGGAGACGACACGATCGATCTGCGCGGGACGATCTACCCGGCCTGGCGCGGGGGCCTGGGCCAGCTGGACGCGATGCGCGCGGAGGCCGCCAGGGGCGAGCCGCTGCGGCTGGTGGGCGGCGACGGCAAGGTGCTCGGCCTGTGGGTGATCACGCGGATCCGCGAGACCGGCAGCGCGCACCTGGCCGGCGGGGCGCCCCGGAAGGTCGAATTCCAGATCTCGCTCGCGTTCTACGGAGAGGACGGGGAGGGCTGACATGGCCGCGTACCTGACCAGCGAGGGCGACATGGTCGACGCCATCAGCCGCCGGCATTACGGCCCGCGGCCCGGCGCGGCCGAGGCCGTGCTGGAGGCCAATCCCGGGCTGGCGGACAGGGGCCCGCTGCTGCCGGCCGGAGTGCTCATCGAGCTGCCGGAGCTGCCCGCCGAGAGCAGGCGGAGCGAGGCCGTGAGGCTCTGGGAGTGATCGCGTGACGCCCGATTTCCGCATCGAGGTCGACGGGTCGCAGGACGCCACGGCGGCGATCCGCGACCGCCTGCTGCAGCTGTCGGTGACCGACGAGGCGGGCGAGCAGTCCGACTCGGCCGAGATCCGGATCGATGATCGCGGCGGGGCCGTGGCGCTGCCGCGCAAGGGCTCCCGGCTGTCGATCTCGCTGGGCTGGCTGGACGGGAAGATGACTCCGGCCGGAGAGTTCACGGTCGACGAGACGGCCCTGGAGGGGCCGCCGGACACGCTGGTGATCCGCGCCAGGGGAGCCGACATGCGCAGCTCCCTGAAGTCCCGCAAGTCGCGCTCCTGGAGCGATGTCTCGCTCGGCGAGCTGGTCGCCGGGATCGCCTCCGAGCACGGCCTCGAAGGTCGCGTCGGAGAGTCCCTGCGAGCGGTGCGGATCCCCCACCTGGACCAGACCGAGGAGTCCGACCTGCACCTGCTGACCAGGGTCGCCCGCGACTACGACGCGATCGCGAAGCCGGCTTCGGGGAAGCTGCTGCTGGTGCCGCGCGGGGAGGCCTCCAGCGCCACCGGCAGGCGCATGCCGGCCGTCGAGATCGAGCCGGCCGACGCCTCGCGCTGGCGAGCCTCGCTGGCCGACAGGGGCGACTACAGCGCCGTGACGGCGCGCTGGCGCGACGCCGAGGCGGCCGGCAGCGTCACCGAGGAGGCCGGATCGGGAGAGCCCGTCTATGCCCTCCGGCGGCTGTATCCGAGCTCCGGAGAGGCGCGCGACGCCGCCCGCGCGAAGCTGCGGGAGCTGCTGCGCGGCACCGGCCGGCTGGCGATCACGCTGGAGCCCGGAAAGCCGGAGATCGCGGCCGAGGCGGAGCTCCTGCTGAAGGGTTTCAGGGACGGGCTCGAGGGTCGCTGGATCTGCACGCGAGCGGTGCACCGCATCGGCGACGGGGGGTATTCCACCAGCGTCACGGCGGAGCTTCCGACGGCATGACTCCCGGCTCGGAGGTGACTTTGAACGGCCCTTGAAAGCCCTTTTTGAGGAGTATAATTGTCCCCATGCCGAGCTACGACAGAACCTTCAGGGCTAATTGCTTGAGCGATTGCGACCGACTGGCCGCTAGCGGCATGAGCTGGACCGCGGCGGCCGTAATCGTCGCGAGCAAGCGCAACGTCTCCCGGAGCACCCTGTGCGCTTGGGGGCGGTTGCGACGCAACAATCCCGGCAACCCGCGAGCGCTAGACCGTAATCGGGGCGTCCCGTGCGGCGGCCGTCCTAGGGTCGAGATGCCCGCTGCGGCCTTGCAGCTGCTCGCGGCCGAATACCGGCGAGTCCCGCGATCGAGCGTTGCTGCCGCCCTCCGCCGCTACCAATCCGAAGCGGCGAAGCGCGGCTACCCAGTGCTGTCGCATCCCGCCCTGCGACGGCGCCTGTCGGACCTCCGGATAGTTGAATCTGACCGCCTGGCCCGAGGCTTCCTGCGCTTCTGATCGAGCCTGAAAACGCCGGCGTCGAGACCTCGTTAACGCCTACCCCAAGGGTCGCCTCCCAACCGTTCTCAGGCCCGCACTACACCACTACATATAGTGGTTGTCAGAAACTGTGCTGAGGTATCACTTTAAGGCGTGTTCGCGATCTAGTGTCTCGCGAGCTCAAATATTACGTCTCCCTACACCGGCATTTTTTGACGTCGAGCCCTTGCCAAACGTCGTTCAGGTCGCCTTCAACACAAACCACCCTGTTCACTCCCATCTTTGGGAAGTCATGCATCCGAATATCAGCGAAGAGATGACCGCCGCTGAACTTCAGGACCACCTTGAGAAGACGGCTATGGCGTTCCGGGTTCTTGTCTTCTCCTGGGCCCGATACGAGGAAGAGCAGACCGAACGCGGCAGGCGTGCCGTCCGGAATGCTAGGTTCGAGTGGGGCAAGTACGCCGAGGAGTTCTTTGACGAAGGCGACGAGGGACCCGACCCAACGGATCTTGCCTAAGGTCCATTCATGTCAATCTCCACTAACACACATGGGAATCGCATACGCGAACTCTTCCGCGATGCGTCTAGTGTCACCATCGTCGCGCCATTCATCAAGACGAACGCATTCCGATCTTTGCTCGACGCGATACCACTCAACGTGCCCCTCCGTTGTGTCACGAGGTGGCTTCCGGCGGAAATCGCCGCTGGCGTTTCTGACCCGGAAGTCATTGACATGCTCGAGCAGAGGGGAGCATACGAACTATTGCTTGCCGATCGACTGCACGCCAAGCTATACATTGCGGATAACCGATGTCTTGCCGGCTCCGCGAACGTCACACTCGCTGGACTGGGCGAAAGCAACGAGTCCGGCAACATCGAGGTCCTGGTCGATACGGACCTTGGCCATCCATCAGTCGTCGATGCATTGCGCAGTATCGAGCGCGACGCTGTTGCAGCAACCCAATCGATGGCCAAGGCCGTCCGTCGCCTCGCCAGCGCTTTGCGCCAGACTCCCGGCGCCTTCAATTCAGGGTGGTATCCGGTGAGCCGACACGCCGAGCAGGCCTATCGTCTTTACCACGATCCGCCAATGGGATTCCTCAGTGCCGCCAATCAGATCTTGCTAGCAGACGTCGCCCGATCCAATCTCAGGCCAGGACTCGACGAGCAGGGCTTCCGTGCCGCTATCCGGGATCTTCTTGCTGCGATACCGATTGCGGCCACACTCCTGGATGCGAGCGAAGACAAACTCCTCACACGTGCGGACGCCAATCCTTACATCGAAACGTTGACTACGGACGATTATGGATCAAGAGACCTGTGGGCGGCATTCGTCGACTGGATGGCTTATTTTTATGACGATATCGTCATGAAACAAGAAATATCCGAAATCGCGTTGCGCCGAGCGCAGCTATTGAACGACCCATGATTGGCCAGCCTGCCATTCATCTCGCACCAAGAGCGGAGTGCCGGAAGAGCATGCCGTTACCGATATACGGCCACCTCAAGACTGATTGCCGTCCGTGCACGGGACGGGTCGCCGGTACGGATGTGCAAGGAGATCGGGGCCAACGCGGTGCCGCGCCTAGACTAAGAATCGGAGGATAAGGCGTCGAAGGGGCAGGCGATCATGGAGGCCCGTCTGACGGCACATCGGGCGACTAGACGTGGCGCATCAGGTCGCTGCGCCGCGCTACAGCATTAGAGTGGAGACCGGCGCGAATGGTGGTGACGCTGAAACGGTGAGCTGGGAACGCTAGCCGGCCACCAGCTTCAGCGCAACAAATCAGGAAGGGGACCGTCTTGGCACGAACGGGATGCAGATCAACTTGGAGGTGGTGTCCTGATTGCTGAAGAGCGAGCTGGGGCTGATTCGATCTGCCATTCCCTGGGCGCCCACCTCTCCAAGGGCTCTCCAGCCTGAAGGCCGTGCCTAGGGTCGGCCGGTCCGGTCCATGTCCAGCACGATCTCCTCCCAGTAGCTCTACCTAGCTATCTCGGAGCAGCACAGTCCGCAACGCATCGAGCCTTGTTGTGCCCCGGCTTCATCTCGCCTGAAGCGTTCTAGGGGCCTTTGGGTAAGCCCTAGCTCGAGGCAACTAAAGGTGCCGAAACTGACGAGCAGGTGGAGCCGCTCCTGTTCATGCAACGGCGTTTCGATGCTGGTCACAGCTAGCGCGAATGAGCTGTCTTCGTGCGATTGGTCGTGACGTTCTCATGTCTGAGCGCGAGCCCCAAGAGACTCCGGAGGGAACACTAGTAGCGGCGTGGATCACGGCGTGGATCCGGAAAGGAGGCTGGGCAGCTGCCGTGTCACGTCAAAGTTGCTGGACGGCTGCACTGGTCCATGGTCCGGCTTGGCGAGATTGACGGTGGTGCATTGCGGGAGCATTAGAGGTGTTTCTGGTTGAACCTAAATTACTGATAAGAAATTCTTTACCGCGAATTCACACCCCATCTCCGCTCTCTTGGCGATATATCCGGGCTAGAATAACCGGCTATGTCCAACCCGCTGGCGATTCTGCTGTCGTTGGACAACCGGAGGCAGAATACCCGCCTTGGCTGGTGGTGTCCCTGCGGTCGCACGTCGACTGGTCAGGCAAGAACGAGTTCACAATTCGGAATCGTTGCTCCATCGCACGTCACGCCTGATCGCGAATTGTGCACACTTGGACTCCATGTGCATGCGACTCCGAGCGCAGGTGCGCGTTCATCGTAGGATGAAGCCCTGGGCCACTCCGGATGGACTCAGCGAACTATCTTGAATCTCACCACCATGACCGAGTCTGAGATCCGCTCGGCGCTTCATCGCAAGCGCCTTCGAAATCAGAAGTCGAATCCCGCTACCCTAGTCATCGATGAGCTCGGTCTGGCTCATGCACGAAGCCGGATCGACATAGCCGTGATCAATGGGCATATCCATGGTTACGAGATCAAGAGTGCCCAAGACAACCTAGGTCGTTTGGATCGCCAGTTGGAAGTCTATAGGCAGACGCTTCAGAAACTGACGATCGTTTCCGTACCCGTGCACATGCCGAGGATCCTGCATGCAGTACCAACTTGGTGTGGATTGATTGAAGTTGAGCGAGGACCACGGGCTGGGATACGGTTAAGACCAGTCAGGCCAGCCAGCTTCAATCCCGACGTAGTTCCCGTCATGCTGGCGCACCTTCTTTGGAGGCCGGAGGCCGTCAATTTGCTCACCAGGATTGGATATTCGCCAAAGGACCTGCGTCATCCGCGGAAGCGTCTCTACGAAATGCTATGCGAGGGCTTGACAACGAAAGAATTGACCACAGCTATCCGCGAATTCATGGCACTCCGCCATACGTGGCGAGATCATCCAATACGTGTGTAATGTGATGATTGATGCCTATCCCCTTCCATCGAGTTGGATTACTAGGGGATGCCTTCCCAACAGCGCAGTCTGAGATGTAGGTGTCCCCCACAGAATAATGCGGCCCCCTGAAAACACCGCTGTGCACGAGTTGAGCACAATGATTGTGCATTTGCCCGGGGTCATCTCGAAATGCCTTACCTTTGATCATCACCCAACTATCAGGCGTCGTATAGATTATTCTTGCGGCTGACTTAATCATTCGCATGTCGACTGCTGAAAATCTAGGATGAACAATCGTATAGTCACCAAATATCGGACGTCTAGTTCCAGCCGGAAGTCCCGACTTCAGCGTTTGATAGAATAACCAATCATGCCGTGGGATCACACTAATCCCCCTCTTCAATTTTCCGAAGGATTCGGGCAGCGCTGTCCCAATCATCACAAGATTCCGGTACGTCTGTAGATTGCCAAGTCTAGAGAGGTTTGCAATCAGACCCTTGGCAAACTCCTCATAGGGACTGAAGTTTGGAGCACCAATATCTGCGATCAAATCGATATCATCGGATCTGATACCCAATGAGGAGATAATGAACTGAATCCGAGCAAGCAGTTTGGGATGCATTAGCTCTTCGATTCGAATCAATATGGCTACTCCAAGCTTGTCGAAATTCACAATCGATGAGACGGATCTTAGTGTATTCGCGTCGACGTCAAGAGGAATTGCCGGGACTGCATTGGCCATTCTCATACGTAACTCATCGAAGACATAGGTAAAAACGTCCCGGCCATCGGCCATATGCCCCTGCACAATGTTCTTGTTCACTCCAACCCATGCTGGCCGATGCCTCCACCTTTGGCTGTAACGCGAGGGGAATGGTCTGACGTGGTCTCGGATAGATCTTCTTGGACGCCATAGAGAAAAATCAAACTCGATCTCTGGAATAGTGATCAAAGGCACGATCCGATCCTTGAGTGAGGGGGGAAGATCAAGGAGAGCCTGAGATTCCGCCTCGCGCCACCTCAACGCAGGAACGTACGAAGTGCCAGATAGGGGTATTACGCTCTTAGGCGGTATCATGACCTGTACCCTCGAACTGCTGGCGAACCTTGTCTTGGCCAACTAGCGTACTGAGAATCGAATAGTTACAACGCTCTTTGCGAATGCGGCCTGCGATGATGCACGGATTAAGGCCAAGTTGTTCGGCATCAATTGTGACCGCTTCCTCCGAAAGTGCGAAACGAGACAAACACAATTCCCAAGTGCTCTCGGGAATTAGTGTGTTCAGTGCAAACCGATCTGCTTCAGCCTCTATCGTATCGGCTTCTAGATGACCCTCTTCATCGAAGAAATCAAAGCGTAGACCACCTAGCAAATGCAAGAAAATGTGGCCAATCTCGTGGAGGAGAACAAACCAGAAATTGTCTAGCCGATCATATCGGAGTGTGAGACCAATAATCGGTCGCCCTGTTTCAGAGATCATGGCTGCACCATCGAGATACGATCCAGATAGTTGACGCTCCAAGACCAATGCGATACCCTTCTCAGCGAGTAGCTCATTCGCTTGCCTTGGACCGTCTGTACATGTCGTCAGGCTGACCAACTCAGGTAGCCAACGATCATCGAACTCAAAATCTGCAAGCATCTGTTTGGAGTCCAAGTGCCGGGCCTTCTCGAGGATCCGTGCCTGCCAAGCCAAAAGAGCATATTCATTTGGCAGGCTTCCGCCGCGCATCTTCTTTCGATGATATGCAGTCGCAAACTGTGGACCAGCATTGCCTAAGAAATATTCTTTAACCTTATCCAATGGATTCTCATGTTGTGATACACTAAACCACTTTCGATCAATCATTTCCCTGTAGGGAAACTCGCCCCAAGCAATATCTCTTACATCATTCCACACAAATACAGAGCCGGTAGCCTGTCCAGACTTCTCGAAGAGACCGGAGGTCTTTACGCCAAGTATACGGGAGACTTCAATTAGTCTGCTAAGGCTCGCACCCATGTAGTCAGTTGCTTCGTACCGTTGGATCTGTTGAGGCTTCATATTGAGCTTGCGAGCGAGATCTGTCTGGCTCAATCCACCGGCAATCCTAGCTTGAACTAGTATGCGTGGTAGTTCTTCAAGAGCGTATGTTTTTGAAAAGGAGATCTGCCCGGACTTGACGAGCTTGTACTCTGAGAGTTCTGCCTCGATCTCCGCGATCTGGCTCTTGATGGCATCGATTTCAGCTCGCTTCAACCATAACTGAGTCGTTTCCCGAGCTTCCGCATCTGCGAGTGCTGTCTTCAGCTTCTTGAGTGCCGTGCTTGAGATGCTGTATTGCTTGTTGCTGTAGATCATGGCTGCCCCTTCCGTAATAGAACTGGATCGGTCGAAAGCGAAACAGAAAGGATTCCCTTCGTCCTTCTGGTGAAGCGATCTAACTGAAAAAACTCGAGATATGTCCGACTGACATCAGTACACAACATGGACGAGGGGAAGAATTCTCCTTTGAACGCTGCTTTCTGCGCAGTTCGGCCATCGTCGAATTCGAGAAAGACCGGGTCGAGCTTCTTGCGATCGACCCCGACGGGATCCCAACAGCCGTCAAAGTCCCTTGGTAGTGGCTTGTTTGTCACGTAGCTTCCACCCAGGTAGATCAGTAGACATCCGGCTGATTGAAGTTGTCGTGCTGCTACTACCAATCCGGTGAATAGGTCGCGCCGCCACGGGTTCGTGGCGAAGGTGGTCTGAACGTCGTCAAGACCGGCTTGGTGGATGCCCGGTGGCAGAACCTTCCAAGGCGACCCCTCTAGATCGACAAGTCGGGGAATCACTATTACAACAATAATATTGTATTGCGGCGTTGTCAAGACTTAGCGGACGAGAACTCAGAATTGCTGAGAACAGCGTCGTTTGGAGCGTCGGTGGTGGTACCGCCTCTCTCCACAGCCGTATAGCTGAACCGGAGATTCATCCTTCTCCTTCTTCGCTGCCTGTTTCTTCCCCGCCGAAGGTGAGGACACTGCGCGGAGCGTGGTCCACAGGAATGAACGAGCCGGTACGAATTCGACCAGCTGAACACCACTTCAGATATCCAGTGGAACAAGGGCAGTTTGGGTCAGTATAACTTCTTTATTATCAAATATATAGTGGCGGAGAGGGAGGGATTCGAACCCTCGTTAGAGTTACCCCTAAACACGCTTTCCAAGCGTGCGCCTTAAGCCACTCGGCCACCTCTCCGCAACGAGGGCTAGGCGAGATCTTTCGCCCGCTCACTCATTGTAACGATCTCTTTGGGGCCATTGCGTCGCACCGTGTCGCCGTGGTCGCGACCCACTACGCGCCGGAGAACACTCGCCGCTGCACCGCGAGAGTATCGGAGTCGGCACATGTCGCGGCATACGCATGGAAGGCCCGCCGCACCAAGATGCGAGCATCTGGCCCGTACGGCCGCAAGGTTTCGTCGACCCACGTGCAAAGTTCCCGTTCCGAAGCGGAGCTCTCCACAGCGGCTTCGGCGCGCCTTCGAAACTCCGGTAGGAACCGGTCGCAGAAGTCCACCTTGTATTGCAGGGGTACGAGATCGGAGATCTCAAATGCGTACTCTGGCACCGACACGCCGATCAGAGCGAGCATCTGGGCAAGGAACTTGTTCGAAAACTCCTTGACCTCTTGGTCCACCGCCTGGCGGTGTTCGTTGAACTCCTCCAGTGAGGCGTCTGGACCCAGCGGAGCGGCCGCCAGTTCGAGATAGAGCTTGTTCTTCGGCTCAGTGCCCGACGGGCGGATCGTCGCCTTGATCCCCCCTTCCACGGTGTAGCTGATCAGGTTGCGCGAACTCTTGTCGGTTTCCGAAAGAAACGGTCCATACTTAACCTCATCCCAATAGTCGTTGACGCTCAAGACCGCGCGCCCTCCAATTACTTTCGGCGGGTCGCTGCGCAGCAGTTGCTGGATCTTGCGGATGTCGGCCGAGCCCTTGGCCCCCTGCATCACGGTCGACCTCACAGTGTTGGCGTGGTAGCCGTACCGCTTGTATGTGTCGACCAAGTAGTCGTAGACCGTCTCTCCGCGCTCAGCCAATTCCGATGTCAGCTCGGCCAGCACCACCGCCGCGCCGGCGGCGTCCTTGTCGCGGACTTCGGGTGTGAGCATGAAACCGTGGCTCTCTTCGGCGGCGAGCACGAAATCGTCCAGCGACGCTCGAATGTCGCGGTACTCGCCGGTACGTTCAAGCGATCCCAACACCGCGGCAACGTACTTGAATCCCACCAGCAGATCGCCGACCACCACCCCGTTACGCGATTCAATGAGCCGCCGGATCAGGTCGGTGGTGACCTCGGTCTTGATGCCCAAGGGCCGCTCGGGAAGACGTCCTGTAGCTTCCAGCGCGTCCAGCCTGTGCCGGGCTAGAATCGCGGCGAACTCGTTGCCGGTCAGAAAGGCGTAGCCGTCTCCGCAGCGGGTCGCTCCGCCCAAGCGATCTGCGTCGGGATCGGTCGCCAAGAGCAAATCGCCGCCGACCTTACCAGCCAACTCGATGCCCATCTGTAGGGACTCGGGCACTTCCGGGTTTGGGCTGCGGAACGTGACGTGCTTGAAGTCGCTCCGGATCTCGCACTGTTGATCGACGTAGAAGAGCTGACGCCCTTTGGCGTAGCCCATTTCCTCTAAGCAGCGCCCAACCGTGTCGACCCCAGTGCCGTGCAAGCTAGTAAAGACAAACTTTCCTGCGCCCCCAGGCCTCCGCAAGCGCAACGCAAGGTTCATGTCAATGAATGCCTGCCTCGCCTCGGGAGGAATCGCGTGAATCAGGTGGGAGTTGCGGGCTCCAGCCTCTGCAGGGATGTTGATCTCCTTGACGCGCTCGACGATGGCTGCCAGTCTCTCATCGTCAGGCGGGATCTCCTGGCCTCCCTCGGCGTTGTAGAACTTGCTGCCGTTGTCATCGGGATGGTTGTGCGACGCGCTGACGTTAATCCCACCCTGGGCACCGACCCAGCGGATTAGGAAGGACAGCTCTGGCGTAGAAATGTAGCCCCCGTCACTCGAGGGCAGGGCATAGACCTCGACCCCGGCCGAGGAGTATACCGCGGCCGCGATACGTGCGAAGTCCCTGGAGCTCAACTCCAGCAATGGGTTTTCCAAGTCGTTCGGGTAAGTCCCGCGGATGTCATGGAAGGCGCGCACGTCGTTCGCGATGACGACCCTCAGCCTCTCCGCCTCGCCGAAGCGCTGGCGGAGGTATTCGACGTGGCCTTGCACCGACGAGGCGATCGTGTAGGGATTGATGCGATTCGGACCCACTCCGACGGGACCGCGCCGCCCGCCAGTTCCGAAGGGGATCACTTGGTAGAAGCTGTCGATCAAGAGGTCGAACTTCTCTGCTTCGACCATCCAGCGCAGAATCGCGCCGTAGTCGCTGTGCGGGACTAACCCAGCGAGCTTGTCCGTTCCGAGCCAGTCCTCGAAATTCGCCAGCGCCGAGTGCTTGATCTCCTCAGGCAGGTTGATCGACTCCACGCCCTGCCTGGCTCGGGCGAGGAGGCTGTCAAGGTCTGTGCTCATGGTTGACTCACGTGACGGCTGGCTGGCTCGAGATCTTCGGGGCGGCCCACGTCGCGCCAGAAACCAGGAACCTCGAAGAAACGCACAGTCTTTCCCGAACTCACGACCTGGGAAATCGCGTCCGTCAGGTCATATTCGCCCCGAGCAGACAGGCTCAATCCGGCCAAGGACTCGAAGATGCGGTCACGGAACAGGTAGACCCCGGCGCACAAGAAATTGGTCGTCGATGTACCTTTCGGGGGCTTCTCCACGATCCTCACGACGCGGTCCGCTTCCACGTATACCGCGCCTCCCCTATACGGATCGTCGACATGGGTCAGCGCCAAGACCATCTCCGCGCCGGATCCGCGTGCGATCAGCTCGCTGTAGACCTGGGGATCAACGATGATGTCTCCAAATGTGAGCAAGAATGGACCGTCGCCGACGAAGTCCTTCGCGAGAAGAGCGGCGCTGCCGGTGCCGTTCGGCTCGTGCTGAACGACGTAACTCAGCTTGATGCCGGCGGGCGGATTCTCCGCGAAGTACTCGCGGATCATCTCGCCCTTGTAGCCGATCACGATACAGGCTTCGTCTACTCCGGCAGTTGCGAACCGTTCCAGCTGATGAGCCAGCATGGGCCGGCCGGCCAGCGGCAGCATTGGCTTGGGGCAGTCGGCGGTCAGGGCCTTCATGCGCGTGCCCCGGCCCGCTGCGAGAACTACCGCCTTCATCAAGCTATCCGCGAAAGGCCGCCGGAATTCGAGCGCGCCTAGACCCCTAATCGTAGCGAATGACGGAGCGCCGATTAGGCCGAGCATTTTGGAGCCAGAGATGGTGAAGTGGCTGTGATCGGAGTTGCCCGGAGAGCCCGAACGAGTTCCGCCAGCACTCGTAGAAACGCAACGCTACCTGCCGAGTCTGAGCGCGTCCTCAGAGAGACAGTAGCCGCGATTGTGGAGCAAGGACACGGCTTGGCCGTTGATGCCTCGATTTGGTTGATCGTGAACTGGGACCGGCGCGGTTCCCGGCTGACGCAAGCAGCAAGAGCTGCTCTGCAATGACCGGCCCCACGCCTATCGCCAGTCGGTGTTCCCGTCGGCCTCGGAGAAGAGGTCCACTAACCGAGTATTGACGTAGTAGTTCCCCCTGCCCGCAGATCTCTTGCTGAGGAAGCCCTCCTCGGTCAGGGCTTCGAGGTAGCGAGCGGCTGTGGGTCGGGATACCCGCACTTCGCGCCGAACGAAGTCGATCTTGGTATAGGGGTTGCGGAAAATATTGTTCACCAACTCGTGTGAGTAGATCCTCGGGAGCTTCGAGCGGATCGCATGCTTGTATTCCGCCATCAGTTCGCGAATTTGTTCCACGATGACTAGTGTGCGGCGAGCTGTCTCCGAGACAGCTTGCAACATGTACAGCAGCCAACCTTCCCAATGCCCCTCATCGCGAACCCCTTGAAGGGCTCGGTAGTAGTCAGCTCTGTTCCGCGCGATGAATCCGCTCAGGCAAAGGATCGGGGATTCCAGCAGACCGCTACGCACTAGGTACAAGACGTTAATGATCCGCCCAACCCTGCCGTTTCCATCCGCGAACGGATGGATGCTCTCGAACTGATGGTGGATCACGGCCATCTTCACTAACGGATCCAACGAAGACAGCTCCTTGTCGTTAGTGAATCGCTCCAGTTCAATCATCCTTGTGACAACCTCGTTCGGGTCTTGGGGTGGCACGTGAACGATCTCGCCGGTGTAAGCGTTCCCGATTACCGTCCCAGGTTCGGTGCGGAAGCCATTGGCGCGAGAGGTCACCAGCTGGTAGAGCTCAATCAAGAGGTCGTTGGTCAATCGGCTGTTCTCCGACCGAAGCCAATCGAAGCCTCGCTTGACCGCGGTTCGATATCGAGCGACTTCTTTGGCTGCCGGATCTACCGCTGAGTCGGGGAATAAGTCGGCTCGGTACAACCAGTCTTGGGTAGTGAGGATGTTCTCGACCTCGCAGCTTGCGCGGGCCTCCTGCAGGGTCAGTGTGTCCAGCAGTATCGTTGGGTTGGGAACGGAGGCCGCTCGGCCCTTCAGTTCAGCTAGATGTCTATGGGCTCGAGCAGACGCTCTAAGGACTGCGGGCGTCTCGATTGAGGTCGGCAGCGGCAGCAACGGAACTTCGTAGGTTGTTGGGAGCATTTCCGCGCTCTGGTGAATAGTGTTGGTACCGGGTTCCATTTCGTCTCTGATGTGTCAAGCTTTCAGTGATTTCTTTCCATGAGGAGCCTGACGTGTCACCTGTCTTGACACGTCCGCAGCGATGCGTCAAGGTTCCGCTGATTTCTTTCTACAACAAGCTTGACGTGTAAACGGTCTTGACATGTCAGCGAGGTCGTGTCAAGCCTTTGGCGATTTCTTTCCATGACGAGTCCGACCTGTCAACCGTCTTGACACGTCAGCAGTGACCTGTCAAGATTCTGCGGGTTTCTTTCTACGACAAGCTTGACGTGTAAACGGTCTTGACGTGTCAGCGAGGTCGTGTCAAGCTTTCGGCGATTTCTTTCCATGACGAGTCCGACGTGTCAACCGTCTTGACATGTCAGCAGTGACCTGTCAAGATTCTGCGGATTTCTTTCTACGACAAGCCTGACGTGTAATCGGTCTTGGCATGTCAGCGGGGAGTACCTCGTTAGGGATGTCCAAGCAGCGATCGTTCAACTGCGCTCAGCACGAGCCCTGATACAAGTCGCGGCCGGTCACCAGCGCCTGCATCTTGCGGTCCGCAACACTCCGGGAGAGCATCCAGAACCCACAGTCCGGATTGACGAATTGGATGCGTTCCTCGCCCAAGATCTTGGCGGCCTGTTCGATGCGCGACGCGATCAGATCCGCAGCCTCGACCTCGTTGTCCTTGATGTCAACGACGCTGAGTCCGAGCCCTGCTGACGGATTGAGATCCTTGAGGACGTGAAGTTCGTCGTATCCTCGCCTAGCGAACTCCAGCAGGAAGAAGTCGCAGCGCAGGGCATTGAGGTAGGGCAGCAAGTCATTCCAAATGCCGGCTTGGATCTGCTGCCCGCCGTAGTTGCCGAAGCACAGATGCACTCCCTTACGCCTGCCGACTCCGTCGAGCACATGATTGAGGGCCGCAGCAGCCCATTCCGACTCTTCCGGGTGGCCGGTGATATTCGCCTCATCGAGTTGGATCACATCCGCCGGAATTCGCTCCAGCTGCGAGCGCAAGACGCCGGCGACCGCCATGCAGAGTTCCTCGCGGCTTCCGTAGTGGCGATCGGTCAGCGTCTTGGTGAGCATGTGCGGCCCCGTGCAGGTGAACTTCAACGGCCTAGTCGCAAGGTCCCGCACGAACTCATAGTCGGCCGGCAGGTTGAGCGTGCCTTCTCCAATCTGCTCGGTGACGACCCCCGCAGGGGCCGTCCTAAAGGCCATGCCGACCTCAGCCTGGAACAGATCCAGATCGCTGATCGAGTATTCTGTGCGAACGCCGGAGAACTGGCTCACGAAGTAGTCGATCATCCCGTTCGTCTCGGGATGCGAGGGATCGAAACGGTTCAATTCGCCATCGGCCACCACGTCGATGCCGATCCGCTCTTGCGTGTGCAGGACTACCGACACCGCGTCGCGCAGCGTGCCCTTCGAGCTGTCGCCGTACAGCCATAGCGGGATCGGGTAGCTGCCCACGACGGTGGTCTGAATTGCCATATCGCGATTATACGGGCGCGCCTTGGACGCCGATGCATGCGGGATCCGCTAGTGAGCAGGGGTCGCTCGGTACATAGCACCAGTGGCGAGACACCCCCTGCGGCACTGCCTACGCTGTTGAGGTCTGTTCCGGTGCCGCTTCGCTGGTCCGGCGCAGCTGGCCGCAAGCGGCGAAGATATCGCGTCCTCGCGGTCTGCGCACAAAGCAGGGAATACGCGGGTGCAAGATCGCCCGAAAGGCCCGGACGCGCCGTTCCTCGGGAGTCTCGTAGGGGATGCCCTCGCCGGGATTGAGGGCGATCAGGTTGACTGAGCACTTCAGTCCCGCCACCAAACTCAGCACGCGCCGCGCATCGTCGTCCGAATCGTTGACATCCCGCAACAGTACGTACTCGAAAGTGAGCTTCTCCCACGGCCTCAGCGGGTACTCGTGGCAGGCCTGCAGCAGATCCTCCAATCGGTATTTGGCCGTCACCGGCATGATTTCCGTGCGCTGCTGCTGACTGGAAGCGTTCAATGAGATCGCGAGCTTGCCCCGCACCGGGTGGCTCCCAAACTCCGCGATCTTGGGCACGATGCCTGCGGTCGAGACCGTGATCCTGCGCTGCGGAATGCCCACGCCATCGGGATCCACCAGCAGACGCGTGGCCTTCATTACCGAGCCGAGGTTGAGCAGCGGCTCACCCATGCCCATCATCACGACGTTGATCGGCCGTCGCCGAGCGTCGAGCCCTTGGTCCATCGATATGGCCAGTACCTGCCCGACGATCTCCCCCGCTGTCAGGTTGCGTTCCAGTCCCATCAGTGCCGTGAGGCAGAACTTGCAGTCCACTGCGCAGCCGACCTGGCTGGAGATGCAGAGCGTGTCGCGGTCGGATTCGGGAATGAAGACCGCTTCGACGGTGCGTTCGTCCGCCAGGCGGAGCAGGTAACGCACGGTGCCGTCGGCCGACGTAAAGCGGGAATGGACCGCAGGCTGCCCGCTGCCGTGATCCCGCTCCAAGGCTTCCCGCAAGCTCAAGGGCAGCGTCGAAATCGCAGAGACGGCTCCGACCTGATCGCGGTACAGGCCTTGGTAGATCTGACGGGCCCGGTACGGGGCTTCGCCGAGCGATCGGATCAGATCGCTGAGCTCGTCAAGGTCCTGCCCGACCAAGGGTGTATGCGCCGGTGCTTCCACGGTTCATCGCGCCTGCTTAGATTCGCGCACCCGCCATTACAGCGGCAGCATCTCCAATCGGATCTGCTCGCCATCAATCTGAAAAGCTTCGCTGATGGCGTCCGTCTCGCTGATAGGCGATTCGGCCAGCTTCGTGCAAAGAGTCTCCGCCATCAGGTGCTCCCGGTTTTGGGCCACGATCCGGGCCGTCCGGTCCGATCCCTCCACGAAGAGTCCAATGCGCCGCGTGTACTCGATGTCCGCGGTCTTGCGCAGATTCTGCACGCGGTGCAGGAGTTCGCGATAGAAGCCTTCGTCGAGCAGCTCCTCGTCGAGTTCGGTGCTCAGAACCGCAACCATCGTCGAGTCGCCTGCGGCGGCGAAGCTCTCCTCAGCCTCGACGCTCACTTGGACATCCTCGCTATCTAGGACTAGATCCTCGCCATCAAAGTCGATGCTAGTTGTCCCGTTGGCAAGCAGGCTCGCCCGGAGCCTGGCGGCGTCGAGCTCCTCGAAGATCCGCTTGGCCTGCTTCATCTTCGGTCCTAGCCTCGGTCCGAGCCGCCGGAAGTTTGGCTTGACCACGTATCTGACATGGGCCTGGCCGCCGTCCACAAAGGCGGCCTCGTGGACGTTCAACTCGTCCTCCACCAAGGCAGAGTACGGCTTGACGCGCTCGCGCAGGTCTGGATCGGCGATCACGACCTCCGCCCTGCGCAGCGGCTGGCGCACCTTCAGCTGGTGGTCCGTCCGCACCCTCAGGCCCAGCGAGACGATCCCGCGCACCGCGGCCATTTCTTCGGAGAGGCTCTGATCGATGCGACCCAGGCTGACGGGCAGGTCGCACAGGTGAACGCTCTCCCGTCCTGCCACGCCCGCTCCTCGGACGATGTTCTGGTAGATCTCTTCCGCCATGAACGGCGTGAAGGCGGCGCTGAGCTTGGCTACGCTTACCAAGCACTCATACAGCGTCGCGTACGCATCCGACTTGTAAGCGTCGAACTCGCCTTTCCAGAATCGCTGGCGGCTGCGGCGCACGTACCAGTTCGAAAGCGCGTCGACGAACTTGCCGAGTTCCGCCGCGGCTTCGTACGCGAGGAAGGCATCCATGTTCTTCCGCACCCGGCCCGCCAAGATGTCGAGCTCGGACAGGATCCAGCGGTCCAGCAGGGCTCGTTCCGCGGCGGGGCGGCCCGGCATCGTGCTGGGGTCGAAGCCGTCGATCTCGGCGTAGATGGTGAAGAAGGAATAAACGTTCCTGAGCTTGAGCGGAAACTCCTTCTGGATCATGCGAACGTTCGCCAGCGAGTGGCGCGTCGGCGACCATGGCGGGTTGCCGGCCAAGAAGAACCAGCGGAATGCATCCGCGCCGGGCGGAGGCGAGGGCGCTGTCAGCGTCACGCGCTCGCTTGCGGGCAAGCGGGGAACATCGTTCGGCGCGATCTTGGCCGCCCGCGCGACCCGTGCGCCGATGGATTCCAAGTCGCGGGCTGACGCTAGCAGCGACCGTCGCGGCACGAACTTCGCGGGCTGCACCGTCACATCGGTGCGTCTTGTGTCGGAGTCGCACGCCACCAGCGTGACCTTATCGCCCGCCTTCAGATCAAGTGCATCGAGATCCTGCCTCGAGATCAGGACTTCGCCATCCGCGGGCTGCTTCTGGACATCCGCTGCGGACATCACCGCGAAGTCTTGGGCCACGGCGTCGAAGATCACTTCCGGGGGCGTGTAGTTGCCCAAGGACTTGGACTCCTTCTTGCCAGTGGCGTCGGCCACGTGGCCAAGCACGATGCAATTGCGGAACGGATGCGGATAAGCAGCCGGCTCGATGCCCAGGTCTCGGCTGCACTGCTCGTCGAAGACCAGCGTGGATACCATCAATTGCGAGTAGAACCAGCCGCGCGTCTGGTCGATGGCCTCGGTGATGTAGTCCGCGGGGAAGCGCGATTCGAACTCTCGCCGCCCGTCGTGCGGATAGCCGAACTGCGCGAACGGCATGCACCCGGAATCGAACCAGCAGTCGATGACTTCCGGCACGCGCCGGTAGACACCGTCCTCTCCCGGCTCGCTCCAGGTGACTTCGTCGATCCAGGGCTTGTGAACCATCAGATGGTCGGACAAGGATGGATCGGCAGCCTTGGCGCGGTGAAAGTGGCCGAAGGCCGCTGGGTTCTTGGCGAGGATCTCGGCGGACGACGCGGGAACTGCCATCGCGCCGGTCACATCGTTAATCCAGACGTTGAGGGGAGTTCCCCAGTAGCGCTCCCGCGACAGCGCCCAGTCGACGTTGTTGCGCAGGAAGTCTCCGAACCTGCCGGTCCCGATGTGCTCGGGAAGCCAATTGATCGTGTCGTTATTTGCCAAGACCTGCCGGTTGCGGGCAGTGGTCTTGACGAACCACGCCGGGCGTGCGTACTGAATCAGAGGATCCTCGTCTGCGCGCCAGCAGAACGGATAGTCGTGGCGATAGTTCTCGCGGTGGACGAGATGGCCGCTGTCCCGGAGCATGCGGATCAGCGTTCGGTCGGCCTGCTTCACCCACTGGCCCGCAACTTCCGTGACGTCGTCATCAAACGTGCCGTCGGGCCGGACCGGACAGAGCAAGGGAACTTGGGACGGATCCAAATAGCGATTGGCGGTCTCCTTGTGTACCTCGTAGTCCACCTCGCCGAAGGCGGGCGCTTGGTGCACGAGGCCGGTGCCGCTGTCGAGCGTGACGAAGTCGCCAGAGAGCACCTTCCACAGGTAGGCTTCCTGCCCTCCGCCGCTCAGTGCGCCGTCCTTGTCCCAGTAAGCCTGTTTGAAATGTTCGAATGGCGGGTGGTAGCGCAGGCCCAGCAGAGCCTCGCCACTCAGCGATTCCTCGACCGGCAGCGAGTGGCCCAGCTTTTGCTCCAGAGTCTCGCGCAGAGCTGCTGCCAGGATCAGCGCCCTGTCGCCCGCCCGCACTTTCACGTAGTCGTAGTCGGGCCGGACCGCGACGTACTGGTTGGCCGGCAGTGTCCACGGCGTGGTCGTCCAGACCAGCAGCGATGTGGAAGGATCGTCCGCGAGCGGAAGCGCCACGTACACGGACGGATCCTCCACCGCCTTGTACCCGAGGCCTACCTCGCCGGCGGACAGCGCCGTCCCGCCTTGGGGCCACCACCAGACGATCTTGTGGCCGCGGTAGAGCAGTCCCTGTTGATAGAGCCGGCTAAGTGCCCACCATACGCTCTCGACATAGGACTTGTGGTATGTCACGTAGGCGTCGGAGAGGTCAACCCAGAAGCCCACCCGGCGGGTCATCTTCTCCCACTCCTCGGTGTACCGGAACACCGAGTCCATGCACTTGCGGATGAAGCCCTCTACGCCGTAGTCCTCGATAGCCTCCTTGCCGTGGATGCCGAGTTCCTTTTCGACTTCTACCTCTACCGGTAGCCCGTGCGTGTCCCATCCCGCCTTGCGCGGAACGTAGCGGCCCGCCATGGTCCTGTAGCGCAGGAACACGTCCTTGAACACGCGCGTGAGCACGTGGCCGTTATGGGGCAGCCCGTTTGCAGTCGGTGGCCCCTCGTTGAAAATGAAGCGCTCGGCACCCTCGCGGAGCTGCAGGCTCTTGTCGAAGATCTGCTGCTCGTCCCAGAACTTGCTGATCTCGCGTTCACTTGCAGCGAAATCGACAATCGGCTTGGCGCGCTGGAATCGGGGCTTGCTCATGGTGGCTTGGGCCTGCAGTATTTTTTAGTGTCTCGCACCGCTGCCGCGCGCTCGGATTGGCAGGAAAGGGAGACCCATCTCAAGAAACGACCAACTTGCGCGGAGTCAGCGAGACCGCTCGAACAGCTCAGTGAGGGGAGGCGCTGCGCTGTCAGCCTGCGTCAACGGACGCAAGCCGAGCAGCCACTCGATGGTGCGCAGCACCGTAGGTGCCGTGGTAAGTCCCTCACGGATGGATTCCGCCTTCACTGCACCGCCGGCCGCCGCCGCTCCGGCTCGCTCGCCCGTGGATACTACGAAGATTGCTGTGGCAGCGTATGCCTTGTGGTCCAGCAGCGCCGCGAGTAGGCGTTCCAAATCTCCCTCTTGCCGTTCGCCAGAGCCGCTCAGGCGCACCACGGCTAGCCTTGGAAGGCTTCCTTCAGCCTCGAGGTTCGCAACGAAGGCGCTCGGTGGGCGCCCGCCTCCGATCCCGTAGGTCTCCGTGGAGATCGATGCTTGCATTGCGTTAGTCCAGAGCGTGCCGGCGGCCGGGGCTGCAGCCCTTCCCGCGCGTGCCAGATCTTGCGCCGAGAGCCGGCCCGCATGGACTGCTGGGCCGAGCTTCACGAAGAAGTCTGTCGCTATCCCGCCTGTGAGCCACGCGACTTGTCCCAGTGACTCTCGGGTCGGGGGGACATAGCCCTTGAGGTAGGCGGAATCCGCCAGCGGTTCCCGCCAAGCTGATGCCGGCACATCGGTCAGCGCAAGCACGACGTGCCGGACCGCTTCTGGCGGGGCGGAACTCGTCGTCTCTGGGCCGGGCAGATTCTCCACAGCTGCCGCGGTCAGAAACTCCAGCTGTTCGCCCGTCAGAGGTGGCAACAGTCCAACCAGCCCCGGGTTTTCGAAGTCCCCCTTGCCGCTGAGGTAGGCCAGCGCACCGTCGTCAAGGCCGACCACGGCGGTTGGAAACCAGCCCGTAGGCAAGGCTCCTTGGGGCTCGGGAAGTGCCTCTTCGATGTTGACTGCCAAGATGATGTTGTTCCCGGCGTTGGCGATGTAGAGCCTGCGCTTGTCCTTGCTCACGCCAAGGGCCGACGGCAGGGAGCCAATGGGGGAGTCAGGTCGTGGCGCGACGCTGCGAGCGTCCAGCAAGTCGAAGCGATTGTTAGGCGTAATGCCGTAGGTCCAGAGGTTGTCCGAATGCGCGCACGCCACGAACAGCCGGGCGGGGTAGGTGAGCACCTCGTCCTCGTCCGCGCCAGGAACTTCAACTTCGCCGACCACCACTTGGAGGTCCGTGGGGTGCTCGCCCACGGGGATCCTCTCCACTAGGCGCTGGTCCGCCAGTCGGTACAGGCCGACCGAGGCTTCTCCCCAGTGGCTGACAAGCAGGTGTTTGCCGTCAGGTGTCTGTCTGGCGCGATAAGGCGCAATTCCCGTCTTGAACTCGCCCAGCACGAGTCCGGACTGCGAGTTGACAACGATTACCCGATCGCGCAGCACATCCAGCGCGTAGAGGGTCCGATCATCCCTGTCCAAGATCACGTCTCCGATCAGTGACGAGCAGTTGCCGACGCACTCTCCCGGAATGGGAAACTCTCGCTCGAGCCGCAGTTCGCCGGAGCGGAACGATAGCTCCCAGACGCTCGCGCGCGCCCCGCCGCTCACGTAGATTCGATCCCCCGCCTCGCTCAATGCCAGGCCGAGCCAGGCATCGGCCAGTTCGACGCGGCCACGCAGACTCTGCGCCTGAGTGTCAAGCACGCTGATCGAGGGCGTCTCGTATCCCGACTGCAGTACAAGCAGATGACGCCCGTCACGTGACGCTGCTGCCGCGATGGGCATGCTGTTGACCACGACTTGCGTGCCAGCCGGCGTGATTCGCTGCCCCGTCGGCAAGATGACGCTGGCGTCAGGCTGGCGACCGATCTTGACCTGCGCAGGAGCTAGGCCTGCAAACGCTCCAGCCGCAGCCAGGCTGGCGGCGATCAGGGCTTCTGCGCAACCAAGGCGGCTGTGGCTTCGAAGTCGCATGTCTCGCGATAGAGCAAGTGCCGAAAGTCGGCAAAGAGCTCGGGGAGTTCTTTCTCCTCCAGCAGGTAGTCGGGCTTGCGCGGGCCCGTGCCGAACTGCAGCTGCTTGCGGGTGAAGGTCTTATAGATGATGATCCCGCCTGGTCTGGCGATGCGCTTCAACAACGGTACCAGCGGCCGGTGCAGGTACCGGAAAACGGCGACCACGTCGAAGCGGGAGTCGCCCCAGTCCGCATCAGTGCCTTCCAAGTCAATGCAACGAGTCTCGACCGCGAGTCCTTTCTCCGCGGCCAGCTCGGCACAGAGCCGCAAGGCCTCCGACGAGTAGTCCACTGCCACGGTCTTCAGGCCATGGGCCGCCAGAGCGAGGCTGTTCTGCCCTCTTCCGCACGCGATGTCAACAGCGTCCGCCGCAGTTGGCGCAGCCAGCCGGACGTGCTCCAGCGCCTCGCCCAGGAATGGGTCGGGGTCCGGAATCACGCCTCGGGCGGTTCTGTACCTAGCCTCCCAATCGAACCGGGATGCCATTGAGAGGACAGGAAGCGCCTGAATGTCGCTTCCGCAGAGAGGAGCGAAGCCTAGGCGTTGAAGGAGCTGCCGCAGCCGCAGGTCGAGGTGACGTTCGGGTTGTCGAACTTGAAGCCCGCGCCCTCCATCGTTTCGACGTAGTCGACCCTGCAATTGTCGAGGTAGAGCAAGCTGGCTTGGTCCACATAGACCTGCAGGCCGTCATAGTTGAAGACCTTGTCCAGCGGCAGCTGGTTGTTCTCGAACGCCATCGAGTACTGGAAGCCGGAACAGCCACCACCGACCACGGAAAGCCGCAGTCCCTTTGGCTGGGGTTCCTGCTGCCCGAGGATCTCGTTCACCTTCGAAATGGCAGTTTCGGTCATTTGGATCATTGCAGATGCCCTCCTAGCTGACGCCCGAAGCCTCATTATAACTTGGTCTGCGAGCCGCCGTCGAATCGACTTTGGTGGGGGGTGGAAGTAACGGACGGACCGAGTGCCTCCAAGGCCACTCTTCTGGTTCGGCGTTCACTCTGGCGGAGGGAAGCAAATCAAGTTACCTCTCACAAATGGGACGAAATGAGATGCAACGCCGCTCGTCTCTCACCCGTGAGAAGCAAATCTAGTTGTCTCTCACGATTCAGGTAATATGAGATGTAATCTGGATTGTCTCCCGCCCGCGGGGCGCAATCCCCACAGTCTCTCACGTGGGCGCCTAAATGAGATACAGCATCGTTAGTTTCTCAACTGTGAGAAGCAAATCCCTTGGTTTATCACTAATCAGCCAATATGAGACACTATTTAGATGAAGGGACGCAACCGCTTGACGATCATCTGCAGCAACGGAACAACCAATACAACGATTCGGTGGCGTCACCGGCGGGATACCTTGACAGAAGCGGTAAGGCCGAAGGAGCCACAGCGCAACTGTTCATCAGGTCTAGCTCCGGGCCTTCACATAGCAGGAGGGCTTCACCTACCTGGCCAACAGCATGGTGGCTCTGGATTAGGATGCTGGCGAGGCAAGGCAAGTTCGGACCTCAACACGAAAGCGGATAGAACATGAAGCCTGTCCAATACCATCAAGGGCGGTTCCCGCCTGAAGATCAGCTCGACTGGCAAAGACTGCTTCCACTTATCGGACCGGCGACGAGTGCGCTGGCTCGATACGACGGGATGCTCGCGTCCATGCCGAACCGAAGTGTGCTGTTGGCACCCCTGAGCACCCGCGAAGCAGTGCTCTCGTCGCGTATTGAGGGGATCCAAGCGACCATGAGCGAGGTACTGGGCTTTGAGGCAGGAGATCGTGCCGCTTCCCCGCAGCGTCTCAGCGACATCCACGAGATCATCAACTTTCGCAGAGCTGTACGACTTGCACAGGAGATGTTGGAGGATCTTCCGCTTTCGGGTCAAGTCATTCGTGCGGCGCACGAGACACTGCTCTCGGGAATCCGGGGAGACAACGAAGGTCCAGGCCAGTACCGGCGTATCCCGAACTGGATTGGCCCTCCGGGATGCACGATCGAGGAAGCCAAGTACGTTCCCATCAGACCGGAAGGGCTTGATGACGCCATGAGTAGATGGGAACGCTATATCCACGAAGACAAACCTGACTTGCTCGTGCAGGCCGCGAACCTACATGCCGAATTCGAAGCCTTGCATCCGTTTCTGGACGGAAACGGCCGCGTAGGGCGCATGCTGATACCGCTGGGCCTGTGGCAGCGAGGCTGCATCCAATTCCCAATGTTCTATATCAGCGCCTACTTCGAGGCCAACCGATATGCCTACTACGAGAGGCTGCTCGCTGTATCCCGCGACAATGACTGGACCGGCTGGTGCATGTTCTTCCTCAAGGCTGTACAGAACCAAGCCAACGATAACTTAACAAGAACCCAATGCATTCTTGATCTCCACGAGAAGATGAAGCATCGGATAGACGCCGCTACAAGGTCCCGCCATGCGATTCGCACGCTGGATTGGATCTTCCAACAGCCGGTCTTCTCCAGCACGAACTTCGTGGAGCGAACGGGCATACCGGTACCATCCGCTCACCGCATCCTAGGAAGCTTGCGAAAGCATGGCATTTTGGAAAACATCTCGCCTGCGAGTGGCAGCCGACCAGCCGTTTTCTCGTTCCCAAGACTCTTGGAAATCGTAGATGCGTAGTGGCTTGCGGTGACGCAGGCTAAGACTTACACCGGATCGATGAGGTTGATCTTATTGCTGAGTATCAACCGGCGTTGCAGCGAGCATCTGTGATTGAGCTAGTACTTGGAGGGCGTGTGTCAGGCTGTAGGCCAGAATCGTTCGCGTGCTTTCCAGGCGATCACCCCCTCGGCGAAGGCGCTGCCCGGACTCTTAATCCTTTCGAAGTCGAAACGCCACTAGCCGCGCGGGTTCGGCCGCCCCTCCGACACCGATAACGATGTATTGTTGACCATCGGCCATGTAGGTTATCGGCGCGGCATTGTGATGCCGGCCGGGAAGCTCGTGCTCCCAGAGGGTCTTCCCGGAAGCCTTGTCGTACGCCCGCAGGTAGGCCGGCTCGCCCGCATGGCCGCGGTCGCCCACGAATAGCAGCGTGCGAGTGACCAACGTGCCTGCGGCGTTCGGGTTGCCTAGCGGAGGGAGATCAAGGTCCTTGAGCAGCGGATGCTGGCGCGGGCCATTTCCGTGAGGCGTCTGCCAGGCGATCTCTCCTCGATTCATGTCGTACGCCGTCAAGGTTCCGTAGGGCGGCTTGACGATCTGCAGGCCATCCACAGCCGCTCTGTAGAACTTGTGCTCGTTGTCGTAGCCGCGAACGTCGGGGTCGTCGACCGGCTGCATCCCGACGACTATGTACTGCCGGCGCGAGGACAGGTAGAGATAACCGGTTTCAGGGTCGAATCCGCTACCGCCCCAATTTGCGCCGCCACCCCAGCCCGGTACTTGAATCGTGCCTTGTCGGGATGGAGGCTCATACAGCGGCCCGAGGCGATACGGCTTGGCCGCCTCAAGGGCAAGCGCCTTGATCTTCGGCGTGAAGTCGATCAAGTCGTCCTCACTGACGCCTTGCATCTCAAATGGTGGCGGCTTGACGGGAAACGGCTGGGTCTTCGCCGCCGTCTCGATCTCGCTCGGGGGCACCGGCCGCTCTTCGATGGGCCAGACCGGCTCTCCAGTTCGCCGGTCGAACACGAACACGAAGCCTGTCTTGGTGACTTGTGCGAGTGCAGGGATGGACTTGCCGCCCACAGTGATGTCGATGAGGCTGGGAGCCGCCGGCAGATCCCAGTCCCAGATGTCGTGACGGATCGTCTGGAAGTGCCAAACCCGCTCGCCGGTCTTGGCGTTGAGGCAGACGATGCTGTTCGAGAACAGGTTGTCGCCGGGCCGGAACTCTCCCGCGAAATTGAATGTAGGGCCGGTTACCGGGAGATAGACGAGGCCCCGCTCCTCGTCCGCGCTCATCATGGACCAGACGTTGGTGTTACCCATCCATTTCCACGAGTCTCCCTCCCAGGTGTCGTTGCCGAACTCCCCTTCTTGCGGGATGGTGTGGAATGTCCACAAGCGCTTGCCCGTGCGGATGTCGTAGCCGCGGACATCACCGACCGGCCAATTCTCTTTCCAGTTCGGGCCGCCGCTGCGTGCGCTCTTTCCGGGCGGGCCGTCTGCGATCTGATTTCCGACCACAGCCACGTCGCCAATGATGGTCGGCGGAGCACTGCAATTGATCAGCGAGCGGATCAGAGGACGCCGCGAGCCGACAGTCAGGTCGGTGCGACCGTTGTCGCCGAAGCTCTGGATGGGTTCTCCGGTCGCCGGGTCTAGCGCGACCAGGTAGCTGTCGCCGGTGCAGAGCAGTATGCGCGCTTCGTCTCCGTCGCTCCAATAGCCGAGTCCGCGAGTGGCGAATCCGAAAATCCCAGGACGGCCCCAGGCAGAGGTTCCCGGATCGTGCGTCCATAGGGTCGCACCTGTTGCAGGATCGATGGCTGCGACCCCGCTGAAATTTGTGCGGATGAAGAGCTTGCCACCGACCATGAGCGGCGTGGCCTTGAAACCATCTGGAAATCTCGCCCGCTCGGCCCGGGTGGGCTCGCGGTTCGTCGGGGTCCCTGGCTTGATGTAGTTCGAGTTGTCGAAGGCGTCCCAGGTCCATGCGACTTCCAGATCTGTGACATTCTCTCCTTGGATCTGATCGAGAGGGGAGTACTTCGACGATGCGACATCGCCCGAGTACTGCGGCCATTCGCCGTCGGCGGTGGTGTACTTGCCCCGAGAGTCGATCCAGCGCTGCAACGCAGCTTCGTTCTTGACCGGCTCGAAGAAGGGGCCCTGATGGTAGGTTTCCGGGACGTTGCGCGGACCCGTACCGACTCCCTCCGGCCCCGCCACGGGGCTGATTTCAGCGGCTGACGGCGCCACATAGTCTTCCAGCCAGCTGACGGCGACGGTCTCTTGGCCACTCTCTTGCTTGCGGGCCATGAGCCAGTGCCCGCGGTCGTTCCACGTGCGCCCGCCGCCGGGCTCGGTGTGGCAAAAGAGGCAGTCCTTGGCACCGAAGGCGATAGCTTCGGCGAAGAATTCCGGCATTGCCTGAGCCGCGGGGGTCAGGATGAGCAGAATCAAGACTCCGACTAGGGGGCACATGGTGCTCGCTCAGGCAGTATACCCACAACGTCTTCCATAGCGTGCAGCGTAACGCTGTGCTCGCTGGGTTGTTGTCTAAGAGTGCGCTGGCAGTAACCGAGTGCGCTGTCAATCGGGAAGAGGGCGAAGCAACGGAGAAATGATTCTACAATCGGACTTCTTTCTTGGCATTTGCTCTGCTCTGATCCTCCCCCCGTGAATTGGTCCATGTTGAAGTTAAGGAGGACTATCAATGGCGAGGAAGCGTTACAAGCCCGAGGAGATCGTCGGCAAGCTGCGGCAGGCGGAGGTTTTGCATGGCCAGGGCATGGCGATGGCGGAGCCGATCCGGCAACTCGGGATCAGCGAGGTCACGTTCTACCGGTGGCGCAACGAGTACGGCGGGATGAGCGGGCATCAGCTCAGCCGGCTCAAGCAGCTCGAGAAGAAGAACGAGCGGCTGCGGCGCGCGGTGGCCGACCTGACGCTGGACAAGCAGATCCTGGCGGAGGCGGCCCGGGGAAACTTCTGAGCCCCTCCCGGCGGCGCCAGTGCATCGAGCATTTCCGTAGCGGGCTGGGGATCTCGGAGCGGCGAGCCTGCCGGGTGCTGGGGCAGCACCGCTGCACGCAGCGCCATATCCCTCGCGGCCGTGAGGACGACGACCGCCTGGTGGCGGAGATGCTGCCCTGATTCCTAAGCTCTTGGAAGCCGAAATGCGACGAGCCGCGCGGGCTCGGCTGCTCCTCCGACGCCGATGACAATGTACTGCCTGCCATCGGCCATGTAAGTAATCGGTGCGGCGTTGTGATGACGCCCCGGTAGTTCGTGCTCCCAGAGCGTCTCTCCGGAAGCCTTGTCGTACGCCCGCAGATAGGCCGACTCGTCCGCATGGCCGCCGTCGCCGACAAATAGCAGAGTGCGGGTCACCAAAGTACCCGCGGCGTTCGGGTTGCCCAGCGGAGGGAGATCAAGGTCCTTGAGCAGCGGATGCTGGCGCGGACCGTTGCCGTGCGGCGTCTGCCATGCGATCTCTCCCCGATTCATGTCGTACGCCGTCAAGGTTCCGTATGGCGGCTTTACGATTTGCAAGCCATCCACCGCCACCTGGTAGAACTTGTATTCGTTGTCGTAACCACGAACCTCGGGATCGTCGACAGGCTGCATCCCGACCACGATGTACTCCCGACGCGAGGACAAGTAGAGATAACCGGTTTCAGGGTCGAATCCGCTACCGCCCCAATTCGCGCCACCGAGCCAGCCTGGTACTTGGATCGTGCCTTGCCGGGAAGGTGGCTCATACAGCGGTCCGAGGCGATAAGGCTTGGCCGCTTCAAGGGCCAGCGCCTTGATCTTCGGTGTGAAGTCGATCAAGTCGTCTTCGCTGACGCCTTGCATCTCGAATGGCGGCGGCTTGACTGGGAACGGCTGCGTCTTGGCCGCCGTCTCGATCTCGCTCGGCGGCACGGGCCGCTCTTCGATCGGCCAGACAGGCTCTCCAGTTCGCCGGTCGAACACGAAGAGGAAGCCAGCCTTGGTGACTTGTGCCAGTGCAGGGATGGACTTGCCGTCCACGGTGATGTCGATGAGGCTGGGAGCCGCCGGCAGGTCCCAGTCCCAGATATCGTGATGGATCGTCTGGAAGTGCCAGACCCGCTCTCCGGTCTTGGCGTTGAGGCAGACGACGCTGTTCGAGAACAGGTTGTCGCCGGGCCGGAAGTCTCCCGCGAAATTGAATGTGGGGCCGGTTACCGGGAGATAGACAAGGCCCCGCTTCTCGTCCGCGCTCATCATGGACCAGACGTTGGTGTTACCCATCCATTTCCACGAGTCCCCCTCCCAGGTGTCGTTGCCGAACTCCCCTTCTTGCGGGATGGTGTGGAACGTCCACAGGCGCTTGCCCGTGCGGATGTCGTAACCGCGGACGTCGCCGACTGGCCAGTTCTCTTTCCAGTTCGGGCCGCCCCTGCGCGCGTCCTTTCCGGGCGGGCCGTCTTGGATCTGATTTCCGACCACGGCCACGTCGCCAATGATGGTCGGCGGAGCGCTGCAATTGATCAGCGAGCGAATCAGCGGCCGCCGCGAGCCGACAGTCAGGTCTGTGCGGCCGTTGTCCCCAAAGCTCTGGACGGGCTCTCCGCTCGCCGGGTCTAGAGCCACCAGATAGCTATCGCCCGTGCAGAGTAGGATGCGCGCTTGGTCGCCATCGCTCCAGTAGCCGAGTCCGCGAGTGGCGAATCCGAAAATGGCGGGACGGCCCCAGGCAGTGGTTCCCGGATCGTGCGTCCATAGAGTGGCACCTGTCGCAGGATCGATGGCTGCCACTCCGCTGAAATTCGTGCGGATGAAGAGCTTGCCGCCGACCATGAGCGGCGTGGCCTTGAAACCATCTGGAACCATCGCCTGCTCGGCCTCGGTGGGCTGGCGGTTCGTCGGGACCCCTGGCTTGATGTACTTCGAGTTGTCGAAGGCGTCCCAAGTCCATGCAACTTCTAGGTCGGTGACGTTCTCTCCATGGATCTGATCGAGAGGGGAGTATTTCGACGATGCGACATCGCCCGAGTACTGCGGCCATTCGCCGCCGGCGGTGGTGTACTTGCCTCGAGAGTCGATCCAGCGCTGCAGCGCCGCTTTGTTCTTGACCGGCTCGAAGAACGGGCCTTGGTGATAGGTCTCTGGGACATTGCGCGGACCCGTGCTGGTCCGTTCTGACTCCGCCACGCGGCTTAGTTCAGTGGCTGACGGCCCGACATAGTCTTCCAGCCAGCTGACGGCGACGGTCTCTTGACCGCTCTCCTGCTTGCGGGCCATGAGCCAATGCCCGCGGTCGTTCCACGTGCGCCCACCGCCGGGATCGGTGTGGCAGAACAGGCAGTCCTTGGCGCCGAAGGCGATAGCTTCGGGCAGGAACTCCGGATTCGCCCGAGCCGAGGCGCTCAGGCTTAGCACGATCACGACTGCGGCCAGTACGTGCATGCTGTTCGCTTAGGCAGTATATCTATTGAGCGGGCCTCCGACCAAGATTACGGCAGGCCGCCTTTTTGGGGTTATGGCATAGCGCTTCGCCGATCGTATCGGCAGTATGTCAGCGGCATTCCGTCAATCTTGCTTTACCAGTACTGCGCCCGAATGGCCATTAGCTCCGGGTACTTCTCGTCGGTGTCGCCAAGTTCCGACTTCAGTCGCAGCAGTTCTTCCTTCAACTTGCCTGCAATTTCCGCATAGTCCGCGTTTCCATAGACGTTCTGCAACTCGTGCGGATCCTTGCGCAAGTCATACAGCTCCCAACCCGGTTGGGTGTCCGCTGTTCTTGCGCCGGGGGCATCCAATGGAAGCCCGTAGAAGAAGATCAGCTTGTAGTCCTTTGTCCGCACGCCATAGTGCGCTGGCACGTCATGGTGGGCGTAGTTCATCCAATAGCGGTAGTACGTGGACTGCCGCCAGCCCTCTGGTTGCTCGCCCTTAAGGATGGGCACTAGGCTGTGGCCCTGCATGAAATCCGGCGGCTTCACGCCAGCCAATTCCAGCAAGGTTGGCGCAAGGTCGGTGTTGTTGACCAAGGCATCGCTGCGCGAACCGGGTTGGACCGTGCCGGGAAATCGCACTAGCAGTGGAATTCGCAGCGATTCGTCGTACATCCAGCGCTTGTCGATGTAGTCGTGCTCCCCAAGCATGAATCCCTGGTCAGAAGTGTAGAGAATGACCGTGTTGTCTAGGACACCCTCTTGTTCGAGGTAGGCCAGCAGCCTCGCGACCCCATCGTCAACCCCGGTCACCGTGCGCAAGTACTTCTTCAGGTAGCGCTGGTACGAGGTGCGCTTGTACTCCTCTTCGCCGAGATCCGGATCCACGAACATGTGGTGGCCCATGTTGCGGCGGGTGTTGCGCTTGCCGACGGAAGTTCCCGCTCCGCGCGTCGCCGCAGAGCCGTGGTTCGGCACGCGCCACAGGCTGGGCGGCTCGGGGATTTCGATGTCGTCGTAGAGGAAATCGTACCGCTCCGCGTTCTCGAAGTTGTCGTGGGGCGCCTTGAAGTGGTGCATCAAGAAGAACGGCCGGCTCTTGTCGCGTTGCTTGAGCCAATCGATGGATGCTTTGACGATGGCGTCCGTCGAGTGAGTGGAGTCATAGGCGGAGAATCGGCGCAAGTTGTCCGGCCATGGTTCGCCGGATTCGCGCATTACGGGGTTGAAGTACGATCCCTGGCCTGGCAAGACGCAGTAGTAATCAAAGGATGGTTCGCGCTTCAGGTGCCACTTGCCGACCATCGCGGTCTGGTAGCCAGCATCGCGGATTAGGTTGGCCACATATTGGCGGTCGCCTTCAAGGTGCCCGTTCAGCGTGGTGACGCGATTCACGTGGCTGTACTGTCCGGTTAGGAGCGTTGCGCGGCTGGGCGTGCAGATCGAATTGGTGCAGAACGCGTTCTCGAACAGCATCCCCGAGCTGGCCAGCTTGTCCAGTTCGGGCGTGGGTTCCAAAGATGCCAGCCGTCCGCCGTAGGCGCCCAACGCTTGTGCGGCGTGATCGTCGGACATCAGGAAGAGGATGTTGGGCTGCTGGGCCGCTGCAAGTCCGAACGTGCAAAGCGCACAGAGAATCGTTGCAATAAGCTTGCGCATATTGGCTAAGAGTATAGTTGCGCAGACGGGCACTGCCGAGTCGCCGAGGTCGTCGCTGTCGCCGAGGACGTGGCGGACCCGGTCAACGCACCAACCGGGAGATATTCGACCGTCCCTCCTCGCTGGAGAATCTAGGCCAGTGGCGCTCAGAACTGGAATTCGTCACGGGCACTCGCGACGAGACTCATGAGTTTCACATCGCCGCTTGCACGCGCTCTCCCAACCGTCGGAGTTCCGCTACCAAGGTGTCCCTGTCAAGCGGCTCCATCTCGTCGGCCAGTGCCTCGTAGCGAAACTGAACCGCAAAAGGATTCAGGGCGATGAGCCCTCGAAACTCTGCGGTGTCGGCCACGCTGCGGCCGAGCAGGTCGAGCAGTGCTCCTAGGTCATGAGTCACCGGAAACTTGTAACCGAGCAGGGCAAGCCAAGCCTTGAGCAGCTTTTCAGCAGCTTGCTGAGGATGGAATCCTACGATTTCATCTGAGAAGGTCTCGGGGTCGGACATCCCTTGGAGTGCCCGCATGTCCGTTTCGGCAGCCCTAATGAGGGCTCGCGCGAATTTCCGGTCGCTCATAGAGAACTCTCCCCTCCCGCAGAGCCCGGGCGACAACATGGTTGAGCGAGTCACGCCAGTACTCGACTTCGGGGCGACTGTACACGAGGATGTCCTTGGCGACTCCCACGCCCGAAAGCGCCTCGTAAGCGCGCACAGTTTCTTTGTGCCGACTCCTTCCAGCGCCGAACGGCTCTGACGACACGACGAGCAGATCTATGTCAGAATTCGCTCGGTCCGTTCCGCGTGCACGGGAGCCAAAAAGGATGACCTGCTCCGGGTCAAGGGCATCGACGATAGCCCGGACCATTCGATCAACAACGGCATCTGTAACTGGCGGTAGTCCCACGTAGCGCAGTCCCTGCGCCCAATACTACTCCGTCTCGATAGAGCCCCGGCCTCTCAGCGGAGCGATCACCTTATAGCCGAGCCGCGACGATCGAACAGGGACCAGCATGTTAGGGATCGACTTCTCGGAATAGCTCTTCCGCGGAGTCGAAGCGGCGTCCTCTGCCCTCGTCCAGTTCCTCGATGGCATTGATCGTCGCCGAGTTGGGAACTTGTACAGCGAAGGGCAATCTCTTCTCGTCGGCCACTCGTACCAGCAACAAGCGGATCGCGTCGGAAACCGACAAGCCCAAGGCCCGTAGCGCCTCGGTAGCTCGCTCCTTGGTCTCGCTGTCGATCCTCGCTGTTACGATCGCGTCGCTTTTCATCTCGCCCCTCAGTAGCATCATCGCAGCCACAATCGCTTTCTTGGGCGGACTTCCGGACATTGCGCCCTTGATACCAGAGCCCACTACAAGGGCCGAGCTTGAGAACAGGGTGCTTTCTGCAGTAAGCCGTCAGCCACTCGCGAGGCGATCCTATCGCAGGCCGCCGGGGTTGCGTAGGCTGTGGACCGCTTCGCCGTGAGGAAACCAGCGATCACGCCAGTGATGGCTATACTGTCCGCACATTCCATGACCACGACAAGGGCACTTCTACTTCTTCTGTTGGCAGGTTCTCTGCAAGCCAAGCCGCCCAACGTGCTGCTCCTGTTCGCGGACGATCAGCGGCCGGACACGATCAGCGCCCACGGCAATCCCTATATCCAAACCCCGAATATGGACCGCCTCGCAGCGGAGGGATTCAGCTTCAGTAGGGCCTACTGTCTCGGCGCCCAGGGCGGGGCCGTCTGCGTCCCCAGCCGAGCCATGCTCAACACCGGCAAGAGCTTCTTCCGGATCCCCATGGACATGCAAGGGCACACGACTCTGGGGCAGTTGCTCGGCCGCAGCGGCTATTCGACATTCGCCACTGGCAAATGGCACAACGGCAAGCCGTCGTGGCTCAAGAGCTTCCAGCAGGGCCGCAACATCATGTTCGGCGGCATGTCGAACCACCTCAAGGTCCCGCTGCTGGACCTCGGGCCCGATGGCAAGTTGTACCGAGAGCGCGAGGGCACCCGCTTTTCCAGCACGCTGTTCGCCGATGCCGCCATCGACTTCCTGCGCAATCACGAGCCAGACGAGCCGTTCTTCGCGTATGTCGCCTTCACCGCGCCGCACGACCCGCGCAATCCCCTGCCGAAGTATCGGCGCATGTACTACCGCAACCCGCCGCCGCTGCCTCCCAACTTCGCGCCGCAACATCCGTTTAACAACGGACACATGACCGGACGCGACGAGAGTCTCGGGCCTTGGCCGCGCACGCGGCTCCTTGTCCAGGGCCAGCTCTCGGAGTACTACGGCCTGATCACGCACTTGGACAAGCAGGTCGGACGCATCCTGCGCGAACTCAACTCTGGCCCGCACGCCGAAGACACCATCGTCATCTATACCGCCGACCACGGACTCGCAGTTGGCAGCCACGGCCTGCTGGGCAAGCAGAACGTCTACGAGCACTCCATGGGCGCTCCGCTCATTTTTTCCGGGCCTGGCATTCCCGCAGGAGGATCGTCCGACACGTTCTGTTACCTGCTGGACATCTTTCCCACCCTGTGCTCGATGCTGGGTGTCGATATGCCCGAAGGAATCGATGGCGTCGACCTATCGGCAGTTTGGAAGGGCGAGGTCGAGTCCGTGCGCGATTCGATCTTCACGTCGTTCCGCGACCTGATGAAATCTGTCCGAGGGGACCGCTGGAAGCTGATCCGCTACCCCCAGATCGACCACGTGCAGCTGTTCGATCTAGAGTCCGACCCCCACGAAACCCGCAACCTGGCCGACGATCCCGCCCACGCAGCGCGAATCGCGGAGCTCACCGAGGCCATGCGCCAGTGGCAGGCCAGGGTCGGCGACGATCACCCGCTCGTCGTCGACAATCCCAAGCCGAAGGAGATCGATCTCACGGGGCGCGAGCAGAGCCGGGATCGCTGGCAGCCGGAATGGATATTCGAAAAGTACTTCGAGGAGCCCTTCGGGCGCATTCTGCGCCCCTAGGCGTGCGAATTCCGGCGGTCTCGCCGGGTCAGAGCATTTCGTAGCACTTACGCGACGCCGTGCAGGTGTCTTCGTCCACGACGTCACCGTCCGGCCCCACAGGCTTCTGGGTCTGGTCGCACCAGTAGATGCGCGTGTTGGACAGCGGCACGGTCGGATCGTCGTCCGCGTCGATGTACATGCCTTTCCAGCGGAGGTCTCCGCAGCGGTTGGTAAGGATCTTCAGGCCAGCCCCTCGGTTGCGCGACATGCCGTTCCTCGCAGGTTGGTAAGAAATCGGGCCGCCGGAGCGCGAACTCCGACGGCCCTTGGTCCGGGGCGGGACTAGCCCGCCATCGCGACCGCGCGTTTGACCGCGATGGTCGCCAGGTGCACCTTGGCCTCGTTCTGGCTCAGCGGAGTCGCGGCCGCAACCGCGGCCTTGCCCGCCGCCTCGCCCGAACTCTCGTTCGCAGCTTGGCCGTTCAAGGCTGTTTCCGCCTCGGACGAGCGCCACGGGATCGGAGCCACGTGGCCTAGCACCACGCGGGCGTCCGAAACCCTGTTGCCGCGCATCCGCAGCGCCACCGACGCCGTGACCAGAGGCCAGTCCAGCAATTGCCGCTGGCGCACTTCGTAGGTCCCGGTCTTCCAGCCTGAGGCGCTGGGAACCGTGATCTCGGTCACGATCTCGTTCGGCTCCAGCGTGTTCTCGCGCTCCGACGCCGACGAGGGGATCTGGAACAGATCCGACACCGCCATCGAGCGCTCGCCCTCCGGCCCGGCCACGGTGACCTGCGCTCCGAGCGAGATCAGCGCCGGCGCGAGGCTCGAGGCGCTCACGAAGTACGCCGGTCCCTTGTTGCCAAGGATGGCGTGGTAGCGGTTCTCGCCCGAAGGCACGAGCGCCTTGCCGTCGTGCATGGCCAGCAGGCCGTAGCCGTTGCGGTAGTACCAGCAGCGCGGGCGCTGCAGCAGGTCGCCTGCTACGGTGCCCATCGCCCGCACCTGCGGCGCGGTGATGCCGCGGGCGGCTTGCAGGAGCGAAGCGTACCCGGCAGCGGCCTTGGAGTCGAGCAGGTCCTGGACGGTCGCCATGGCGCCGATCCGCAGCCCGCCGCCTTGCTTGGAGACGCCCCGCAGCCCGGCGACATTGCGCAGGCTCACCACGCGGGTCGGCGTTTCGACGCGCTCCTTCATCAGGCTGAGCAGGTCCGTGCCTCCCGCCAGCACCGCTGTCAGCCCCGGCTTGGGGCTCAGCGCCTGGGCGGCGGCAATCGCGCTTTCCGGTGCGATGTATTCGAAGTTCTGCATGATTCCTGACCTCCTAGGCGTTGGCGAGCGCTGCCAGCACTTTGTCCGGCGTCAGCGGAAGCGTCGGCACGCGCACGCCGATGGCGTTGGCCACGGCGTTCGAGATCGCCGCTCCCGGCGAGATGGCTGGCGGTTCGCCGATGCCGATCACGCCCCTGTCGTCGTACTTGTTCTGGACCATGTGCACTTCCAGCTCTCCGATGTCGCCCGCGCCGGGGAGCTTGTAGAACTCCATGTCCGGGTTGAGCATCTTGCCGGTCGTCTGGTCGTAGATAGACTCCTCGTACAGAGCCCATGCCACGCCTTGGATCAGCGAGCCGTAGACTTGGCTCTCGCACTGCTCCAAGCAGATCACCAAGCCGACGTCCTGCACGGCCGCGATCTTGTTGATCGAGACCACGCCCGTCTCCACGTCGACCGATACGTCGGCCATCTGCACGCCGCCCACGCCGGAGTCGTTCAGCTTCCCGCCGTTCCTGTCGGGCTGCTTGCCCTGTCCGGTGATGGTGCGGTTGCCGAGCTTGCGGCAGGCTTCCGCCCAAGTGAGCGACTTCGAGGAGTCGCTCTTGGAGAAGACCTTGCCGTCCTTGGCCACCAGGTCGTCAGCCTCGGTTTCGAGCGCTTCCGCCACGACTGCTTTCAGCTCGTCGAGCGCGTTGACGGTGGCCCGCCGCGTGGAGGCGGAGGTGCCGCCCACGGTCGTGGAGCCGCCGGACGCGCCGGAGATCGGCAGCTTCGAGCTGCCGATGTTGACCTTGATGTCTGGGATCTGAAGGCCCAGTGTCTCGGCCGCGACCACCGACAGCGTCGTGTAGGTGCCCACGCCCAAGTCTTGGCTGGCCGTGTTGACCGAGACCCCGCCATCGGGCTGAATGCGCACTTCGCAGGTCGAGTCGTGCGGCCGGCCGCCCCAAGTGTGCAGGGACATTCCGAGGCCGCGCTTGACCGGTCCGGAGCCGGAATCGCCGCGCTTGTGCCACTTGTCCGCCCACCCGATCATCTCGGCGCACTTGTCGATCTCGTAGCGATAGACTTCCGGCCGGGCGGTCAGGTCGGCGTTCTTCTTGAAGAAGTCCACCGGGTTCATGTCCAGCTTGGCGGCCAGGTCCTCCATCGGGCACATCGTCAGCACGGCGGCCTGAGGGTGGTTCGGCGCGCGCCAAGCGCGGGCCGGGCCTATGTTCGTCGAGACGTTGAGGTGGCGGGCCTTCTGGGCCAGCCGCTCCTCGTTGTTGTAGACGTAAGGCACCGGGGGGCTGCCGCGGCCGGCGATGCCGCCCGTCGACCAGGTCTCGGACTCGTACGCGACCAGGGTCCCGTCCTTCTTGGCCCCGACCTTGATGTTGCCGAAGTCGGAGGGGCGTCCGCCCGCCACCATCAGCTCCTCGTCGCGGTCCAGCATCAGCTTGACGGGCTTGCCGGTCATCTTCGACAGCTTGGCGCAGGCGATGCCCCAGGTGTCGATGTTGAACTTCGATCCGAAGCCGCCGCCCATGTAGGGGGTGATGACGTGGATGGAGTCCGCTGCCACGGTGCCGATCTTCTCGTCACGCGACAGGCCGTTGGCCAAGTCGCCCGGGATCCGGGCGACCGCTTGCGTGGATGCGTAAACGGTGATGTCGTCGCCAGTCCAATCCACCACCTGGCCGTGCGGCTCGAGGCAGCAGTGGGTGATGACGGCCAGGCCGTAGTAGCCTTCCACCGTAGCGTCGGCGCTCTTCCAGGCCTCTTCGAGGTCCGGCCCCTTGGTGTCATCCTTGGCGGGCTTGACGCGGTTGGCCTCGCCCGCTTTCTCAACGTCCTCGTCCTTGACCCAATGGGGCATGGACTCGTACAGCACGGTCACTGCCGCAGCTACGTCGCGGACGTGCTCTTCGGTATCGGCGCAGATCGCCAGGATCTCGGTACCGGCCCATTGCACCTCGTCGCCAACGTTGAGGATGTTTACGTGGCCCTTGTAGCCAGGGGCCTTTTCTGCGCGCGACGTGTCGATGCCGACAATGCGCCCGTGGGGAACCGTGGAGGTCACCAGCTTGCCATAGAGCATTCCGTCGAGGTTGCGATCGTAGGAGTACTTCGCTGCGCCGCGGGCCTTTGCCGGGCCGTCCACGCGGTTGTGCCGCTTGCCGATCAGGCTGCGGTCGTCCGCGGCCGGCCAATCGTACTTGGTTGCCATTGCGTACTGTCCTCCCTAGGCGCGTGCCGCGTCGTAGACGGCCTTGCGCACGCCGACATAGGTGCCGCAGCGGCAGATGTTGCCGCTCAGGCCGCTCTCGACGTCGGCCATCGTGGGCTGCGGGTTGCTGTCCACGATCGCCTTGCCGGCCATGACCAAGCCCGGAGTGCAGAAGCCGCACTGCTGGGCGTCATGCTCGACGAACTGGGCCTGCACCGGATGCATGGAGTCCTCGGTGGAGATTCCCTCGATCGTCTCGATCCTGCGGCCCTGGGCCTCGATCGCCAGCATCGTGCAGGAGTAGACGGGGTCCCCGTCCACCATCACGGTGCAGGCGCCGCAGGTCGCGCGGTCGCAGACTTTCTTTGCTCCTGTAAGGTCGAGTCGGTTGCGGAGCGCGTCGATCAGTGTCACGCGCGGCTCGACCTTCAGTTCGTGGCTCTTGCCGTTAATGTTCAGGGTGATGGCTACCGGATCGGGTCCGACGGGCTCGTGGGTGTCCGCACGTGCCGGCTCGGCCGTCCCGATTGCCCCGACCGCGCCGGCCCCAATCCCGACGCCCTCGATAAAGGTGCGGCGGGAAAATCCCTTGCGCGGTTCCTGATCGAGCCCGCACGCGGGCCCGTCTGTGGGGTTCTTAGAACTCACCTGGCTGCCTCCTTAGTCCAGAATTGTGCAGGCGAAACGCGATGCGTGCCCAGCCAGGCACGCTCGCTGCTGTGCATAGAGACTATAGCAAAGGGCGCACCACGGCAAGCAATGTTTCTTGCCAACCTTTTTTAGTGCCGTTTTTCAGGGCGCTTCGCGGATCGAATGCACGGCGGCCCCGGCGGCAATGCTGTCCAAGCGCCTGTCGCCCGAGACGAGCCGCCCGAAGTTGACATAGCGCCCGTCCGCCAGCGGCAAGGCCGTCGTGCAGAGAAAGAAGCCTCCGCCGGACGCGCCGCCTTGGCGCAGCAGGCCGAGACTCCCGCGCAGGAAGGGCTTCGGATTCAATTCCGACCGAATCAGCTGCATGCCTGCCCCGGCCGCCGCGTAGCCGTTCGGGCGCACCGCGAAGAAGCGCGCGCCGTCGAACGCTCCCTGTTGCGCGAGGCGACGGAAGTGCTCGGAGGTCAGCGGGGCCTGGTCGTAGTCCAGTTCGATGTCGAAGTCGCCCAATGACGTGCTCATGCGCAGCCGCACCCCGATGGTCTTGGCGACGCGCTGGTAGTCCGCCCCCTCGAGCAGGGGGCCGCGAACTGTCTCCAGCTCGGCCTGCTTCAACGCCGGCTCCGCCGCGGGCGGCTCGCTGCCGGCGGCCTCGCCCGCCAGCCGCCCCAAGCTGGTGGCAGCTTCGAAGCGCACTTTGGCGTCCGGGTGCTCGAGATTGGCGCGAATCAGTTCGACCAATTGCTCGTCCGGGTCGGTGCGCGCCGAGGCCCGCAGGGCCGCCGCCCGCACGAACTCGTTCTCATCGCTGAGCAGCGGAAGCAACCTCGCCCGGATCGGCGGGTCGTCTGCGAGGCGCAGGTAGCTCGCGGCCAAGGCCGCGGCCCAGCGGCTGTCTTGGTCATCGGAGTCCAGGTATTCCAGCACGAAGGCCTTCGCATCTCGGGCCTCCATGCGCATCAGCGCCGTCATCGAGGTCGCGATGGGCGCAGCGCTGCGCATGATGCCGGGAGCTGCCGCCAGGCCTCGCATCTTGCCGAGAGCGCCGACAGCTCGGGTCACCGCCAAGCGCTCGTCGTCGTCTAGCAGGGCCGTCAGGGCCTCTGTGACGGCCTTCTCCGGCGTCCCTCCGAGGCGCGCATCGAAGACGTTACCCGCTGCGAAAGCCGCCGCCGCGCGGACGGACGGCGCCGGGTCGGCCATGCCTCGAACGAGCAGGCCAGCGGCGGCGCGCCCTTGAATCCGGCCCAGCGCCAGGTATGCGCGTGCGCGCGTCTCGGCGACGGGCTGCTGGAGCTGCTCCAGCAGCCAAGCGTCCGCCACGGAGCGATCCTCGCGCTGGAGGAAGTCCCCTTCGATGCGATGCACCGGACGGGTTAGCACGAGCCACCCCGCCGCCGCCCCGAGCAGCAGCATGCAGGCCGTCAGGATCCGCACGGCTGAGCGGGGCCAGCCCGCCGAGGCTTCCCCGGCCGCGCTGTCCGAGTCGAGCCAGCCGCTCATTGGCAGTTCACTTGATCGCGTGTCGGGGGCCCCGCCGGGGCGTTGCTATGCTTGCCCTGTATGGGCGGGAATGCCGAAGCGATCGCCGCCGTGCGCAAGGAACTGGCCAAGTACTCCCATCCGTTGCTGCTGTTCGACGTGCGCGAAACCGACGGGGGGCGGGTCGAGTTGGTCATCGACCTAAAGGACAAGCCAGCCAACATCCATACATATTACTTAGAGGTCCATCCGCGAGATTTGGCCCACCCACAGTTCCGCTGGATCCTGCAGCGAATGATCTTCGAGGGGCTTCACGACTACTTCGTGGAGATGTTCGAGTACACCCCGCAGAGCTTGGACAACCCGGCAGCGCCCTACGAACTGCAGCGTTGAGGCGAGCTTGGACCTGGCGCAGCTCATCGCCGACGAAATCCGCGCGGACGGTCCGATGCCGTTCCGGCGCTTCATGGAACTCGCCCTGTACCACCCCCGGCTCGGCTACTACGTGAGCCAGCGGGACCCCTTCGGCACGGGCGGTGACTTCTACACCAACGCCCAGCTGCAGCCCGTTTTCGGCCGGCTCCTCGCCCAGCAAGTCGATCTCTGGCGGCAGGAGTTGGGCTGCCCCGAGGACTTCTCGGTGCTGGAAGTCGGCCCGGGGCGCGGCGAGATCGGAACGCAGGTGCGGAAACGCATCCCGGAGATCGACTGGACCGGCGTGGACTATGGTGACCCGTGGCCCGAGCGGCCCCTCACGGGCGTGGTCTTGTGCAACGAGTTCTTCGATGCGCTTCCCGTGGACTCGATTGAGCGGACCAGCGACGGGTGGCTGCTGCGCGGAGTCGAGCTGCGGGGCGACCGCTTTTGCTGGCAGACTGTCGGGCCGGTGCGGGCGGACGACGCCTGGCCCGACGTTGAGCCCGGTCGGCGCATCGAGAGTTGCGATAGCCAGGTCGCTGCGTTGCGCCGCATCGGCGACACCCTGCGGCGCGGCTGGATCCTTGTCATCGACTATGGCTACGCGCGGACGGAGATCGAGCGTGCCGGACGCTTTCCCGACGGTTCCTTGATGGGCTATTCGCAGCACCGCGCCGACCCCGACGTGTTGCTGGAGCCGGGGCAGCGCGACATTACGGCGCACGTCAACTTCAGCGCTCTGGAGGACGCCGCCAGGGAAGCGGGGCTGGAGGTCACGCCGGTGACATCGCAGCAGGCCTACTTGCTCGGCCTCGGCGAGCCGGACAGCTTCGCCCGCGCGCTCGAGGCCGAATCCGAGCGCGCGGCCACGCTGCTGAGAATGCAGCTCAAGACGCTGATATTCGGCCTTGGCGAGACGTTTCGGGTGCTCGTGCTGCGCAAGCGTTGACCCTATACTTTGGATAGTCTGGTCTGACTGCGATGGTGCCGAACGCTCCACAGGGATCGCTCGAAGAGCTCCAAGGGCGCCGCTTCTCGTTCTTTCCCGCAATCCGCGGCATCGAACACAACGAGTGGACGATGCACGACTCGACTTGGTCCGAAGTGCAAGTTCGCAACGGCATGACCGGCCAAGAGTTCTGGATCCCCAAGCGCCATCTCGGGGGCGTGAGTAGTTCCGACTCCCCGGTACTCATCCTGGGCTTGCAGCGCGAGCTCGAATTCAAGGCCGGGGGCGTCTACCCATACCGGCGGACAGTCACCGAGATGCCCTCGACGCCCGCGGGCCGGCAGCCGCCCGCCGCTCCGGTGCCCGAGCCCAAGCAGCGACTGCTGTCGGGCTCGGACGCGCGCCTGGTGCGTTTGCTCGCCATCGCCATCGGCGTAGGCCTGTTGGTCTCCGTGATCGGCTTCTTGGGGCTGGTGGGGCGTTTGCACAACCCCCTGGACCGCTGGCTCCAGCCGGATACCTCCACGGAGGACCAACGCTATATCGGGCTTGGCACGACCGATAGCTACTTCCAGGTTGTGGCGAAGCTGGACAGGCCGGGCTCGGAAGAGTGGATCAGTGCCGAGGAGGATGAAATCCAGTTCCAAGCGCTGTTCTACCCGGCGCGGCGGTACATCGTTGTCTTGATGGGCAGCACCCGCGGCGACATGCGCTATCTGGGCACCCTCCACGATCCGAGCCGGCAGGTCTTGGACTCGGCTCAGTTCTCGCGAGGCGGCGATACCGGCTCGATGATGCGCAACCTGCCCGAGTTCTAGCGGGCGGTCCGCGCCGCAGGCTTGCCGACTTCGGCCAAGCGCAGGTTATATAATCAATGTTATATAGCAGGGGCGGAAATGCTCTCATTCAAGATCACAACTGTCGGCTCGTCATCCGGGATTATCCTCACCAAGGAGGCGATGGCCCGCCTCAGGGTGCGAAAGGGCGACATCCTGTATTTGACCGAGGCTCCCGGCGGCGGCTACCGGCTGACTCCCCACGATCCTGAGTTCGCCCGCCAGATGGCGCACGCCGAGGAAATCATGCATGACGACCGCGAGGTCCTGCGAGCACTGGCGAAGTGACGTCTAGAGAATCCACCCCTTGGCGGTGGGTTTCGTTAGAGGTCGTTCTCGCCATTCATGGCCGCCAGATTGCCGAGCATGGCGGAGTCGATGGCATCCGTGACCTTGGGCTCATCGAATCGGCATTGGCGCGTCCCGTCAACTTGCAGTCACATGGCAATCCCGATGCCGCCTCGCTGGCAGCGGCTTATGCCCATGGCTTGGTCCCGAGCCACGGTTTCGTGGATGGCAACAAGCGTGTCGGGTGGGTCACGGCGCGCCTGTTCCTACTCGCGAATGGCTGGAGCCTAGACTTCGATCCGTTCGACGCGATCCGGATCATGGAAGCTGCGTCGGCGGGACAGGTCTCCGAAGAGGAGGTCGCGAACTGGTTTCGCCAACGATTGGCGGCTTGAGGCGATGAATCCGGTTCCTTCGTGCCCCCGCTGGTGGCGTCCAGCGCATGTCAGTCACACTCGCCCGTGCCGTGCCGAAAGCGTTCGGGCGCCCCTCAGTGGCGCAGGTTCTGCAGCGCGTCGAGCAGCTGGTCCACTTCCTCGGAAGTGTTGTAGTGCGTTAGGCCGACGCGCACGAGCCCACCGGAATCCTCCAGGCCCAGGTCCTCGGTGACGTTGAGGGCGTAGAAGTTTCCGTCCCAGACACAGATGCGGCGCCTTGCGAGCGCCTCGGAGATCGCTCGCGGGTGGATTCCGCGCAAGCGGAAGGCCGCGGTGGGCACGCGCCAGTCGAAGCGCGCCTCGTCGCGGATGCCGTAGAACTCTAGGTCGTGGACTTCGAGCAAGCCGCGGATCAGGCGCTGCGACAGCCCGCGCTCGTAGTTCCGGATGGCCGTCATTCCGGCCACCACGGCTTCTCGGCGGCTGCAGTTGGGGTCGACCCCTCCGAAGCGACGCCCGATCCCCGCGATGTACTGGATCGCGGCCGCAGTGCCGGCCATGCCCTCGTGGTTCTGCGTGCCTGTCTCGAGACGTCCGGGGAGATCGTCGTCCGCAGGCCGCACCCTGTACGCCCGCAGGCCTTCCAAGTGCTCCTGCTTGCCATACAGCAGGCCTTGGTGCGGGCCGAAGAACTTGTAGGCCGAGCAGGCCAGGAAGTCGCAGTCGAGGGACTTGACGTCGATGGGTGCGTGCGGCGCGAAATGCACCGCGTCTATGAACACGCGCGCGCCGACCGCATGCGCGAGGCGAATGACGGTCTTGACGTCGTTGATGGTGCCCACCGCGTTCGAGGCGTAGCCCACCGCGACGAACTTCGTCCGCCGGTTGATGGCGGAGCGCAGCGCGGACAGGTCGAGCGTGCAGTCCTTGGGCTTGAAGCGAACCTCGCGAACGGTAACGCCTGTCGGCTCGAGGCTCTTCCAAGGCGCGTAGTTGGCGTCATGGTCGAGCCGCGTCACGACGATTTCGTCGCCGGGCCCGAATTCCGATTCCAGCGCCCGGCTGAGCCAGAACGTCAGCGTGGTCATGTTGGGGCCGAAGATTACCTCGTGCGCGGAGCAGCCCAGCAGGTCACCCGCCGCGCGGTGGGCCTCCGCGACGATGGCGTCGCTTTCGCGGCTTGAATGGAAGGCCCCGTGCAGGTTGGCGTTGCAGCCCACTAGGTAGCCGGAGACAGCCTCGACCACTTGGCGCGGCACCTGGGTGCCGCCGGGGCCATCGAAATAGAGTTCAGGGGGTCGACCCGTTCGGGGATCGAAAATCGGGTACTGGGATCGAATCCAACTTGTGTCGAACGTTCGCGACATGCTCGGCTAACAGCGCCCTACCCCCAACGCCGGGTCAGGTCAACACTCCGATAGTGTAAAGCTTAGGTATGGGCGTGACCGCTCCGCTCAGATGACCGTCTCCGTGGTCATTCCACACCGAGACCGAGCCGACCTGCTCGAGCGAGTCCTGAGTTGCCTCTCGAACCAGCGCCTGCCCGGCGAGACAAGCTTGGAGGTCATTGTAGTCGACAACGGTTCTAGCGACGGCTCGGCGGACGTGGCGGCTGCCCACGGCGCGCGCAGCGTCCTGCTGGGCTCCAACCAAGGCGTCAGCAAGGCACTCAACCGAGGCATCGAGGCGGCTCGCGGCGCTTGGATAGCGGTGCTCAACAATGATGTGGACCTTGCTCCCGATTGGCTGGCCGTCATGCTCGAGGCTGCCCAGAGCTCGGATGCATGGTTCGCCACCGGCAAGGTCTACGACACCGGCGGCGCGGGCGTGCTTGATGGAGCCGGTGACGCTGTCTGCCGGGGCGGCACGGCCTGGCGCCTCGGGCACGGCAAGCACGACGGCCCAGAGTATTCGCGCCCGCGGGCAACATACTTCCCCTCGGCCACGGCAGCGCTCTTCCGGCGCGAGTTCTTCGATCTCGCCGGACTGTTCGACGAGTCCTTCTTCGCCTATCTGGAAGATGTGGACCTTGGCATGCGCGCCGCTGCGCTGGGGCTGGCGGGCGTGTACGTGCCGGATGCGCTGGCGTGGCATCGCGGCAGCGCGACGTCGGGCCGCTGGAGCAGCCGGAGCGTGGCTTGGATCACGCGGCATCAGCTGCTTTTGATCGGCAAGCACTATTCGGAAGCGCTGCTGCTGCGATTCGCGCTTCCCGTCTTGGCGGCCCAGCTGCTCTGGGCGGCGCTGGCCCTGTCGCGAGGGCGATTCCGGGCGTGGCTGACAGGCATCGTCCTGGGGCTGCGGGATTGCCGGGCGCACTGGCGTCCCCGCTCGCGTCGAGGGGAGGAAGGCTTGGCCGCCGCGCTACGGGCCGGAGAGGGGGAGATCGCCGCCCTGCAGCTAGCCGGCGGATGGGACTCGTACTGGAGATGGTATTTCCGGCTGGTCGGGCAGCCCGCGCGGAGGGTGCCTTGACCCACCCCGTGGCGGCTGTGATCGTGGCATATCGATCGCGTCCGCACCTGCCCAGCTGCCTCGCGGCGCTGGACGGCAAGGTCGAACAGGCCGTGGTGGTCGAGAACACGCCCGGCGAACTGCCTGATCCCGAACTGCAGGATCGCTTCCCTTGGGTCGCTTGGATCAACAACGACTCCAATCGCGGCTTTGCCGCGGCCGCCAACCAAGGGATCTCCGCGACCAGCGCGCCCAACATCCTCCTGCTGAACCCCGACTGCGAGCTGCATAGCGGCCTCGCCGAGCTAGTCGCCGAGTGCGACGCTGCCGGCGTGGCCGGCGCGGGCGGCTTGCTGGAGGGTTCCGATGGCTCGGCGCAGGTGGGCTTCTTCGCCCGCTCGCTCCCTACGCCAACTACCCTGATCTTCGAGGTGCTCGGCGTGAATCGAGCATGGAGGCGTAACCCGGTGAACCGGCGCTACCGACTCTTGGGTATGCGCCTTGACGTGGCATGCGATGTCCAGCAGCCCGCAGGCGCCCTGCTGTTGCTGCGCCGGGACGCGCTCGCCGCGGTCGGCGGACTGGACGAGCGCTTCCACCCGGCCTGGTTCGAGGACGTGGATCTTTGCAAGCGTCTGCGAGACGCCGGCTTCAGGCTACGCTACAATCCGGCTGCGGTGGCCCGGCACGCGGGCGGGCATGCCGTTGCGACGCTGCCCCTGCAAGCGAGGCTCTTGGCTTGGTATGGTGGACTATTGCGATACGCCGAGAAACACTTTTCGGGCGGCTGGTTTCGCTGCGTTCGCTGTGCGGTACTGGTGGGGTTGGTATCGCGGACCCTCTATTTTCTGGCGCGGGCTCGCCGGGCCCAGGCCGCGCGCGCCTATTGGAATTCGGCTCGCCTCGTGAGGTCCGGATTTCCCAGTCTGTCGTGATGGCGTAATCACCCTGCCGGAACTTTCGGAACGGAATCGATCTTCATGTCAGCCAAGCCTCTGGTCTCGGTAACGGTGGTCACGTACAACAGCGGGCGGTTCATCCGCCGCTGCTTGGAATCGGCGCTGGAGCAGACTCACCGGCCGCTGGAGGTGATCGTCATCGACAATGCCTCCACCGACGGCACTTGCGACATTCTCGAGCGCTTCGAGGATCGCTGCGTCGTGGTCTACAACGAGCAGAACGTCGGATTCGCCGCCGCGCAGAACCAAGCGATCGCGCTCTCGCGCGGAGATTGGGTGCTCACGCTCAATCCGGACGTGCTGCTGCTGTCGGACTTCGTCGACAGCCTGATGATGACCGCAAAGATGGATCCGATGGCCGGCACGGTCTGCGGCAAGCTCCTGCTGGCCGACGCCAGCTTCGATATCGAGGGCGTTCAGCGGCTCGACTCCACCGGCATGTTCTTCACGCCCATGCTGCGCCACAAGGATCGCGGTTGCATGGAGACCAACAACGGACACTACCGCCGGTACGAGTACGTGTTCGGCGCTACCGCCGCGGCGGCCTGCTACCGGCGCGAGATGATCGCCGACGTGTCTGTGGACGGGGAGTTCTTCGACGCCGAGTTCTTCACCTACCGCGAGGATGCCGATGTCGCCTGGCGCGCCCAGCTGCTGGGCTGGAAGTGCATCTTCGACCCGCGCGCGGCGGCGTACCACGTGCGCAGCTTGCGCCCCGGCATGCGCAACCAGCTTCCGGCCGAGATCAACATGCACTCGGTCAAGAATCGCTTCCTGATGCGCATCAAGAACATCACGCCCGGCCTCTACGCGCGGAACTTCTTGCCGATCACGTTCCGGGATCTCGGTATCGTGGCGTACTGCATGCTGCTCGAGCGGTACTCGCTGCGGGCATTCTTCTATCTGGCCCGGAATTACCGCGGCGCCCTGCGCAAGCGCCGCTGGATCCAGGCGCGGCGGCGCGTGGACGAGTCGTACATGGCGAGTTGGTTCCGTTACCGCCCGGTCAGCGCGCCCCTGCAGGGCGAAGTGGCTGAAGCGACGCGGAGAGCGGAGCTGGCTGCGGAGCCGGTACGCTACCGGGCCACATGAAGATTGCCCTGCTGGGCACCCGGGGCATTCCCGCCAATTACGGCGGCTTCGAGACATTCGCCGAAGAGCTTGCGGCCCGCCTCGTCGAACGCGGGCATCGAGTCACGGTCTACTGCCGCGCGCACTATGCCAGCGGCCAGCGGGAATGCCGGGGCGCGAGCTTGGTGGTGTTGCCTACAATTCGCGGCAAGCATACCGACACGCCTGTCCACACCCTGTTATCCACCCTTCACTTGATGCTGCGCGGCGCCGATGCCGCGATCTACTGCAACGGCGCGAACGCGGTGTTCTCGTATTGGCCGCGGCTGCTGGGCATCCCCACGGTGCTCAATGTTGACGGCCTCGAGCGCAAGCGCCGCAAGTGGGGAGTCGCCGCCCGCGGGTGGTATGCCGCTTCCGAGCGCTGGTCGACTCTGTGCCCCGCCCGCGTGGTCACGGATGCGCTGGTCATCCGGTCCTACTATCGCGAGCGGTTCGGGCTGGACACCGACTGCATCGCCTACGGCGCGCCCGCCGGACCGTCGGAGAGCTCCGCCAAGCTGGCCGAGCTGGGCTTGGACCGCGGCGGGTACTACCTCTATGTCGGCCGCTTCGAGCCCGAGAACAACGCCCTGCTGGTTGTGCGGGAGTTCGAGCGCAGCTCGGCCAGGCGCCGGTTGGTCATGGTGGGCGACGCTCCGTACGCGGACGAGTACATCCGCCAGGTGAGGTCCACCCGAGACCCGCGCATCGTGTTTACCGGGGCGGTGTACGGCGAAGCCTACGCCGAGCTCCAGTCGCATTGCCACGCCTACCTGCACGCGACCGAGGTCGGGGGCACGCACCCGGCGCTGGTCGAAGCGATGGGCCGAGGGTGCGCCGTGCTGTATCTAGACACGCCCGAAAACCGCGAGGTGGCAGCACGAGCAGGGCTGCGCTATGGCGATCGCTCGGGCGAGCTCAGCGCCCGGATCGACGAACTGGAGGCAGCCGGTTCCGAGCGGATGCAGGCCTTGCGTCGCAGGGCGGCAAGCGAGGCCGCCGAACGCTACAGCTGGGAGGCGGTCGCGGACGGCTACGAACGTTTGCTGGAGTCCCTCGTAACGCGAGAGTGAGCCTTGGCGATCCGCCGGGGGCACTACATTAGATAGGTTCGGAGATCGCGTGCCGAGTCCCGAAGAACACACCGTGCCGGCCCCATCGGTCGACGACTATTTCGGCCGCGGCGGCGTCTTGGCGGCGAGCATGCCCGGCTGGGAGGACCGCACGGGCCAACTCGAGATGGCCCAGGAGATTGAGCGGGCAATCGCGGAAAAGCGCAACCTGATCGTCGAAGCGGGCACCGGGACCGGCAAGACGCTCGCCTATTTGGTCCCATTAGCGCTAGCCGGCCGGAGGGCGGTGATCTCTACCGGCACGAAGAACCTGCAGGAACAGCTGGTACGCAAGGACGTGCCCTTTCTGGAGAGCGTCCTCGGACAGCCCTTGCGGGTCGCTGTGATGAAGGGCCGGAATAACTTCGTCTGCATCGAGAAGCTCGCCGAGCAGGAACGCAGGCCTTCGCTGAGCGGCATCGAGGAGACCAGCGAGTTCGCCTTGATCCGCGACTGGGTCGAAAAGCAAAAGACCGAGACAGGAGACCGTGCGGAATTGGCGGGACTTCCCGCGGATAGCAAGCTCTGGCCGCGGCTCGACGCGCGTCGCGAAGCGTGCCCGGGCCGGAAGTGCAAGCAATTCTCAGAGTGCTTCGTGACCAAGATGCACCAGCGCGCCCGCGAGGCGGATTTGGTGGTGGTCAACCACCACTTGTTCTTCGCCGACCTCGCCATGCGGGCGGACGAGGACGACTTCGGGCCGATCATTCCGCCGCACGACACCGTAGTGTTCGACGAGGCTCACGAGATGGAGAGCGTGGCCAGTCAGTTCTTCGGGCAGGTGTTGAGCAGCCACCAGGTCGAGGATCTTGCCCGGCACACCCTGGCCGCTGCCAAGCAGGGCGGTTTCGCTTCAAGCGAGCTGGAGGCGGCGGTGAAGTCCTTGCGGGCCAGCGCCAAGGCGTTCTTTGCCTTGTTCGAGGACTTCCAGCCCCGGCAAGTGTTCAGCGAGCGCGCGACGTTCCGCTCCGACCATGCGACGCAGTACGGTGGCTTGGATGCCGCCTTGAAGGGCCTCAACTCCACCCTCAGCTTGGTTCGGGAGCGCAGCGAGGAGACGCAACTTCTGCGTGGGCGAGCCAGCGAGATCAGGGCGCTGCTCCGCGTGTTGCTGGGCGATGCCGGCGATGTCGCGCGGGTGGAAGCGGAAGGCAGCTCGGCGCTGGCTTCGGTGGCTGATGACCAGACCGGGAATTTCGTCTATTGGGTCGACAAGCGCGGCAACGGCGTGTACCTGCATGCCACCCCGATCGACCTGGGACCGGTCCTCGACGAGCGCCTGTTCCGCCAACACGCCAGCGCGGTGCTCGCTTCGGCGACCTTGGCTGTCGAGGAAAGCTTCGAGTACATCCGGGGCAGGCTAGGCCTTCACTCTGCCTACGAGAGCGTGATCCGGGGCCACTTCGACTTTCGGCGGCAAGCCCTGCTCTACCTCCCGGCGGAAATGCCCGAACCGAAGGCGCGCGAATTCCCGGAGCGAGCCGCGAGCGAGATTCAAAGCGTACTCGAGATCACCCGCGGGCGCGCGTTCGTGCTCTTCACCAGCTACCGGCAGATGCGCGAGGTGCATCGGATCGTCTCCAAGACATTGGAGTTTCCCTGCCTGCTCCAAGGGCAGGGGTCGAATGCGGAGCTGCTCGACCGCTTCCGCCAGACGCGGAGTTGCGTCCTGTTCGCCACGGCCAGCTTCTGGCAAGGCGTGGACGTGCCCGGCGAGCAACTCAGTTGCGTGATCATTGACAAGCTGCCGTTCGCAGTACCGTCGGACCCGATAGTGCACGCCCGCACGGAACGGATCAACGCCGAGGGCGGCAATGCGTTCCGGGAGTATCAGATTCCGCAGGCAGCGCTGGCACTCAAGCAGGGCTTCGGGCGGTTGATCCGCACCGCTTCGGATCGCGGCGTGCTGGTGCTGTTGGACAACCGCATCCAAACGAAGGCTTACGGGAGGATCTTCTTGAACAGCCTGCCCGATTACGCCAAGACCGCGGACTTGGACGAGGTGGCGAGATTCTTCGGCCGGTAAGGCTGCAAGTCAGCCGAGCAGCTCGGCGATCGCTTGATCGGCGAACAACAGGCCGCTGTCCGTGAGCCTGAGCCGGCGCCGTTCCGCAACCAGCCACCCGCGCTCGGTCAGAGCCGCCGCGTTGGCACGCAGCCGCTCCCACTCGCTCGCGCTGCACCGCACGCCCTCCCTGGTGCGCAGGCCGGTCAGGATGCGGTCTTCGAGCAAGCGCTCGGAGTCGAGCCGCTCCGTGGAGACGCGTGCGGGGTCCCCGCGGTTCAAGCGGTCGACGTATTCGGGGGCGCTGGCCGCGTTCGACCAGCGGTGCTCGCCATCGAACGAATGCGCGTCGCTGCCGAACCCGAAATACGGCTCCATGCGCCAGTACTTGAGGTTATGCGCGCTCTCCGCCCCCGGGCGGGCGAGATTCGAGACCTCGTAGCGCTCGTATCCGAGGTCTTGCAAGCGCTCCAAGGCGTGCAGGTACAGATCCAAGATCAGATCTTCAGCGGGCACCTCGCTAGCGCCGTAGCGCGTCCCCCCGGAGCGCAGCTCGCGACCGAGGCGGCTGTCGTCGTCGGACTCCAGCATGTAGATGGACACATGGTTGGGGCCGAGCTGCTCGAGCCACGCCAGGGACTGCTGCCAGGAAGCCCACGTTTGCCGGGCCAGACCGGCGATCAAGTCTACGGAAATATTGGAGATCCCGGCAGCGTCCAGGCGTTCGACCTCCGCGCGGACCGTCTCGCCATCGTGCTTGCGACCGGCGGCCCTGGCGACCTCCGGGACGAAGGACTGCACGCCGAAGCTGACGCGGTTGATGCCGGCTCTGGACCACGCTGCGATTCGCTGCGGAGTGGCCTCGCCCGGCGCGACCTCGATCGTTGCCTCGCGCCAGGCATGCGAGGGCAGTGCGCGCGCCAGCGTCTCGAACTCGTCAGGCTCGAGCAGGCTCGGGCTGCCCCCTCCTAGGTAGAGGGTCTCGGCACGCGGAAGCGCGGCCTCGCGAACCTCGCTTGCGAGGAAGCGGAGGTAATCGGCGCGCAGGGCCCGGGAGTACACGTCTGAGCGGAAATTGCAGTAGGTACACTTCTGCGCGCAGAAAGGAATCGAGACATAGATGCCGGGCAGCGCCACGGTCTTGCTCCTCCACGCCCGGTTGGTCAGTCGTGCTTGGCCTTCTTGGCCGACCTCTCTTGGACTTCGCGCTTCACTTGATTTGCTAGCTTGCCCGCCTCGGATGCTGCTTTCTTGGTGGCCTCGGCGACGACGGGCTTGGTCTTGGCCCAGGCCTCTTCCATCTTCGGCTTTGTCTGCTCCCACTTCTCTTCGATTTCCGGCTTGGCCTTCTCCCAGGTAGCTTGGGCCGTGGGCTTGATCTTCTCTTCGAAGACGTCTTTGGCCGCCTGGCGCACGCGGGGGTCGGACGCCACCTTGCGCACCGCGGTGCCGATAAGGTTCTTCAACAGTGGCATGCGCAGGTATCGTACCAGCTTGGCCCTAGCCGCGAGGCCGCTTCAGGCCGAGCGCACCTTGTCGAGGAACAGCTTGTGCAGGCGCGTGTCGGCCGTCAGTTCCGGATGGAACGTGGCCGCGAGGTGCAGGCCCTGCTCGACCAGGATCGGCTCGTCCCCGTCGCGCAGCAGGGGCCGGACCTGCGGTCCGATCGAACGGATGATCGGGGCGCGGATGAAGACAGCTTCGAGCGAGCCTCTCGCGGTGCGCTCGGCAAATTCGGCTTCCGGCTCGATCGTGCGGATCGAACTGTCCACTTGGCGGCCGTAAGCGTTCCGCTCGATCGACATGTCCACCGCGGCCAGCGACCGCTGTGGCGGGTTCGAGACGTGGCTGGCCAGCAGGATCGCGCCGGCACAAGTGCCCAGGATCGGCTTCTCGCGGGCGAATTCGAGCAATCCGTCCCAGAGCCCCTCCCGCTCGAGCAGGATGATGTTGGTTGAACTCTCGCCGCCTGGCAGGATCAGGCCCTGGACTTCGCGAAGTTGGCTGGCGTAGCGCATCTCGACGGGCTCGACATCGAGTTCGGCCAGGCGCTGCGAGTGAGCCTCGAAGTCGCCCTGCAGTGCTAGTACCCCTATCTTCATCGCGGTGCTCGCGCCCGGCTGGGGCGACAGCTGACGGGCCCTTGGCTAGCGCAGCGGTACTTGCTACCAGCCACGCGTCTGCAGCAACTCGCCTTCGTCAAGGCTTGCCACATCGAGGCCGGGCATCGGCTCGCCGAGATCCTCGCAGGACTCCAGGAGCTTCTCGGGGTCGCTGAAGAAGGTCGTCGCCTTGACGATAGAGGCCGCCCGGCGTTCGGGATCTTGGGACTTGAACACGCCCGAGCCGACGAACACGGCTTCTGCACCAAGGCTCATCACCAAGGCGGCGTCGGCCGGGGTGGCGATGCCCCCGGCGGAAAAGTTGGGGACCGGGAGCCGGCCTTCGCGGGAGACCCACTCCACCAGTTCCATCGGTGCCTGCAGGTCCTTGGCGATGCGCGGCAGCTCGTCGCGGCCCGTCACGGTCAGATGCTTCATCTGCTGGCGGATGGCGCGCATGTGGCGCACCGCCTCGACCACGTTGCCCGAGCCCGCTTCGCCCTTGGTGCGGATCATGGCCGCGCCCTCGGCAATGCGGCGCAGCGCTTCGCCTAGGTTGCGCGCTCCGCAGACGAACGGGGCCTTGAAGCCGTGCTTGTCAATGTGGTGCTCTTCGTCGGCAGGCGTGAGGACTTCGCTCTCGTCGATGTAGTCGACCTTGAGCGCCTGCAGCACCATGGCCTCGGCAAAGTGCCCGATCCGCGCCTTGGCCATCACGGGAATCGAGACGGCCTCCATGATCTCGCGCATCTTTTCGATGTTGGCCATGCGCGCCACGCCGCCTTCCTTGCGGATGTCGGCCGGCACTCGCTCCAGCGCCATCACGGCCACGGCTCCCGCTTCCTGGGCGATGCGGGCCTGGCTCGCATCGGTGACGTCCATGATCACGCCGCCCTTGAGCTGCTCCGCCAAGCCGACCTTGAGCCGAAATTCGTCCGTGAGGAACATTGTGCTGCCTCGCTCCCGCGTGTCGGGCATCGAACGCGGGTACTGATCTCATCCTAACGATGCTTGCCCCAACCTTCAAGCGGACAGGCCGCGAAGGCGTCGGCGCTCCGGAGCGGACACTCGTGCGTCGGCTCGACCACGGCCCCGGGGATCGTGCCGCAAAGTAGTATGCTGCTAGGTCATGCCCACCGGATCGGAGCTATTCGTCCGCAGCCTGCGCAGCCAAGGCGTGGAGAACATCTTCACGCTCGTGGGGGACCACCTCAACGACGTGCTCAAGATCGCCGCGCGCGACGGGATGTCGGTATATGACACGCGCCACGAGTCCGCGGCCGTGCACATGGCCGACGGCTGGAGCCGCCTCACGCGCACGCCCGGCGTCTCGATGGTGACCGGCGCTCCCGGGCACACGAACTCCATCACTGGCATTGCCACCGCCAACGCCACCGCCGTGCCCATGCTTGCCGTCAGCGGAATGAGTGATTCCGGCGCGCGCGACCGGTACGCGTTCCAGGACATGGATCAGCTCAAGCTGGTGCAGGGCATTGCCAAGTACGCCGCCGTGCCGGCCCGCTCCGGCCAGATACCCTTTCACGTCCAGCGCGCGTTTCTGGAGATGCTGCATGGCCGCCCCGGCGTGGCCCACCTGAGCGTTCCGGTCGATCTGTTCACCGAGCGGAACGAAACGCACGCTCCCATACCTGGCGAGCGCATCGAGATCCTGCGCAGCGGGCCCTCCAGTGCGGACCTCGCCCGCGTGATGGACCTGCTCGCCGCCTGCGAGCGGCCCGCCGTCGTGGCCGGCTCGGGGGCTTATTGGTCCGGTGCCGAGGAGGAGCTCCGGGCATTTGTTGAAGCGGTCAACGTGCCCTTGTTCACCACCACCTTGGCCCGCGGGATGGTCTCGGACGAACACCCTCTGTGCTTCGGCTACGCCGACTCCACCATCAATCCTGGCGTCACCAACGCCCTGCGCAAGGCTGACTTGGTCTTTGTCGTAGGCAAGCGCATGGACTATGGCCTCCGCATGGGCGGCTCGCAGTTGTTCGGGGAGGGAGCCAAGACTGTCCAGATCGATCTCTCTGACACCGAGCTGGGCCTGAACCGGAGGTTGGAAGTCGGCATTCTGGCCGATGCCAAGACCACGCTGGCTGCCTTCAACGAGGCGCTGGCGGAGCGAGCCGCGCCGGATCGCTCCGACTGGCTGGCCGAAGTGGGGCGTGGCTGCGACGAGTACGCGGCCAAGGTCGCGGCCGAGATGGCCGAGCCGCGCGCGCCGATGCACTCGCTTCACGTCTATGAGGTCTTGCGGGAGAAACTGCCGTCCGATGCGACGATCTGCTGGGACGGTGGGGACTTCGTCCATTGGGGCCGCTATATGCTCTCCGCCCGCCAGCCGGGCCGGTGGATGCGGCTCGGTTCCTTGGCTGGCCTGGGGGTCGGCCTTCCGATCGGTCTCAGCGCCCAGATCCTGCGGCCCAATTCGAAATCCGTGGTGATAACCGGCGATGGCTCTTTAGGGTTCTACATCGGCGAGCTCGATACGGCCGTGCGCTTTGGATTGCCGCTCGTCATTATCGTCGGGAACGATGCCGGCTGGGGGGTCGAGCGCGAACTGCAGGAGGGCTTCTACCCCGGCTCGCCCACGGTCGCCTGCGAGCTGCGAAACACCCGCTACGACTTGGTGATGAAGGGGTTCGGCGGCGACGGTGCCTACGTGACGTCGCGGGATCAGCTGGCGGACGCGTTTGACCGCGCGTTCCGCAGCGAAAAGCCGTTCTTGGTCAACGTCGAGATCGCGGGTTTGGGCTCGCCCTACACCCGCAATCAGCTCGCGCTGCGGGCTGGCTAGCCTTGCATGCGCTTGGAGCGAAGAGCGCCGGGGCTGGCGGTCGCGCTGGCGGCGCTGGTGCCGTGGCCCGGCCCAGGCCAGGCGCCGCCTTATGAGTCCCCGCCGGAGGACTTGCCCAGGGAGGTCGGGCCCCAGCCGATTCCCTTCGACCATCGGCTGCACATGGAGAACCGGATGGCGTGCGCCGATTGCCACCCCGGTTCGGGAGTGGCTCCCCGAGCCGGCTTGCCGGATCGCGATCAATGCATGCAGTGCCACCAAGCGATCGCTGCCGACAAGCCCGCCGTGCGACAGCTCGCCGCCCTGCCAGCGGGTAGCAAGATCCAGTGGCGGCGGGCCTATCAGGTGCCGGATTTCGTCTTTTTCAGCCATGCCGAGCATGCCAAGGGGAGCCTGGCGTGCGCCGATTGCCACGGTCCCGTGCAGGAGAGGCGGGTGCTGATGCAGGAAGTGTCGACCAACATGGTGGCCTGCATGAACTGCCACGCGCTGCGCCAGGTTTCCAACGAATGCTTCTTGTGTCACGACTTAGGCCAGTAGCTCCGGTCCGCCCGCCCGATCTCTCTGCTGCAATGATGGGGGAAGCAGCCTCCCTGCGCGGCGTCGCCCTGCGCGCGGCCCGGCCGGGACTCTCCGAGCCGCGCCCTGCGCATGGATTCAGACAAGCCGAGCCCTGCTGACGGCACCCCGCCCCTGGCGACAACTCTGGGCGGCGCTGTCGCGGATATCTTCCGGCATCCGGTGGATCGGCTGATCCGCCACTGGAACTGGAAGGCCGCGCTGATCAGCGCGTGCCTGCGCACGACGATTTTCTTCACGGTGAACCTGACCGCCAGCTGGAACAGCGCGGTGTCCGCCGCCGTGACCGAGCTCTTCTACCGAGCCCCGATGGTCGGCACCTTGGCGGCTATGTCGCAGACCTTCCGCCGGGTCCAGCCCGCTTGGGTGGCCAGCGTCGTCGTGATGGCGCTGCTACCGGCCATGGGCCATGGCATCGAATTCACGGTCCACTGGTTCCGTGGCACGGAGAAGCTGTCCGCGAGCGTGGCCGTGTCCGTGGCGTTCTCCATCGCCACGACCGGGCTGAATTACCTGTTGCACCGGCGCGACGTGCTGGTCGTGGGCCACGGGGCAAGACCGTTTCTTACCGACATTTTCCAAGTGGCGCCGCACCTGTTCGACATATTGCTGAAGAAGCCGATCCGCCTGCTCCGAGGGGCGGCGTTCGGGGCGGACTCGTCTCGCACGAAGCCCTGACGAGCTGGCACTCGGGCTAGTGCGTCAATTTGAGTGACACGGGTCGCGAGCGGGTAGGTCCGTAGAGCGCCAACATCGTCTGGCGCTTAAGCTTGACTTGCCTGGCCGCTGGGCGGTCTACTGGTTTCAATGCCTCCAACACCCCAAGCCGAACAGCGCTCATTGACCGACCGCCTGATGCAACTCGCAGGCGGAAGCTACACCCCCGAACAGCGCCGCAAGTACTACATCAGCGGACCGCAATGGGCCGGCGCGTACGAGGGCCAGGCCCTCTTCCACGCCCCAACCCGGGAACCAGTGAGCTTTGAGGAGGTGATTCGCCACCTTGGCGAGATCGGCATCCCTTGCTGGACGACCCACGACACGGACGTCATCGACACCAACGACCTGTTCACGGACCGCCAAGCGGAGACGGTTGCCGGCATCAACAAGGCCCTCGACGAGCACGGCGTGCGGTGCTCAATGGTCACCTGCGAGACCTTCTTCCATCCGGTCTTTGCCGCCAGCGCGGCGGCCGAAGCGCCAGAGGTGCGGCATTATGCGGCCCGTCGGCTTGAAAACACGGTCGAGATCGGCCACGAGCTGGGGGCCAGCTTTGCTGTTTACTGGCCCGGTACGCTCGGCTATATGGTCCAGGGCGCGATCGATGAAACCCAGACCTTGCGCTGGTTTGCGGACGGGTTGAATGCCGCCTGCGCCCGCGACCTGCAGGTGGCCGCCGACAAGGGCCGTCCGGCCCTCAAGCATTGCTTGGAGGCGAAGCCCTTCGAGCCGCAGGCTCAGATCATCCTGCCCAGTAGCGACGCCATGCTGGCATTCATCTCCAGCGGCCTGCTGGACCATCCCGAGATGGTCGGCCTGAACCCGGAATACCTGCACGAGCTGATGTGGGGCGGCGCGACACGAGCGGTGTTGGCGCGCGCCCTGCTGTGTAAGAAGCTGTTCCATTTCGACATCAACGACGGATACCCGCTCAAGCATGACGTGGATCTGGGCATTGGCGTGGTCAATCCGCTGGATTGGCTGAATGTGCTGGTGCTGCTGCGGTCGCACGGCTACGAAGGCCCCTTCAACCTCGACTTCAAGCCCCCCAGGACCACTTCGAATTACGGCGTGTGGAAGGTCAGTTTCCCGGGCGCAGTGGACCGCTTCATCACCCTGTGGAACATTGCAGGCGAGGTCTTGGAAGACCCGGTCATGCGCGAAGCCACCGAAGCGCTCAAGGCTGGCGGGGGAGCCACCGGCGGCGTCGACGATGTCGTGGAAGCCAACCGCGAGTTGCTCACGCTACACGAGCTGATGGCGCACCGGCTTTTCCAACTGCTGGTCGGACAGCACCGCGGGCGGGTGTTCGGCGGGTAAACAATTCTGTTCCAACCACAGCCCCGGTCTGATTCGGTCCTTTTAGCTGAGCGGCCACGCATACCACGCTCGCGTTATCCTTGGCAGGATCGCGGGGTTCGACGAGGCCATCGTATTGGCGGAAGCATGGAACTCGGCATTTGTGGATGTCGCTCTGGATTCGATCCAGCGTCCAACGACCCGGTAACCGAGAACTGACCTCTCGTGGAGGAATTGCAACGCGAGCCTAGGCGCTACAGGCCTTGCCTAGTGGCCCTATCGCGCAATCCTCCGACTAACGGAGGGGATTCTGCCGGGAGCTGATCGTCGACCGGATGAGGACGGCGTTGGGATTCGCCGCATCTCAGATTGAACCGGTGATGAAGCCCGTGGCGTGGTTGTCAAGTGGTTCACTTTGGGCAGCTGCTGGCTTAGCTCGCGGCTTGGCTGCAGCCGCAATCAGCGAAGCGGTTGACCACGTCGGCTCAGGCAGTGTCCGCATTGTTGACCTGTTCAATCTGCAGCGTCGTCCCAGCTGGGCCTACCAGAACTTCGCGAAGCTCACGTGAATGGGCTACGGTCTCGCCACCTCCATCCTGACTCTATTGTGGGACTGACCGTGGGACGACAGCCCAGAAGATTTCAATAAAGCCTTTGTTCCCAGATAGTTAGATAAAGAAAGTGGCGCGCTCGGGAGGATTCGAACCCCCGGCCTTCTGGTCCGTAGCCAGACGCTCTATCCAGCTGAGCTACGAGCGCGTACTTGGATTTTCTTTATAGCACATGGGCATTCGGACAGCATCGGTTCCCATTCCAGAATCGCAGCGCTGCTGGGACTCGGATCTCGTCACCAGCGCGCGCTGGTGACGAACCGCAGATTGGTTCGGAGCACCGAGACCGCCAGCCGGTTTTGCACGGCGTGCGCAGTTGCGCGACACTATTTGGGTTATGCGTGAAGCAGTCATTGTCGACTCCCTCAGAACCCCTCTTGCCAAGTCGTTCCGCGGCTCCCTGAACCTGACGCGGCCGGATGACCAAGTCGCCCATTGCATCCGAGCCCTGCTGGAGAAATACCCGCAGATCGATCCGAACGAGATCGGCGACGTGATCCTGGGCTGCGGCCAGCCCCACGGCGCGTCCGGGCACAATATCGCCCGCATCTCGGCCCTCGTGGCCGGCCTGCCCAGCTCGGTGGGCGGCACCACCGTCAACCGCTTCTGTTCCTCCGGTCTGCAGTCGATCGCCATGGCGGCCCACCAAGTCATGGCCGAGGGCGAGGACGTGATGCTGGCTGGCGGCGTCGAGTCCATCACGATGATGGTCCCTGACAGGTCGCCCCATCCGACGCTGAAGGAAACCACGCCCGGCGTCTACATGGTCATGGGCGTCACGGCCGAGGTCGTGGCGAAGCGCTACGGAGTGAACCGCGAGGCTCAGGACGAATACGCCCTGCAGAGCCAGCAGCGCACCGCGGCCGCGCAGAGGGACGGCTTCATCAATGAGGAATTGGCTCCGATGCCGGTCACCCGGGGGATCGTCGACAAGAAGACCAAGCAGGTCGTCGACAAGCAGGATCACGTGCTCAGCGGCGACGAGTGCAACCGGCCCGACACGACCATCGATGGCCTGGCTGGCCTTCCGCCGTATTTCGATCCACACTCCGGCCAAGGCTCGGTGACCGCCGGCAACTCTTCGCAGCTTTCGGACGGGGCATCGGTGACGCTGGTGATGTCCAAGGAGCGTGCCGACCAGCTCGGCATCAACTACAAGCTGATCTTCCGCGGCTTCACGACGTCGGGCTGCGAGCCTGATGAGATGGGCATCGGACCGGTCTTCGCCGTGCCGAAGCTGCTCAAGAACCAAGGCAAGAGCATCGACGACATCGACGTGTGGGAACTCAACGAGGCCTTCGCGGTGCAGGTGGTCTACTGCCGCGACCGGCTGGGCATCCCGAACGAGCGGCTCAACGTCAACGGCGGCTCCATCGCGGTGGGGCATCCCTTCGGGATGACCGGCTCGCGCTTGGTGGGCACGATCGCGAACGAGATGAAGCGGCGCAAGGCACCCCTAGGTGTCGTGACGATGTGCGTCGGCGGCGGGCAAGGCGCGGCTGGGCTCTTCGAAGGAGCTTGGTAGGCGCACGGCAAGTGCTGCGGCTGCGGCGCACGCATGGTGCGCCGCAGCCGGCTGCCGTGCGCGGCTTGTGGCCAGCGGTTAGAGCTTGGAGCAGGCGTTGGCCGCGCCTGCCGGATCGATAGCCCCGCTGCCAGATTCGACGTGGGCGATCTTGCCGTCCTTGCCGATGACAAAGGTCGTCCGGTTGGACATGTTGCGCTCGTTGAGCACGCCGAATTTTTTCGACACGGCACCGCCTTCGTCGCTCAGAATCGCAAACTCGAGGCTCAGCGATTCGGCGAACTTCTTGTTGGTGTCGAGCGGGTCGGTGCTGACGCCGAAGACGACCGCACCGGAGTCGGTGAATGTTTGGATATCAGCCTGATACCCCTGCATCTCGCGCGTTCAACCACCGGTGAACGCTTTGGGGAAGAACGCCAGCACGACGTTCTTCTTGCCCTTGAAGGAGGACAGCGTCGCATTCGAGCCGTCCGTTCCAGGCAGGGTGAAGTCCGGCGCTGCGTCGCCGACGGCCAGAGCCGCGACCGCCCGCCCGGAGACGGCCACGGCTGCTCCGCTTAGGAGAACCGCGCGTCTTGAGAGTACGCTCATAGTGTTGCCTTCCTTGAGTGAATCCGCGGCCAGCCGCGTCCGTTGAAGATTCTACCAAATGGCATCCCGAGCTGCGTGGCAGGATCGGTCCGGGGTTGAGGGCTTGGCGGGTGTGGGCCGGACCCTGCGGCTGAGCGCCTGCGCACCATGCATGTTGGATCTGGGCCGGCGAGCGATGCCCGGGTGCGCGACAATTCTGTGAAACTATGCAGCCGCCCGGTCCTCCCAGTAGTCGTCGAATCGATCGGAGAGTTGGGCGCAGCGCAAGGCGATGATGGCGTTCGCGCCTTTGACGGTCCAAAACATCCCGGACTTTTTTAAT
>JAJDTX010000164.1 GCA_022826925.1 Bryobacterales bacterium
CAAGGCAGCCTGAAACTCTTTGCGCAATCGAATCGCAGCCGAATCCGGGCATTGTAGTGCCACGCCCGATTTCTGCCTTCTCTAAGCCATAGTAATAGCTTGGTTTAGCGAAACACGAAAATCAAACTGTCGAAGATGAGCAAGGAGCCCTACGTGTTCAGCGGGCCGTTCAACAAACTCCGGAGGCCCAAGTTCGCAGACTGCAAATTCGCGGTCGGCGAAGACGGGGCAGCGATCACGGTCGGGTTGCAGAACTGATTCGTTTGGCCCATTGAGGCAAGTCCCAACACAGATGGCTCACGGCCAAGTGCAGTTTTCCGCGTCAAGCCTACGGAAGGCATGCCGACGGTGATTCCCTTAACGAGCGCTGCCGCGAAGACGGCGCCGGGGAATGCGAGCGCACCGCCAGAACCCCGCAAGCAGACTGGCAAAGCGTCGGCCGGAACGGCCGGGACATGGGAACTGCGCCCGCCCGCTGGCAGGTAGTTTCCAGCGACCGAGTCCGGAAGTGGAGAGGCATGCTCTCACCTCTCAGCGGGTGCCCCGGGCAGCAAGCCGGGATAGGGAGGAGGCGGGCTCCGTCGGCCTCCGTGAATGTGCTCCCGAGCGAGGAAGACATGGCCTGATTCCTGAATGATCGCGCTCACTCCCATCTCCCGCACGCCCTCCTGCCTGGACAGCCATCCACGGAGGCTGATCACCTGTCCGATCCGCAACGAGGTACGCGTGAAGTTCCGGCGCTGGGCTACCCGCACTGACATGGTCTGGCCAGTCCAGCGGACAGGATTGCCTTGCGCATCCCTCAGCGGCTTGCCATCATCGGTGATCTGTTCGATCACGATGCGAATATGCGGGTTGGTGTATCGGACTTCTGCGACTGTGCCGCGCACGACCAGCATCTTGTCCGGGTCATAGTCACTCGCAAAGTTGTGGTGCGCATGCACGCTTCCAGTTAGCGCCATGGCCAACAGCGCCAACACTGCAACGGGCGATTCCCAGATTCTGGCGCGTCCCGACGACCCGCAAGATCGGAATTTCCGGCTTCGATTCGCTGAATTCGCCGACCACCGATCAGAATTCATGACTGCTGCTCACCATGCAATCAAGGGGTCGAGTCCGGAGCAAAAAGTTACGTTTCCACTCGACTGTTCCGCAAGGACCGTCCCTGCGCTGAATCGAAGCACCGAAGGTCTTGTCAAGCCAAACATTGATTCGGGTCGGAGACTTGAGTCGAAACGGACGACCATAGAAGAGGAACCTATCCGACATGACTACTACAGTCCACCTTCCAGCCGATCTGCTGGAATCGGTTGACCGTCAGGCGAGGGAACTGGGCATGAGCCGGAATCGCTACATCATTCGGGCTCTGAAATCTGCGCTCGATTCAGAGACTCTGTGGAGTCCCAGATTCGTCGGCGAGTTGGAGGCTGCGCGATCAGATGAAGAAGGGCGGGAGGCTCTGGAGGAAATGAGACCAGTGCTGTCCAAGAGCCGCACGCGAAAGGATCCTCCCGAATTGTGAAGTGCGTCCCTGGCACCCATGCGCTTTGCTATCCGATGGCACGAGAACCCTCGTTCTGCGAGTAGTTTCTGTCCCGCTCACCGCTGCACTGGCACGGCTTCCGCCAACGATTGCAGCCTGTGCAAGCGGGCATAGACTCCGTCCCGCGCGAGCAGCTCGTCGTGCCCGCCATGTTCGATCACCCGACCCCGGTGCAGGACAACGATACTGTCCGCGCGTTGAATGGTGGACAGCCGGTGGGCGATCACGATGGACGTCCTGCCGACAAACAGCTTGGAGAGCGTGTCGCGGATCTTGCGCTCGGTATCGGGATCCACGCTCGACGTCGCCTCGTCCAGTATCAGGAAGGGGCGCTCGTGCACTAGCGCGCGGGCGAACGAGATCAACTGCTTCTGCCCGACTGAAAGCCCGGCGCCGCGTTCGAGCACCGGCTCGTCATAGGCCTCGGGCAGCGACTCGATGTGATCCGCCAAGTGGGCGTTCGCGGCCGCTCCGCGGATAGCCTTGGGAGACACTTCGGGATCGCCGAGACCGATGTTCTCTGCGATCGTGCCCGAGAACAGGAACGAATCCTGCAAGACGACGCTGAAATGCGCCCGGAGCGCCTCGGGACTCCACTCGCGGATGTCCCGCCCGCCAACCAAGATCGTGCCGCGCTGGATTTCGTAGAAGCGCAGCAGCAGGCTGACTAGGGTGCTCTTGCCCGCCCCGGTGTGCCCGACCACCGCCACCATGCCGCCGGGCGGAGCCTTGAAGCTGACATCTTCCAGCACCCAGTCCTCGTCCTTGTAAGCGAACCAGACATTGCGGAACTCGACGCTAGGCTGCTCAAGCTCGGCCTGCCCGGCAGCCGCCTGCATCTCGTCCGGCTCGGTGTCCAACAGCTCGAAGATCCGCTCAGCGCCCGCCATGGCCGCCTGCAAGACGTTGTACTTCTCTGCCAAGTCTTGGATCGGCCGGAAGACCCTGGTGCCGTACTGCAGGAATGCCAGCAAGACCCCTAGGGACACGCTTCCGGCAACGACCCACGCGCCGCCGAAGACGATCAGCAGGCCCACCCCCAGCAGGCTGATCCACTCGATGACCGGAAAGAACACGGCATGCGCCCGCACCGAGCGGTAGTTGGCCCTGCGGTGCTCGTCGTTGATGGCCTCGAAGTCGCTCAGAGCATGCTGCTCGTGGCTGAACAATTGAATTTCCGAAATGCCCGTGAAGCACTCTTGCAGGAAGGAAGCAAGCTTGGCGACGGCCTTGCGCACGTCGCGAAAGCTGCTGCGCGCGCGCCGCCGGAAGATCATGCTCACAACCCACACCAGCGGACCGATGCCGAGATAGACCAAGGTCAGCCGCGGGCTCAGGTAGAACATCGCCCCAAAGGCGCAGAACAGCGTGAGCACATCGCCGGCTACGGCCACCAAGCCCGAAGTGAACAATTCGTTGAGCACGTCCACGTCGGTAGTCGCCCGCGTCACCAGCCGGCCGCTGGGTGTGCGATCGAAGTAAGCGACGGGCAGGCGCTGCAGGTGCCCGAACACCTCCTGCCGCATGTCGCGCATCACTCGCTGGCCCGTCCAGTTCATGGTGTGGATCTGCCCCGCCCGCGTCAGCACCCCCAGTAGCAGCGCTACCAAGGACAGACCGGCCAACCACAGGATGCCTTGCATCGGCTCGGAGGGAAGCCAGGGATCAAGCAACGAGTCCGCGGTCGGATCGGGCTTGAGATAGCGGTCCACCGCGACCTGCGTGAGCACCGGGAAGATCACGCCCAAGGCTGAATTCAGCATCAGCAGAACAAGCGATGCGGTCGCAAGCACGGAGTACGGCCGCAGGTAGCGCCACAGGCGCTTGAGGATTGCCACGTCGTACAGCGGAGTGTCCGGAAGGGTCTCCCGAGCGGCGTCCAAGCCGATGCTGCGTCCGGTGCTCATGGCTTGGCCAGTTCCTCTTCGATGCGCTGGCGCTCGTGGATGCGAGCGTACAGGCCGCCCCGGGCAAGCAATTCCCCGTGGGAGCCGGAGTCGACGACCCGTCCCGCATCCATCACCGCGATCCTGTCCGCCAGCCGGGCGGAGGAGACCCGGTGCGTGACCAACAGCAGGGTGCGATTGCGGGTCGCCTTGCGCATGCGTTCCAGCAAGGCATGCTCGGTCTCGGCGTCGAGGCTGGCAGTGGCGTCGTCGAGCACCAGGACGCTGGGATCCTTCAGCAATGCCCTGGCAAGCGCCACGCGCTGCTTCTGGCCTCCTGAAAGGGTGATGCCACGCTCGCCGACGAGGGTATCCAGTCCATCCGGGAAGTTATCCTCGTCCGTGCCCAGCAACGAGACGTGAGCGGCCTCGCGGACCTCTTCGGCACTCGCGTCAGGCCGTCCCAGCCGGATGTTGTCCGCAATCGTGCGGCTGAACAGGAACGTCTCTTGCGGCACATATCCGATCTGCTTGCGGAGCACATCGAGCGGCAGTCGCCGGACACTGATGCCTTCGAGCAAGACTTCGCCCCGGGTCGGGTCGTACAGCCTCGGCACGAGGCTGGCAAGCGTGGACTTGCCGCTGCCGACCGGGCCGATAATCGCCAGCGACTCGCCTTCCTCTACGGAAAGGCTGACGTCGCTGACAGCCTGGCCGCTGGCGTTCGGGAATTGGACGCAGGCGGCCCGCCACTCGATTGTCCCGCGGACGTAATCATAGGATCGCAGCGCATCGGGCGCGTCAGCGATCCGCGGGCGATAGTTCAATAGTTCGTTGAGTCGCCCCAGCGAGGCGACTCCGCGCTGGGTGATGTTGACCACCACGCCCATGCCGATCATGGGCCACGCCAACATCGCCACGAAATAGATGAACATCGTGAAAGTGCCGACGGACATCTCGCCCTGCAGCACCCGCCAGCTCCCGAATCCGAGCAGGCTGATGCCGGTCAGTCCGACCAAGAGCTCCAGCAGGGGATAGAAGCTGCGCCAGATGCGGACCAGCCCGAGGCTCGCCTCGACATAGTCGGCATTGGCAGCGCCGAACCTGCCGACCTCGGCAGGGCCTTGGTTGTAGGCCCGCAGCATGCGCAGGCCGGCCAGGTGCTCTTGCACCCGGACGCTGATCCCGGAGAAGTGCTTCTGGACGGTCTGGAACTGCTCGTGCGTGCGGCGGCCGAAGTGTCCGACCGCCAGGGAGATCAGCGGCATGGGCGCGAAGATGACCAGCGTGAGCAGCCAGTCGGTCCAAGCCATGATGGAGAGCACCGCTGCGATCACAACCCCGATCTCGGCCGTGTACATCAGCCCCGGTCCCAGCAGGGAGCGCACCTGGGCGAGATCGTTAGTCACCCGCGCCATCAGGTCCCCGGTGCGGTAGCGCTCGTAAAACGTCCGGTCCAGCGTGACCAAGTGGGCGCTGATGTGGTTGCGCAAGTCGTACTCGATATCGCGCGAGATCGTGATCAGAATCCAGCGCATCGCATATTGCGCGATTCCCTTGCCGGCGGCCACGCCGAGCACGAGCAACACGAAATTCACGGCAGCCTCTTGCTCGCCAGCGGCCAGCTGGTCCACCGCCCGCCCGATCAGCAACGGCACTCCGGCCGCCAGCACGCCGCGAAACAGCAGCGCGGTCAAGCCTCCCGCGTAGCGCCAGCGATAGCGGAGCAGGTAAGGAAACAGCGTGCGCAGCGTTGCCAGCAAGGTCGACCTACCAGTGGTAGAGCATCAAGTAGATAGCCACACCAGTCAGCGAGACGTACATCCAGAGGGGCCAAGTCCAGCGGGCGATGGCGCGGTGGCGGTCATAGTCGCCGCGCCATGCGCGCAGCAGCGTGGTAGCGGCCAACGGCAGGATCACGATCGCCAGCACGATGTGGCTGAGCAAGATGGAGAAGTAGACGGGCCGGACCCAGCCCTGGCCCGTGAACGGGACCGAGCCCACCTGCCAGTGGTAGACCAGATAGCTGGCGAGAAAGGCTGTCGAGACCCCGCAGGCGCAGAGCATGCAGGCCCTGTGCCGCTGCATGTCCCCGCGACGGATGAACACGTATCCGAGCGTCAGCAACACGGCCGCGACCGAGTTCAGGCTGGCGTTGAGCGCGGGCAGGTCGGTGAAATCCATTCGGTCGGTTCGCGCCGCGTGCCAAGAATCAGGACAGGTGCGCCGCCTCAGAGCGCACCGCCTTGCGCCACGCCGCCAGCAGCATGAGAGCGCCGAAGCCTGACAGCACCAGCCACGACAGCTCGGGCGCCGGAACCGTGCCGGCTCCGGGCGCGTCCAGCAGCCGGCGCAGTTCGGCCACGCCGTAGGCCAAGGGGTTGGCCGCGGTCAGCCAGCGCAGCCACGCCGACGAGCCGTCCAGGGGGAACACCCCTCCGGAGACGAGCCACATCGGCATGAGCACGAGGTTCATGATCGAGTGGAAGCCCTGCACCGAGTTCAGCCACCAAGCGCAGAAGAATCCCAAGCAGGTCACGCCGAACGCCATCAGCAACAGCGCCGCGAATACCAGCGGCAGGTTTGCGACATCGATCGAAAGCCCCGCCAACGGCGCCAGCGGCAGGAGCAGGGCACCTTGAATGGCACCCAGAGTGGTGGCCCCGCAGACCTTTCCCAGCACCAGCGCAAGGCGCGACACAGGGGCCACCAGCACGCCCAGCAGGAAGCCCTCGCGACGATCCTCGATCAACGAGATGTTGGCGAAGATCGACGTGAACAGCACGCTCAGCGCCAGCATCCCCGGAAAGAAAAACTGCGCGTAGCCGCCCTCGGAAGCCAGCAGCGAAGAGCCGAAGCCCGACCCTAGCACGAGCCAGAACAGCAGCGGCGTGGACAGCGTGCCGACGACTCGGCTGCGCTGGCGGTAGAAGCCGCGCAGTTCGCGCCGCCACAGCGTCGCGGCGCACAGCCAGAAGCTGGCGCTGCTAGCAGATTGGTCGCCCGCCACAGGCAGCGCGACAACTGCCCCTTCAGGCGCATCGGACATCGGGTGGGTTAGCGGCGGGATAGTGAGACAAGCAACCGCACGTCTATTTTAGCGCGCAGCGCCGCCGCCGCACTCACAGTTCCAGCAGGTAGCCCGGCTTGCCGACATTCGCCGCCAGCGTCGCGCCGAGTCGCACGGTCCGGCCGGAACCCTCATGGATGTGCCCGCAGAAGCAGTACTCCGGCTGGTGCTCGTCGATGTACTCGCGGACAGCCTTGGAGCCGAAGTGCAGGCCCGGACCGGCCTCGTCGAGAGGGGTGTCTAAGGGCGGGGCGTGGCAAACCAACACCTGTGGGAGCCGGCCGACGAAACAGGAGAGCTTGGCAGCCAGGTCCTCCTCCGAGCATTCCCCGGGCGTGCCGAACGGCGTCGGGTTGGAATAGCCCAAGCCGGCGAAATGCACGCCGGCCACCTCGTGGACTTCCTCGTGAAAGCTGCGAAACCCGTGGCGCTCGCAGAACTCGCGCACCTGCTCCGCCGTCTCGTTGTTGCCCGGCATGACCCAGAGGCGCTCGCCCAAGGGCGCGAGAACCTCCGCGCACGGGTCGAGCGGGGCCGGGTGGGTCACCAGGTCGCCGGCGGCGATGAAAATGTCTGCCTCGACTGCGACGGCCTGCCGCAAGCTGGCGAAGTCGCCGTGGATGTCGGAAAAGATCTGGACTCTCATCAGGAACCTAGCTCAGCCATGAGAGCGACGCCGCGTGGCCCCCAACCTCGCCGAAGCCCGCTCGATCACCTTGGCCTCGGCCTGCTCCCTCCCATCCGCCTTGGCCCGGGCGATGTTGGCGCCCGGAGAGACGTTGTCCGCCTTGGCGTGCCAAGTCTCGCCAATGCGGTAGGAGGTGATGCGGACTGGCCAGCCTGCCAGTTCGAGCTCGGTGACGCTGAAGCTCTCGGCCTTCATGCGCCGCGTTCGACCGGCGCGCCGACGAGGTTGCCCCACTCAGTCCACGACCCGTCATAGTTGCTCACGCCTTCGTAGCCCAGCAGGTACTTGAGCACGAACCAAGAATGGCTGGAACGCTCGCCGATGCGGCAGTACGCGACGATCGGCTTGTCGCCGCTGATCCCCTCGGCGGCGTAGAGTTCGCGCAAAGCACCCGCACTCTTGAACGTGCCGTCCTCGGCGCAGGCCTTGCCCCACGGAATGTTCCGCGCGCCCGGCACGTGCCCGCCGCGCTGGCACGTCTCGGGCAGTCCCGGCGGGGCGAGGATCTCGCCGCTGAACTCGGCGGGGCTGCGCACATCGACCATATCGGCAGCACCTGAGCCCGACGCCTCCCGGACTTGGTCCAAGAACGCCCGGATCGAAAGGTCGGGTTCGGAGCCGGAGTAGGCCGTTGGCGTGACTTCAGGAGCATCCAAGGAGAGTTCGCGCCCCTCGGACAGCCACTTCACGCGACCACCATTCATGAGCCGGACATCTGGATGGCCGTAGATTTTCAGCTGCCAGAACGCCCAAGCGGCGAACCAGTTGTTGTTGTCGCCGTAGAGCACCACGGTCGTGTCCCGGCTGATGCCACTGTCGCCCAGCAATTTCTCGAAGCGGTCCTTGGGCAGGATGTCACGCACGAGCGTGTCGCACAGCTGGCTGTCCCACGCCCAACCGATCGCGCCTGGCACGTGACCCTCGTCATAAGAGCCCGTGTCCACGTCGACCTCCACGACTCGGACGCCGCCGTCGCCGCCGTGTTGGTCCACCCAATCGGTCGTAACAAGTACTTCAGGATGCGCATAGCCCGACATGATTCGATCCTTTCCTCCGCCGCGCGGCTTTCGCTGCAAGGCCGCCGGATTGACCAAACGATTATAGGCCAGGCGCGGTTGTGGAAACCCGCGCGGGCTCCGGGTCCGCTGATGCTACCGGCCCGCGAGAGGGCGCCATTCCCGCTGTCGCCGCGCGGTACGAAGAACGACCCAGGGGGCGGCGGACACTCCCGCCTCCGCACCAAGACATCGCACCCCCTGCTTTACAACCATTTGACGAACAGCCAGTGACCGTCCGACACCGCTCCGCGCCTAGAAATGCAAGGCCGCCTCGCGGCGTTGCACGGCGCGGCCGTGGCCAATACGCCAACCCGATATGTCCTCCAGCAGCACACGCGCTTTCGCACACCAAGTTCGCGACCACCTTGCCGACTTCGCGCCGGTGTCGCTGGACGCAATCGGACAACAGGCCTCGCAAGTCCGTTGCGACACGAAGTTCCTGCTGCCGCAAGGCCAGTTGCCGGCGCTGCTCGATGCCTTGCGGCAGGACTACCGAGTCTTGGAAGTCGGCGGGGCGCGCCTTCACCACTACCGCACGCTGTACTTCGACACGGCAGGATTCGACCTGTACCGAAGACACCAGCGCTCCTCCCGCTGCGCCGTCAAGGTCCGCAGCCGCCAGTATGTCGACTCGGGCCGCTCGTTCTTCGAACTCAAGCGCAAGATCGGGCCGCGCCGCTCGGTCAAGGCGCGGACCGAGACCCCCGACATCGTCACCGAGCTGACCGCGGCAGAGGGCACCTTCATCGCCGCTCATGCACAGATCAACAGCGAGCGCCTGCAACCAACGATATGGAATCGATTCGAGCGAATCACGCTTGTCAGCAAGACGAGTCGAGAGCGAGTCACGCTCGACGTTGGCGTCCACTTTAGGGTCGGAACTGGCGCGATTCAGATTCCGGGCGTCGTGGTCGGCGAACTGAAGCAGGAGCGCTTCGACCGGGCGTCCGCCTTCTTCCGCCACATGCGCGCGCTCGGGTCCCGCCCGACCGGGTTTAGCAAGTACTGCGTCGGGGCGGTACTGCTGTACCCGCAGTTGAAGCGCAGCCAAGCGCGACCCAAGCTCCGCATGCTAGCTAAGCTGGCTCAGGGAAACTACCATGCAGCCTGAATTGCTCGCCCACCTCGCCGGAGCCGGCTTCAACCTGGCGGTGGCGCTGCTGGTCGTCCGGCTGATCTATTACCCCACCACGCAGGACAAGCAGTACGTGCTGACGTTCCTGACCTTCAGCACGGTGACCTATTTCGTGCTGGGCCTGCTGACCAGCGTCGATCTGAGCATCGGCGTGGGCTTCGGCCTGTTCGCGATCTTCTCGGTGCTGCGCTACCGCACGGACACGATCTCGGCCCGCGAGATGACCTACTTGTTCGTGCTGATCGCGCTGGCAGTGATGAATTCGGTGCTGGCGACGGAATCCGACTACGCTCGGATGCTGGCATCCAACGGGGTCGTGGTCCTGGTCATGTTCGTGCTGGAGCGCGAATGGGGCTTTCACTTCGAGGCGAGCAAGCAGATCAACTACGACAAGATCGAACTGGTCCTGCCGTCCCGCAAGGAAGAACTGCTCGCCGACCTGCGCGCGCGGACTGGCCTGCCAATTCGGCATGTCTCCGTCGGGCGCATGGACCTGGTCCGCGATACCGCGGAGCTTACGCTCTTCTTCGACGATCGGGAACAGCAAGCGGCGGCTCGCGTCAACGGGACAAAGGAAGCATCATGAACTCCCAATCCAGAGCTTTCGGCTTGGCCGTCTTCGCAGCGGCCTGTGTAGCGCTTGTTGCGCAAGGCCCGCCCGGCATGCAGCGGATGTTCCCAGTAATGGTCGCGCTCGATGCGGACGGGGACGACACCCTGTCGGCAGCGGAAATCGGCGCCGCTCCCGCCGCGCTGGCAACGCTCGACGCAGATGGCAGCGGAAGCCTCGGCCCGGACGAACTATTGCCTCGATTCGGCGGAGGCCCGGGCGGAGGGCCCGGTGGCGAGCGCAGGGCGGGACCGGCAGATCCGGGCAGAGGCGCAAGACCGGGAGCAGGCGGCCCTGCGGGCATGTTGCGCCGTATCCCCGTGCTGGCAGCCCTCGACCCAGACGGTGACGGGCAGGTCAGTCCCGAAGAGATCCGGCAGGCGTCGGCGTTGCTGGCGACCCTCGATGCCGATGGCAGCGGCACGTTGGCCGGTGACGAACTCTTGCCCCGATTCGGCGGACGCGGGGGGCCGGGCCGCGGCCAGGGTCCGCCGCCCGGTACGCTGCCGGTGGCGGATGTGCTGGACGCCAATGGTGACCGCGAAATCTCGGCTGCAGAAATTGCGGCAGCCAGCGAAGCGCTGCGTTCACTGGACTCAGACGGCGACGGACGCCTGAGCGAAGGCGAAATGCTACCTGGCGGGGGCAGCTTCGGCGGGCGCGGGCAGGGTGGCCCAAGAGGTCCCGGCGGCATGCTGCGCGCTATTCCGCTGGTCAACGCGCTCGACAGCGATGGCAGCGGGAGCCTCGAAGCCGCGGAGATCGAGGCCGCGAGCACGGCGTTAGCGACCCTGGACAGCGACAGCAGCGGAGCGCTGGCCGAGAGCGAATTCCTCCCAAGCCGCGGCGGCCGTGGTCGCGGCGGGCGCGGTTTCCGGGGCGGCGGCCCAGGTGGTTTCGGCGAAGTCGCAGCCGAGCGCAAGCAGCCGGACGAGCTGACACCGGACGAAGGAGCAGCCACGATTCCTGACCGTGCAACCTTCGAGAAGTTTTCCTACCAGGGCGAACAGGTCATGATCGATGCCGGCCTGCGCGGCCTCGAGTTCGTCAAGTTCGTCATCACTGAAGCGAACTCCGATGCGCCGCAGATGTACTTCATGAACACTGAGAACTTCCGCGCCCACCCGCAATTCATGCGCGCCGTAGGCCTTGGCTTCAGCGGGCGCGGCGGGCAGTCCGGCACGATGCGCGGCGTCTTGGTGTTCCGCCCGCTGCTCACCGCACCCAACGGGAACGCTGGGCTCTACACGTTCGAGTTCGAGCCGAGGAACTCGTTCCCGTTCGAGATGGTGCGGCTCGCCCACGATCTCCTCGCCGAGCACGCCCCGATCGTCGATGGCCAGCTAGCGTACTACCCCCTGCCAGCCGCTGTCGCACGCTACGAGCAAGAGCGCGAGCAGTACGAAGCCGCCAACCTGGCGGTCTTCCGGGAAGATGACCTGTTCGGCGACATCGCCTATCTTCCCCTCCACCCGGCCGAGGGATTCGGCTACTTGCGGCTGATGTCGCCCGAAGAGCGCCCGCGGGAGCGCGACGTGGTGCTCTACGAGAGCCTCCCCAACGAGATGCCGCGCGTGGCCGGCATCATCACCGGCGTGCGGCAGACACCGCTGTCTCACGTGAATCTGCGGGCCGTGCAGGATGACGTGCCCAACGCATTCATCAAGGGGGCAGCTGAGAACCCCGAGATCATCGGCCTGATCGGCAAGTACGTCTACTACAACGTCACCCTTGACGGGTACCATCTGCGCGAGGCAACGGTTCAGGAGGTCGAGAGCCACTTCGCCAAGGTGCGCCCGGACCAAACGCTCGTTCCGGAACGCGACCTGCAAGTCAAGGCGATTCGCGCGCTGAGCGAGCTCGGCTTTGGCGACTCTGCCAGCGTGGGAGTGAAGGCGGCCAATGTCGCCACCCTGGGCAGCCTGGACTTCCCGGCCGGCGTGGTACCGGAAGGATTCGCGATACCGTTCCATTTCTACGACAGCTTCATGCGCCACAACGGCTTGTACGTACAAGCCGCGGCCATGTTCGCCGCGCCCGGGTTCGCAACCGACACGGGCGTTCGCGAAGAGACCTTGCGGCAGTTCCGCAAGACGGTCCGCGCCGGAGAAATGCCCGCCCGGATGCTCGCTGACCTGCAGTCCATGCACGAGCGCTTCCCAGCGGGCCGCTCTGTCCGGCTGCGCTCGAGCACCAACAACGAGGATCTGCCAGGCTTCAGCGGTGCCGGCTTGTACGACTCGTTCACGCACCACCCGGACGAGGGCCACATCTCCAAGTCCGTCAAGCAGGTTTACGCCAGCCTCTGGAATTTCCGCGCCTACGAAGAACGCGCATTCTTCCGCATCGATCACATGGCGGCCGCGATGGGCGTGCTGGTCCACCCGAACTATGCGGGCGAGCTCGCCAACGGAGTCGCAGTCACCGAGGACGTCGTGTACCAAACCGGCGGGTCCGGCCGGCCGCGAATGTACTACGTCAACACCCAAGTCGGCGAGGACCTAGTCACGAACCCGGAAGGCGAGTCCATCCCGGAAGAACTGTTGCTCAGCACACGCGGCTCCCGGGGCGACCGGTTCATTCGCAACTCCAACCGCACCGCGGACGGCGGCGTGATCCTCAACGACGAGCACCGCGATGAGCTGCGCGCCTACCTGCGCGCCGTGCACGACAGGTTCCGCGAGCTGTACCAAGTGTCCACCAGCGAGCGGTTCGCCATGGAGATCGAGTTCAAAGTCACCTCCGACGGCCAGTTGGCGGTCAAGCAAGCCCGCCCGTGGGTGTTCAACTAAAGCCCCTCTTGGGGCGACTCCTACTCGGCCAGACAGGCGTCGATATCGGCAGTCGCGACGCCGCCCTGTTTGATCAGGCGCCACTGTAATGGCGTGATGTCGATCGTGGTGGACGCTGGCCCTTCGATGATCCCGCCATCGACGACCAGGCTGACGCGCCCGTCCATGGTCCCGAGCACTTCAAAGCCGCTGCGGCAGGTGGGCTTGCCCGACACGTTCGCGCTGGTCGCGATCAGCGGCGTTCCGAATTCGGCCACCAGCCGCTTCGCCAGCGCGGACGCCGGACGGCGCACGGCCAGCCTGGCGGTGTTGCCGGTCACGCGCAGGGGCACCTTGGAAGACGCATTCACGATCACGGTCAGCAGCCCCGGCCAGAAGCGCCGCGCCAGCAGGTAGAAGCTGGACGGCAGTTCGTCGGCGTACTCGACGGCCATTGCGACCGAATCGACTAGCAGCGGCAGCGACCGATGCGGCTCCCGTCCTTTCGCCTCGAAGACCTTCGACACCGCGTTGAGATTCAGCGGATCGGCCACCAGCACGTACAGGGCATCGCTCGGAATCGCGATCACCTGCCCGCCGCGCACGGCGCTGATCGCCGCCTGGACCGCGGCGTCGTCCGGATTCTCGGCCGAAGTTTCAATCAAGTGCGTAGTCAATCGAGAATCTCACCCATCCCGCCGGCGCGGGCGCGGAGCAGCCGGCCCCGCCTGGGCCGGTGACGAAACCGGGCATTCCAAGACACCAACGCCACTTTCTGATTTAACCAAAGGGTGAATCGATTTGGTATCGTTTAGCGTAATTCTGTGCGGGGTCAGGTCTTGATCGCCCCGAAGAACGTTCGCGTTCGCTCGAGGCGGCGGTCGTAACACCATCCCCGCAACGACAAAGGGGGACAGGACATGCGCCTAGCATCGATTCTTCTTGCGATCGCCCTCGCGGTCTGCAGCGGGGCGTTCGCCCAGCAAGACCAGGGCAACATCACCGGCACGATCACCGACTCCACCGGAGCGGTAATCCCCGGGGCAAACATCTCAGCGCGCGAGACCAGCACGAACGTGACGCTGATCTCGTCGTCGAACGAGGGCGGCGTGTACGTCGTAGGGCCGCTCAAGATCGGCACCTATGAAATCTCGGTCGAGTCGGATGGCTTCAAGCGGTCCGTGCGTGCAGGAGTGGAGATTCACGCCGGCGACCGCATCGGCCTCGACTTCGAGCTCGAAGTCGGCGATCTGGTGGAAGTGGTCACGGTCGAAGGCACCACGCCGGTGCTCAAGACCGAGAATGCCACGCTGGACTACACGGTCGAGCGCAAGCAGCTGGAGGACTTCCCGCTCAACGGGCGCAGCTACCAATCGCTCGGACTGCTCAGCGCGGGCGTCGCCCCGGAAATCGGCGGCCGCGACCGCGGACCGCTGGGCACGACTTCGTTCGGCAACGGGCTGAGCGTCAACGGCCAGCCTGCCCTGCAGAACAACTACCTCATCGACGGCGTTGACAACAACTCGACCGTGATGGGCCTGCAGGACCGCAAGTCCCAAGCGGTCATTCCATCCCTGGACGCCGTGCAGGAGATGAAGGTCCAGACCTCGAACTACTCGGCCGAATACGGCCGCAACGCGGGTGGCGTGATCATGGTGTCGATTCGCGGGGGTACCAACGAGTACCACGGCAGTGCGTACGAGTTCATCCGCAACGACGTCTTCGATGCGCGACCAGCTTTCGGGCGCAACGACCGCGACGGCGATGGCAAGGCCGATCCGGCGGTGTTGCGCCAGAACCAGTGGGGCGGCACCTTCGGCGGCCCGATCATCAGGAACAAGGCATTCTTCTTCGGCAGCATCGAGACATGGAACGTGCGGCGCGCCCAGAGCGATCTAGTGGTCGTGCCGACGCCGCTGGAGCGCGCGGGTGATTTCAGCCAGACGGCTGGCCTGAATAGCCTGCTCGACCCTAATACCTCGTCCGTTCCGGCCGAGCGGGCGGAATTCCCGAACAGGGTACTCCCGTCCAACTACGCCATGCGCGACCCGGTCGGCAGTGCCCTGGTAGAACTCTACCCGGATCCAAACCTCTCGGACCCGGCCACGCGCAATAACTTCACCAGCGGCGAGCCTTGGATGACCGACCGGGTGCAGTATGACTTCCGCTACGACCAGACCTTCTCGCAGAACGACAGCCTGTTCGTGCGGTACAGCACGTATACCTTTGACCAGAATCGCGGCGCGCCGTTGCCGGGCATAGCGCGTGGCGGCGTCGGGAACGACCGCGCCCGCGACGACAACGGCGGTTCTCACTTCGTGCTTTCGGAAACCCACGTGTTCAATCCCAATGTCATCAACGAGTTTCGCTTCGGACGCAAGTTCCTTGGCGTGGACAAGGACATTGATAGCGATGTGCCGCTGTCCGACCTCGCCAACCAGTACGGGTTGCGCGGCATCGACACGTCCGACAACCTGTTCGGCTTGCCCCGGTTCGCAATGGCCGGGAACCTGCCATTCATCGGCTTGGGCGGCTCGGGCTTCCAGCCCAACATCAAGGACACTTGGACCTATCAGTGGATGAACAACCTCACCGTGATCCGCGGCAATCACAGCATCAAGATCGGGGCGGACATTCGCTATGACCGGACGAATATCGTGGGCTCGCAGAACGCTCGCGGCATATTTAACTTCAACGGAAAGTTCAGTGGGATCAGCTTGGCCGACTTCATGTTGGGGTGGCTGAACAACGCCACCAAGAGCACGCAGGTACTGAGCGACCAACTCTTCCGGAGCTACATGTTCTTCGTGCAGGACGACTGGAAGGTCACGCCGAACGTGACGTTGAACCTCGGCATGCGATACGAGTTGACCTCGCCGTGGTTCGACGAAAACAACCGCATGAACAAACTCTCGATCGACTCTCAAAACTACGGCCAGACGATCACGGCGGGAGAGTTCGGGGACAGCTGGTCGCACCGGGCACTGGTCAACACGGACACGAACAACTGGGCTCCGCGCGTCGGAATCGCATGGCAGCCCGGCCTGCGCTGGACTGTCCGCGGCGGGGCGGGAGTCTTCTTCGGCGGGCAGCAGGGCTTGGGAGCGTCGGGGCGCATGCTAGTCAACTTCCCGTTCGTGGCCCAGGTTCAGCGCACCTCGGGCCGGGCGGCCCCGGCATTCTTGTTGCGCGATGGGTTCCCTGCCGACTTCCTCGGCGACCTCAGCGACCCGGACAATCGGCCGAGAAATATCAGGCTCAATCACTGGTCGACCGAGTTCCCGATGCCCACGACGTACCAGTGGAACTTCAGCGTCCAGCGGCAGCTGGCTAACAACCTCGGCCTGACCGTAGCCTATGTGGGATCCTCCTCGAACTTCCTGCTGGGTGTGTACAACGAGAATGCCGCCACGCGCGGCGACCCCGGCACCGAAGCCTCGCGCCGCAAGCATTTCGAGGACGTCGGCAACTTCAACTACAGGACCCCATACGGTTCATCGAACTACAACGGGCTCAACACGACCCTCGCCAAGCGGTTCTCCGGCGGCAACCTGTGGACCATCGCCTACACGTGGGCGCACGGCATCGGCAACACTCCCGAGCAGTTCGTAGGTGGCGAGACGGGCGTGCAGGATCCGACCTGCTTCTCCTGCCAGCGCGGCTCGAACTCCAGCGACGTGCGGCAGCGCCTCGCCACGAGCTATGTCGTTGAGCTACCGTTCGGGCGGGGCAAGCGGCTGCTGGACAAAGGCGGCGCGATCAACGCGATCTTCGGCGGCTGGCAGCTGACAGGCCTGCTGCAGGCGCAGACGGGCCAGTACTACAACGTCACCCTGCCGAATGCCTTCAGCAACTTGGGCACGCGCGTGGGCACGTGGCGGCCAGACGTGATCGGCGAGCACCGCGTCTCCAACCCCGGGCCGGACAAGTGGTACGAGCGCGCCGCTTTCGAGATTCCGCGGGATGCGAACGGCGTGGCGGACTTCGGCAACGTGGGCCGCAACACCATGCAAGAAGACGGCATCTTCAACTGGGACATCGGCCTGCAGAAATCCTTCTACCCGACCGAGCGCACGGAAGTGCAGTTCCGCTACGAGGTCTTCAACCTCACCAACCACCCGAGCTTCAGCGTTCCGAACCGGAACGTGCGCTCGCCGGCCGGCGGCACCATCCGCGGCACGAACACGGATCCGCGGCAGATGCAGTTCGGACTGCGCATCGTGTTCTAGCGCCTCAGGCACCCATCCACGGCGGGCCACTTGGCGCCCGCCGTGGAATTTCGCGCCCCAAGGCTCAATCAAAGCTCCCGAGCCGAAACCTTCCCCGGCTTGGAAATCGTGCTCGAGTCCCGGCACAACTGCTCACGCGCGGGATCAGCGCGGAGCAACTGTCCGCCGCGTTTCATAAGTAGGTAGCCGTGTGGTTGAGGGACTAGCCTCGGCTGCCGCTACTACCGAGTGTCTGTTCCGGGCGGTTGTCCCGATAAGGCTTGCAGAGCGATTCTCTCAGCCCCGCCCACAGCTTGTCCTCAGGAGCGCCCATGGTCTCTGTCGGACCACAAGCGCCTTTACCGCACTCGCAGGAGGGGTCGCTCACGGGCTACATTCGGCGTGGCTAGGACAGGGGCTCCCTTCTCGTGCGGCCGCTCGAGAGCAATCGAATCCTAGATAGCTCAGGGCTCCGAACCGAGGTGATCATCCCTTCCGACTGAGTGCGAATGAAGGCGAACCCCATTGGCGGAGGGATTAGGATCGAGTGCGAGATAGCCGTGATCGCCGCCAGCATCGAAGCCCCGGAAGTGACCACATCGTCCACGATCACGATTCGTTGCACATCCAGAGACAGGGGCAGAACTCGGAAGGACGAGAGGTGTTCGGCGGCGGTCGGCCGTTCTCCCGGTGGGGCGGTAGCAGACTTCGGGACTCGCGAAGCTCGTTCTAAGACCTCAAGCACACAGTGGCCCAAACCGCAACCGACTAGGGCCTCAGCGAGGCGCTTTGCAGGCCAGAGAGTTCCGGGTTTGCGGGGTGCGTGCCCTGGCATCGGAACAAGTGCGGCATCCGCACCCAGAAGTTCCGATACACCGACATCGTCTAGGTGACGGCCGATATGGGTGGCCACTCTCGAAATCAAGTCGTCGTCACCCCGCTTCAGGGCATAGCAGAACTTCCTTGACTTCTCGCCGAGATCATCTCCCCCTCGCGGAAGATATACGCAATACGAACCGCAGCGAACCTCGCGCAGCAACTCCATTGCACGCTATAGCGCCAGTTCTGCAGCATCGACGGCAGCGCGTTCGGGAAGCGAGTCCAGCCAGTAGTCGAGGTTGCTGTCACCCAGCACTTCAGCGCCGTAGTCTGTCAGTTCGCGGACCCAGGCTATGTTGCTTTGAGCGAGCGACTCGAGCAACAGGAGGTCCCGCCCGAGCCGAAGCGCTTCCCATCCTTGGTGAATCGTGCCGCTACGTTCGCCAGCGGCGACGATGACAGTGGCATCCGAAATGAGTGCCATTGTCCGATTCCTCAAAGGGAAGTTCCGTGGTCGGACGGGCGTGCCACGAGGGAACTGGGACACGGCCACGTGTGAATCCACTATTTCTCGATGAAGTTCGCTGTTGGACTTCGGATATGCCCTGTCAACCGGAGTGCCCAGAACGGCGACCGTGCGTCCTCCGCACCCAATCGCAGCGCAATGCGCCGCCGTGTCGACTCCCTCCGCAAGCCCGCTCACGATCGTCACGCCACGCGCCACAAGAATCCTCGTGAGCTTTCGAGTGCGCCTGATTGCATCCGAGGTCGCCCGTCGTGATCCCACGATAGACACCCTCCGTCCGGACTTCAGCAGGCCTTCATCTCCCGCTACGAACAACTTCTCCGGAGCGAACTTCCGTTCAACCTCGTTGAGCGGCCCGAGCAGATCCTCGATGGCAAATCCCTGAATCTCGACTAGCGACGCTTCCGGCATCATTCACCACATCCCAACGGAATCGAGTTACCGCCCGACGAGCCCGAGGAAGCTACGAGAAGGCGACTGCAGTCTAGCATTTCGCCCTGTTCCGACTACCAGCCTAAAGGCCAGCCCTTTCAGGGTCCGTGTCTCGCTGGGAACGGACAGATCCTGCCACCGTGCCATGGTACAGATCGGACAATCGCGGCCGCGCCCTTAGATAACACATGCGGCGATGCCCGGGAGAATGCAAGGCCTCCGAAGAGGCCATACGATCAATGCCGCGATGGGTGTGACTCAGGGTCTTGCTGATGCCGGCGACTAGGATCAAAGCTCACGGTCCTCGGCGATCGATGGACTCCCGGTCGCGCTCCACATCCTCGAACCACTCCTCCAAGCTGGCCAGCATCCGGCGCACGCGGTCAGGATGCTGGGCTGCAACATCGCGCTGCTCTCCCGGATCGGACGATAGATCATAAAGCTCGGGCGACTCCGGTTGCTGAGGCTTGAGGTTCGGCACGGGCAGCGGTGCCAGCACGTTCGCGGGATTCTCCTTGTGCTTGATATCGGCCTCGACGAAGGCCGCCGTGCGGGCGCGGTCTTCGTCAGAGACGCACAGTTCGTCACTAAAGAAGCGCGTGCCGCGGATCATCGGCCGCACCAATTTCCAATTTCCGTCGCGCATGGCAGCGTTGGTGCCAATGTCGGGCCAGTAGAAATTCCATTGCCAGAACTGACGCGGCTCGGCCTGCAGGGACCGTCCCGCTAGCAGCGGCGCTAGGTCGCAGCCATCGAGCGGCGGGCCGGGCGGCCGCTCCACGCCAGCTAGCGAGAGCAGTGTCGGCATCCAGTCCGTGAAGTGTGCAAGCTCGTCGGCATAGCGTCCGCTTGGCACGTGTCCGGGCCACCGCAGCACCATCGGAACGCGAATACCGCCGTCGTAAATCCAGCCCTTGCTGCCCCGCAACCCGCTGTTGTAGCGCTCGTTGAAGGTCGGCTCCCCTGGCTCGAGCATGTAAGGAGGGTTGAAGAATGCGGGACCGTTGTCGCTGGTGAACGCCACGATGGTGTTCTCCGCAAGGCCCGTCTCTGCCAGCGTGTCGAGGATGCGCCCGATCCCGGCATCCATGCGCTCGATCATTGCGTAGGTCGTGGCGACGATCCGGCTCAGGCCCCGCTCGCGGTAGGGGGCGATCCACTCGTCGCGCGCTTGGAAGGGCGAATGCGGGGCGCTGTAGGGCAGGTACAGGAAGAACGGATCGTTCCGATGGCGCCGGATGAAGTCTTCGGCCTCACCTGTCAGCAGGTCCGTCAGATAGGTCCCGTCGGAGGGCGCGATGCTGTCGTTGCGGCGCAGATGGTAGCGGTAGTAGTCGGCCCAGCCGCCGCAAAAGCCGGTGAACTCGTCAAAGCCGCGCGCGTTGGGCTCGAAGCGGCGGTCGAACGTGCCGTTGTGCCACTTGCCGACCAAGCTCGTCGCGTAACCGGCCGAGCGGAAAGCGTCCGCCAGGGTCACCTCGCGCAGCGCGATTCGATCAAGGCCGTGGATTTCGTGCTGCGTGATCGCTCCGGTCCTGTGCGGATAGCGCCCGGTCAGCAGGGCGGCTCTGGCCGGGGCGCAGATCGGCGAGGCCGAATAGTGCTGGCGAAAGCAGGTGCCCTCGGCCACCAGCCGGTCTAGGTGCGGCGTGCGCACCGTTCCATCGCTGAAGCAACCAAAGTCACCGTAGCCCATGTCATCGGCCACGATGAGAATCACGTTAGGGTGTCTTGGCATCACGAGCAGTGGGAGGTCTCGGCCTCAGGCAATGGAATCCGCCGAGATGACGGGTATCATAGTCGAACTGCCCATAGGGAGATTCAACATGCCAGATCCCGTTTCAAACCGCCGCAATTTCATCGGTGCTGCCGCAGGCAGCCTGCTGCTCGTCCCGGGCGCTCGCCCGGCCACCCAAACCCGCCGCGTGGGCATTGTCGGGCCGGGCTGGTACGGCAAGATCGACCTGTTCCGGCTGATCCAGGTCGAGCCGGTGGAAGTGGTCGGAATGTGCGACGTCGACAGCAAGATGCTCAAGGCGGCGGCCGAGATGACGGCCACCCGCCAGAAGTCCGGCAAGACCCCCCGCACCTACTCCGACTACCGCGAAATGCTGCGGGAGCAGGAGCCGGACCTGGTCTTGGTCGCGACGCCCGATCACTGGCACGCCCTGCCCATGATCGCCGCCTGCCAGGCCGGCGCCGACGTCTACTGCCAGAAGCCGATCGGCGTCGATATCCGCGAGGGCCAGGCGATGCTCGCAGCCGCGCGCAAGCATGATCGCGTGGTGCAGATCGGACTGCAGCGCCGCTCGACGCCGCACCTTGTCGAGGCCAAGAAGCGGATCGTAGAGGACGGCCTGCTGGGTGAAATCGGGCATGCCGAGGTCTGCTGCTACTACCACATGCGAGCGCGCGGCAACCCCGCCGACGCCGAGCCCCCTGCCCATCTCGACTACGAGATGTGGACCGGCCCGGCCCCGATGCGCCCATACAACGAACTCGTCCACCCGCGCCGCTGGCGGGCGTTCATGGAATACGGCAACGGCATCATGGGCGACATGTGCGTCCACATGCTCGATGCCGTGCGCTGGATGACAGGGCTGGGCTGGCCCGAGCGGGTGTCCTCGAGCGGCGGCATCCAGATCCAAAAGGCCAGCAAGGCCAACATCGCCGACTCGCAAGTCGCGACGTTCGAGTACGACCAGTTCCCGGTTGTCTGGACGCATCGCAGCTGGGGCACGGCACCCGACCCGGGCTATCCTTGGGCGTTCTTCATCTACGGCTCCAAGGGCACGCTGAAAGGCAGCGTCCACGGGTGGGACTTCGTCCCGGTCGACAAGAACGCCAAGCCGCTGCAAGGCCGGAACAAGACCGAGGTCGACCAGTACCCCGAGGACAAGACCGAGCCCGATCTGGAACTGCACTCCGCACACGCGGTGCGCTATCACATGAAGGACTGGCTGCAAGCGGTCGACGAGCGGTCGCGGCCGGTAGCCGACATCGAGGAGGGGCACAAGTCCACGACCGCCTGCATCCTCGCCAACATGGCCATGCAGCTCGGCCGCTCTCTGGAATGGGACGCCGAGCGGGGCGAGGTCAGGAACGACGGCGAGGCCAACCGACTGCTCGCCAGGCCTTACCGCAAGCCTTGGAAGCACCCCGATCCGGCCAATGTCTGAGAACCGAGCGTGGCGGCTGGTCTGACATCGCGCCGCCCGCACGAGGATCCGGATAGGCCGTAGCCTCGCTGCGCAGCCGTCCGCAGCAAACACCCGCTATCGGTCTGGGCAAGCCCGCTCGGGACCGGCGCCCGGGCTCTGCCCGGCGATGCCCCCGCATTCGCCCGGCCTCGCCTCGAATCTCGTCCGCGGGCCACGCGGCAGCAGCCACTCGCCCTTGCACATCTCCCGGCGCAGGGCGGCAAGCCTAGGATGTGGGTGGGACGATATTGCTCGCCAACGGTACGTTTCTAGGAAACTTCGGGACGGATTTGCTAAAATCCCATGTCGACGCTGCTGGTCAGCGGTCTGTGGAACAAGAGAGGACTACTCATCATGAAAGTATCAGTCGCAATCGTGCTCGCCTGCCTGGCCCTGCCCCTCGCAGCCGAAGACATGAGCTTCTTCATCACGAGCAAGGGGCCGGGTGACGGCGCCAACCTCGGCGGACTTGCAGGTGCAGACGCCCATTGCCAGTCGCTCGCGCAAGCCGCCGGCGCCGGCGGCAAGACGTGGCGCGCCTACTTGAGTGCGGCAGCCATGGACGGCAAGGCGGCCGTGAACGCTCGCGACCGGATCGGGGCCGGGCCCTGGTTCAACTCCAAGGGAGTCCAGGTCGCGGCCAACCTCGATGAACTCCACTACTCGAACGTCGGGCTCGGCAAGGAAGGCTCGCTCAACGAGATGGGCGGCGTGGTCAACGGCCGGGGAGACTCGCCGAACCAGCACGACATCCTGACCGGGTCGCAGCTCGACGGCACGGCGTTCTCCGACGGTGCCGACCACACGTGTGGCAACTGGACCAAGAACGGAGAGGGCAGCGCCCAAGTCGGACACCACGACCGCACCGGCGGGGGACAGGTCCCCTCCTCTTGGAACTCGGCCCACGGCTCGCGCGGCTGCAGCCAGGCCAACCTCGTGGCCACCGGCGGCAACGGGTACTTCTACTGCTTCGCGACCGACTGAGCCCGGCGGCATCTCGAATCGACCGCGCCGACGCCCCGTCGCGCATGATCGGGGTATCGGCGCAAGCCCGTGCCCGCGCTACAATCCGCTCGTGCGCCTGACACCTCTGGCCGCGCTCGGCTTGGCGCTGCTGCTCTCCCCGCTGGCTGCGGAAGAGTGGCGCTACTACGGCAACGATCCGGGTGGCACGCGCTATTCCCCGCTCGATCAGATCACGCGCGATAACGTCGACCGCTTGGAAGTCGCGTGGGAGTTCGATTCCGCGGACTTCGCAGACGGCCGCACCGGAACGCCCACGCGATCCGCCTTCGAGGCTACGCCGTTGATGATCGACGGCGCGCTGTACCTGCCCACGCCGATGGATCGCCTGCTGGCCCTCGACGCCGCCTCGGGCCGCAAGCTGTGGGAGTTTGACGCGAAACTGGATCGGACGCGCCGCTTCAACCTGTTCATAAACCGCGGCCTCGGCTACTGGAAGCAAGGCGACACCGAGCGCCTGCTGCTCAGCGGGCAGACGGGGTCGCTGTTTTCGATTGACCGCAAGACCGGCAGTCTGGATCCCGCCTTCGGCAACGGTGGCGTCTTGCGAGCCGCCCCGGCCGAGTTCCCGGAGGATGCGGCCGGCCGCTATGGCTTGACGTCGCCGGTCTCGCAATGCGCCGGGACACTGATCGTCGGCGGTCTCGTCACGGACGGGATGCCGCGCGGCCCCAGCGGTGACGTGCGTGGCTATGACATCCACACCGGCCAGCTGCGCTGGCGCTTTCACACAGTTCCCCGCCCGGGCGAGTTCGGCCACGAAACCTGGGGCGGCGATTCCTGGAAGCAGCGCGGCGGCGCGAACCTGTGGACCATGGCCAGCGTGGACGAGCAGCTGGAATTGGCGTACGTGCCGCTCGGCTCTCCCGCGTATGACTACTACGGAGGCGACCGTCCCGGAGCGAACTTGTTCGGCAACAGCCTCGTCGCGCTCGACTGCCGGACCGGCAGCCGTCGCTGGCATTTCCAGACCATCCACCACGACCTCTGGGACTGGGACCTGCCCTCGCAGCCGTCGCTGGTCGAGATCGTGCGCGACGGCAAGCCGGTCAAGGCCGTGACCATCGCTACCAAGACAGGCTTCCTGTTCGTGTTCGACCGCGCTACGGGCGAGCCGCTGTTCGAGATCGAGGAGCACGCCGTCCCGGCCGGGGACCTGCCGGGAGAGTACTACCACCCCACGCAGCCCAGGCCCGTGCGGCCCAAGGCGTTCATCCGGCAGTCGATGCGCCCGGACGAAATCACCTCGGTGACCGAAGAGTCCCGCGCCGAATGCTTGGAAATGCTCGAAGGCGCCTCCATCGAAGGACCGTTGTTCCGTCCGCGCCTGACACGCAATACCGTGTTCTTTCCCGGCACCAACGGCGGAACCAACTGGGGCGGAGGGGCGTTCGATCCCGAAACGGACACGTTCTACATCAATTCGATGGACGTCGGCTCGCTGGCGAGCATGCTTCCCAGGGGCGAGGACTCCGAGGTCCCCTGGCGCAGCCGGTCGGGGCCGCAGGGGCGCTTTTGGGACTCCAACCTGTACCCCTGCCAGCAGCCGCCGTGGGGGCACTTGACGGCGATTGACCTCAACACCGGCGAGTTCCGCTGGCAGGTCGTGCTAGGCGAGTACGACGAGCTGACCCGCCTGGGCATCCCCCCGACCGGCGCCTCGAACCTGGGCGGCCCCGTCGTCACCAAGGGCGGGCTGGTGTTTATCGCCGCGACCAACGACAAGCGCCTGCGGGCCTTCGACAAGGACAGCGGCGAGCTGCTGTGGCAGTACCGCCTGCCCGCCAGCGCTCACGCAACGCCCATGACGTACATGCTGGACGGCCGACAGTATCTGGCGATCGCAGTGGGGGGCGGCAACAAGTACAACCCGGCCAGCTTCATGGCGAAGGTCATGGCGTTCCGCCTGCCCGACGCGCCGTAGGCGGACGAGCGACCGCAGAAGTTCAGCCGCCCGTTCCGAGTGGCGCGTTCGGCCTCCCCGGCCACACCCGCAGCATTCCGGCAACGGCTCGTAGCGAGGTCCAGACCATGAAGGACCACCATACGGCGTTCAGCGCCCATGGCGACGAGGCATCAGCCCACACGATGACCGCTCCGCCCGCCACCAGGGCGGCGAGCACAACGTTGCGCAGGAAGCGAAAGTCCCCGGTGCCGAAATGCACCCCGTCCGTGCCGAAGGTCAGCCCGCTGATCGGCTGGCAGGCCGCCGCGATGCGCCAAGGCGCAGCGAAGAGCGCCGCCGCCGAGGCCGGGATGTAGAGCCGTACCATCCAAGGCTCCGCCACGAGCATGACCGCGCCCAAGGCCACTCCGGTGGCCAGCGACCACTGGCAGACGACTCGCGCCACGTCCCGTCCCGCGCCCCGGTCGGCGTTTCCGAGAAAGTAGGCGATCAGACTCTGCCCGAGGATCGCGAAGGAGTCAAGGAACAGCGCATTGAAGAACCAAACGCTGCGAATCACCTGGTGGACAGCTCCGGCACCCACGCCGATCAGCGTGGCCTTGCGAGTGCCCAAGATCAGGAACGCGTTCAGGGAGACGGCCCGAAAGACCAGGTGCACGCCGGCCGAGAACAGGCCGCGGATCGGGTGCAGGTCAAGCGCATCCGGCCGGCCCAGCCTCCGAAACGCCGCCGCTATGGCCCAAGCGGCCCCGACCCACTGGCTGATCGCGCTGGCCAGCGCCGCGCCCGTGACTCCCATCGCTGGCAGCCCTGCCATGCCAAAGATCAGCAACGGGTCCAACGCGACGTTTAGCGCGTTCATGCCTCCAGCCACCAGCAGCGGGGTGCGCATGTCCTGGGCACCGCGCAGCGCGCCAAAGGCCGCGAAGCTGGCCAACAAAGCCGGAGCCCCGACAAAGCGCCAGCGCAAGTAGTCGACCGTCAGGTCTTGCACCTCTCCTTCGGCACCCATGCCTCCGGCGATGCTCTCGGAAAGCACCAAGCCGATGGCTGCCGCGGCGGCGCCCATCAGCAGCGCCACCAAGACGGCCACCAAGCACATGCGGGCGGCGCTGCGACTAGGCGAACCGGCCAGCGCCTCTTCCCCGCAAAGGGTGGCGACCTTGGTCTGCGTCGCCACGCCCAAGAAGCTGAACGACCAGAACACCGTCGAGAGCACCATCGTCCCGACGCCCAGAGCGGCCAGGGCCTCCGCTCCGAGCCGCGCGACGAACGCGGTGTCGATCAGACCGGTGAGGGGTTCGGCCAGCAGGGAGCCGAGAATCGGCAGGCTCTGCGCCAGCACGGTGAGGTGCGGACGCGCCACGAAGGGATGGACCGTCTGCAAGCCCCATTCTTGCAAGGGCTTCGGACCGCGTGGGAGAATGACTCTCGCCGCGTGCCTGGGATCGTCTACCTGCACGGCTTTTGCTCGAGCGCCAAGTCCGCCAAGGGCGTGTTCCTGGCGGAGCGATTCGCGGAAATCGGCGTTCCCGTGACCGTGCCGGAACTCGACCGCGGCGACTTCCGGAACACGACCGTGACGCAGCAGCTCGGCCTGATCTCGCGTCTGACCGCCGAATTGCGCCCGGACCTGCTGATCGGCTCGAGCCTCGGCGGCTATCTGGCGGCGCTGCATGCGGCGCGCGCTCCGGACCGCGTGCCGCTGTCGGTCTTGCTAGCGCCGGCCTTCGACTTCGCGAACCGGCTCGGCCGCAGCTTGGGGGCGGCCACACAGGCGTGGCAAACCGTAGGCCAGCACGAGTTCTTCCATTACCGAACGCGGCGCAACGAGGCTCTGGCGTGGGGTTTCCTAGAAGACGCCCGGAACTACGAACCATTCCCTGATGTGCGTACCGAGACCCGAATCCTGCATGGCCGGCACGACGAGAGCGTTCCAGCGGGGCTGTCCGAGCGGTTTGCCGGGTCGCGGTCGAACGTCGACTTGGAGCTGCTCGATACCGACCACCAAATGCTGGACAAGACCGCCGAGATCTGGTCCCGAGTCAAGCGCTTCCACGGCGAAGCGCTGGCAGCGCGCCGCTAGGCGTCGTGGCGTTGGCGCAGAAAGTTCGCCAGCAGCTGTTTGCCGCACGAAGTCAGGATGGATTCGGGATGAAACTGCACGCCTTCGACCGGCAGGCTTCGATGCCGGACGCCCATAATGACGCCATCATCCGTCCATGCCGAGATCTCCAGATCCTTCGGCAGCGATTCGCGCTCGATGATCAGGGAGTGGTAGCGAGTCGCGACGAAATCCTGTTCCAGGCCGGCGAAGACGGACCGGCCGTCATGCTTGACCAAGCTCGTCTTGCCGTGCATCAAGGCCGGGGCGCGGATCACCTTGCCCCCGAACGCTTCGCCGATCGACTGGTGGCCTAGGCAGACCCCCAGGATTGGCACCTCCCCCGCCATCTCCTGGATCAGCTCAACGGAAATCCCGGCCTCCTTGGGAGTGCACGGGCCGGGCGAGACGAGAATCCGCTCCGGCCTCAGCGCGCGAACTTCCCTCACGGTCACTTCGTCGTTGCGCCTGACCACTAGCGACGCTCCGAGTTCGCCGAGGTACTGCACCAGGTTGAAGGTGAACGAGTCGTAGTTGTCAACGACGAAGATCATCGCTTCTCCTATTCTCACCTGTCCGGTGCCGACGCTCTCTCGCGAGAGGTGCAGGGACGTGACGGCGCTGCTCTGCAAGCCCTGCGCCACGGCGGGACCGGATCCTTGGCCTTGAGCGTTGATCTAGCGCGGCGGCGGGAACCGTGCCGGGGCGAGTCGAACGCAGCGGGAAGAAATCAGGCAAACTACCATCGGACCCGCTCGAGCGGCGACCCGTGCCGCCCGGCGATCGGGGAGAATACTTGGAGTCCGCCATGAATCGCAGAACTTTCGTTACCGCAACGACCATGGGCGCCGCCAGCAGCGCCTGCTCTTCCGAGCCCGAAGTGACTAAAGCGGCCCTTCCGCCGATGCGCATGCATGTCGGGGCGCAGAGGAGCCCCACGAACAAAGAGATGTTGCAGTTTCTCAAGCGCCACGGCGTGGATCACTGCTGCGGATACCCGCCACATCCAGGCGAGCGCGGCCATTGGTCGGTCGAGGATCTCGTCAAGACCCGCGAACTGTGCGAATCCGAGGGCGTTGCTCTCGATATGGTCGCCCTCCCCTTCCTCGCCTCGTCCCACATCGACCGCGAGAGCCGCGGCGCGATCATGCTGGGCGAGTCTCCGCAGCGCGACCGCGACATTGACGATATCCACAAGATGATCGAGGGCTGTGCGACTGCCGGAATCCCGGCCTTCAAGTACAACATGAGCATCTTGGGCGTGCTCCGAACCGAGCCCACGCCCGGACGGGGCGGCTCCCGCTACTCGACTTGGCGCTTGGACGAAGCCGTGGCCGATCCGCCCCTCACGCGGGCGGGCCGTGTCGACGAGGACACCGCGTGGGAGCGCATCACCTACTTCCTCGACAGGGTGATCCCGGTCGCGAACGAGTTCGGCATCCGCGCCGCCTGTCACCCGCACGATCCGGGCGTGCCACCGGAGGGCTACCAGGGAGTGGCCCGCGTGCTGGGCACGCCCGAGGGCCTGTACAGATTCATGGGGATTCAAGAGAGCCCCTATCACGGCTTCAACCTTTGCCTCGGCACGACCGCCGAGATGCTGCAAGATCCAGCGGCGCAGATTCACGATGTGATCCGCCGCATCGGCGGTGCCAAGAAGCTCTTCAACATCCACTTCCGCAACATCGTGGGCAAGCGCGACAGCTTCCAAGAGGTCTACCCCGACGAGGGCGACATGAACATGGTCGAGGCCGCCCGAACGCTGTGGGAGGTCGACTACCCCTACATGGTGATGCCCGATCACATGCCGCAGCATGACGACGATCCGAACCGCCGCCAAGGCTTCGCGTACGGGTTCGGCTACATCAAGGGGCTTCTGCAGGCGCTGCGGGAGTCCGCCTGAGCCAGGTTGGCGGGCAGCCTGGCGACTCCGCAAGCGAGCCGTCGCGACGGAGACTTGGGGCCGGCCGCCGACCCCGCGTCTTCAGAAGTGATACCGCACTCCGATCTGCGCCTGCAGCGGGCCCGTGCCATAGACCTGCTGGTTGTTGCGGTCATATGCGCCGCTCGCATCGCGCAGGCGCTGGAACGAGGCCGCCGGGCCGATCACCGCGCCCGTGGCCAAGTCTAGTCCCGGACCGTAAATCGAGTTGAAGCTGCCGTACTCTACGTTTGCCGCATTGAAGGCGTTGAACAGTTCGAGCGAGAGTTCCATGCGCGACCGCTCCGAGAAGCGAAACTCGCGCAAGATGCGCATGTCCCAGTTGCTCATGGCCCGGTTTCGGAAGGAGTTTCGGGCGAAGTACTTCCCGGGCGATTCCAGCGCCCGGTCATGGGCGATCTGATCCCCATTCAGGTCCTGTCCCGCGAACGGATTCAGCGGCGGCGCGCTCGTGGCGCGGACAATCGCCGACCAAGAGAAGCCCAGTGGCAGCGCGACGGTGGCATAAGCCGTCAGCTGGTGGCGCATGTCCAAGCTGCCCGGGCCCCAAGCGTCCTCGGGGCGGCCGTTGTCGGTGTAGCGCGGCTCCCAGAAATAGCCGTCGTTGACGTCGCTGGTCAGCGCCCTGGCATAGGTGTAGTGGGTTGCGAACAAAAGGCGCTCGCCCCTGTATTTCCAGTTCGCTGTCATGCCGTCGTAGTTGGCCCGCCCGATGGACTCGATGACGCCCACGGTGCCGAGTTCGGGGGCGGGCCTGTTGGAGGTGTCGTAGAACGGTATCCGGGCCGGATCATCGGGGCGCACGACGGCCGGCATCAGGTTGTAGTTCCTCATGCCATGCAGGCGGGTCACCCGGTGGCGCATCCACTGCAGGCCAACGACCGAAGCGTCGGTCAACTCGTACTCGAAGGCGAGCGTGTACTTGATCGATCGAGGGTTGCGAAAATCCGGGCTCACCGTCTGCGGGGTTGCCCCTGCATACCTGTCACCGTCGAGCACGCGGGCGACTTCGTCCCGGGAAAACACGGGCAGTTCGGCCAGCGGATACTGGTTCAGGTCGATCCCGGCAGCCAGGAACTGCTGATAAACCGTCGCGTGCTTGGTCGGCAGCGCAACCGGGAGGTTGAAAGCCGGCTCGCGAAACGCCTTCGTCGACGCATTGAAAAAGACCGGCGGCGTGATCGCATGGAATATGCCCGCGCTGCCCCGCAGCACGAACTTGCGCGACGATCCCTGGCGGCTGTAGGCGAAACCCAAGCGCGGCATCCACTGGCCGAGGTCGTCAGGGAGCGAGCCCGGCGAGACGGCGCCGAACGAGAAGTTAGCCCGGCTCACGCGATCGATCAGCAAGTCGTTGCCGACTTCGGGGGTCTGGTTGAATTGCCCCGCCCAGCGAAATCCCATGTCCAGCGTCAGGCCCGGAGCCGCCCGCCAAGAGTCTTGGAAATACAGGGCGGCGTGTCCCAAGCGCTGCTGTCCCAGAGTGTTGCCGACTTGGCGGAGGAAGATGCCGGGCGCGTCGAAACGGTTCGGAATGGCCCCGCCGGGCGTCAAGATGTCCAGGACTTCGTCCGGATCTGAGCTGAAGGGCGTGAAGAAGCCGAACTGCGCGAATCCAAACTGATCGTCGATCCAGACGCGGTCGATCTCGCCGCCGAACTTGATGCCGTGCGCCCCGCGGTGGACCATCAGGCTGTTGGTCAGCTTCGGGCGAATGTCGGATTGAGTCGTGGGCAGGATGAACGAGCTTCCGAAATCACCGATGACCGTGGATATCAGCGGGTCTTCCCCGTTGGGCAGGCGCGGGCGCTCCTCGCGCGTGATGGTGAACCGCAGTTGGTTGACCACGTTCGGCGACAGCAGGCTGGTCAGCTGCGACGTGAAGAAGTGGATCGAGTCCCGCTCGGTCCCGTTGGAGCTCAGCGCCGTGGTGGTCCTGGCTTGCACGGGACCTTCGTTGGTCGCGGCGTTTCTGCCGTCGGCGTTGCTGAAGTTGTAGCGGACCATGAACTTGCCGCCGCCCGAGAAGTGGTAGTCCAGCCGCGGCGTGAGCGCTAACGCATCGTTCGTGGCCTCGAACCCGGTTTCAAGGCTCTTGTAGTAGTCGTACGCCTCCGGCCCTCGCTCCCGGTCGGCGGAGGCCAGCAGGGGGAACTCGACGTATCGCGGGCTCACGCTCGCCTGGCGCTCGATGGCAAAGAACCAAAACGCTCTGTCGGCCCGGATCGGGCCTCCCAGCGAGCCTCCGAACTGCTGAAGCTTCTCCAGCACCTTGGCCCCGAACGGATCGGCGCGACCCAGCCGCGGATGGCGGATCTGGTAGAACGCGTCGCCGTGCAGCTCGCTGCCGCCGGACTTGGTCGAGACGTTGACGACGCCGGAAATCGTGCGCCCGTACTCGGCCGTGAAGCCCGACGTGACCGCTTGGAACTCCTGCACTGCGCTCTGCGGGACGGTGATGACCTTGCTGGCCCGCTCCCCGCCCTGGATGCCGCCGAAGAAGGACTGGTTGTAGTCAGAGCCGTCGACCATGACGTTGGTGTAAATCCCGCGCATGGCCGCGAAGGACAACTGGCCGGTGGCTCGCGAGACTTGCACGCTCGGCGTCAGCAGGGCGAAGTCGTGAAACCTGCGGCCATTGATCGGCAGCTCGTTGAAGGTCTGGCTGGCCACCACGTTGCTGGACGCCGGGAGCATTGCGTCAAGCATGGATGCCGAGACATCTACCGTAACGTATGTGACCTCGAGGGCAAGCTCCAAGTCGACCTGCACCGTGCCGCCCACGCTGACCGTGATGCCATCGGCCGTGGTTGGCGCGAAATCGGGACTGGCGGCAGTGACCAGGTATTCTCCCGGCACGAGTGAACCGGCTTGAAACCAGCCCGTGACGTCAGAGCGGACGGCGCGCTCCAAACCGCTGGCAAGGGCGGTGACGATCACCTCGGCATCCGGGATCGGTCTCGCGTCGGGACCGTTCACTTGGCCGACGATGCGCCCGAGGTTGGCGTCGAACTGCGCCGCCAGCCGGCCGGCGGGCGCCACCAGTGCCAAGAGCAGGCACGCTCCCAAGGCAGCTGTCAACAAACGGGGACCGGGGGCGCGGGATGCGGCGATCTTGCCCCCGCTTGGCGTGTTCCCTTTCATCACAAACTCTTAACGGAACGCCAAAACACAACTTAGCGCTAGCTATTTCCAAGATACGCTAAACGCTTGGCGGCGGGCCGCTCGAGACAACCGCGGTTGGGACCCGCGGCCTGCGCGAAACTGGCCGGTCCCGGTCGGCAGCCTGTCCTCGCGAGCGCTAGATCGCGAACACCAGCGGCTTCTTGGCTGTCGAGGCGGTCACCGTGATTTCCAGCGGGCGGCTGAAGTTGACGTGGTACCCGCCGTGCAGGGGGTTGTGGCGGCTCGGCTGGATCTCGCCCGAGGCAGAGATGGCGCGGGCCAGCAAACTGTATGCCCCCTGTCCGGGCGGCTCCCATGCGTATTGCCAGCGCGTCCAACTGTAGCGATGCTGCGGCCCGACCAGTTCGGCCCGCCGCCAGGAATCGCCGCCGTCGCAACTCAGTTCCACCGCCGCGACGGCCTCCGGGCCGGCCCACGCGATGCCCTCGATCAGCCTCGTCCCCGGCGCGACGCAATCTCCCGGCCGCGGGCGAATGATCTCAGACTTCGGCAGCATCATTCCCACCACGTCCTCGCTAATGCCGCGTGCGGTCTTGCGCCGGACCGTGTACTTGACGCTCTGAAAGAAGCCGCGATACGGCGCGTCGACCACCCGCAGGGCGCGCAGCCACTTTACCGAAGCCACGCCGTACCAGCCAGGCACCACGAGCCTGGCCGGAAACCCGTGCTCTGTTGCCAGCGGCTCGCCATTCATCCTCAGCGCGATCAGCGTGTCAGGATGCAGGGCCATGTCGAGCGGCAAGCTCCGCGCGAAGCGCACCGCCCCTTCGGACCCGCCTTCGACACCGCTGTCCGCGCCTTCGAAGACCACTTCTAGCGCACCGTCTTCGATTCCGGCCGATTCCAAGAGCAGCCGCGCCTGAACGCCGCTCCACTCGGCGTTGCCGACCGCGCCTGCGCCCCACTGCACGCCCGGCACCTTGCCCTCGAGAAACGACCTGCCGTTGCCCGCGCACTCGAGAGTGGCCACCAAGCTAGCTTGCGGCATCTGCTCGAGATCGCCTTGAGTCAGCCGAATCTCACGCTCGACCCAGCCGGATATGCCGAGGGTCCAGCCGTCGGGCTCGAGCTCCGGGCTGTCAAAGTGATTGCGGACGTAGAAGCTCTCGTTCGGCGTGATCCAGTTGCTGAGAGCGTCCACCGGTGTCTCGCTGTTCTCCGGAGACCTCGTGACGACTCGCCGACCGCTCGCTGGCATGCCCTAATCATACACGCGTATCCTATTGATTGCACTTAGGTTAATCACCGTATTGTTGATCGGAATTGCGGGGGAATCAACCTCGGGCTGCTCGGGGCCGCCCGGCAGGTCGCCACTGGCAGGCAGCGGCCTGTGTCGAGCAGGGTGGCCCGCGCCGGGCTGCTATGATCCCGGTCATGGAGCCGGCCCGGCCGCCGCAACTTGTAATCGTGGGGCGGCAGAACGTTGGCAAGTCGACGCTGTTCAACCGGATCACTAGCTCGAGAAGGGCGATCGTCGGCGACTACGCCGGCCTGACCCGCGACCGCATTCGGCTGCCCGTCAAATGGCAGGGCAAGGCGTTCGAAGTGACCGACACCGGCGGCATGACGTTCTATGACAAGGAGGAAATCCCCTCGTTGGTCAGCGACCGGGTGAGGCATGCGATTGACGACGCCGACCACGTGATCTTCATCGTCGACGGGCGGACGGAACTCACCCCGACCGATTACGAGCTGGCCCAGCTTCTGAGACGGGGCGGAACCCAGGTCAGCGTGGCCGTCAACAAGTGCGACACTCCCACCCTGAACTCGCTGGCGCTGCAATTCAGCGAGCTGGGCTTCTCCGCGGTCTTCCCGATCTCGGCCGAGCACGGGCTCGGCATCGAACCCCTGCTCTCGGAAGCGACGCATGGATTCCCGCCAGACGACGCCGGCGACGACAGCCAGGATCGCCCGATCCGCATCGCCATCCTAGGCAGGCCGAACGTCGGCAAGTCCACCTTGCTCAACCGGCTCGTCGGAGGCGATCTCGCAATCGTGTCGGCGGTTCCGGGCACGACTCGCGACGCCGTGGATGCCGAAGCCGTGCATCGCGACCAGCGCTTCGTGTTCGTCGATACGGCCGGGATCCGGCGCAAGAGCAAGACCAAGGAGATGACAGAGAAGCTCAGCATCGTCATGGCCCAGCGCCACTTGCGCATGGCCGGCGTCGCGCTGCTATTGATCGACCCGCGCGAGGGCGTCACGGCGCAAGACACACATATCGCGGGCTATATCCACGACGCGGGCAGGGCGTGCATCGTCGTCGCCAACAAATGGGACATCGCCGACCGGGCGCAAGGAGAATTCCGCCGCCATGTGCGCGAGGAGCTCAAGATGCTGCCGTACGCACCGGTTGCCTTCGTTTCGGCCCGCACGGGCCTGCGCGTGCAAAGCCTGTTCCCTCTGGTCCGGAAGGCTGACAGGGCCGCCCAGCAGCGCGTGCCGACCGCGGAGCTGAACCGATTCTTGGCCGATCTGGATATGGAGCGCGTTACCGTGCCCGGGCGCAAGCCGAAGTTCACCTACCTCACGCAAGTGGCCACACGGCCGCCCACATTCTTGTTCTTCGGGAGCCACAAAGGCCCGCTGCACTTCGGGCTCGAGCGCTACCTGATCAATCAAATCCGAGAGCGATTCGGCTTCGAGGGCACGCCGATCGTAGTGCGTTCGCGAAGCCGCCGCTAGAGACGAGCGGCGATCGCTCAGCGGTCGGTCAAGACGCCCTTGAGGCGCTTGTCCGCGTCCGCCGAACACCGCCCGCCCTGCCGGTCTCGATATGCACCGGCTTGCGAGGCGTCTCGTCGTCGACCCAGCCCAGCTTGCGCAACAGGTCCGAGACGCACAGCAACGTCATCGGTGTTGGCGATTCAACTTGGATATCGATGATTCTCTGGATCGAGTCCTGCAAGCTGACGTGGTCGCCGTCCGTCAAGAGGTATACGTTGGAGACGACAGGCTCGGTCGCGAGCTCGGCGATGCTCTTGTCGCCCTTGAGCTCGTCTACCACCTTGCGGATCTTCTGAAGAGAGAGCTTCTTGCGGCGCAGTCCCACGATGACCGAGACCAGCAACACTTCCGTCGGGTTGTAGAGGCGGCGACGACCTTTCTGCATCGGGGTCACGACTCCCTGCTCGTCCCACCACTGCAGCTGACGCAGGCTTACCCCGGTCAATCCAGCGACATCCAAGCTGCTGTAGATCGGACCCACGCCCGGCCTTCCGTTAGATCCTAGAGTCATCACCAACCCTTTCGCGCCTCCCAACGAACAGATTCCCCGTGTTGCAAAGGATACCAAACCCGCCAGCGACTGCCCGGCGTTCTTCGGCGCACCACCTTAACCCCCACCGACGAACCGCACTACTTCGATTCTGTCACCGGATCGTAACATAGTCTCCGCCCAATTCGGCCTGCGGACAATCGCACGGTTGCGCTCAACCGCCACCGCGTCCTCGTCCAGCCCCAGCTCCAGGATCAGATCCCGCACGGAGGCCGTGGACGACAACGTGCGGGACTCGCCATTGAGCGTGATCGACATCGCCACGGGAGACGTTTCGAGATTATACCCCACGGGAGTTCCCGCGCCAGGTTTTTTTCGAGGCGAATTTGTCGCCGTCCCCGGCGTTTGCCGGACTGCGGGCAAGCTGGATTGCGGCCCGGCCGAAGCATTACAATGGGAGTTGTCGGCAAGCACAGCTCACGCTTCCCGCCTCGCGGCTGCCGCCATGTTCCCCTACAGTCTCGGAATCAGGTGCTACTCAGCCGGTCCTGCGTGGACGAGAGTGCCAGTGACAGGCTTGGAGAGCTAACCAGCGGGCGCGGAACGGGTTGCAGGAGCACTGCCAGCACTGACAGCGCCGATCGCGGATTCCTTACCGACCGAGGAGTATATGGGGCTGCATAAAGTTCGCAAGGGACTGGACTTACCCATCGGGGGACAGCCTGCGCAGCAAATCGAGCCGGCTGCCGCTCCCTCCCACCTGGGCCTGCTGGCAGAAGACTACGTTGGCATGAAGCCGACCATGCTGGTCGCGGTCGGCGACAGCGTCCGGCGCGGACAGGCGCTGTTCGAGGACAAGAAGACTCCCGGCGTCCGCTACACGGCCCCGGGCGGCGGCACGGTCACGGCGATCAACCGCGGCGAGCGGCGAGCGCTGCAATCGGTGGTGCTGCAGCTTGATGCAACCGAGCTGCAAGGCGGTCACGACTGCGTAGAGTTCGAGTCGTATACCGGGCGTCACCCGTCTGAAGTCAGCTCCGAGCAAGCCCGCTCCCTACTGGTGGAGTCCGGCCTGTGGACAGCGCTGCGCGCCCGGCCGTTCGGACGGATTCCCGCCGTTGACGCCAAGCCCCACTCGCTCTTTGTCACGGCCGCGGACACCGATCCCCTCGCGGCTGACGTCGACGCCGTCATGGCTGGCAACGAGGCGCACTTCGCCCGCGGCCTGGAAGCGCTCGCCAAGGTGGCTGCCGGAGCGCCGATCTTCGTGTGCAAGACCAAGGGCAGCTCTGTGGTTTCGCCGGCCGGCGAGAGCTTTCGCTTGGAGGAATTCGAAGGGCCGCACCCGAGCGGGACGGCCGGCGTGCACATCCACGTGCTGGATCCGGTGGACCGCAACAAGCAGGTCTGGCATCTCGGCTACCAAGACGCGATCGCGATCGGCAGGCTCTTCGAGAACGGCGCCCTGCCGGTCGATCGAGTGATTTCCCTGGCCGGGCCTGCAGTGCATCGGCCGCGCCTGCTGCGGACGCGCCTGGGGGCCTCGGTCTCAAGCCTCACGAACCGCGAAATGGACGCCGGCGAGACACGTGCGCTGTCGGGCTCGGCGCTCTCCGGCCGTCGCGCCGAGGGAGAGATCTTCGGGTACCTAGGGCGCTACCACACGCAAGTCACCGGCTTGCACGAAGACAGCCGGCGGCGGCTGTTGGGATGGCTCGCGCCTGGCACCAGCACCTTCTCGGTCATGCGGCTGTTCCTGGGCTCGTGGATCCCGGGCCGGAAGTACTCGTTCACGACCACGACCAACGGCTCCGTCCGCGCGATGGTCCCGGTCGGCTCCTACGAGAAGATCATGCCCCTGGACATCCTGCCCGCGCCGCTGCTGCGCTCCCTGCTGATTCCGAACCCGGAGCGCGCCGAGGAGCTCGGCGCGCTCGAATTGCTCGAGGAGGACCTGGCGCTGTGCTCGTTCGTATCGCCCGAGAAGGCCGAGTTCGGCAGCCTGCTGCGCGACATCCTCACCACGCTCGAGAAGGAAGGCTAGCCCGTCCCGCACCGGCAACGACTATCGAACCGACATGCGCGCGATCCTCGACACCCTAGAAAAGCAGTTCCGGCCGGGCGGGCGGCTGGAGCGCATGTACCCGCTGTACGAGGCGATGGACACATTCCTCTACACACCGGGCCACACGACGCGCGGAGCGGCCCACGTGCGGGACGGGATCGATGTCAAGCGCATGATGGTCACGGTCGTCATCGCGCTTCTGCCCTGTGTGGCAATGGCCCTTTACAACACCGGCTATCAGGCCAATCTCGCGATCTCGCAGGGCGCCCAGCCGCTGGACACCTGGCAGACGGCCGCGCTGAACGCGCTGGGCTTCGGAGGATTCGACCCGAGTGACATTCTCGGCTGCATCTTGCACGGCGCGCTGTACTACCTGCCCGTGCTGATCGTCACCTTCGCGGTCGGGGGAAACTGCGAGGCTCTCTTCGCGGTGGTGCGCAAGCACGAGATCAACGAGGGCTTCTTGGTCACCGGGATGCTGTTCCCGCTGGTCCTGCCGCCCACGATTCCCTTGTGGCAGGTGGCGCTCGGTATCGCCTTCGGCGTGATCATCGGCAAGGAGATCTTCGGCGGCACGGGCATGAACATCTTCAATCCCGCGCTGATGTCGCGGGCCTTCCTGTTCTTCGCCTATCCGGCGCAGATCTCGGGCAACCAAGTCTGGATCGCCGCCGACACGACGGTCGACGGCAGCAGCGGCGCCACCTGGCTGGCCGAGGCCGCGGAAACCGGCCCGGAGGCGCTGGCGGGCGGAAGCGTGAGCTGGATGCAGGCGTTCCTCGGCCTGGTGCCGGGCTCGATGGGCGAGACGTCCACGCTGGCCTGCCTCATCGGAGCGCTCGTCTTGGTCGCCACCGGAATCGGCTCGTGGCGCATCATGGTGTCAGGGGCGGTCGGCTCGTTGCTGATGGTGCAGCTGCTCAACGCCATGAACTCCGCCACGAATCCGCTGATGAACGTTCCCTTCGAGTGGCACATGGTGCTCGGCGGCTGGGCCTTCGGGCTGGTGTTCATGGCCACGGACCCGGTGTCCTCGGCGCATACTAACAAGGGGCGCTATGTCTACGGTTTCCTGATCGGGGTGCTCGCGATCTTGATCCGCGTGATCAATCCGGCGTTCCCCGAAGGGATGATGCTGGCAATCCTGTTCATGAACATGTTCGCCTCGCTCATCGACCACTTCGTGATCCAAGCCAACGTCAAGCGCAGGAGGGCCCGCTATGCGGCATAACGCGCTCTACACGATCCTCTTCTCGGGGGCGGTCTGCGTCGCCTGCGCCGTGTTGGTTTCGTCGGCCGCGGTCTCGCTGAAGGAAAACCAGCTGCGCAACGCGGCGCTCGACAAGCAGCGCAACGTGCTGTTCGCGGCGGGCCTCGCCCAAGCCGGCGAAGACTTGGACGCGAACGAAGTCCAGCGCCGCTTCGAGGGCATCCGCTCGCTGGTAATCGACCTGCGGACCGGCGAGCGCACGGACATCGACCCAACCGGCTTCGACCAAGCCAAGGCCGCCAAGGATCCTGCCACCAGCCGGGAAGCGCCGCGGAACCGGGCCTCGGTGAAGCGGCTGCCAGACCACGCCCTGGTCTACGAAATCATGGACGGGGAGCGGCCGTCGATGGCGGTCGTGCCCATCGAGGGCTACGGCCTGTGGTCCACCCTGTACGGCTTCCTTGCGGTCGGGCAGGACGGCAACACCATCGAAGGAATCACGTACTACCAGCACGGCGAGACACCCGGGCTTGGCGGCGAGGTGGACAATCCCAACTGGAAGTCGCTCTGGCCGGGCCGCAAGATCTACGGCGCCGCCGGTGACCCGGCGATCCGGGTGATCAAGGGCACGGCCGGCTCGCCTGCCGACGCGCCGCACCAGGTCGACGGTCTCACCGGGGCGACGATCACCAGCAACGGCGTGACGTCGATGCTGGACTTCTGGCTCGGCGATTCCGGGTTCAAGACCTATCTCAAGCAATTCCAAGAGGGGCAAGCCCTATGACGGCAGCCAGCACCAAGACCCTGCTAGACCCGCTGTTCGAGAGCAATCCGATCGCCCTGCAGGTGCTCGGCATCTGCTCGGCGCTGGCGGTCACCACCAAACTCGAGACCGCGCTTGTGATGTGCCTTGCCGTGATCAGCGTGCTGGCGCTGTCGAACGTGTCGATCAGCCTCTTGCGCAACTTCATTCCCGGCAACGTGCGCATCATCGTGCAGCTGACCATCATCGCCTCGCTGGTGATCATGACCGACCAGGTGCTGAAGGCGTACATCTACGAGATCAGCAAGCAATTGTCGGTATTCGTCGGCCTGATCATCACCAACTGCATCATCATGGGCCGCGCCGAGGCCTATGCCATGCAGAACGGCCCCCTGGACAGCCTGCTGGACGGGCTCGGCAACGGCCTCGGCTACAGCGCCATCCTGATGGCGACCGCCTTCTTGCGAGAGCTGCTGGCCCAGGGCACCGTCTTCGGGGCGGTGGTGCTGCCCAAGGTGCACGACGGCGGCTGGTACAACCCCAACGGGCTGCTGGGCATTTCGGCCGGGGCGTTCTTCATCATCGGCCTGTTCATCTGGGCACTGCGCAGTTGGAAGACCGAGCAGGTCGAACCGGAGGGCTAGGATCGTGGAGCAGTACCTGAACCTCGCCATCAAGGCGATCTTTGTCGAAAACCTCGCGCTGGCCTTCTTCCTGGGCATGTGCTCGTTCCTGGCCTGCTCGAAGCGGGTCAACACGGCGCTCGGCCTGGGCGCGGCGGTGATCTTCGTACAGACGGTCACCGTGCCGATCAACAACCTGATCTACAACCGCCTGCTCAACGACGGAGCGATGGCGTGGATCTCTCCCGGGCTGGCCGAGTACGACCTGTCGTTCCTCGGATTCCTGTGCTACATCGGCACGATCGCGGCCATGGTGCAGATCGTGGAGATGACGCTGGACCGCTACGCGCCGGCCCTGTACGCCGCACTGGGGGTGTTCTTGCCGCTGATCGCGGTCAACTGCGCGATCCTGGGCGGCTCGCTGCTGATGGTGGAGCGCACCTATACGTTCGGCGAGAGCGTCGTGTTCGGCTTCGGCTCGGGGATCGGCTGGGCGCTGGCGATCATCGCGCTGGCCTCGATCCGCGAGCGCCTGCAGTACAGCAACATACCTCTCGGACTGCGCGGGCTGGGCATGACGTTCGTCCTCTCGGGACTGATGGCAATCGGTTTCATGGCCTTCGGAGGAATCCAACTCTAGGCAGCCAGCCGGGAAGTTGACGGAGCCAAGATGATCACTGTCCTGCTCGGCGTCGCCATGTTCACTGGCGTCATTCTGTCGCTCGTCGCCTTGCTCATGGTGGCCAAGAAGCGCCTGGTCTCCAGCGGCGCTGTCTCGATCGGCATCAACGGGGACCCGGCCAACTCCCTGACCGTGCAGTCCGGGGGCACCCTGCTGAACACCCTGGCCGAGAACAAGATCTTCATCGCTTCCGCCTGCGGCGGCAAGGGCAGCTGCGGCGTGTGCACTGTGACAGTCTGCGAGGGCGGCGGAGCGATGCTGCCGACCGAGGCCAGCCACATCAACCGCGGCCAGGCCCGCGAGGGACTGCGCCTGTCCTGCCAAGTCAAGGTCAAGAACGACATGGAAATCCGGGTGCCCGACGAGGTCTTCTCGGTCAGGCGCTGGATTTGCAAGGTGCGCTCCAACGACAACGTGGCGACCTTCATCAAGGAACTTGTGCTGGAACTGCCGCCCGGGGAATCGGTGCCGTTCCGGGCCGGCGGCTACATCCAGATCGCCTGCCCGCCGCACACGGTGAATTACAAGGATTTCGAAGTAGCCGAGGAGTACCGCCCGGATTGGGACAAGTTCAACCTGTGGCGCTATGTCTCGACAGTCGGCGAGTCGGTGGAGCGGGCCTACTCGATGGCGAACTATCCCGAGGAGCTCGGAGTCATCATGCTCAACGTGCGCGTGGCCTCGCCCCCGCCCCGCGCCCCGGAAGGCACGCCGCCGGGCAAGATGTCGTCGTACATCTTCAACCTCAAAGCCGGCGACGATGTCGAGATCGCCGGCCCGTTCGGGGAGTTCTTCGCCAAGGACACCAAGGCCGAGATGGTGTTCATCGGCGGCGGCGCCGGCATGGCGCCCATGCGGTCGCACATCTTCGACCAGTTCCGCCGCATCTGCACGGAGCGCAAGGTCACGTTCTGGTACGGGGCCCGCAGCTTGCGCGAGGCCTTCTACCTGGACGACTTCGACATGATCCAGCGCGAGAACCCCAACTTCGAATGGCACCTGGCGCTGTCGGACCCGCTCGAGGAAGACAACTGGACCGGGTACACGGGCTTCATCCACCAAGTGCTGCTCGACAACTATCTCAAGGACCACCCGGCGCCCGAAGACTGCGAGTACTACATCTGCGGGCCGCCGCCGATGATGACGGCGTGCTTCGCAATGCTCGACAGCCTCGGCGTGGAGCCGGAGAACATCCTGTTCGACGACTTCGGTGGCTGATTCCGGCGCGGGCCGCCACAGGCCGCACTTGGCTTATCGCGCCGCGACCCTGGGCGCCGCGCTCGCGGCGCTGTGCGGCTGCGCCAGCCGAGAGCCGTCCCCGCCGGCACTGGAACTGGCCGGGGCCACCATGGGCACCTCCTACCGGGTCACGCTGCCGGGGGCCCCGCGGGATGACAGAGCGATCGGCGCAGCCGTCCGCCAGGCGCTTGACCGGGTCGATGCCCTGATGTCGACCTACCGGGCCGACTCGGAGGTGTCTCGTCTCAACCGCCACGAGTCCTCCGAGCCGCTGTCCGTCTCGGCGGAGACCCACGCCGTGCTCGCAGCGGCGCAAGAAGTCAGCTCCGCCACGGGAGGCGCATTTGACATCACGGTCGGGCCGCTAGTCGACGCGTGGGGTTTCGGCCCCGAGGAGACCTCCGCGCCGCCATCGGCGGAGACTGTCCGCGGGCTCATCGAGCGGACAGGCTGGCAGAAGCTGGTTCTGGACGCGCAAGGGCCCGCGGTCCGCAAGACGGTCCCGCAACTGCGGATCGATCTATCGGCAATCGCCAAGGGCTACGCGGTGGATCTGGTCGCGGAGGCCTTGGAGCGCCTGGGCTATCGCCACTACTTCGTCGAAGTGGGCGGGGAAATCCGGGCGGCGGGCAGGCGGGCCGATGGCAACCTTTGGCGCATCGGCGTGGAGCGCCCCGACAGCGCGGGCAGGAGCGTCCACCGGATCCTGCGGCTCAGCGACACCGCAGTCGCTACTTCCGGCAACTACCGCAATTTCCGGGAAGCCGACGGCCAGCGCTTCGGCCATGTGCTCGATCCCCGCACGGGGCGGCCGACCGCCAACCGAGTCGCTTCGGCAACGGTGCTCGATTCCAGCGCAATGCGCGCCGACGCGCTCGCGACGGCGCTGCTCGTGCTCGGCGAGCGCGAGGGCATGGCACTGGCCGAGCGCGAGGATCTAGCCGTCTTGCTGCTGGTCGAAGGTGCCGACGAATCACTGAGCGAGTTCAAATCCCCGAAGTTCCGTGCGAAAATGGAAGACGACTCGCCATGAGCGTAGTGTTGCTTGCGATTGCCTTTGTCGGGATCGCGATGGCCATTATGGCTATCGGGCTCCTTTCCAAGAATCGCTGCCTGCGCGGCTCCTGCGGCGGGCCGGACGTGCTGGACGCGCAAGGCGAGTCCTTGCGCTGCGGCGCGTGCCCGCGCCGGGACGAGGAGACGGCCGCTTCCGGCGATCAGACCACGCTGCCGCCGGTCACGAGCACGACCGAACCGGTCACGTAGTCCGACAGCGGCGAGGCGAGAAAGAGCACCGGGCCGGCGGCATCTTCCGGCGTTCCGTGGCGGTGCAACGGGATGTGCGGTATGGCCGCGTCGCGCTGGCGTTGCGGGATGCCGAGGGCGATCCCGGTCGAGGTCTTGTCGCCCCTCTCCTTCGCTTGCGTTAGGCGCGACTCGATGAAGCCATAGGCGACGGCATTGCAGCAGACGTTGAAGCGACCCCATTCCTTGGCGATGGTCTTGGTCATGCCGACGATGCCCATCTTGCCCGCGGCGTAGTTGATCTGGCCGGCATTTCCGGCTACGCCCGAGGTCGAGCTGACATTGACGATCTTGCGGCACGGCGGCCGACGGCCGGCCTCGATTTCGGCCTTGGCCGACTCGCGCAAGAAAGGAGCCGCGGCGCGGACAATGCGGAACGGGGCCCTGAGGTGGACATCCAGCATGGCGTCGAACTGGTCGTCGCTCATCTTGTGGATCACGCCGTCCCAGGTGTAGCCGGCGTTGTTGACGATGATGTCGAGCGAGCCGAAGGTGTCGAGGGCGGTCTTGACGAGCCTGTCGGGTATCTCCTGGTCCGTGACGCTGCCTACGCAGACGGCGGCGGACCCGCCGCTGTCGCTGATTTCGGCGAGGGTCTGTTCGGCAGGTTCCGGGTCCAGGTCGTTGACGACCACGTTGGCGCCGTGCTCGGAAAGCAGCTTGGCCACGGCCTTGCCAATGCTGCGTCCCGATCCGGTAACGATAGCGGTCTTTCCGGCTAGCAATTGCATGATCTAGCCATCATAGAACGAACGCGGCGAACGTCCGTCCGACATACGGGAGCCTGCTCGACCAGCCTGTTGCGCGGCTCAGCGGGCCGGGCCGGAATCGTAGCCGCGCTCGATCACAAAGTCCGTTTCGTACATGCTGTACACAGCCGGCGACAGGCCCAGCTCCTTATAGGCAGCCTGGGCAACATGATTCTCGTGCTCGACATACAGGCGCACCCCGCAAACCCGCTCCTCGGCGGCCAGAGTCCTGACTCGCTCGTAGAGCGCCTTGAGCACTCCCTTGCGCCTGGACTCGGGGGCCACATAGACGTTCTGCAACCACCAAAACGTGGCATTCCGCCAGTCGCTCCATTCGAATGTCAGCGCCAGCTGGCCGACAATCCGGCCATCCAGTTCAGCGACGAGGTAGAACCCTCGCGACGAGTCGTTGAGCTGTGCAGTGACGCCTGTGCGCAACCGCTGGGCGTCGAGTTCGACGCCTTCCGACTCCACGGCGAGACGCTGGTTGAAGTCAATGATGGTCTCTAGGTCTGCTGGCTGTGCCCGGCGGATATCCACGCCTTCATCGTAGCGCCGGCCGGAGCCAGTCCCGGCATGGGATCGCAACCGCCGATCGCGCACTCAAGCCAATGGATTTCCGGCGGAATTCAATCATGCACGGAGACAGGTCCGCGGACCTCTGTCAGCTGCACGCCTCCCGTGCCGTTTCTCAATGTCAGGCTGCCTTCGACGCGGCTTACGGAGACGTTGCCGGTGCCGTCGCGCAGGTCGACGGATCCGCCGATATCCTCGATCTCCATGCTCCCGGTGCCGTCTCTCAATCGGAGGTCGCCACCAACTTCGGAAATCTTGATCTCTCCCGTGCCGTCATCCACCGTGACACTGCCCTGAACGTCTCTGATGGTCAGCGGGCCGGTGCCATCCTTGACTTGCAAGCTGCCGCCGATGGCTCGGACTACTGTGGCACCGGTGCCGTCCGTTACGGACACGTCGCCGGGAACACCCTCGATCTCGATGTCGCCCGTGCCGTCCTTCAGCTGCAGTGCGGCGACGTTGCGAACCAGGATCTCGCCGGTGCCGTCCTGGACGGCGAGCGCCAAGCGGCTGGGGACTGTCGCCTCCAAGTCCAGCGTCGCATTGCGGAACATCCGACCCCGGGAGGGAATCTTGGCTTCGATGTAGGCGTCAGCCCCCTCGGTTTTGGATAAGAGTTGGATCCGTTGCACGGCTGCTTCGGACTTGGCGCAAGCTTTGCCCGTCACCCGGACCTGGTTCGAATCGGCGTCCCCATGGACAGCAAGACCGCCCTCAGCGGCTTCGATGTTGAGACGCTCGATGCCAGTCGCGTCAATCGTGACTTCCAGGTCAGCGGAAAAGCGACAGGGAGGCGCGGCAAGACCCATGCCGCCCGGCACGGCGCCAGCCATCACGAGCAACGCGAGCGCCGCCGGCAGCGGACCTGACCAATGCCTTGGCATCAGCGGCCAGGCGGCACGAGTCGCGATCATTGATACAACTTGCATGAACCCTCCGATCGTGTGACGCCTGCTGCCGGGCGGCAGGACGGTGCGCCTGCCATCCAGCACTACTGTGTCACACCTCCCGACCTGCCGGGCCGACAAACGCCCCCATCGGTCACTGCAACAACAACACGCCAAGCGCCGAAAGGTTGCATCGGCCCACGGATCCCTGGCGCTCTTCGATGCGCGCTGAACTTGGCAGGCGCGCCGGTGGAGAGCCTGTTCTTGCCGAAGCCATGATCGGCCCGGCCGATTCTCCAAGATTCTCGCGCGCTGTTTCTTGAGACCGCCTCGACCAACGAAGTCGAGGGTCTGCCGTACAGCGGAAGCCGCGTGATCGAGGCCGCACTCGCGGCCGGAAAAGACAGCCTTGCGCGGGCGTCACGCGCGGACGTCAGAATCTCAGGCCGAACCGGGCCCCTGCCGTCAGCCAGCCGTTATCAACTGCAATGAGGGCGACGTAGGGCCGCACGAACAGCCTGCCGAACTCCACGGTGACTCCGCCGCGCAGCAGCACGTCCATTTCCCTGCTTCTTGTCAGGATGTCGCCTTCGATGATTCGCTCGACTCTGTGACTCTCGGCGGTGACGATCAGTGAGGGAATCACGGCAGGACCGGAATCGGACGAGGCGAACCGACGCCCCAGCGCCACCCCGCCCCCGACGAAGGGGTCGGCACGGTAGGGGATGGAGCGGAAGTCTCTCGACGAGACGCCCTCGGACCCGAAGGTCCCAACCGGGCACAGCGAGAGCGACGACGTGATGGCTTCGTAGGCTACCGTCGCCCGGACATTATGAAACTCGAACTCCTGATCGAACTGGTCAGCGCCCGAGAACCTCAGGTAGCTGGTTACCGCAGCCACGCGGCCCATCTTCACTCCGGCGCTGCCCCCCCAACCCGTCGCTGTGTGGGACCACTCGCGCCGGATGGCTCCCGACGCACCTACGAACCCGGTGCCGCTGAAGCCAAGACAAGTCTGTGCCTCGAGGCCGGTGGCGACCGGCCCCAATACGGACGACGCCAGCAGTAGGCGTCCCAACAGCACCGCAGCGGGTCGACAGTGCCTTGCCGCCACGGTCATCCTCTGGCTCTGCGATTCCTGCATCTCATCTCGCCAGGCAGTCTGCGGATGGCCCAGTGTTGACAAAGGCAACCGAAGCAAGCGCGGCCTTCAGCGGGCCCGGCCCACACGGTAGCACCAGCTACCGAGCGGCGCGAGTCGCAAGCTCTGCTGCAGCTTGCACAGATTTGTCCTACAGCTTGACGTCTGGATAGGACACCCGATCACCAGCCGGAGCGAGATCGTCTTGTATTGAAGTGGGACTGACGCCGAGGCCTCGCGGGGGACAGCCGCGCCGAAGCCATGCTCAGGTCTTGGGACGGATCTGGCGCCGAGGTCTGATTCGCAACAAGCAGTGCGACACTAATAGCCCATGCTCGTTGGCTCGGTTCTCCGCGTATCCTTGCTGCTGCTGGCCGCGCTGGCGGCCCAGTGCGCCAGCGTCGAGCAAGTCACGATCCTGCACCTCAACGATCTGCATGCTCGACTGCTGCCTGACGAGCAAGGCCGGGGAGGCTTCGCACATGTCGCGACGGCGATCGAGGGAGAGCGCGCCAGGGCCGAGCATGCGGTCGTGCTGCATGCGGGCGACATGGTGCAGGGCTCGCCGGTTTCAACGATCTTCGAAGGCACCCCCGTCTTCGAGGTAGCGAACAGGCTCGGCTTCGACGCCCACTGCCTCGGCAACCACGAATTCGACTACGGCTGGGAGAAGATCGCCGAGTTCCGGCGTGTCACGGACGCTCCGATCCTAGCCGCCAACGTCCTCAACGCCGAGGGCAAGCGACTGGTGCCGGCGACCGCGGTGCTGACAGCAGGCGAGATTCGGATCGGGATCGTCGGAGCCGTGACAGCGCGCTTGGCCAGACTGATCAAGCCTGCACAATCCGGACCTTGGCGCGCAACCCCATTGGTGGAGTCCTTGCGCGAACCTGTCGCCGAGATGAACGCAAGGGCGGATCTCGTCGTCGTTCTAGGACACCTCTTTGACGACGAAGACGAAGCGATCCTGCGCGCGCTGCCAGATGTTGACGTGCTCGTGGGCGGACACGACCACGGGGGCAGGGACACCGAACTCCTCATCGACGGGCGGATCGGGATCAAACTGCGCCCCTATGGGCGCGAGCTCGGACGTCTCGATATAGCCTTCGACCGTGACGCGGGACAGATCGTGCAGCATCGCTGGCGGAGAATCCAGATTTCCCAAGGCCGCTTTCCGCCCAAGCCCGCCATCGCCGCCCTCGTCGATCAATGGGAGTCCAAAGTCTCGGAACTGGTAGACGTCGAGGTCGCCGAGTGTGTCCGCGCGCTGGGTCGAGACGATGTCAAGCGCATGATCGAGCGGGCCCTGCGCGAAGCGACCGGAGCACAGATCGCTTACATGAACCGCGGGGGCGTGCGCGACTCCTTGACGGAGGGCACCGTGATGGCACGCCACATCTGGAACATCCTGCCCTTCGACAACGCGCTGGTGGAAGCCACCGTCCGCGGCGACCAGCTGCCCGAAGAGGCCCGCGCCGGCCAAGACCTCGAGCCCGGCCGGATGTACAGCTTTGTGACCAACGACTATGTGGCGGGGCTGCCCGAATACGCCGGGATCGACTTCACGGCCCGCGAGCTAACGCTGCGCGACGCCGTCCTGGACTGGGTCAAGGCGCGCGCACGCGTCCCTTGACCCGCGCGGCCGCGCTCGGGCGGGACCTTACTGGCCTCGACGCTCCTTGTCGTACGGAGCGCCAGTGCCGGAAGAGCCCAAGAAGAACTTTTGCCCGTCCTCGAACGTCACGTCACGCCCGTTGGCCCGGTTGGAACGATCCTTGGCCTGATAGCCGTCGACCACGATCACCTGTCCGATCTTGATCGTGTCGCGCTTGAGGCCTCTGCGCAGCAAGCTGTTGGGCGTGCCGCCCTCGACCATCCAGATTTCCTTGTTGCCGGACTCGTCGGTGACTTCGAGGTGAATCCACGTGTGCGGGTTCACCCATTCCACGCGGACGACCGGCCCTTTGAGAATGAGCGGGCGGTTGGGGTCGAACTCAGCGCCGAACGCGTGGTGCGCGTTGAGCGGCGCGACACCCGCCAGCAGCATTCCCAATGCCACCGCCACGGCCTGCAGCCGAATCATCCCTTCTTTGTTGATCATTGCTGTTGTTCCTCGCTTGCGGGCGGTTCCGCCTAGTCGTCGGACTTGCCCAGCACGTCCTGTTCCAATATGCGGGCTCCCCGCAAGATGCCTTCGAACGAGTAGTTGGCCTCGTGGCAGGCGTACTCGTAGACCCTGCTTTCGCTCGCCGGCCAAATGTACTCGCCGCTCCAAGGCTCGGTCCACACCGTCGGATCCTCGACCGTGAACTGGTAGCGCAGGGTCTTGTCGTCAATGCGCGAGAAGCGCTCGACCACGTGCAGGTTGCGCGTAGCCCCCGATAGCGCCGGCCGGTCGCTGAAATTGGTCGTGTCGACCACCAGCGTGTCGCCCTCCCAATGCCCGATCGAGTCGCCGAGCCAGCCGCGGACGTCGTCGGGGGCATGCTCGGAATTCAGGCGGATGATGCGCGCGTCGTGCACCATCTCGACCAGGATCATGACGTAGTCGTCGGTCTGCACGATCCGCTTCAGGTTGTTGTACAGCACCGGCAGCATGGGCGGGCCGCCGGTCGAGCCGAAACCCAGCAGGCAGCGCTCCGCGAGCGGCCTCAGCTCGGGGTCGTCATACGGGCCGGGTTCGACCCCTTCCTTGATCCACCAGGCCTCGCCGGTATTCGGGCGGCTGCGCTTGCGCCGCTCGGCGAGCCGCGCCTTGGCTGCCGGAGTGATCTCCGGATGGCGCCCGTTCTTCGGATCGGTGATGATCGAGGTGCGCCATTTCCCGTCGATCTTGAAGGACCCGCTGCCGCGGTCGATCCAGAAGGAGTTGTAACCGCCGACGTTGCCGGCCGCCCCGGTTGACCCATCGCCGCCTTCCGGAGGCGCTCCCCGTTCCGGGTCGGTGGCCGCGTTGCGGCGGGCCATGTATTCCGCCTCCTTGCGGGCGATCTCCTGCGCTTCCTCGTCGGTAAGCGTAAGCTTGTCGCCGAACTTGGCAGGGCGTTGCAATGGCGTCAGGGTCGCGATGTCATAGGTCCCGGACAGGTCTGGCCGCTTGGCAGCGGCCTTCGAGTCGTCGGCTGCCCAAACGGGCGCGACGACCATCGCCAGGGCGGCGATGAGCAAGATACGATTCGACATGACAGGTCTACCTCCCTTCTGCGGGCCGGAATCTCGCGCACGAGCCCGGCCCTGCGGAATGCTCGCAGCCGAACCAGTCCACGCTGCGCACGTCGGACATGGCGGCTACCTCTCCAGCGGGTTGCGGCGATACTCGCCGAAGAGCAGTTCCTCGACGAATTCGACGCACTTGAAGTCCATCAGACGGGCGTCCTTTTCCACGCGCCGGTACAGCGGCATGGAGATCTTCCACGGACGCGTGAAGACCTCCGGATCGGAGATCTCCGCCTCGTATTGGATGTGATACGGAGAACTGAGGGTGTACCGCTCGGTGACGCGCAGCTGGTTGCTGTGGTGCGTGCCCGACCGGTCGAACCAAGTCTGGTCGCTCAGCCCGGTGACCTCTACGACCAGAGTGTCACCTTCCCAGCGCCCCACCGACTGGCCCATCCAGGCATCGGTCTCGGCAGGGCCGACGTCCTGCATGTAGACCTCGCGCACGGCACCGGCGAACTCGTAAGCGATGAACACCGAATCTTCGTTGTGGAAGATCTGGAACGGGAACGGCATATAGGTGGCGCGCGGCACGCCCGGCAGGTAGCACTTCACCTCCGGGTCCCGCTCGATCCAGTGGGCCCGGTTCTCTTCCCGCCGCTTGGCCGCCTCCGGCTTGTACGGGATCTTGCCGCCTTCCACCACGCCCATGCCGCCAGGCACGGCGCCCACAGCGCCGAGCAGCAACACGGGCACGGCCGGCAGCGGGCCGTGCGGACCGTCCCGGAGCATCATGGCGGGACGCGCCATGTGGCGCTCGATGTCGTAATTGGCAGTGTTCAGGGCCTGCCAAATGCCGTTCAAGTCTGGCTTGCCGTTAGCCAGCCGGGATGGTTCGAAATCGGCCGACTGGGCCCACATCGGCAGGGCCGCGGCCGAGAGTGCAAGTGCGATCGCAAGCAGTCGGGTCACAACATCACGCATCATACCGCTTTTGTGCACCCGAGCGACACCTACTAGACAAGCCCGACCGGCCGCGCAGCCACATCCGGGCCGACGATGCGGCGCGTCAATCCGTGCGGACGAACTTCTGGATCCTGCCGTTCACCGTTTCGGCGGCGTAGATGGCCCCGTCCCGGCCCACGGCAATGCTGTGCACTTGGTGCAGCTGCCCCGGCTCGGAACCGTCCGAGCCGAACCAGCCGAGCACCCTTTCCTCGAGCGACAGCTTCGAGATCCGCGCCAGGTCGCCGTCGCACATCCACAGCACGTCGGCGCGCCGGTCGTAGGCCGGATTCCACGGCGTGCCAATGCCGTTCCGCGCGGCCAGACTCGGCGGGCCAGCTACCGGTGCCTCGATAGAGTGTGCAGAACACCGCCGGAGTCGATGCTGTCATGTCCAGGGCCTGCAAGATGCATCATGATGCATGGGGCGTATGATTAGATGCATGAGGACCACACTGAGCATCCACGATGGCCTGTATGCCGACATCAAGAAGTTGGCCAAGGAGTCCAACAGAAGCATTTCGTCGATCGTCCACGACTTTCTCCTCGAATCCCTGATTCGGCGCAGCAATAGGAGGCATGATCCAGTCGAACTTCCGGTGTTCCATGGAACCGGGACCCGGCCGGGCGTTGACATCACCGACAACGCTGGCCTCCTCGCGATCATGGAGGACAAGCGCGATGGTCCTGCCTGACGTCAATGTCTTGATTGCGGCGTATCGGGTCGATTCCCTCGAACATGAGCGGTGCCGCGCTTGGCTGACGTCAGTTGTGAACGGCGACAATGCCTTCGCGGTCTCTGAACTCGTCCTCAGCGGTTTCCTCCGGATCGTCACCAGCCCGCGAGTGTTCAGCAATCCATCCCCCTTCAGCAGTGCGCTTGAGTTTGTGGACGCGATCCGGGACTTAGACCATTGCGTTGACTTACGTCCGAGAGATCGGCATTGGAGAATCTTCACTAAGCTTTGCGGGCAGGCCGAAGCAAAGGGGGACTTGGTCTCGGACGCCTACCACGCGGCCTTGGCAATCGAGTCTGGTTCGGAGTGGATAACGCTGGACAGCGACTTTGCACGGTTCCCTGGATTGAAGTGGGGCCGGCCGCCACTACTTCATCAAGTGGTCCAGCAGTCTGGCGAGGCACCATGATCTATCGGACTGCTCGCGCGTGGCTCGTCTCACACGTAGGAAAACGAAATCACGATGTCAAGACGTAGAGATCGCAGGGACCACGATCACGCGTGATCGTGCCGGGCCGACCACGCTTCGGCCGTGGTAAGCTTCGACCTTGTTCAATCCCATCCTCTTCTCGGTGAGTTACTCGGGGTCTTGGGGACAGGCAAGTCTTTCGGTCGAGCAATTCATCGAAAAGGCCGCCGAACTCGGTTATCAAGGCGTCATGCTTGGAGGCAAGCGCCCACACCTGAGTCCGCTTGACTGGAACGACGCTGCTCGCGCCGCCCTCCGCCGGCGGATCGAAGCAGCGGGTCTCGATCACGTCGTGGTGGCGGGCTACAACAACTTCACGGCGGATCTCGAGCACGCCGAAGTTCCGATGAGGGAGATCCAGGTTGCCTACGTGACAGAACTGGCGCGACTGACTCAACAGATCGGCGGAAGCAAGGTGCGGATCTTTACCGGTTACGAGCATCCGTCCGAGGGATACCTGCCTCAATGGAACCTTGTGGCCGATTGCCTGAAGGAATGCGCCCACAACGCCGCGGAGTTCGGAATCACTCTGGCTGTGCAGAATCACCACGATCTGGGGGCGGACTTCCGATCGCACAGGGACCTGCTCGAAGCCGTGGGAGAGCCGAACTGCCGCGCGGGATTCGACGCATGGTCGCCCGCCCTGCACGGCGCGGACCTGGCAGAGGCGGCACGAGCGATGGCCTCTCTGACGGTTCACACGACCGTAGCCGACTACCAGCGCCGGCCTCGCTTCGCTTACGAGCCGGACGCCGTCAACTATCGGTCAGTGACGCCCTACTCGCAGGCTGTTCCGATGGGGGAAGGGTTCCTGGACTACCAAGGCTTCTTCGCGGGGTTGCGGACCGGCGGTTTCGATGGGACGGTGGCGTACGAGATGTGTTCGCCGCTGCTGGGAGGCGGATCGGAGGAGAATCTCGACCGGCATGCGACGAAATTCTTGGACTACCTGAAGGCATTGCCCCCGGGCTGAACCGACAGGGTCTGTCACCCCGGGCTGCATGCCGCGTCCGGAAGTTGCCGCTCGAAGCACCCGCGCATTGGATGCTACCGTGCGTCGGGCAGATCGCCGCACCTCACGATGCCGACACCGTCGCGACCAGCACCTCAACCTGTGATTGGGCCGGCCCATTTTCTGGCGCGCGATTTCGCGTTCCGCGCGCCGATCGGTAGTGCCGCGCAGATCCGGGGCGCATTGCACCGGCCGCCCGGAACCCGATACGCTAGAAATTCGCCATGGTGAAGACCGAACGCGAGTTCGCGGCCGACATCGTGCAGGTCGGCAAGCTGGTCTACGGCAAGGGGTGGGTCGCCGCCAACGACGGCAACATCTCGATCCGCCTCGACGACGAGCGCATCATGTGCACGCCGACCGGGGTGTCGAAAGGCATGATGCACGTCGACGACATCATCATCGTCGACTACGACGGCAACAAGATCTCTGGCCGCCTCGAGCGCACGTCGGAGATCAAGATGCACCTGAAGATCTACGAGCTGCGCGAAGACATCGACTCGGTGGTGCATGCGCACCCCCCGACGGCGACAGGCTTCGCCGCGGCAGGACGCGCCCTGGACACCGCGCTATTGCCGGAGGTGGTGATCGGTCTCGGCTGCGTGCCGCTGGCGGACTACGGCCTGCCTGGCACGGACGCGCTGACCGAGCCGATGCTGCCGCTGATCCCGCAGTATGACGCGCTGCTGCTGGGCAATCACGGCGCGGTCACGTACGGCAAGGATGTCATGCAGGCATTCTTCCGCATGGAGACGGTCGAACTCTTCGCGCGCATCAATTTCGTCGCCGAGATGCTCGGCGGAGCGCGCGCGCTGCCGCGCCTGGAAGTCGACAAGCTGTTCGAGTCGCGGGGCCGCTACGGCGTCGCCTCGCGTGCGGTGCAGCAACCCGGCTGCCCGGTCTCGGCCGAGGATGTGTCCGGGCAGGCACCGGGCGCATCGATCGGCGACAATGGTATTTTCGTGACCCGGGACGAATTGGTCCAACTGCTGGAAGAAGCGATCCGGGCCAGAGGAGGTTAATTAACTCATGGGTGAGGCTCTAGGACTAATCGAGACCCGCGGATTCGTTTCCTTGGTGGAATCCGCCGATGCCGCGGTCAAGGCAGCCAACGTCACGTTGGTAGGTTGGGAGAAAATCGGCTCGGGCTACGTGACCGTCCTGATGCGCGGCGATGTGGCCGCGGTCAAGGCTGCCACGGACGCCGGCGCGGCGGCCGCCCGCCGCGTTGGCGAGTTGATCTCGGTCCACGTCATCCCGCGGCCGCACGGCAACCTGGACCAGATCTTCACGATCTCGCCCTCCGACTAGGCCGTACCCTCGGCTGAGTTCCGCAGCGGAGAATCTGCCCAATGGTCCTTGCGCGCGTCGTTGGCAACGTGGTGGCCACGCGCAAGGATGCGCGGCTGGAGGGCAAGAAGCTGCTTGTCCTGCAGCACCTCACGCCCGCCGGCGCTCCCCGCGATCAATACGTGGTCGCCCTGGACACGGTCGGGGCTGGCGACGGGGAGCGGGTGCTCTGCGTGGCCGGAAGCTCGGCCCGCATGGCTTCGGGCATGAAAGACACGCCGGTCGATACGGCGATCGTGGGCATCGTCGACGAGATCAGCATGCTGCCGGGAGAGAGCTGATGCGGCTGGCACGCGTGGTGGGCAACGTCTGCGCAACCATCAAGGATCCCCAGCTGGAGGGATTGAAGCTGCTGCTGCTACAGCCGCTTGATGCCTCCGGGGCAGATGCCGGCACGCCGCTCGTCGCGCTCGACGCGGTGGGCGCGGGCGCGGGGGAGACGGTCTACTGGTCGGGGCGGCGCGAGGCCTGCCTGGCGTTCGACCCGCAAGTGCCTTCCGACGCCAGCGTGACCGGCATCGTGGACTCCATCGCAGGACAGCGGTAATGCTGCTCAGCAAGGTGGTGGGCGAGGTCGTCGCCACGCACAACCACGCCACGCACGACGCGCTCAAGCTGCTGCTGGTCCGGCAGATCAACCGGGCCGGCGCCGAGCACGGCGCACCGCTTGTCGCGGTGGACACGCTAGACGCGGGAGTGGGAGACACGGTTCTGCTGACGCTTGACGGCTGGGCGGCCATGACCGCCGTAAAGCGCGCCAGGGCGCCCATCGACGCCGCCGTCATCGCGATCGTGGACTCTGTCGACTGGCTCGATGCCGAGCCGGCCCAAGCCGATTAGGAGCGACTCTAGATTGATACGATGACGGGGTATGCGGCGGGTTAGCCGTCGGTTTTTCCTGGCCGCCGCGACGGCGCCGCCAGTCGCCCGAGCGGTCGGCAGGGGGACGCGCCTGCAAGTCCCTTCGACCGAATTCGAGGACGGGCTGACAGGACGCGACATCACGCGCTTGACCGACCCGGCCGTCTTGCACCACCTGCCCGGCTCGAATCTCAGGTGTGTCGCGCGCAATAACTCCTTCGTGCTGGTTGCCGCCGAGCACGGCGGCGTGCGGCACTTCCACCGCCTGGACCTCAAGCGCGAACGGCTGGTCCAGCTCACCGAAGGAGGGCCCGTCCACCCCTACGCCGCGCACCTGCGGCGCAACGACCGCGGCTTCTACTACCTGCAAGGCAACGACCTGCTACAGGCAGACATCCAGGGCGGCGGGAGGAGAAGACTGTTCGCCTGCCCGGACGGCTGGGCTCTGACAGGCGATCTGGACGTTTCGAGCGGAGAGCGCTACGCCGCCTTGATCGAAATCGCGGCAGACGACGTCGAACCGACACCCGAGCAGCAGTTCGCCCGCGAGCCGCACTGCCGAGTGCGCATCGTCGAGATCTCGCGCAACCCCTCCCGCAGCACGAGCTGGGTAGCAGCAGAGGAGCGCCGCTGGCTCTCGTCTCCGCGCTTCCGCCCTTGGAGGTCACAAGTGCTATACGCTCGCGAGGGGCCCTGGCAAAAGGTTCGCAGGCGGTGGCAACTGGCCGACCTCGACGGCAGCGGCAAGACCAGCCTCCGGCCGATGAAGGGGGCCGAGCGCATCGGAGCGTCGTACTGGGCCGCCGACGGGGGGCGTCTTCGCTTCGTGCACTTTCCGGACGGCGAGAAATGGGCAGCGGGCATTCGCAGCATCCAGCCGGAGACCGGCGAGGAGACGGCCGACACCCCGTGCTCCGGGTTCGACTGGATGACCGAGAACGCAGACGGCACCGCGATTATCGGCGCGAGCCGGCGCCCTTCAGGCCCCAACATCTACGTGCTGTTCCCTCGCATGCGGCGCGAAATCACGCTGTGCGAGCACCTCAGCAGCTTCAAGCCGTATCCGCTGGCAGGCACCGACAGGGCCGACCCGCGCGCGGCAGCACCGGCGCCAGCGCTGGCGCCGGACAGTGCGACGGTCTACTTCTGCTCAGACTGGGAGGGCCTGCCGGCGGTGTACCGGATGCCGATCGACGACTTGGTCGAGACAGTGCTGGAATGACGGCCGCCGGAACCGAAGGCCGGCTGCAACCCGAGAGGCTTGCGCGGGCCGACGAGATTTGACATCCCGCACCATCCCGGATAGGTTGGAATCTCAAGCCCTTGGCGACCCTAGCTCCCATCTTCCGGGAAACCGAAATCCTGCTCACCGGAGCGAACGGCTTCCTAGGCAAAGTCATCCTAGCGCTGCTGCTGGACCGCTTCCCTGAGGTGAAGCGGATCCACGTGCTCGTGCGGCCTCGCTCCGGCCTCTCCGCCGAGGATCGGTTCGCGCAGGAGGTGCTAGACTCCCCGCCCCTGCAACCGCTGGTGGAAAAGACGGGCCGGGAGGCCGTCCGAGAGCGCATCAACGTCCTGTCGGGGGATGCCTCGACACGCCACGCCGGGCTCGCGGCGGATCAGGTAGGCGAGCTGGCCGGCCGCGTGGGCCTCGTGCTCAATTGCGCGGGCCTGGTCGAGTTCTTCCCGCCGCTGGACCTGTCACTGCGGGCGAATGTCGACTCGGTCGAGCGCCTGCTCGAACTCTGCAGCCGGCTCGGTGCCAAGCTGCTGCACGTCTCGACCTGCTACGTGGCCGGCGAATCCGACGGCTTGGTGGAAGAGACCGAAGCGGTGCTCGGCTACTATCCGCGGCGGTCGGGGCCGCAGGACACCAGTTTCAGCGCCGCCTCCGTGCTGGCAGGCTGCCGCGAGGCTGCGGCTGCGGCCGGCGATGGCCTGCAAGCAGCCGAACGCGCCAGCGCGCTCACCGAGCTGGGTCGCGTCCAAGCCGCCAAGTGGGGCTGGGTCAACACCTATACCTTCTCGAAGAGCCTCGGAGAGCAGCTGCTTGCGTCCCAGGACAAAGTGCCGTACGCCATCGTGCGCCCTGCCATCGTGGAGAGCGCGCTGCGCTACCCGTTCCCAGGCTGGATCGAAGGCGGCCGCACCGCCGCGCCGCTGGCGCTGATGGCGCTCGGCGGCCTGCTGGACTGGCCCGCCCGACCGGATCTGAGCTTGGAGATCGTGCCGGTGGACCTAGTGGCCGCCGGAACCCTCGCCGTGGCGGCCGCGCTGCTGTCCGGACGATCCCGACAGGTCTACCACCTCGCCAGCTCGGACGTAAACCCGTATCCCCTGGAGGACCTGATCGGCCTGCTCTGCGACGAGGCGCGGGCGAACGGGAACCAAGTCAGGAAACCGCCCCTGTGGCTCGATCCCCTGCCCCGGCTGCGCTTTCTCAGCGCGCTCCAAGCGGAGCGCCGGCGCGAAATGCAGCGAGCCCGCATCAAGCGCGTCCAAGGCCTGCTGGAGCGCGCCGGCCAGAGCGAGCGGGCCGCGCAGCTGCGGATCCTGGAACTGCAGCTAGGATTTCACGAAGAGACGTTCCGGCAGTACACGCCGTTCATACTCGACCATCGCTACGTGTTCGAAGCGGTCAACATCAGGCGGTGCTACGAGCAGCTCGGCGCCGCGGACCGCGACTTGCTGCCGTGGAACCCCGAAGCGATCAATTGGCCGGAATACTGGCGCAATTGCCAGATTCCAGGCATTCGGCAATGGGTGCAGCCCGAAGCGGTGAGACAATGGGCTTTCCAGCTCTAGGCGTGCCGCCACCGAGGAGTTGCGGGCCATGAGGACAGCCGACCTGCGCAGCGACACGGTCACGCGCCCCACTGAGGCGATGCGGCAGGCCATGTACCAGGCCGACGTCGGCGACGACGTATTCGGCGAAGATCCGACCGTGAACTTGCTCGAGCGGCGCGCGGCCGAGCTGGTTGGCAAGGAAGCGGCCGTGTTCGTGCCGTCGGGCACGATGGGAAACCAGATCGCCGTGGCCGTGCATACCTCGCCCGGACACGAGGTGATCTGCGAAGAGCACTCGCACGTGGTGATGTACGAGATGGGCACGCTGGCGCGCTTCTCCGGGTGCCTGGCGCGCGCCGTGCCGACGAGCCACGGGATCCTCGACTGGCCCGCGATCAGCCCGCGCTTGCGGCCCGCGTCCAACCACTTCCGCGGAACCGGGCTGATCAGCCTGGAAAACACCCACAATTTCGCCGGGGGGCGCGTTTACCCCATGGAGACCTTGCGCTCCATCCGGGCCGAAGCGCTAGCCGCCGAAGTGCCCGTCCACATGGACGGGGCGCGCGTGTTTCACGCCGCTGCCGCGCTCGGGGTCAGCCTGGCGGAAATCGCGGCCACTGCGGATTCGCTGACCTTCTGCCTGTCCAAGGGGCTGGGCGCGCCGGTGGGCTCGCTGCTGACGGGAGACCGGCACTTCATCGAAGAGGCACGGCTGATGCGCAAGGCCCTCGGAGGGGGCATGCGCCAAGCCGGCGTGCTGGCCGCGGCCGGGCTGGTTGCGCTCGAGCAGAGCCCCGCCAACATCCCCGCGGCCCATGCCAACGCCAAGTTCCTGGCCGAGTCGCTGGCGAAGGTGCCGGGCATCTCCGTCGACCCTGCCGAGGTGGAGACGAACATCGTCTTCTTCGACATCTCGGGCACCGGCCTGACCAACGCCGAGTTCACAGGCTCGTTGCGGGAGGCCGGCGTGCTGGCCCTCGGCCTGGCACCAGGCCGGATTCGGATCGTGACGCACCAAGACGTCGACCGCGACGACTGCGAGCGGGCCGTCGAGGTGATCGCCGCAACCTGCGCCGGGCCAGCCATCCATCGTTGAGTACCGCATGCTGTTGTTGCGCCACATTTGGGCCCCGCTGATCCTGGCAGCGGCCTGCGGCCTGCAGGCACAGGACCTGTTCGACGCCTCGCTCGGAAGCCCGCTGCGCTTTCATCCCAGCGACCGCGCCGTGCTGGCGGGCGACAGCAACCGCAGCGACTTCGAATGCCAGGTGGAGCCGCAGTCGCCCCTGTTGGGTTTCGACCTAAAGTTCACGGCCGGGTACGTGGTTCGGGTGCCCGCCCGCACCGTTGGATCCGCCGGTGACAGCCTGCGCATCCTGTTCCGCGTCAAGCCGGCCGGCGCCACTCGCGCCCCGGCCGTTTACTTCCGCCAGAATTTCGACATCCCGCACGTCACCGCCGACAGCGGCACGGCCGCCTTCCCGGGCCGCTTCGTCGTCGGCCCGGGGCGGTACGAGATCGATTGGCTGATGCGGAACCGGCAGGGCCGGGTCTGTTCGGCACATTGGACGGCCAATGCCCAAATGCCCTCCCGCACGGCGCTGCTGGCCGCGGCGGCACCCACGAATCTGATCCGGCCCTACCGCGAGCACACCTTTGCGGACGAGCCGCCGGTGGCGCGCTCGACAGAATCACCCGGCGGGTTGCATATCGCACTGCTGGTCAACCTGGCGCCGCTGGATCGCAGCCGCTTCAAGCTCAACGCTCACGAAATCGAGAGCCTCGTCACAATGCTCCGCACGCTCCACCGCGAGCCCAGCCTGGGGCTGTTCAGCCTGACAGCGTTCCATGCTTACGACCGGCAGGCGGTGTATGCGGTCGAGCGCCAGCCGCGGCTGGACTTCGCAGCGCTGGGAAAGGCCATCGAGTCCATGTCACCAGGAGTGGTCGACGTGGACGCCTTGGCGGACGAGGGCGGCGACGAGCGCTTCCTCTCGTCTCTGCTTAACAGTGCCTTCGACGCAACGCGCGAGCGTCCCGACGCCATCGTGATCATGGGGCCGAAGATCGACCGCGATGCCGCAATCTCGCCGGAGCTGCTGAACATCGCGGCCCAGCCCGGGGCGATCTTCCAGTTTTCCTTCAACCGCAACCCGCGCAGCTACCCGTGGCCCGGGGCGATCGAGGCGGCGCTGCGGCCGCACGGGCTGGTCCATTCCAACGTGGCCCGCCCGCAAGACTTCAGCCGCGCCTTGGCCGGTTTCCTGGACGCGATGGGCGCCTCGCCCGCCGACGCCCGCGCCGAAGTCGCCGGCCCCCCTGCGAACTGACGCTCGCGGCAGCCATAATATTGCTGTTATGCGCCTCCCACTCTGCCTGCTTGCAATCGCGACGGCCATTCCGGCAGCGGCCCAGACCGCCGCGGAACGGCCCAACATCGTGTGGATCTTCTCCGAGGACCAGTCCGACCACTACGGGCCGTTCCAAGCCTCCCTCGCCAAGACGCCCAACATCGACCGGATGGCACTGGAAGGCGCGAAGTTCACGCGCGCGTTCGTGACCGCGCCGGTCTGCTCTCCGTCGCGATCGGCCCTAGTCACGGGGATGTACCAGACGACGATCGGCGCGCACAATCACCGCAGCGGGAGGGGAGATCTCAAAATCAGGCTCCCCGGCGACGTAGAGCCGGTCCCGGCGATCCTGCGCCGGGCGGGCTATTACGTCACCAACAGCCGCTACGGCGATGACGGGACGCTCTCCAAGGGCAAGACGGACTATAACTTCGAATACGCCGCGGACCTGTACGACGGCGCGGACTGGGCCGGTCGCGCGAGCGGCCAGCCGTTCTTCGCCCAGATCCAGTTGCGCGGCGGCAAGCGCCGCAACCAGCGCACGCTGGAGCCTCTCAAGGCCGTGCAAACCGTCGGCATTGACCCCAAGAAGGTCAAGCTGCCGCCCTACTACCCGGATCACCCGCAGATGCGCAAGGACTGGGCGCAATACCTCGAATCGGTCGAACACGTCGACTGGGAGGTCGGCAAGATACTGGAGAGACTCGAGCGCGAGGGAGTCGCTGACAACACCGTCGTGTTCTTCCTCACCGATCACGGCGTGAGCCATGCTCGCGGAAAGCAGTTCCTGAACGAGGAGGGCACGCGCGTGCCGCTGGTGGTGCGGGCGCCGGGCAGGATCGAGTCTGGACTGGTGCGGGAAGACTTAGTGGCGCACATCGACGTAGCCGCCTCATCGGTGGCGTTCGCGGGACTCGACGTCCCCGGCTGGATGGAAGGGCGGCCGCTGTTCGGCCAGCACGCCGAGCCGCGCGAATACGTTGTCTCCGCCAGGGACCGCTGTGACGAGACAGTCGACCTCATTCGCAGCGTGCGCACCGAGCGCTTCCGCTATATCAGGAACTTCGTGCCGGAGCGCCCGCACCTGCAGCCCAACCGCTACAAAGACAGCAAGGCGGTGATCCAGACCCTGCACAAGTTGCGGGCCGACGGGGAGCTGTCGCCGAAGATCGAGGCGATGTTCTACGGCGAGCGGCCCGAGGAGGAACTCTACGACCTGCGGGCGGATCCCTGGGAGATGCGCAACCTGGCCGGCGACGACGCGCACGCCGCGACCCTGGCCAAGCTGCGCTCCATCTTGAAGGGGTGGATAGAGCAGACCGGCGACCGCGGCCAAGAGCTCGAAGACGCGGCTCGCTACGGCTCGGACATGGCGGTCTATCTCAAGGGGCAGCAGGGGGAGCAAGGCGAGATCCTCAGGCGCAACATCGCGGACACCGAGGCTTGGCGCGAGGCGCGCGCCAAGGCTCTCCGGTAGCGGTCCGGGCCGGCTGCCGCGGTGCGGCTACAATGTGCGCATGGGCGATCTCATCCACACTTCCAAGATCCGCATCCACCAGGATCAGCCCCCCGAGCGCCGCGCGTACATCGAAGGCTTTGAAGAGCCGCTAGAGTTCGGCGTCCACGGCGGGATCAAGCACTTCTACGGCATGGAGCCGCGGCGCGACCTTCCGGCCACGCTCGACCACATGGTCGCAGCGGTGGGCGGTTGACTGACCGGCACTCTGTCAGGGGCCCTGGCAGTCCGTAAGATTCCGAACCATCCCGATCGCGTCCAGAGCGACATCGAGGGGGACATCGAAAACGTCGACGGCGTCATGCGCATCACGCGGATCCGCGTGCACTACCGCCTGAAGATCCCGGCCGGCACCCGCGACCGCGCGCAGCGCGCGCTGGACACCCACCAGGTAAAGTGCCCGGCCGCAATGAGCGTCAAGGGATCGATCGACATCGAGACCAGCGCGGACATCGAGGAGATCTGAGCCGGCCCGCTCAAGGTCAGTGCTCTTTGTCGATGTCGCGGTGCTGCACGCGCACGTTGCGGCCCGCGGCCGCGAAGCGCTTGGCCGCGGCCTCGGCGAGGTAGACCGACCGGTGCCGGCCCCCCGTACAGCCGAAGTAGATCGAAAGGTAGCTCTTGCCCTCGGCCGCATAGCGCGGCACCACGAAGTCCAGCAGGCCCATCGCGCGCTCTAGGAACTCGGCGGTTTCCGAGTACGACTCGAGAAACCTAACCACGCCGGCGTCCTTGCCGGTGAGATGCCGACAAGCCGGCTCGTAGTTCGGATTCGGAAGGAAGCGCACGTCCAAGACCAGATCGCCGTCCAGCGGCGGTCCGTACTTGAAGCCGAAGCTGCCTACCGTCACGCGCAGGTCGGAATCGTCGGGCTGGCCCTGGAAGATCTCCAACACCTTGCGCCTCAGGTCATGGACGTTGAAACGGCTGGTGTCAAGTTCGAGATCGGCCAGGGCGCGGATCGGCCGGAGCAAGGCCCGCTCGGCGGCAACGCTCTCCGCAACGCTGGCACCGCCCGCCGGATGCGGCCGGCGCGTCTCGCTGAAGCGGCGTTGCAACACCGCGTCGGCGGTTTCCAAGAACACCAGGCTGGCCGGCAGCGACTCCTGGATCTCCGCGAAAGTGGCGGGGAACCGGCTCAGTCCGGTGCCCTCGCGAATGTCCACCACGAGCGCCGCCCGGCCGGCGTCCTGCGTGAGGGGGCCGGCCGCCGCAAACGGCTTCATCAAATCGACCGGCAAGTTATCGACGGTGTAATAGCCGGCGTCCTCGAGCGCTCGCAGCACGGTCCCCTTGCCAGAGCCGCTCAGGCCGGTCACTACGACCAAGCGAGCCCGGGCAACGCGCGCGAGGCCCTCGGGCCCGCCCGCCATGGCTAGCTGCCCTCGACCAGCTCCGCCGCGCCGTCGCGACGGCGCAGCAGGACATTGATCTTGCCGCTGCCGGCGTCCCGGTACGAGACATAGTCCCGGTCTCCGCCCTCGAGCAGGAGAAACGCCTCGTCCTCGGTCATGGGCTTCGGCTCGACCGCTCCGGAGCGCACGATTCGCGAGGGCGCGGGCGGCGCCTCGCTAACCGGTTCGCTCGCCACCGCCCGCCGAATGGAATCCGCCACGACGACCGACGGAACGTCGCGCTGCTTGCCCGGCCGGTGCGTGTCGATGATCTTGTGCTTGTTGCGCACGGCCTGCCTCTCGAGCTTGTCCAGCGCAGCGTACACGGCGATGAATGCGGTGCTGCCCGTGCCGGCCACGACCAGCGTGTGGCGCAGCGCGCGCAGCATGACTTCCGCCTCGCAGAGATGGCGCTGCTGCGACAGCCTCACGTGGGTCTCGAGATCGTTGCGCCGGGTCAGGATCCGCTGGATCTTGGCCAACTTGCGCTCGACTTTTGCGACCTCGCGCTGTGTCAAGTCCGCCTTGCGGCCTGTGTACTCAATTCGCATCTCGCACCCCTTTCCACCCGGCCGGCGTGCGCGGCGAATCCTGGCCGGAACCGCCGCCATCCTGGCCAATCGGGCGGATCCTAGTTTCAAGTTGGGTTGAATATGACGGATAATGCATCGAACTTAGAGTATAGCAGCGTACTAACTTTCCTATTCCTAACGAGTTACGAATTCGCACGGCACTCTTGGGACGTCGGCGGGCGCGGGCCGGTGGTAGGATGCTGATTCTCTCGATGTGGCGTTCATATCTTCTGACGTATCCGTTCTTGGCGGTCTATGTCTTGCTGGTGGTGCCCGCATTCGTGCCGATCACTTGGGTCACGGGATCGATCCGGCCGATCTATCGGATGGCCCAGCTGGGCTGTCGCATCGCATTCCGGCTCAGCGGCGTGCGGCTGCGCGTGCTGGACCGCCAAAGGGCGTTTGAGCATCCGTGCTGCGTGTTCGTGGCGAACCACGTCAGCAACCTTGAAGCTCCGGCGTTATTCGCGACCCTGCCCCGCATCGCGGTCATCATGAAGGAGTCGCTCGGCCGCATTCCGCTGCTCGGATATGCCATGCGCCTGGGCGGCTTTATCTGCGTTGACCGCAGCGCGAAGGACTCGCGCAAGAAAGCCCTGGACGAGGCGCTGCGGACCCTCCGGGGCGGGATCTCGATGCTGATCTTCCCGGAGGGCACGCGCAATCCCGCCGGTCCGCTGCTGGCCTTCCGGCCTGGCCCGTTCCAACTGGCGATCGGAGCAGGAGTGCCGGTGGTGCCGATCACGATCCACGGGGCCCAGGCGCTGATGCCTCGGGGAACGACGTACATGCGGCCGGGGGTCGTCACGCTGCGATTTCACCCGCCGGTCCAGACGACTGGATTGACCGAGAAGGATCGCTTGGACCTGATGGCCCGAGTGCGCGCTTGCATGCAAGCCGCGATCGATGCCGATCGGGACTAGCGCCGGCAGGGTGGGCGACCAGCGCGCCTTCAAGCAAGCATCCTGCGAATCACGTTGCCGCGAACATCGGTCAGCCGAAAATCGCGCCCTTGGTGGCGGAACGTGAGCTTGGTGTGGTCCAGGCCCAAGCAGTGCAGGATCGTGGCCTGCAGGTCGTTGACGGCGACCGGGTCCTCGGCTACCTCCAGGCCCAGCTCGTCGGTTTGCCCAACGGCACAGCCCGGGCTGATCCCGCCGCCTGCCAGCCACATGCTGAAGGCAAGCCTGTGGTGGTCTCGCCCGCGGCTTGCTTCACGGCTCGGAGTGCGGTCCTCGACCATCGGAGTCCGCCCGAACTCCCCGCCCCACACGACCAGTGTGGAATCGAGCAAGCCTCGTTCCTTCAGGTCGGCGACGAGCGCGGCGGACGGCTTGTCCGTGGCAAGGCACTCTTTCTCGATGCCTTTCTTGAGTTCGGCGTGATGGTCCCAGCTGGCGTGAACGATTTGCACGAAGCGCACGCCGCGCTCGACCATGCGCCTGGCCAGCAAGCAGTTGCGTCCGTACTGGGCGGTCTCCTTCTCGTTGACTCCGTAGGCGTCCAACGTCGCCTCCGACTCGCCTGAGAAATCGAGCAGTTCCGGGGTAGCCATTTGCATGCGGAAAGCCAGCTCGTAGGACGCGATACGCGCTTCGACCTCGGGATCGCCGCTCGCGGCTCCGTGCACTGCATTGAGGTCGCGCAATGCGTCGAGGCGGGCGCGCTGGGAGGCGCGGCTGTATCCCGGCGGATTGGACAAGTGCAGCACCGCGTCGCCAGTGCTGCGAAACGGGACGCCCTGATAGCTGGACGGCAGGAACCCGCTCGACCAAATGCCGCTTCCCGCGTCGGCGCCGCTGCCGGAGTTGAGCACGACGAACCCCGGCAGGTCGCGGGACTCGCTGCCCAGGCCGTAGGTGACCCAAGCGCCCATCGAGGGATGGCCGACAAACGGGGTGCCGCAGGCCATCATGAGCTGGCCGGTGTGGTGATTGATCTGGTCGGTCGTCATTGACCGGACCACGCACAGGTCGTCGACGCATCGGGCCGTGTGCGGCAAGAGTTCCGAGACGGCCAGCCCGCTCTCGCCGTGCCGGTCGAAGCGGCGCGGGCTGGCCCAGATCTTGGCGTCGGGCTTGATGAAGGCCAGTTCGAGGTCTCCAGCGAGCGAATCGGGCAGCGGCTGTCCGTCCCATCGACGCATCGACGGCTTGGGATCCAGGAGGTCCAGCTGGCTCGGCCCGCCAGCCTGGAAAAGGAAGATCACGTTTTTCGCGGTGGGCTCGAAGTGCGGCTCCCGCTGGCGGAGCGGATCGGCGGCCTCGGCGGGATGGCCGTCTTCGGCCAGAAGAAGCGAGAGCGCTATCGATCCGAGCCCGCAGGCCGAGTCCCGCAAGAATCGGCGGCGGTGAGAGAGCTGCACGTCAACTACAGGGCTAGTCCGACGCCGCGGCTGCGCTCCGTCACCCATGGCCATCGGAAGTCAGCATAGCAACGTGCATTGCGCGCGCTGGCTAGGATGAGGTCATGGGGCGCCAGTCTCGGGCCACGCCAGACGAGCGCGAGCGCATCAAGCGCACGCTGGTCGCCGCGCTCGAGAGCGAGCCGGATCTGGAGTTTGCGTGGCTCCACGGCTCGTTCCTGATAGCCGACATGTTCCGCGACATCGATATCGGCGTCCACCTAAGTGCGCCGGCCAAAGCCCGCTCGCAGCGCGGGCTGGAGCTGGCAGCGCGACTGGATCAGGAAATCGGAGTTCTGATCGATGCGTGCGTGCTCAACGACGCTCCCGCGACGTTCCTGTTTCACGTCTTCCGGTAAGGACGCCTGCTGCTCAGCCGAAACGGCGAGCGCTTGGCCGACCTTATGGAACGGACAGTGCGGGAGTATCTGGACGCCGCACCGTTGCTGCGGCAGGCCACCACCGAGGCTTGCGGGGCGTGACTCTCAACCCAGACGTGGTCCGCACTCGGAGCGCGGAAATCGAGGCGTCCGTGGAGCGGCTAAAGTCGCGGGCCGAACTCCCGCTCGCCGAATTCCTAGCGGATCGGGACGCGCAAGACATCGCGCGCTATCGCCTGCTCGTGGCGATTGAGGCTTCGCTTGCGCTCTGTCTTCACGTGTCTTCGCGGCGGCTGCGCACCGCGCCGGCGGACTACCCCGGCTGTTTCGCGCTACTCCAAGACGCTGGCATCCTCGCACCCGACCTCGGCGAGCGGCTACAGCGGGTGGCAAGGTTCCGAAACCCGCTGGTCCACGTCTATCGGAAGGTTGACAACCGGCAAGTAGATGCCGCGCTGCGGAAGAATCTGGGCGATCTGCGAGCGTTCTCGGCGGCGATCATGTCGTTGTTAGAGGGCTGAAGCACCCCCGGTTAGCTCCAGCGCTGCGGCCGAAATCGCACGCGATCGTTAGAACATTCGCGGCAGGATTGGTACAATTAACACTGTCGCCGACGCTTCGCACGTCGCCGTGCGAGTATCTGGGGCGCTTTTCCCTGCTGCGAGGACGATCCGACATGTCGCGCTACTTCACCCTGCAAGAAGCGGAGAGCCTGATTCCCACAGTCGAGGAGGGCCTGAAAGCCGCAATCAGTGCGAAAGAGCGCATCGGAGAAATTGACCAAGCCATGCAGAACCTGTCAGCGCACATCTGCATGGTTGGCGGCGCCGAGATCAATCCGGACAAGATCGCGCGCCAGAAGCTCGAACGCATCTCGCTGATGCAGCTGATCGACGACCGAGTCTCCGACATCCAGAGCAGCGGGTGCTTGGTCAAGGATCTTGACCTTGGCCTGCTGGACTTCCCCGCCCTGCTGAACGGCGTCGAGGTGTACCTGTGCTGGAAGCTGGGCGAAAGCAAGATCGAGTGGTGGCATTCCACCCAAGAGGGCTATTCGGGCCGGCGCAGGATCATGGACGAGTTCGGCGACGACAGTCCCACGCCGCTGCCGAACTAGCCTCGCCCAGCCGCCCCTGGCGGTAATCCGCGCACTAGCGATAGGGCAGGTCGGCGCGGTCGGTCCAGCTGTCCTCTGTGCGAGCGAACCAATCCATCGTGAGTTCATCCAGCTCCGCCTGCACGGCGGCGTGCTCGGGCTTGTCCGCCAGATTCTGCAGCTGGAACGGATCGGCTACGTCGTCGTACAGCACCCAGGCTCGGTCTTGATTCCGGGCATAGGTGTAGCGCTCGGTGCGCACGCCGCGCCAAGCCGGGAACTCATCGCGCTCGGTCGGCGTGTAGCTCTGGGCGTAGACGGATTCGGGAGCGGCAGAGTCCGGGCTCCCGCCGTGCTCCTCGGCCAGCAGGTGACGCGACAGGTCCGTGCCCGAAGCGGTCTCGGCCATGGGCAGTCCGGCCAGGCCTAGCAGCGTCGGCACGACATCGACGTGAGACGCGGGCAGCGTCAACTGCTGGCCCGCAGGAACCGCTGCCGGATAGTGCACGATGCCGGGCACCTGAAGCGATTCGGCCCACGGCTTGCGCTTGAGCACGGTGCCTTGGGAGCCGAGCATGTCGCCGTGGTCCGACGTGATCAAGATGACGGTGTTCTCGAACTGGCCCGCGGCCTTCAGCGCGTCGACGATTCGCCCGACCTCGTCATCGAGAAACGTGATTGCCGCATAGTAGCCGGCGATGTCCTGCCGCGAGCCCATCGCGCGGCCGGCCCGCAGCTCGACGGGGCCGTTCCAGTTCTCCCGCATCTTGAGCAAGTTCGGGTCGTACATGTTCATGTACGCCGGCGGTGCCACGTAGGGGTTGTGCGGCGGCCCCCACTGGACGTAGGCCAAGAAAGGCGTTTCGGTATCGCTGCCGATGAAATCGATGATCTCGTCCGTGAACGCCGTGGCCGAGTAGCCCTCGATCTGGATCGGCTCCGGGGAGTCCCGGAAATACTGCATGTTCCAGTAGTTGTGAGTGCAGATGTTGGCGGCCCAGAAGTCGAACCCTTGGCGCCGCTCGGGCCGGACATAGCCCGGCAGACGCTTGCCGCCCTCCAAGTGCCACTTGCCGGCGAAGGCGGTGCGGTAGCCGTTGTCCCGCGCGATCTCGGCAATCGTGACTTCGCTGTCAGGCAGCGGCGCGTCGTTGACATCCACGCCGTGCTCGTGGGCGAACCGCCCGGTCAGCAACGTGCCCCGCGCAGGGCAGCAGACCGGGCAGTTGGCGGTGACGTTCCGCAGCAGAGCGCCTTTCGCCGCGAGGGCGTCCATGTTGGGCGTCCGCACGTCCGGATTGCCCATCGCGCCGAGGTCCATCGCCCGCCACTGGTCGGGCATCAGCACCAAGACGTTAGGCCTGGGCAGGCGCGGGCCGACACAGGCCGAACCTGCGGCGGCCGCGGCGGAGGCGAGGAACGCCCGGCGGTTCATCATCAGGGCCAGAATGCCAGCCTCGCGGGAGCAGTGTCAACCACGCGATCCTTGCATGGCCGAGGCGGATGGCCGGGCCGGGTGTCGCCAAGATGGCCGCAACGACTCCGCATCAATCGGCGTAGTGCCACTTCGTGCCATCCGGAGAATCCTGCAAGGTCACGCCGCGAGCGGCAAGCTCGTTGCGGATGCCGTCGGCGCGGGCGAAGTCGCGGGTCTTGCGGGCCGCCGCGCGTTCGCGGATCAGGCCCTCGATCTCCTCGGCCGGCACACGCTGCGCGGCCGCCGGCTGCAAGACGTCGAAAATCCTGTCGAAGCGGTCCAGGACCTCCCGCGCCTCGACCACGTTGGCCGGTCCGAAGCGGCCGCTGTCGATTGCCGAGTTCGCCGCCCGGATGTACTCAAAGACCGCCCCTAGCGCGCCCGCCGTGTTGAGGTCGTCGTCCAAGGCCTCGCGAAACTGCGCGGTCGCCTTGGCGCTCTCCGCGCTGGCTTGCGGATTGTCCGCCCCGACGGAAGCGCCTGCCAGCCGCCGCTCGAAGTTGCGCAGCCGCTCGATCGCGGCCGCCGCTCCATCCAACCCGTCGAACGTGAAATTGAGCTGCTTGCGATGCGGCGTGGCGACCAGCAGGTAGCGGATCGAGTCCGTGGAAAAGCCCCGCTCGATGAGATCGCGCAGGGTGTAGAAGTTGCCCAGCGACTTGGCCATCTTCTTGCCGTCCACCAGCAGGTGCTCGGCATGCACCCAAAAGCGCGCGAACGGCCGCCCTGTTGCGCTCTCCGACTGCGCGATCTCGTTCTCGTGGTGCGGGAACTGCAGGTCCACGCCCCCGGTGTGGATGTCAAACGTCTCGCCGAGGTACGCCATCGCCATGGCCGAGCATTCCAAGTGCCAGCCGGGGCGGCCCGGGCCAAACGGGCTGTCCCAGCTCGGCTCGCCGTCGCGGCTGGCCTTCCACAGCACGAAGTCACGCGCGTCATCCTTGCCGTACTCGTCAGAATCCACCCGCGCGCCGGACAGGATGCCGCTTGGGTCGAGCCGCGAGAGCTTGCCGTAATCGTCCAAGCTGGCGATGCGGAAGTAGGTCGAGCCGCCGGACTCGTAGGCATGGCCGGCTTGCGCGATGCGCTGGATCAGCTCGATCATCTCCGGAATGTGGTCCGTCGCCGCGGGCACGACTTCGGGCCGCTCCAAGCGGAGCAACTGGCAGTCCTCGAAGAACGCATCGACGTACTGCTTGGTGTACTCGCCGATGGGCACGCCAGCTGCCGACGCGGCGGCGATGATCTTGTCCTCGACATCGGTGATGTTCATCACATGCCGCAGCTTCCAGCCGCATTGCCGCATGTGTCGACGCAAGATGTCCTGGAAGGCAAATGTGCGCAAGTTGCCGATGTGGACGAAGTTATAGACGGTTGGGCCGCAAGAGTATATGCGGGCGCAGTTGCCTTCGGCGGGCTCGAACGCCTCCACCTCGCGGCTGAGGCTGTTATACAGCTTGAACGCCACTGAGAGCCCGCAGTATGCGCCTATTGTAGCGAGCCGCCTACAGCCGGTAGGCTTCGACAGCCGTTCCGCCGAGCACCCGGTCGCGCTCGTCCGCGCTGAGGCGCGCGGCAAAGCCGGCGACCAGTTCGAACCAGCGAGCGTAGCCTACTGCCGTCAGGCACACCGGCCAATCCGAGCCGTACATGAGCCGCCGCGGGCCGAACGCGGCCAAGACGGCATCCATGTACGGGGCAAGCTCGGCTTCGCTCCAGCGCTCCCAGTCCGCCTCGGTCACCATTCCGGAGATCTTGCAGTAGAGGTTGGGCCGCCGGGCGAGGTCTCGGATCGCGGCGCGCCAAGCGCCGAACGAGCCGTCCCGGATCCTGGGCTTGCCGATATGGTCGAGGACGAATACCTGATTGGGGTGCCGGTCGACGAATTCCAGCGTTTGGGGCAGGTGGCGCTCGAAGATGAGGATGTCGTACACCAAGCCCGCCGCAGTGACGGCGCGCACGCCGTCGTTGAAGTCCTCGCGCAGCATGTAGTCGTCGTCCGGCTCGTCCTGCAGGACATGCCGGCATGCCCGCAAGCATGGATCCTGCGCAAGTTCTTCCAAGGTGCCGCGCACGGCGGGGTCGACCAGCGGGACCCAGCCGACCACCCCGCGGATGAAGTCGTTCTCGCGGGCGTGCGCTAGCAGTGCGCGAGTCTCGGACAGCGTCTGCCTGGCCTGTACCGAGACCACGCCGTCAACGCCGGCAGCGTCGATCTCCCGGCGCAGGTCGGCAGGCAGAAAATCGCGCCGCAGGGCCCGCATCGAATCGGAGATCCACCCGTATTCGGCCGGATCGTAGCGCCAGAAGTGATGGTGCGAGTCGACGATCACGCGAATCGCGCCTCAGCGAGGGTCTTGGTTCTCTTCCAGGCCGGTCGGCCAGATCTGGTTGCGCACCGGATCGACGAGCTCGCGAATCTCGTCCAGCAGCCCGTCCGGCTCTTCGAAATCGAACGCCTTGAGGTTGCTTTCGACATGCCGGCTCTTGGACATTCCCACCAGCACGCTGGCCGTGTGAGGGTAGTCGTAGCAGAACTTCAGCGCCGCTTCGGAGACATCGACACCACGGGCGCGGCAGTGCTGCGCCACCCGTTGTCCGACCTGCTGCACCTGCTCCGAAGCAAGGTGCCACGGCGGCGCCCCGCGCTCGGTCAGGATGCGCAAGTGCAGCGGCGAGGCGTTGATCAGGCCGACCCCGCGCTCGGCGCAGAGCGGTCGCAGCTCGCTGTCCAAGTCGTCCACCATCAGGTTGTAGCGGGCGTAGGAGAGGATGCTGTCGACCTCGGCCCGTTCCGCCACGTCCCGCAAGATGCCCAGCGGCAACGCCGTGATGCCGACGTAGCGGCACTTTCCGGCGCGCTGCAGTTCGCGAGCGACTGGCAGGGCCTCGTTGATGACCTGCTCGCGGTCCACGAACTCGATATCGTGCATCTGGTAGATGTCCACGTAGTCCGTGCCCAAGCGACGGAGCGACTCGTCGATGCTCGAGCGCACGCGCTCGGCCGAGAAGTCGAACGCATCGAAGTCGTAGCGGCCGCACTTGGTGGCGAGCACGATGTTCTTGCGGCGCGGGCCGAGCGCCCGGCCGAGCCGCTCTTCGGAGAGCGTGCGACCGTAGTAGGGCGAGGTGTCGAAGAAATTGATCCCCAGGTCGATCGCCATGTGCACGGCGCGCTCGCCCTCGCGCACGTCGATCTCCTCGAACTCGTTGCCCAGCGGCGACGCGCCGTACCCGAGAACCGAGACTTCAAGGTCGGTGCTTCCGAGCTTGCGGTATTCCATGGAAAAGATCGGCTACCCTGCTGATTGGAAGGGATAGCCAGCTTAGCAGTTCCCGCGGGGCAGCCCGCCGGGAGCCGCCAAGACCGCCCAGTCCGATGACCGAAGGCCTGCCCGCCACCGAAGAGCGGAACCCGCGCTCGGCCGGGATCGACCTCGCTACCACCGAAGAGGTGTTGGCAGTCATCAATGCCGAGGACACGCGCGTGGCGGAGGCGGTTCGAGATCAGATCCCGCAAATCGCCAGGGCGCTGGACGCCATCGTCGACCGCTGGGACCGCGGCGGGCGGCTGTTCTACTGCGGGGCCGGCACCAGCGGCCGGCTGGGAGTGCTCGACGCAGCCGAGTGCCCGCCAACCTTCGGCACTCCGCGCGACCGCGTCGCAGCGGTGATCGCCGGCGGCGCGGAAGCGCTGCTGCGCTCCGTGGAGGGAGCCGAAGACAGCCCCGAGACCGCTCGCGCGGACCTAGAAGAGCAGGGGCTCGACGGCCAGGACGCCTTGGTCGGCATCGCTGCCAGCGGGCGCACTCCATACGTGCTGGGCGCGGTCGAACACGCGGCCGCGATGCGTGCCGTCACGGTGGGGCTGAGCTGCAACCCGGGCTCCGAACTAGAACGGGCGGTCGACTACCCCATCACGCCGGAAGTAGGGCCGGAAGTAGTCACAGGCTCGACCCGCATGAAGAGCGGCACCGCTCAGAAGCTGGTGCTGAACATGCTCTCTACCGGGCTGATGATCCGCACGGGCTGCGTGCTGGGCAACTTGATGGTGAACGTGCAGGTCAAGAACGCCAAGCTGGCGGACCGGGCCGAGCGGATCGTCGGAGAGGTCTGCGGCTGCGACCGAGAGCGGGCGCGCGCCACGCTGCAGGCGGCGGGCCTCAACGTCCGGCTCGCGATTCTGATGCTAAAGCGGCAGCTGGACCGCGACGCCGCCGAGTCGCTGCTGGCGCGCTTCGGCGACAACCTGCGCCTGGCACTGGAGGCAAACGATGACTGATCGATTCCAAACCACTCGCAAGGGGCTGCTCGCAGCGGCATTGGCGATCGCGGCTTGCGCCGGCTCGCTGACGGCCCAGCCGCGCCGCGCGCGACTAGAATCTCCGACGGTATCGGCGGACGGCCGCATCCACTTCCAAGTCGCCGCGCCGGACGCGCGGAAGCTGCGCTTGCAGGCGCCGTGGGCCGGCCGGAACCTCGAGTTTGAACGGGGCGAAGGCGGGACTTGGTCGCTAACTGTCGGCCCGGTGCCGCCTGCGATCTACAGCTACACCCTGCTGCTCGATGGCGTGCGCGTTCTGGATCCGCACAATACCGCTGTCAAGCGCTGGAGCGGGGGCAATGCCAGCCTGGTCGAAGTCCCGGCGCCCGAACCAGTGCCGTACGACCTGCGGGACGTGCCGCATGGCTCGCTGCACGTGCACTACTACGCTTCCGAGGCGGGCGGGGCGAACCGCAGGCTTCTCGTGTACACGCCGCCCGGATACTACGACGAGGCGGACAGGCGTTACCCGGTGCTGTACCTGCTCCACGGCTCGGGCGACGACGAAACAGCCTGGGCGGAGGTGGGAAAAGCCAACCTGATCCTCGACAACCTGATCGCTTCCGGGACCGCCGAGCCGATGCTGGTGGTCATGCCGAACGGGCACCCCGTGCCGTGGGCCGCGCGCCGCCGGGGCATCGGGTCCGACAACACGCAGCGGTTTCGCGATGACCTGATCGAAGGCGCGATGCCGTTGGTCGAATCGCTCTACCGCGCCGAGCGCGGACCGGCCCAGACAGCTGTCGCCGGCCTGTCGATGGGAGGCGGGCAGTCCCTGTATTGCGCCGCGACCGGCCTGGATCGCTTCTCGTGGGTGGGGGCTTTTTCGGCCGCAGCTCCCGCCCCTGAGAGCGACGCCGCACAAGGCCTGCTGGCCGACCCGGAGCGCGCCAATGCGAGCCTCGACCTGCTCTGGATCGCAATCGGACGCGACGACTTCCTGCTGGATCGCAACGAGGCGTTCAAGGCTGCCCTGGTCGAGGCCGGCGTTAACCACACTTACAGCGTCACCGCCGGAGGCCACAGCTGGCCGGTCTGGCGCGGCTACTTGGCCGAGTTCGTGCCGCTGCTGTTCCGCGACGCCGGCAAACCTTGACGAGCCGGGCACGGGGCATAACCTAGACGGGCGAGTTTCCGTCATTACATTGACCGGCGCAGATGTTGCGCCGCAGTAGATTCTTGGCCATGCCGATCCCGATTCCGAACCGTCCCTGGCTGCGCGCCGGCTTGGTCGTCGCAGCCTCAGCGACACTGACCGCCCTAGGTCTGCAGTTGTACGGGCCTGCACCGGTGGAGCTGCCGACCGCCGAAGTCGAGCGCCGCGACTTCTTGCGCACGGTGCGCAGCCGCGGAGAGCTCAAGAGCGCCGAATCCGTGCAAATCACCGCGCCACAGACGCCGAACCTCCAGATCGTCCAGCTTGCCGAGAACGGCAAGCCGATCGTGGCCGGGGACATCGTGGTGCGATTCGACGAGTCAGCCCAGGAAGACACCCTGATCGAACGCCAGACCGAGGTCCGGCAAGTGGACAGCGAGATCGAGCAAGCCGAGGCCTCGCATGCCATCACCGACGAGCGCAACGAGATGATGATCATGCAGGCGACGTACAACGTCGAGCGCGCCGGGCTAGAGGCCAGCAAGCAAGAGATCCTGGCCGAGATCGAGGCCGAGAAGGCCAAGATCGACGTGACCATCGCCGAGGGCGAACTCCAAAAGACCGAGACGACGGCCGATGCCAGCGACATGTCCCAAGCGGCCGATATCGAACGCTTGATGGAACGCAAGGGCAAGGCGGAGAGGGATCTCAACCTCTCCCACACCTACCTGCGCAGCATGGTGCTGCGAGCGCCGAGCGACGGCATCGTCCACATCCTGCCGAACAACCGCGCCCAAGGGTCGTTCGGAACGGCCCGCCCGCCCTTCCAGGAGGGCGACACGGTATGGACCGGGGCGGCGATTGCCGAGATCCCGGACCTAGCGTCGTTGCGGGTGGAGTTCCGCGTGGACGAGGTGGACCGCGGCCGCGTGGGCGAGGGCCAGGAAACCCGCATTCGCGTCGATGCGGTGCCCGACGTGGTGCTGGGCGGCTCGGTGAGCTGGCTGAGCCCGATCGCCACGCTGGTGTTCAACCGCCTGCCGCCCGAGAAGAACTTCCCGGCCTTCGCCGCGCTCGACGAGATCGACGAGCGCCTGCGGCCCGGCATGAGCACCACGGTGGAGATCGTCGTGCAGCGGATCGAGGACGTGCTCGTGATTCCCAGCAAGGCGTCGACCCAGATCGACGGCAAGCCAACCGTTTTCGTCCAAGACGGGGTCAACTACCGGCGCGTGCCGATCGAGGTAGCCGCAACCAACGGCACCGAGATCGTCGTCGCCGCCGGGCTGCAAGAGGGCGATGTGATCGCCCTGGAGAATCCCGAGACCGCCGAGGGACGAACCTTATAACACCATCGGAGACAAAACCATGACGAAGCTACTGTTGCGGATTGCGATCGTCTTCGTGGCCGGGGCACTCGCGGCCGGCGGCTACTTTGTGTGGCAGAGCCTTCCCGAGGACGACCAGAGCTTCGCCCTCGCCGAGGTGCAGCGGGGCGACTTGGTGGTCAAGACTTACTTGCGCGGCGAGTTGCGCGCCGTGCGATCGCTGACCCTGACCGCGCCCAATATCGGAACCCAGTCGCAGATCACCCAGCTGGCGCCGATGGGCGCCCTCGCCAGGCGCGGCGACCTGATCTTCGAACTGGACGATTCCGAGCGCGTGGCAGCGCTCGAAGACAGCCTGCTGACGGTGGAGCAGATTGAGGAGAACCTCAAGAAGGCCGAGGCCGAACTGGAGATCCGCAAGAGCCAGGACGAAGTCGAGATCGTCCAGGCGAACTTCCAGGTGCGGCGAGCGGAGCTGGAGGTCCAGCGCAACGAGCTGCTGGCTGACATCGACGCGCGCAAGAACGAACTCACCCTCGAGGAAGCGCGGCGGCGCAAGCAGAAGCTCGAGGCGGACATCCAGAACCGGCTCAAGCAGCGCGAGTCCGAGCTGGCGGTGCTGCGCGAACAGCTGAACAAGGCGCAATTGGACGTGGAGCGCGACGAGCGCCGGATCGCGCAGTCGCGCGTGCTCGCGCCGCTCACGGGCCTGGTGGCGATCCTTCAGAACCGCTCCGGCGGGCGCGGCGGATTCGGGCAGTCGCTGCCCGAGATCCGCGAAGGGGACCAGATCCCGGCGGGCATGTCGGTTGCGCAATTGCTGGACTTGTCCGAAATGGAGTTGCTGACCCGCGTGGAAGAGTCCGAGCGGGCCAACCTGCGCGAGGGACAAGAGGTGCTCATCCGCCTCGATGCCATACCGGACAAGACCGTGACGGGCACGATCAAGCGTTTGGGCAACACCGCGTCGGCCAACATCTTCTCCGGCGAAGCGGTCAAGAAGTTCGAATGCGTCATCGGCATCGACATGGAGCAATTGCTCGACAACATTGGCGCCGAGCCCGAGCGCATCGAGCGAATCATGGCAACGGCGCGGCAGAACGCGTCCGTGGGCTACGGGGCGCAGCGCGGGAACGCCGCCGCGCGAGCCCCGCGGGGCGACCCGGCCGGCGCGCCGCCGGAAGGCCGCGGCCAGGGACAGCGCGGGGGAGGCAACCGAGACGGCCAGGCTGGCGCACGCGGCGGGGGACAGGCGGGCACGCGCCAGCAAGCTCAGAACGCCGGACCGGGCGGCGGCCAGCGTGCCGAGGGACAACAGCGGCAACGGACGGGCAACGAGCAGCGCGGCGAACGCGGCCAGCGCGGCGGCGGGCAAGGGCAGCAACGCGCCGGGGGCCAGGCGCAAGGCGGGCAGGGCCAGCAGCGCGGCCAGCGCGGCGGACAGGGATTCGACCCATCGCGCATCCTGAGCCGCCTGCCAGAAGAGTCCCGCAAGCAGGCCGAAGACCTGCTCAAGGGCCGCAGCCCGCAGGAGCTCAGCAACGAAGAGCGCCAGCAGTTCCGCCAGATCATGCAAGCCGCCGGGGGCGGCGGTCGCCAGGGCGGCGGCGGTGGTCCGGGCGGCGGATTTGGAGGCCCAGGTGGCGGATTTGGAGGCCCAAGTGGCGGATTCGCAGGCCCGGGCGGCGGATTTGGAGGCCCAGGCGGCGGATTCGGCGCCGGAGGTGGCGCGCCCGGCGGTGGCGCGGGAGGCGCACGTGGCGGTCGCCAGCCTCAAACCGCGACGGCGGCTTCGTCCGGATCGGAGTTCAGCGAGGGCGAGCGGGCGGGGGCACAGCTTCCCGAGCCGCCCCAGCAGGGCTCGGACGTGGAGGTATTGCTCCGCCCCGGCTTGCTGGCCGACGCGGAAGTGACGGTCGAAAACATCACGGACACGCTCTACATTCCGTACCAAGCGGTGTTCGAAGAGGGCGCGCAGAACATCGTCTACGTGCTGGAGTCCGGGCGGCTCCGGGCCAGGCGCGTCCAGCTCGGGCGCAGGTCCGAGTCCCAGGTGGCTGTCGTGGACGGGCTCGCCGAGGGCGATCTGGTCTCGCTGTACCGCCCCGACTCCGCCCCTGCTTCGCAGACCAAGACCCCCGAATCCTCGACCGGGCCAGCGTTCCCGGGAGGCTGACGAATGCAACTTCCCAACGTAATGCCCGAACTCCAGATGGGGATCGGGAGCCTGCTGGCCCATAAGCTGCGCACGCTGCTGACGATGCTCGGCATGATCTTCGGCGTTGGCGCCGTGGTCGCCATGCTGTCGATCACCGAAGGCGCGCGGCAGGAGATGATCCGCTACATCGACCTGCTTGGCGTGAACAACATCGTGGTCGAGGCCAGCGAGGCGCCGGACCGCGACACGCTGATCGAGGTGCGCCAGGTCTCGCCCGGGCTGACGTTCCGGGACGCCCGGGCGATCGCGGCGAACACGCCGAACATCGCCAGCCTGTCCGAGCGCAAGACGTTCCAGCCCACCAGCCTGCTGCCCAGCATGGACGGCGACCTGCCTACCCTGATCGGAGTCCGGCCCAACTACACCGACATCTACAGCATGTCGCTGATCGAGGGCCGCTTTTTCACCGATGACGAGCACTCCCGCTCCGCTCCGGTGTGCGTGCTCGGAGAGCGGGCCAAGATCAGCGTCCTCGGCTACGGCAACGCGGTGGGCAAGTACGTCAAGGTCAACGAGGTGTGGATGCACGTCATCGGGGTCACGGCGCCGCAGGCGACCGCCGAGTCCGATGTGGAGGGGCTGGAAGCCGACGACCGCAGCAACGTCATCCTCGCTCCGCTGAACTCGGTCATGCGCCGCTTCGAGGACAACAACAGCTACCTCAAGGACGAGATCGACGGCATCTACATCCGAGTCGAGGCCGAGGCGGACCCCATCGAGACCTCACAGATCGTGCGGGCCATCCTGAACACGACCCACAACGGCGCCAGCGACTTCTCGGTGCTGGTGCCGGCAGACCTGCTCGCGCAGCGCGAGCAGCAGCAGCTGGTGTTCCAGATCGTGATGATCTGCATCGCGGGCATCTCGCTGCTGGTGGGCGGCATCGGCATCATGAACATCATGCTCGCGACCGTGCTCGAGCGCACGCGCGAGATCGGCATCCGGCGCGCTATCGGAGCGCGCCAGCGCGACATCGTGCGGCAGTTCCTGATCGAGGCGGTGATGATATCCATCCTCGGCGGCCTGATCGGCATCGCGGCCGGCTTCGGCGGCTCCAAGATCATCGCCGCCATCGCCGGCTGGGCGACCGTCGTGACGGTCATTTCGATCGTTGTCTCGTTCGGCGTCTCGGTCTTCATCGGACTGCTGTTCGGCATCTACCCCGCCATGCAGGCGGCCAAGCTCGACCCCATTGAGGCCATCCGCTATGAGTAATGCTCTCCGCAAAGCCCTCCCCGCCCTGGCATTCGCCCTGGCCGCCGGCCCCGCCGCGGCCCAGTTCGCGACGTTTCCGGACGGAGCTTACTTCCGGGAGCAGTGGCAGGCCGCCCCGTACGACGTCGAAGTCGGATCCGTCGGGCAGCTGGAGGACTACGTCGTAGACGGCAAGCTCGAGCTGAATCTGAACTCCTACTTGCAGCTGGTGATGGCCAACCACCCGGACGTGCAGATCCAGATCCTGACGGTGCTCCAATCGGAGAATTCGATCCAGTCCGCCTTCAGCCCGTTCGACCCCACGCTGGCGCTGAACTTCAACGCGAACCGCTCCACGAACCCGTCGCAGGACCAGCTGCAGGGCGGCGACGTGATCAGCTCGCTGCGCCAGAACGGCGGTTTTACCTACCGCCACACGCTGGACACGGGCACGAACTACCAGATCGGCTTCACCGGCCTGAAGAGCGCCAGCAGCAGCTCGTTCCGGACGTTCAACCCTTCGATCCAAGACACGCTGCAGTTCAGCATCACGCAACCCCTGCTGCGCGATCGCGGGCGAGGCATCCAGCGCATCCCGATCCTGATCGCGCGGGCCCGCTATGACAACTCGCAGTCGACGGCCAGGACGCGCATTCTCGCCCTGATCGCGCAAGCGGAGAACACCTACTGGCAGGTGGTGTCCAACCGCGAGTCCCTCAATGTGCAGGAGAACAACCTGGAGTTGCGGCGCAGGTTCTTGGAGCGCTCGCAGCGCGAGCTGGAACTGGGCGCGATCTCCCCGCTGGACATCTACCAGCCCGAGCAGAACTACGCCAACGCCCAAGTGAGCGTCACGCGCGCCCGCTACCAGCTGCAGCAGGCGGAAGATCGCGTGCGCCGGCAGATCGGAGCGGACCTGGACCCCGAGATCCGCAATCTGCCGCTGGTGCTGACCGAGTCCGCCGACCCGCCGATCTACATGCCGACGTTCGAGCCGGAGGAGTCCATCCGCAAGGCGACGCTGATGCGCCCCGAGATCCGGCTGCGCAGGACGACCCTGGCGATCGACGACTACAACATCAAGCGCGACACCAACGCCCAGCGCCCCGACCTCGCCCTGACGGCCCAATACAGCGCGACGGGGCTGGGCGGAAACCTCTTCCAAAACTCCATCTTGGGTGCCGGCTCGACCCAGCTCATCGAGGCCAGCGGCTTTCCGGCGGCGATGGGCCAGCTGTTCCGATTCGCGTTCCCCACCTATAGCGTGGGGTTGCAGCTGAACCTGCCGCTGCGCAACCGGCGCGCGGCCGTCAGCCTGGCCAACTCGGTGCTGCAGAAGAAGCAGAACATGTACGAACTGCGCGCCTTGGAGCAGCAGGTCCGGCTCGAGGTCTTGAACGCGATCACGGGCGTGGAGCTGAGCAAGGCCGCCATCCAGCAGGCCGCCGTGGCGCTGGATTTCTCTCAGAAGCGCCTGGACGCCGAGCAGCGCAAGTACGACCTGGGCGTGAGCACGGCCTTCATCGTGCTGGACGCGCAGGATGACCTGGTGCAGAGCCAGGCCGACCTGCTCCAGGAATCGATCGGCTACCGCCGGGCGATGGTGACCCTGCTGCAGGCGACCGGCGAGCTGTTGGAAGCGCGGGGCGTCACGCTGGACTTCAACTAGCGGACCAGCGGGCCTACAATGGGAATCAGGCGCCGGGGCGTGGCGCAGTCTGGTAGCGCGCCTGCTTTGGGAGCAGGAAGTCGGGGGTTCGAATCCCTCCGCCCCGACCATCGCTCAATTCAGTCATTATTCTTTCCCACCGACTGAACAACCCCTCGAAATCGCCCGAATCGCTCCAATCAGGGCCTCTGGCGGTGCCCTCGACGGCCTCCCGCACGGTCGCTCCACGGTACCCTTGTTTGCGACTTCTATCCGGCAAGACAGACCCGAGCGGCAGAATCGAGCCGTCGTGCAGCGAGACCTCTCCCGCTCTCGTCCATGACAATGGACGTCGAGATCAGTACCCCATGGCAACCCGCCGAAACATCCAATCGCATGCCGCGCCCCGCCAGCTGCTCGGGCTTGCGGGCTTCTGCCTCGCATTCGCCGCCTCCTGCTCTCCCGCCGAGCAAACCAAGCCAAACGTCCTGTTCATCGCCGTAGACGATCTCAACCATTGGGTCGGCCACCTCGACGGTCAGCCCAATTCGCTCACCCCAAACATCGACCGCCTCGCCGCGCGAGGCACCTCGTTCACGCGCGCCTACAGTTCCGCACCACTCTGCAATCCCTCGCGCGTCAGCTTGATGACCGGCATCACCCCCGCACGCTCCGGCGTCTACGGAAACATGGAGAGACTCCGCACCCATCTGCCCGATGCCGTCACCCTCTCCCAGTACTTTCGCGACCACGGCTACGTCGCCAAGGGCGGCGGCAAGATCTATCACAGCAGAGCCGCCTACGATGAGGCGTCCTGGGATCAATACTTCTCCGCAAGCTCCGCGAAACGGCCCGCGACGCCACGCCCCGAGAACGCTCCCGACGATATGTGGGTCAACTGGGGCCCCACGCCGCTCGACGACACGGACATGTTCGACGCGCAAATCGCCGACCAGGTCATCGCCGAACTCGGCAAGGCGCACGACAAACCCTTTTTCATCGCCTACGGTCTCACCAAACCCCACATGCCCTGGGTCGTCCCGGAAAAGTATTTCGACCTCCACCCCCTCGATTCCATCTCTCTGCCGTCAGTGACCGATGACGATCTAGCCGACATCCCACCCTTCGGCCGCAAACTCGCCGCTGAAGTCTACGACCCCTCCGGCGCCAGAAACTTCGCCCACCCCGGCGGCGACCACGCCTCCATCCTCAGGCACAACCAGTGGAAGCCCGCCGTGCAAGGCTACCTCGCCACCATCAGTTTCGCCGACGCACAGATCGGCCGCGTACTCGACGCGCTCGATCGCTCTCCCCACGCCCACAACACCATCGTCGTCCTGTGGGGCGATCACGGCTGGCACCTCGGCCAAAAGGAACACTGGCGGAAACACGCGCTCTGGGAAGCTAGTACACGCACCACGCTCGTCATCGCCCTCCCCGAAGACTCACCAATCGCCACACAACGCGGCGTCCAATGCGATCGCATCGTCAGCCTCATCGATCTCTACCCCACTCTGCTCGAACTGGCTGGCTTGCCGCCGCGCCGCGGCCTCGACGGGCAATCCATCTCTCCGCTCTTGAGTGACCCATCTCTCCCTTGGACGCGCCCCGCACTCACCACCTACGGCCACAACAACCACTCGCTGAGATCCAGCCGGTACCGCTACATCCGCTACCACGACGGAACCGAAGAACTCTACGATCACCTTTCCGATCCCAACGAATGGAACAACCTCGCCCATCAATCCGTAACTGCCCAGCACCGCGCCGTGATCGACGAGCTGGCCGAACACCTGCCCTCGGAGAATAAACCGCAAGCGGTCTATGAATAGCTGTGTGGCGATTGAAGAGATCATCCGCCGCACTTCTGCTCGCGGGTCCGGACCGGAGACGCAGGTAACAGAACGTACCGGAGACATGGGTTACAACTTCGCGCCGAACGGGGTGTCGATAGCCTGCAGTGTCCTCTGTCGTGAGTCAATACTGTCCCGATCGCAGTGCATGCCCTTGACGAGCTAGATGGCGTCGTCGAGCACGGCCCGCGCATGCTCAGGATGTGCGGAACAAGGCAGGAGTGGCCGCATTGTTGCGCTCAGGCCCGGTGCGTGGCTTGAGCCCCGAGCCGGTACAAGCAAGACCCTGTAGTGTCGTGCTCGATTCCGAAGTGACGCGAGTACGGCTCGCTCATCCGTCGGCGGGATGGGGCCAAGGCCATTCCGCTTGCACGAGCCTTGACGATCGGATCGTTTCTGCGGACCACCGGCCCCATGCGGAGCCTACTTCGCCAGAAGCGTCCCGAGATGGCCCTCGGGGTACTTGAAAGACTTGTAGGTGGGCGCGGACCCCTTGTATTCGGCGACGACTTCCTTATCGCGCCTCACTTCGAGCACTTGGCGATGCACTGTGTTGCTAATGAGGGTGTTGCCGTTCGGCAAGCGTCGCGCCCCGCCTTGGAAGGGGGCGAAGTAGCTCGGGTTCTCCCAGTCCCAAACGCGCTCGGCTGTGAACGGGCTGCCCTCGGCTCTGGCGTACGTGCCATCGGGATTCACCGGCAGCCTGAGTTCCTGCACGTTGCTGACGCCCTTGAGATCCTGCTGGCGTTGTAGGCGAGTGCGGCTGGCGCCGGGGCCACCTCCTCTGAGCATGCCGGGGCGGATGACAGTGTTGTTGTTGTGCACGATCAGGTTGCCCTCGCCGGGGGCATCCAAGTCGATCCAGTTGGCGTCGTGCTGCTTGAGGAATACGCGGTCGCGTTCGCTGCCCATGTCGTAGGCCTCAGGATTTCCGTAGCGAAACAGCAGGTCGCCGCCCTTCCCGCCACGCCCCCCGGCAGAGGACGTCGCCTCGGCAGCCGTAGTGCTGTGATCGATGATCCAGATCTCGTTGTAGATGAACGAGCTGACCACAATCTGGTCGAGCGCCGGGTTGTAGTCGACGCTGTTGAGATGTTGGCGCACGAGGTTCATCGGTGCATAGCTGGCCGGATAGTGCGGATCGATCCGCTCGGGATGATCCTTGACGACCCCGTAATTCGGGGCGTCAGCGGCGCGGTCTTGGATCAGGTGATCCTTGAAACTCCACTCCCACAAGACTTCGTGCGATCCGTCGCCGAGGTCCGGCTTGATCTCGATCACCCCGTCGGACCAGACGGTCTCGCTTTCGCCCGGGTCCCAGCCGATCGCGCGTGCTTCGTCAGCAGACAGCGGCTTGTACGTCAGTAGCAGGATATTGCCATTGGGCAGTGGAGTCAGGTCGTGGTGGAAGGTCAGCGGACCCAGCTCCGAGGCGCTCAGCTCCCACAGGACTGTCGAGTCGGGGCCGAGGATCTGGACGGCATCGACTGCGACCACCGGCTGGCCTTGCACGAGGCTGCGGTCGCGAATGCCCATGCGCAGGAGCCTGCCGCCGTCGAGCAGGTAGGCCGTGTGGCCGCCGCCGTCGAGGTCGCTTTCCCAGCGGTGGACTTCGACTCCCTTGTAGTCCGTCAAGACGGTGTAGTTGTCGACGTCGGTTCCGATCTCGTCCGCGCGATGCCAGAGCAGGTAGCCCCGATCGACTTGGTCATCGTCCATCGAGACGACTTCGACGTCCGGCTGACCTTGGGCTGGCGCCCACTCGGATAGAGCCAAGACCAGAACGAGGGCCGTCAATCGCTTCATAGACCTAGCCTATAGCGTCCCCTCGGGCGTGACTGGCCAATACGATCGGCGGGAGGCTCTGGATAACCGGAAGGACGATCCAAGAGCCGGCGTCGTTGACCGATTTATCGGCGCATTCGGCGAGGTTGCCGAAGGCTATTTCCGCTGTAGCCCTCTCCACGGCGGCTGCGAAGCTCGCCTCGGCGCCGCCCGCCCGAATTTCGGCTGAGACCGACTCGGTCGATCAGCCCTTCTTCGGGGGTTTCGGATCAAGGTTCCGGGCTATCTCGTCATCGATGACGGTGGAAGATCCGATTCCCAGCCGCGGCACCTTGAGCCCGGCCAGCCAATAGATCGCGTTCATGACCACCTTGCGGTATTCGTCGTTCTGCCAATTGCTGTGGAAGTGGCCGCCGGTAAAGCCGAACCCGCGACCGCCGTCCGGGCGCTCGATCGTCCACAGCATGGCCTCGTCACGCCCCTTGGCCGCCTGAATGTGCGGGTACGGCCCCTTGGGGTGCACGTACGGGCCGTCGCGGGTCTCGTCGCTAGGCTTGGCCACCAAGATCGGCGTGAACGTGGATCCGTCGATCTGTTTCGGCCCCGAGGCGTCGAAGCCCTCGCGGAAGCGCATGTTGAAGTACCACTCGTCCTCGGCGGCGAAAGGCTTGACTCCGTTCGCGACCGGGTGGTCCGGGAAGCGCTCGAACGATGGCGTCCAGATCGGGTTGCATGACCACTCGTGCTCGTAGTAGCCTCCCAGCCAATCCGTGAACTCCTTGCCGGCATTGTCGCGGAGCACCTCGACGCCGTAGTGCATGCAGCCCAGCCCGGCGCCGCGAGCGATCTGCCGCGCCATGATCGCCTGCCGTCCCTTGTCGGCCAGCGGATGCTTGCGCCCGCCGTCGGAATAAATCACGATCGCGGCGGCGTCCTCGAAGGTCGCTTCGTCGGGCACCCAGTCGTTGTCGTGCCGCTCCACGGAAAGGCCTGGCACCTGTGCCAGGCGCTTCTCGAGCAACAGGGTGCCAGCCCTGAACTCGTGCATGCCGGGCGGATGGCTGGGCCTGCCAGCGATCAGGACGAGCTTGCGCGTCTCGCCGGGAGTGGCGACAACTCTTCGCGCGGTGGCGGGTATCGCCGCACTCGCCGCGAGCAGGCGGAGAAATTCGGAGCGAGTCATACCTTGAATGTTAACCCGTCACAGGTACGTACAATGAGCGCTTGGCACAGCAAGACGATCTACGCGTCCTGTCCCTGATCGCGAGCGCGACCGAGATCGTCTGCGCGCTTGGGTTGCGCAACCGGCTGGTGGGGCGGTCGCACGAGTGCGATTATCCTCCCGACGTGGGGGACTTGCCCCAAGCCACGCAGCCGCGCTTCGACGTACACGCCTCCAGCCAAGAGATCGACAGGCAGGTCAAGGCCCTGTCCAGCGAGGCGCGGGCGCTCGACGCGCTGGGCGTCTACGACATGCAGCCAGGGGCGCTGCGCACGACCCGGCCAACCCACATCGTCACCCAAAGCCAGTGCGACGTCTGCGCTGTCAGCCTGCGCGACGTAGAAAGGGCAGTTGCCCGCGAGGCCGGGTGCAGCGCCGAGATCGTATCCTTGCAACCCAATTCGCTCGCCGATATCTGGGAGGACTTCCAGCGAGTGGGGGACGCATTGGGACATCGCGACGCAGGAGCCCGCTTGGTGTCGGACACCAAGAGCCGCATCGATGCGGTCGGCGAGGCTGCCCGCGACCTGCCGTCGAAGCCCACCGTGGCAGCGATCGAATGGATTGACCCGCTGATGGCCGCCGGCAACTGGATGCCTGAACTGATCGAAATCGCCGGAGGAAGGTGCCTGTTCGGCAGCGCGGGCGAGCACTCGCCTTGGATCGGCTTCGAGGACGTGCTGCGAGCCGACCCCGACGTGATCCTGCTGAGCCCGTGCGGCTTCGACATCGAGCGCACGCTGGCGGACGTGCCGATCCTGCAGGCCGAGCCCCGCTGGTCCTCTCTCAACGCGGTTCGCCGAGAGCAGGTCTTCGTCGCCGACGGCAACCAGTTCTTCAACCGTCCCGGACCCCGGCTGGCCGAATCCGTCGAGATCCTCGCCGAGCTCCTTCACCCGGACCGATTCGACTTCGGACACAAGGGCGAGGCCTGGGTAGCGGTACCGCGGAGCGCTTGAGAGTCCGCGCCGACACCCTTACAGGCGCACGCCCATGTTGCGGCCGCGCAGCGTCACTGTAAGTTCAAGCTCCGCGTCCCCGCGCAACACGCGCAGGGCCACCCGATCCCCGGCCAGCTTGAGCGAGAGCGCCTGCTGCATCGAGGTCTTGTCGGTGACCGCCGCGCCGTCGACCTCGATGATCACGTCCCCGCCCCATGGCACGCGGTAGTTGCCGACGATGATGTCCCGGCTGGCCCCGCGCAGGCCCGCCTCGGCGGCCGCAGAACCCCTGGCCACGTCCGTGACGAGATACCCGGTCGTGGGGAGGCGCAGCGCCCGCGACCAGCGCCGCGTCAGGAAGAAGCCTTCCACGCCCATGTCTTGCGGCGGCTGCGCCCCGCCCTTGACAAAACGCAACAGCGCCTTGGCGCGGTTGATCGGCATGGCGAAGCCGATGCCGATATTGCCGCTGGGGCCGTAGATGGCCGTGTTCACTCCGATCACGTTGCCGCTGGAGTCCAGCAGCGGCCCGCCGCTGTTGCCGGGATTGATGGCCGCGTCGGTCTGGAAGAGATCCTTGAGCACGCCGCTGCGATCTTGGATGGAGCGTCCCGTCGAACTGATCACGCCCGTGGTCAGCGTGCCTTCCAAGCCGAACGGGTTGCCGATCGCCAGCACCTTCTGGCCGACCTTGACCCCGTCGGAATCGCCCAGCGCGAGAAACGGCATCGGGGCTTCCGGCCGGATCTGGATCAGCGCCAGGTCATTGGCCGGATCCGTGGCCAGCACGGTGGCCTTGTAGCGGTTGCCATCGTCGTCCTCGGTCAGCGGGTTGACCTCCAGCTCGGCGCTGCCTTGGATGACGTGGAAATTGGTGAGGATGCGCCCCTCCGCATCGATCAAGAAGCCGGACCCGGTCGATTCGCTGGGATAGACTTCCAAGAACCAATTCCGTTGCAGCACCGTGCTCGTGATATGCACCGTCGCCGGACTCGCCCGGTTGTAGATATCGATGTTCGACAGCTCGTCGGCGTTGAGCGTCGAATCCGCCTCGGTCCAAAACGGCTCTTCGAACACGACCGGGGCCACCCTGCTGAGCTGAACCGGCCAGATGGACCAGAGCACGAGCGCGAACACCACCAAGGCGCCGCAGAAGATCGCGCGCGCAGCGCCCCTAGCTGGACTGGACATCTCCATCCACCCCCTTCTTCTCGGCCTCGCTGCGCAGATGGCGGTAGACCTCGCGGACTTGCTCCAGCGTCCTGGCTTCGCTGCCGCCCGTGTCGATCACGTAGTCAGCGTACTTGCGCTTCTCGTCCAGCGGCATCTGACGGCCGAGCCTGGCTTCGGCCTCGGCGCGAGTGGAGCCTTCGCGCCGCACGAAGCGATCGATCTGAGCCTCTCGCGGGCAGGCGGCCAAGACCAAGCGATCATAGCGGCGGTAGCTGCCGGTCTCGACCATGATCGCCGCTTCCACCAAGGCGACCGCGTCCGGGTCGCGCTGCGCGGTCTGGCAGAAAAAGTCTTCCACGCGCTCGAAGACGCGCGGATGCACGATGGCGTTGAGGCGCTGCAATTCGTCCTTGCTGGCGAACACGACCTTGGCCAGCGCCTTGCGGTCGATCGTGCCGTCTGCCCGCAGCACCCGCTGGCCAAAGGCGGCGGTCACTTCGCCGAGCACGGCGGCGTCGTCCGCCAGAATCGCATGTCCGAGCCGGTCCGCTTGCAAGACGACGCAGCCGAGACGCTCGAACTCGCTGGCGGCGAAGCTCTTTCCACTAGCCAAGCCGCCCGTCAAGCCGACTCTCAGCATTGGTGCGGCGAGGCAGCCCCAAGAAGTGGCTGGCCGGGGAGGATTCGAACCTCCACAACGGGCTCCAAAGGCACGTGTCCTACCGTTAGACGACCGGCCATCGGCTCGTTCGGTTAGCTTAGCACGCCGGGTTGCGGCCTGCCGCCCGACTCCGGCAGCCGCAAGGCCTATTCCCTACTGGTAGCCTTCTGTGCTGACAGGCAAGCCGCTGAGCAGAATCTCCTCGCCGGCCTGCAGGCCCGTTTCGATCAAGGCCTCGGTGTCGCTGACATCCTCCACGCGAACTTCGCGGCGGAGAAACTGGCCGTCGCTGTGGACGTAAACGAAGTTCGACGCTTGCCCGTCCTCGCTCCTGAGCGCCTCGCGCGGCACCAGCACTCCCTTCGGGCGATTGGACGCCCGCACGTCGACGCTGGCCGACAAGTCCGGCAGGATGCGCTCATCATGATCTTCGATCAGGATGCGCATCGGGATGTGCTTGATGAACGCGCCGGGCTTGCCGCGGCTATACCTCGAGCCGCCCGATGCCGAACTCGCCATCGCGCCCATGTTCACGACCCGCCCGCGGAACTGCTCGCCCGGATACGCGTCAAGCTCGACCACCGCCTCGTCGCCGATGCGGATGGACTGCGCGTCCACCTGATTGACCGACGCGCTGACAACCATCTGCGACACGTCGACGATGCGCATGAACAGCGCACCGGGATAGATTTGGTCGCCTTCCTTGGCCTGGGCGAACTGGCCGCTCTTGTTGAACAGCGACTCGCGCACGATCATGCCCGGGATCGGAGCCTTGACCTGGAGCCGCTCCAGGTCGCGCACGTGGCGTTCCACGTGGAGCTCCTCTTCTCGCACTATCAGCTCCTCGCCGCGAATGGTTGCGGCGTGGACAGTCTCTTTGATCCTGCCCTCATCTTCGAGCTGGCCCCAAGTAGCGCGGGCCTCCTCGGAAACGTTCTTCAGCACCTCGGCCTCGATCTCTGAACGCACCTCCGCGGTTCTCAGATCCAAGAGCGCTTTCTCGAACTCGGCCTTGGCGGTCACCCGCGCCTGGCGCTCGGTCTCCTTGAGGATCAGTACATCGGCGACCTGTTTCTTTAGGGTCGATTGCGCCCTGTTCACGACTGATTCGCGATCCTCGATGTGGTCCACAAGCCACCGCAGCTCAAACTCCGCGACCACGGCCCCCGCCTTTACGATGCTGCCGGCCGGCGCCAGACTCATCAACGTGAGATCGGCCCTGCCAGAATCGCGAGGGCCGCGCATCTGGGGCGCGCGAATCGCGCTGAAGTTCAGCGTTTCGACCGTTCCGCCGACGCGCAAGGACTTCAGCAGTTCCCCGCCGGTGGCCACGGCCAGGCGCGCCTGGGAGCCGGCACCCGAACCCGACAAGGAGTCCACGCCGCGATTGGCAAGGGCCCACATCGCCAGGGCGGTCACCAACGATGCGACCAAGCACAAGCCCGCAATGAGCCCGACGCTGGGCTTGCGGGGCTGCCCTGGGGGGCTGGGAGGTGCGACCGGCTCTGGGCGTGGCTCGATTTCAGGCGCTTGCGGCAGCGGGTTGGTAGACATGATGACTCGTGCACCGCGGCTGAGCCGACGGCGCGCTATCAGGCACGTTGATTATACGCCCTGCGGCGGCTTGACGCGACCGCAAGACATATTTGGCCTCGAACGGCATCATTTTCGCGGCAAGCGGGCGGGATTTCGGCTTCGGCGGCACTCAGGCGCGCTCACGGCTGTCAAAGGACAGTCGGTCGGCCTCGATCGCGTCCCGGTTGAGCAGCACGATGTGCTGGTTCGCCGGCTCGCGCGTCACCGGGTCGCGGTCCAGGCCCAAGCGCTTCATCGTGTAGTACAGGAAGGCGCGGCGCACGCGCAGCGTGACCCTTCCGTCCTGCATGCCGTAGTCGAGCGCGATCACCTCTTGCTGGGACTCGGACAGCCCTGGGTGGGGGCCGATATCCAAGGCCACGTGCTCGTGCCAGTCGCGGTCCGTGTCCGGATCGTTGCCGGGCCGCCGCGTGGCCCGCGTGTCGATGACCCGCGCCAGCAGGAAATCCTTGTACAGGCGATCCCTGTCGCAGAACGCGCGGATGTGCCAGCGGAAGCCATCGAAACCGATCGCATGCGGCGCGATCCAACGCCACTCCGGCGTCGGCGCGCTCAGGGACTGGTACCTGATCTCGAGTGCCACCTCGTCGCGCAAAGCCTCCAAGACGGTCTGCAGTATGGCCGGATCGACGACGCGCGTCGGGGCGGGTGCCGCGTCGAACACGGGGTATTCCATGGCCCACGACTCTTGCTTGGTCACGATGCCGTCGGAAAGCGCGCGCAGCTGATTCAAGTAGGTGGCAGCGTCAAGTTTGAGGAACAGCGGCTTGAAGCTGTCGCTGCGCAGGTAGCTCCTGGCGCTCTTGTCGTAGACCATGTTGTCCGGCGCCAGTTTCAGGTACCGGTTCAGATCGGTTGAGGCTTGGTTGACCGAGACCCCGAAGATCTTCATCAGGTCGCCTCGGTTCATCCTGCCTTCGAAAAAGAGCCGAAACTCAATGAACTCCAGCCGCTTCTCGACGCCCCATCGCAAGTTGGACTCTCTATTCGAACTGCGCACTTCGTTTCTCCCGTGTTCTATCTGCCGCCGTTCGCTCGCGCTATCCCTCGTCGCGCTTGTCATTCAGCGCCCGAAGCCACAATGCCGCGCCTAGGGGCCCGGCTTGCAAACCACGCATCTATTGTAAGGGTCTTGTAAGACTTGTCATCCAGAACCTACGGGTCCATCGCGCAAGCACTCCCCCGGACCGTTTGGCTGTCGCCGAGACTCTCGTTCTTGCTTGATCGTCGCCCGGATCGACGCACCGCCGAGGTCGCCAGGAGAGTCAGTTTCGGCCCTCCGCTGGTACAATCGCTGTGTGGGCCGGGCAGTAACCTACCTGTTGCTCGCTGGCTTGGCCGCGGCCGCTAGCAGCGCGGCGACACTGCCCTCCGAACGCGTTGACTACAACGACGACGTGCGTCCGATCCTGTCGGATCGCTGCTACAGCTGCCACGGTCCGGACCAGGGCCAGCGCCAAGCGGGGCTGCGCCTGGACCGCGAGTCCGGCGCGTTCGGCGCGGCTGCCAGCGGCGCCATGCCAATCGTGCCGGGCGAGCCCGCCGAAAGTGGTGTGCTCCAACGGGTCACCAGTTCGGATCTAGCCCGGCGGATGCCGCCCGCGTACATGGGCCACGATCCGCTCAGCGATAGCGAGATCGAGACCCTGCGGCGCTGGATCGAGCAAGGAGCCCAGTGGGAAAGCCACTGGGCGTTCAGCCCGCCCGAGCGCCCGGACCTGCCGCAGCCCGCCAGGGACGGGCTGCACCCCATCGACGCGCTCGTCGCCGACAGGCTGGCCCAAGAAGGACTCGCCCCGGCCGCGCCGGCGGACCGGCGCACGCTCGCCCGCCGGGCGGCACTGGATCTGACAGGCCTGCCGCCGGCTCCGGACATGGTGCAAGAGTTCGCGGCAGATCCGGGGACAGCCGCTTACGAGAGGCTGCTGGACCGCCTGCTCGCATCGGCCAGCTACGGCGAGCACCTGGCGGGCATGTGGCTGGACGCCGCTCGCTATGCCGATACGAACGGCTACCAGACCGATGGCACGCGCTCGATGTGGCGCTGGCGCGACTGGGTGATCGACGCCTTCAATCGCAACGTGCCTTTCGACCAGTTCACGCTCGAGCAACTGGCCGGCGACATGCTTCCGGACGCCTCCCGGGCGCAGATCGTCGCAACCGGGTTCAACCGCAACCACCGCACGACCGCGGAGGGCGGCTCTGTCAACGAGGAGTTCCGCGTGGAGTACGTGGCCGACCGGGCCGAGACCACGGCCACGGTCTGGCTGGGCCTGACGCTGGCTTGCGCACGCTGCCACGATCACAAGTTCGACCCGCTGTCGCAGCGGGAGTACTACCAGTTCTTCGCCTACTTCAACAACATCCAGGAAAAGGGCATGGTCTGGAACTTCGGCAACGAAGATCCCTTGCTGCACGCCCCGACGCCGGAACAGGAAGCGCGGCTGGCCACCTTGGCGGCCGAGCTGGCCGACGCCCGGGAGCGCTGGGATCCGCTAGAGCCGCAGATCGCCCGCGAGCAAGCGGCATGGGAGGCTCGCCTGGCCGACGCCCCGGACCTGAACTGGGCCCCCACCCGGGGCCTGCGGGTGCACGCGCCTTTCGACGGCCGATTCGGCACTGCCAGCTTCGAGGGGGGCTCGATTGACGGAAGCACTGCCCCGGAGCGGGTGGAGACTGAGTTCGCCGATGGACAGTCGGGCACGGCGGCGGTGTTCGACGGCGAGCGCTATGCGGACCTGGGCAAAGTCGGCATCTTCAACTACATGGATCCCCTCACGGTCTCGGCTTGGATCCGGCCCGAGACCGGCGACGACGGTTCGATCGTCGCCTCCATGGAGGAGAACCCGATCGGCAACGGCTGGGGTCTCTTCGTGCGCGGCGGCAAGCTCTGGTGGCACATGTCGCAGCGCTGGAGCGACCTGAGCATGCGCTTGGCGAGCCAGCGTCCCATCGAGCCCGGTCGCTGGCAGCACGTGCTGCTGACCTACGACGGCAAGCGCAAGGCCAAGGGCGTCCGCATGTACATCGACGGCCGTGAGCAGGAGTTCGAGGTCCTGTTCAACAACCTCGACTGGCCCTCGCAAAGCAACGCGAGCCTCAAGGTAGGCGGCGGCGGCGGCCTCGACAACCGCTTCTCCGGACGGATCGACGAGGTGCGCGTGTACGGCCGAGCCCTCGCTCCGGCGGAGGCCAGGGCACTGGCTTCGACCGCGCCGCTGGGCGTCCTGGCAGCGATCCGGCCCGGCGACCGCACCCCGGCACAGCGGGACAAGCTGCGCAGCGCGTTTCTCGACTTGGCCGCATCGACAAGCATCCGCAAGGCAAGCCTGGCCGAGGCCGAGGCGCAACGGCGATACGACGCCTTCCTCGACACCGTTCCCACCGTGATGGTGATGAAGGAGGGGCCGTCGCGCCAGGCTTACGTGCTCGAGCGCGGCCGCTACGACCTGCACGGAGATCCGGTCGAGGCCTCCATTCCCGAAGCCCTGCTCGCTGCGACCGCCCCCAGCATCGCGAACCGGCTCGAGCTGGCGCGCTGGATCGTCAGCCGGTCCAACCCGCTGACGGCGCGCGTGATCGTCAACCGCTTCTGGCAGATGCTGTTCGGGGTCGGCCTGGTCAAGACCGTCGACGACTTCGGCTCCCAAGGCGAGGTGCCGTCGAATCAAGCGCTGCTCGATTGGCTGGCGGTCGAATTCATGGAGTCGGGCTGGGACGTCAAGCGGCTGCTGAAGACAATCATGCTCAGCGCGACCTACCGGCAGTCCTCGCACGTGGGCGCGGAACTGATCGAGCGCGACCCCGAGAATCGACTGCTGGCTCGCGGACCCCGGTTCCGCTTGGCAGCGGCGACGATCCGCGACCAAGCGCTCGCGGCCGCGGGGCTGCTGCAGCAAGACATCGGCGGGCCGTCGGTGCGCCCCTACCAGCCGCCCGGACTGTGGGAGGAAGTCTCCGGCAACGCCTACCAACCCGGCGAAGGCTCAGAGCTCTACCGGCGCAGCCTGTACACCTATTGGAAGCGCACGGTGGCGCCCCCGTCGATGATGAACTTCGACGCGTCCGACCGGGAGGTCTGCACGGTCCACGTCAAGCGCACCAACACGCCTCTGCAAGCGCTCAACCTCATGAACGACGCCACGTTCGTGGAAGCGGCGCGACACCTCGCGGACACGGCATTGCGCGGCGAGGCCCGCAGCCCGGCGGCGCGCATCGACCAGATGTACCTGAAGGTGCTCGGCCGGTTGCCGGGAGAGGACGAGCGGGATATCCTTGAAGACCTGTACCGCGCCTACGCGGATCGGTTCCAGTCGGATCGAGACGCGGCCGAAGCGTATCTCGCGGTGGGCGACTCGCCGTGGGATCCGCGCTCCGACCCGCGGGAGCTGGCCGCCTACGCCGGGGTAGCCAGCCTCGTGCTGAATCTGGACGAAGCGGTGACGAAGCAATGACGCCGGAAACCCACGCCCCGGAGACCGACACCCGGAGACACTTCTTCGGCAAGGCGGCCAGCGGAGTCGGAGCCATCGCCCTGGCCCACCTGCTGGGCCGCGACCTGAACGCATCCGATGCGGCCAAGCCCGCCATCGGCGGCTTGGACGGCCTGCCGCACTACGCGCCCAAGGCCAAGCGCGTGATCTGGCTGTTCCAGTCCGGCGGTCCCTCGCAGCTCGAAACGTTCGACCCCAAGCCAGGCTTGGCCAAGCTGCGCGGGCAGGACCTGCCGGAGTCGATCCGGAAGGGCCAGCGGCTGACCACGATGACCTCCGGCCAGAGCAGCTTTCCGCTGGTCGAATCCGCGTTCGGCTTCCAGCAACACGGCGAATCGGGCGCTTGGATCAGCGACTTGCTGCCGCACACGGCCAAGATCGCCGACGACATCAGCATCGTGCGCTCGATGCATACCGATGCCATCAACCACGATCCCGCCGTCACGTTTTTGCAGACCGGGGCGCAGATCGCGGGCCGTCCCAGCATGGGCGCCTGGCTGAGCTACGGGCTCGGCAGCGAGTCCAGCGACCTGCCCGCCTTCGTCGTGATGATCACGCAGGGCACGGGCGGCCAGCCGCTCTACGACCGGCTGTGGGGATCGGGCTTCCTGCCGACGCGCTACCAAGGGGTCAAGTTCCGCTCGGTGGGCGACCCGGTCTTGTACCTGTCCGACCCGGCGGGCATCTCGCGCGACCAGCGGCGCACGTTCCTCGACGCGCTTGCCAAGCTCAACCGCAAGCAGTTCGAAGAGTACGGAGACCCCGAAATCGTCACGCGCATCGCGCAGTACGAAATGGCGTTCAAGATGCAGCGCTCGGTTCCGGAACTGACCGATCTGGCCGGCGAGCCCGAGCGCGTGTTCGACCTCTACGGAGAAGACGCCCGCCGCCCCGGCACGTATGCCTACAACTGCCTGCTGGCGCGCCGGCTGGCCGAGCGCGGCGTGCGCTTCATCCAGCTCTACCACCGGGGCTGGGACCAGCACGGCTCGCTCAAGCAGGGCATCCAGCGCCAGACCAAGACCACCGACCAAGCCTCGGCGGCCCTGGTGATGGATCTCAAGCAGCGCGGCCTGCTCGATGACACGCTCGTGGTCTGGGGCGGCGAGTTCGGGCGGACCGTCTACTGTCAGGGCACGCTGACCGAGTCCGAGTACGGCCGCGACCACCATCCGCGCTGCTTCTCGATCTGGATGGCCGGCGGCGGCGTCCAGCCCGGCCAGACCTACGGCGCTACTGACGAGTTCAGCTACAACATCACCGAGAACCCCGTCTCCGTGCATGACCTGCACGCCACGATGCTGCACCTGCTAGGGGTCGACCACACCAAGCTGACGTTCAAGTTCCAAGGGCGGAGATTCCGGCTCACCGACGTCCACGGCAACGCCGTCAAGCCATTGCTGGCCTGATTCGACGCCGGCAGCGGCTGCCTCAGAGAGCCTGCGGATCGAACTCGCAGAAGTCGCGCCGCAGCGCCTCGACGTACCCGTATGCCGTGTGGTCGAAGTGTAGCGGGGTGATAGATAGCAGGCCCTGATGCACCGCAGCGTAGTCGCTGCCATCCGAGGCGGCTTCGACGGGCACCTCTTCGTGCATCCAGTAGTACTTCCGGTCGTGCGGATCGCGGGCCTCGATCATCAGATTGCGCGAGATCTTGCGGCACTGGTGGGTCACGGCCACTCCGGAAGCCTCGCCGGCGGGCACGTTCACGTTCAGCGCGATACCCTTCGGCAACCCCTCCGCGAGCACCCTCTTGGACAGGGCCGCGGCGATGCGGGCCGACGGACCGAAGTCTATGGAAGATCGCTGGTTTACCGAAACGGCCATGGCGGGGATGCCGTATTTCGAGCCCTCGGCGGCTGCGGCGACTGTGCCGGAATAGTAGATGTTCTCGCCGAGGTTGGGGCCGGCGTTGATGCCGGCGACGACCAAGGCCGGCGTCTCCTCGACCAGCAGCGTGAGCGCCATCATCACGCTGTCGGCCGGTGTGCCGTCCACGCCGAAGCGGCCCTCGCCCTTGCGCTCGTAGCGCAGGGGGCGGCGCAGCGTGATGCGCCGACTGGCAGCGCTCTGCTCCATCAGTGGCGCGACTGTGCGGATCCGTCCGAGCGGTGCCAGGGCGCTTTCCAATGCGAGGATCCCTGGCGCGTCGATCCCGTCATCGTTGGTGACCAAGATGAGCGGATCGGAGGCGGTCATGCTCTCCCAGCGTAGCCAATCGCCGCCGAAGGAACCTGAAGCCTGTCCACAGTGAAGCCAGTCTTGGCCTCAGGCTCTGCGAGCGGGGACTTGGTGTTGGATTAACCCGGACCGTCAGCAACAGCTATACGCAAACCCGGTGCAGGACGTCGTCGCCCGGAATGGGGGGCTAGCTCGAAAGCTTCCAGAGCGCCACCTTTGCCTACCGGCCATCCGAGCCCAGTTGCACATCGGTTCTGCTGACCGCTCTACCTCAACTGTTGCGCGGCTGGCGGGGAGCCTAACTGCATCATCAATCCCAACGGCACATCCCCGAAACTGCAACCATAGCTCGCCCCGTCTCATATCAGCCAGCCAATCTAGGGCCTCTTAAAATGTAATCTCGGGCTGGAGAGAGCCATGAAGCTGAAGGTTGTCATTCGCGAGGCAGAAGAAGGCGGTTTTTGGGCAGAAGTGCCAGCCATTCCTGGATGTGCCGCGCAGGGAGACACCTTCGAAGATCTGCTCAGCAACATCTATGAGGCGGTCGAAGGTTGTATGTCGATCGAGAATCAGGAGATCCCTCTGTCCGGCACGGACCGATTAATTGAGATCGCGGTGTGAAGACCGTCACTGGCAAAGAGTTCTGCCGGATTCTCCAGTCGCTTGGCTGGCGGTTGCGGCGGATCTAGGGCAGCCATCACCTCTACTCAGCGGCAGGCATCTCGGCCTGCATCTCAGTGCCGGTCCACGGAGACGCCGATCTCAAGCGCCGCCTCTGGATCAGCGGTGCAGCATCGTCAAGGACACTGGCGGGGCGTACAGCGGAGGTTTATTGGTGCGACGGGCTAAGGACAGATCGCACGCTCGGGCGGGTGCTAGTCTGAGGAGGAAATGCCTGTTGCCTCTCCAGAAACGGACACAGAACAGATCGTCGCGCGGGACCACCAGTATGTGGTGCGCAACTACGGGCGCTACCCGCTGGTCGTCAGCCGAGCCGAAGGCGTCTATCTCTACGGCGAGGACGGCCGCAAGTACCTCGACTTCGTCTCCGGCATCGGGGTCATGGCCCTGGGCCACTCCCATCCCCGTGTCGTGGCGGCGATCGCCGACCAGATCGGCACCCTGGTGCACTGCTCCAACCTGTACTACCACCCGCTGCAAGGCGAGGTAGCTCAGATGCTCGCGGAACTGAGCGGCTTGCAGCGCACGTTCTTCTGCAACAGCGGCGCGGAGGCCGTCGAGGCGGCCCTGAAGATTGCCAAGGGGTGGGGCCGCGCGCGCGGCAGCGCCAAGACCGAGATCGTCGCACTGCACGAGTCATTCGGCGGCCGCACGCTGGGCGCGATCTCCGTCACCGGCCAGCCCAAGTACCGCGAGCCATTCGAGCCGGTCATTCCGGGCGTGCGGTTCATCGCGCCCAACGACGAAGCCGCGCTCGAGGCCGCCGTGGGTGACAACACCGCCGGCATCGTGTTCGAACCCATTCTGGGAGAGGGCGGCATCATCGAGATCTCGCCCGCATTCGCGGCGCGAGCCCGCCAACTGGCAACGCAGTACGACGCGCTGCTGATCTGCGACGAAGTCCAGTGCGGCATGGGGCGCACCGGCGAGGCTTTCGCGTTCCAGAACTGGGGCGGTGACTTCCTGCCGGACGTGATCACCCTGGCCAAGCCGCTGGCGGCCGGGCTGCCAATCGGTGCCGTTGTCTGCAACGAGGCCGCCGCGGCGGTCCTCGCGCCCGGCATGCACGGCTCCACCTTCGGCGGCGGAGCGCTGGCCTGCCGCGTGGCACGGGAGTTCCTCGGCATGCTGCCAGAACTGCTGCCGCACGTCCGGGAAGTGTCGGCGTACTTCCGGGCGCGCCTCGCAGATCTGGCCACCGGCTATGACTTCGTCGGTGACCTGAGGGGCCTCGGCCTGATGGTCGGGCTCGAGCTGAACATCCCCGGCGGAGGCTTCGTGCCGCGGGCACAAGAACGCGGCCTGCTCATGAACTGCACCGCGGGCAATATCCTGCGGTTCCTCCCGCCGTTCGTGATCGAGGAGGAGCATGTTGACGAAGCCGTCGCCGCACTGGACGAAGTGTTTCGCCAAGGTCCGCCGGACGGCGCGAGCTAGCCAGATTGGGCCGGCATCGGTTGCTACGATGGTCGGCTCATGAAGATCGACCGCTTGGAAACCCGCCATTGCGATGCGGGGTGGCGTAATTACCACTTCGCCAAAGTCACAACCGGCGACGGCGTGGTGGGCTGGAGCGAGTACGACGAGGACTTCGGCTCCCCGGGAATCACGGCGACGATCGAGCGCTTGGAGCCGACCCTAATAGGCAAGGATCTCGGCAACCACGAGCGGATCTACTCGGAGCTGTTCTGCCAGCTGCGACCGGCCGTCGACGGGGCGACCGGGCAAGCCTTCGCCGCGATCGAGAACGCCCTGCTTGACGCCAAGGCCAAGACCTTGGGAGTCCCCTGCTACGCGCTCTTCGGGGGCAAGGTGCGCGACCGTATCCGGCTGTACTGGTCGCACTGTGCCACATGGCGCATCAATCACCCGGAGTTCTACCCGCCGGCGATCCACGACCTCGATGGCGTCCGCGGGATCGGCGCGGAAGCCAAGCAGAGGGGCTTCACCGCCTTGAAGACCAATATCTTCCAGTTCGGGGACGGGACCGTGCGGGGGTGGCGACCGGGCTTCGGCACGCCCTACGAGCCGGGCCGCAACATGGAGCGCTCCACGTTGCGGCAACTGCGCGCCCACTTGGATGCCTTGCGGGACGGTGCAGGGCCGGACATGGACATCCTGCTCGACCTGAACTTCAACTGCGCCACCGAGGGCTATCTCAAAGTCTTGCGCGAGCTGCGCGACTTCGACCTGTTCTGGGCGGAGATCGACACGCGCAACCCGCGCGCGCTGCAACACATCCGCGAGCAAAGCCCCTGCCCCATCAGCTCGTGCGAAACGCTGATGGGCCTGCGCAACTTCCTGCCCTTCTTCCAACACGAAGCCGTTGACGTCGCGATTATCGACGCCGTTTGGAACGGTGTCTGGCAGAGCCTAAAGGTGGCCGCTTGCGCCGAGGCCTACGAGGTCAATGCGGCGCCGCACAACTTCTACGGGCACCTGGCGACGATGATGAACGCCCACTTCGTGGCCGCCGTGCCGAACCTGCGCATCATGGAGATCGACATCGACCGGCTGAGCTGGGATGCCGATATCTTCACCCACGTTCCGCCCATCGAGGACGGCCATCTGGTCGTGCCGGACCGGCCCGGCTGGGGCACCGAGCCCGACGAGGACGCGTTGCGCGATCATCCAGTGCGCAACTGAGAGCCCAAGCGAGCCCCTGCGCAGCGGGGATCAAGCCGCACCCGCACCAGCGAGCGCGGCCTCGATGGCGTCCGCCGTGCGCGGCAGGCCCGCGCTCATCACGCGACAGCCATCGCCTGTCACCTCGACCATGTCCTCGATGCGGATGCCGACGCCTTCCTCCGGCAGGTACAAGCCGGGTTCGATGGCGAGCACCATGCCCGGTTCCAAGGCGCGACCGGGCGGCGTTGGATCATGCACGTCCAGTCCGACATGGTGCCCGATGGCGTGCGGCAGGTAGGGATCCACGCCACGGGGCGCTCGCTTGCGCAGGACGCCCTCGGCAACCGATTCGACGCTGTTCCGAGCGGGCCCGCCCAGCACAGCACCGGGCTGCACGGCCGCAAGCGCCTGCTCGTGCGCCTCGAGCACGGCTTCGTACAGCCGCCGCTGCTTCTCGCCGAACCGTCCGCTTACCGGGATGCTCCGCGTGATGTCGGCGGCATAGCGAGCCCTTTCGCCGCCAGCGTCAATAAGCAACATCTGCCCGTTCTCCAGCCGGCCGGAGTTGCGCTGGTAGTGCAAGATCGTCGCATGAGGCCCCGCGGCCACGATCGGCGCGAAAGCCAAGCGTTCGCAGCCGGCCCGGAAGGCCCCTCCAATCAATCCGGCCGCGACTTCGCGCTCGGTCGCCCCATCGGCGACTCTGGCCCAAGCATCGCGGAAGCCCACTTCGGTGGCTTCGACGGACGCTTGAATCAGGGCAACCTCGGCAGGCGACTTAATGCTGCGCAGCGCGGCCAGCGGAACTCGGATGTCGCGGGTCGGCTCGCGCCCGGCCGCTTCCACCAAACGCTCGTGCCGCGAGCGCGCCTGGGCGTCGTCCGCCGGCCGCGCTCCGGCCAATCCAGCCAATCTGTTCCGATCCCGCAAGAGGGCGCGCAAGGTCCGACGGAACTTCGACTCGGTCAGGACCTCGGCAAACCCCAGATGGCCGGCGTCCTCCGGCTCCAAGCTTGGCCCATGCCACTCTTGGGAGCGGCCGGCGGGGTCGGCCAAGAACAAGATCTCGCGATACGGCAGGCCCCCGCGGGCCGGAGCAATGAGCAGGGCCGCGCCCGGCTCTTCGTGTCCGGTGAGGTAGAAGAAGCTGCTCTCTTGGCGAAAGCCCGTGAACCCGGACTGGCCTTCCGATTCGGTCGAGCCAAGCAGCGCGATGACACCGCGACCAATCGCCTCGGCCAGCGCTCGCCGACGCTTGCCATATTCGTCGGCAGCAGTCGCGCCGGCGGCGCCCGAGGAAGGCAGAGCCGCGCAAGCAGCCAAAAACGCCCTACGAGTCCGCAGCAACCCTTCAGCGTAGCCGAGGACGGAGCCGCAATCCGCATCGGATCGCGGCGCTATGATTGGGGGCAACATCGATGAAGAACGTCCGGCTGGTCACCGACGGATCGTGCATCGGCAACCCCGGCCCTGGCGGCTGGGCGGTGATCCTTCGCTACAACAAGCACTCTCGCGAACTGAGCGGGGGAGAGGCCAGAACGACTAACAACCGCATGGAGATGATGGCGGTTGTGAAGGGCTTGCAGGCCCTGCGCGAGCCCTGCGCAGTCACTCTGGAGATTGATTCGGAGTACGTCAAGAGCGGCGTGACGCGCTGGATGAAGAAGTGGAAGCGCAACGGGTGGATGACGACGACGAAGCAACCCGTGAAGAATCAAGACCTGTGGCGAGAGCTGGAGGCCGCCGTGGCCCCACACCGAGTGCGGTGGGTCTGGGTGAAGGGGCACTCCACGCACAAGGACAACAACCGTTGCGACAAGCTTGCCAAGGCCGCGGCGCATAGCCAAGCCTCGCAGCAATCCGGCGTTGCGGAATAGAGCATTCCGAAGCCGCCTAGCCCGCCGCAGGGACCGACGGCTGAAGATTGCGTCCAAGGACTCGCCGGCTTGCTCGGAGGGTCCCGCAATCGACGGGACTCAATTCAGGTCCTACCGACGCTGGCGGAAGAGCCACTGCCACACGTCGCTGGTCGGATCCACTTGGTCTCCGCTGGCTTTTGTCAGGAAGCCACGAGCCGGGTCGTCGCCCGTGTACGTGAACGCCTGGATCCAGGAGTTGTGCCGGACACCGCGAAGCTCGGTGTACTTGATCGAGCCTCCGGCAGCGCTGAGCTTGTCGAACATCCTGCGGGAATTCTCCACCGGTGCCGTTGGGTCGTCGGCACCGTGGAATAGCCAGACCGGGGTCTGTGCCAAGCCCTTGACATCCTCAGGGGGGCGACCTGCGCAAACCGGGATACCGGCGGCGAAGAATCCCGGCCGGGCTTGGAGGAAGTTCCAAGTCCCTGTGCCTCCCATGGACGAGCCGAGAAGATATATGCGCGATTCGTCGATCGGGAGTTCTTGCTGCAGCGCCTCGATGATCTCGAAGACCACTGGAATCATGTTCTTGATGTAGATGTTCTGGAGGTTGCCGACCTGCGATCGCTCTCCCCAAGTGCCGCCCGAGACGGCTTGGGGCACAACGACGAAGGAGGGATGTGCGCGTCTCCATTCCTCCTTGGCCATGACGCCGTTCCACCATCGCAATTGGGACAAGTTGTCGTCGCCTACACCGCCGCCGCCATGCAGGCTCAGGATCAGCGGGTAGCGCGTGCCGGGATCAAGGGCCAGGGGTTGCATCAGTCGGTAACGGGTTTCTCCGTGCGACCGTTCCTCGAATGCGTCGAGCAATTCTGGGGGCCCGTCGACCGGACCGCGGTTGACCCTTCGGCCAGATACGCGGACCACGTAGTCCATCGCCTCGAGCTCCGTCAGACTGCCGTCGCCGTTGGCGTCGGCCTCCGGATGGTGCCGATGCATTGTCTGAAGGCGTTCCTCGACCGAGGCAGAAGAGGCGATCAGCAAGGACAACGAGGTGAGAAGGAGAAGGCCGTACCGGGTCATCGCAACAGGAGTCTAACAGCCCATCAAGCCTTAAGTGGGCGAAATCCACAGGCGACGAGATAGCTGTATGTCTCATCCAGACAGCTGAGTTCCGGAACGAACACGACATGGGCATCGCGGCCCCGAGTGAGGAGCACGCGATACGCATTGGCGCGGAGTTGCCATGGATTGGAGGGCCCGGGGGCCTTATAGCCGCGAGCTCGATCGTTTGACCAACTTCCGTCTCGCAGAACGAAGTCAGTTCCCCAGGCCAGCAAGACGGCGTCCAACTCAAGGCCTTGCGCACCGAACTCCGTGACACACGTCTCCAAGTGCCGGCACGAGCGGCCCTCGCCATGGCTCTCCGGATCGTTGTACCAAGGCCCGTACCTGACACTCCTAGTTGCATTCCAGCTATTGGGGATGCCGCAGACAGGTTCCAAGTCCTTGTCCCGACTTGATGCCACGAGTCCGAACCGGGCCTCGGAGTGATCAGCGTACCTTTCCTTGAGATACGCCTTCGCTTGGTCTAGTCTGCGCGTGATCCGAAGATCGTGCCCTTCATGCTCCAGGCGCCGGGCGATGGGCAGCAGGGAAGCCGCTGCGTCCGGCCGGCGACGCAGGAGTCTCCCGACGTATTCGTGTAATTCCGTTGCCATGTGTGAACGGATGGTCTGGCCGAGATTGAGCGAGTCATCCACCGAGAATTGCAGTCCGTCGAACGCGTTTTGCATTGTTCGAGGGCCGTGAACGAGCCACGAGCCGGGGGCCGAGGTGCTTGCGAGGGCCCGCACCCACAGGCCGATGCCTCCCTCCTCGCCGACGTGAATTTCCTGCCCGTTCCCGATGAGTCCGACGACAACCGCCCAGTCGGGGCGTCGCTCAGCGAACTCGATCAGCAGTTCCGGTTCGGATTGCTGGCCTTTTGCCCCATGAACCTCGCTCACTCGCTCTGCGTCATGAGCCCTTTGCGCTTCATCGAAGATCACGACGTTCTCGCTGGGAACCAGCGACCGCTGATTCTTGTGGCGGTTCACGTAGGCTTTCACGGGGCGAACGAAGACCTTGCTCTCCAGCACATACTGCAGGACATCGACAAGAGGGCCATTGCCGGACAGGAAAATCGTGCCCGGGCTTTCCCCTTCGCCATCCGTTGGGTTCATTCCGGGCGCGTGCGCGACTCGCAGCCCGACCAGCGTCTTGCCTGCCCCAGGGACACCCGTCAGCAGCACCAGCCTCCGGGTCTGCGTCGCACGGGCTTCTTGAATAATGCGCTGCACGGCACACACGGCGTCGTCCGTGTTGGCGATGGACCTCCACAGTTGAGGCGGCTTCTTCTCGAAGAAGAGCTTGCGTGCAGCCGTGACCAGCGACGGCAGAGGCTTGTAAGCCTCGGCTGCGAGAAATTCCGCCGGATCGACCGCGTGGTCGCCTTCCGAGTCGAGTTCATTGATCAGCTCGTCCAGTCGATCCGCTGGACAGACATGCACGTCGCGTTCGAACCGCTGCGGGCCTCGCATCCGCGTTGGCACCACGACGGGGCTGACCTCTCGGTCATGGCAGCTTCGGTGGTAGTTCCTCAGATCCCTGGCGTATGCATGTGCCTGGTCGATCGCCGCGTCGTTCGCGTCGACCTCCCCCTTGAGCTCGAGAATCACGATGCCGCCGCGCACCAGCAGGACGGCATCCGGCCGGCGCAATTCCATGGGCAGTTGGTACTCCAAGACGGCGGTGCATGTCTGGATCGACTGGTCCGCTTGCATGGACTCTCGCACCTCGGCCTGGAGTAGCGGTATGTTGACCGTCCAGGAGCGATCTTCCGCCGGACTTGAATCCGGATAGCTGGCCCGTAGCGCCTGCAGCACCCGGGACTTTGTCACGGCGCTGAAGTCTACAAACGACGAGTCCCAGCCGCGTCGTGCCTCTGGCTGCATCACTTTTTCCGCACGCTAGTACGACAATCTCGTCCCGCCCTCACTCGCAGCCCGATCTTGAAGGCAGTCGTAGTTGGAGGAAATAACGCCAGAACCAAAGAGCCCTGCCCTGATCGCGAACTCCGGCCAGGATAGCACCGTCATCAACGATCCGATTGCTAGTGCTCGGTTTCGCACGCGAACCCCATAGACGGTCGCGATCCGGTCCGCCCCGACAGTGGGTTGGCCTACACTGCCGGCCGTAGTCGGCTAGGCCCGGGGATCAGTGCCGCGATGGCTCTGCCACCGCGGAGGTCATTCGGCCAGCGGCGAAGAGGGTGCCCGGATCGAAGGGGCGATTGCTGCGCGATCCCTGTGTCGACTCTTTGTTAATGGGCATCGAAATGGCACACTCCTGGGCATTGAAAATGGCACACTCCCGGCGCCCGGAATGCCCGTACAATCTAGTCGGGCCGGACGATCATGAGGCACCGAGCGATTGCACTGGGCCTGTTTCTGGCCTGCTTGGTTGTCGCCTGCCTAACGACCCGGGACGCTGTCCTGTCAGTGACCGTGCTCGACGCCGGCACCGGGGATGCCACCCCCGTCCGAGTGCGGCTCACGGATGCCGACGGCAATCCTCCCGCGATGCTAGGGGCCTCAACCGAGACCGCGTCCTCATTCGCTCCCCCTCCGCAGGCCATCGCCGTCATGTGGGGCCGCTCGGACCGCGCGGACGGGTACGCCCTGCAACCGGACGGCTCCTTCTATGTCGATGGGTCCTTCGAAGCCCGATTGCCGGTCGGCACCTATCGCCTCGAACTCTCGAAGGGCTACGAGTACGCGAGGCAGACACACGACATCGAGCTTGGGCAGGGAGACCAAGCCAAACGCACGTACGAGCTGGAGCGATGGATCGACATGCCTGCCCGCGGCTGGTACTCCTCGGATGACCACATCCACATCCGCCGCTCGCCACGCGACAACCCATCCATCCTGCGCTGGATCGCGGCCGAGGACGTGCATGTCGGCCACCTGCTGCAAATGGGCGACTTCTGGCACTTTGTCTTCTCCCAGTACGGGTGGGGGGAGACCGGTCGCTATTGCGAAGGGGGCACGATCCTCTCGTCGGGCCAGGAGGAGCCGCGCACGCCGGAATTCGGCCACACCATCTCCCTCGGGGCCGATGACTTCGTGCGTTTTCAGGATGACTATTACTCGTACGGCCGCGTCTTCGACCGCGTGCACGAGCTGGGCGGCGTCAGCGGTTTCGCCCATCAGGGCATGTCGTTCCATGGCTATCGCGGAATGACCGTCACTGTACTCTCGGGCAAGCTCGATTTCCTGGAACTGGCCCAGTTCTGCGTCCCCGACGGCCCCATCCACACGGAGCACTACTATCGCTTCCTCGATCTCGGGTTCCGGCTGACCGCACTCGGCGGCTCGGACTTTCCATGGTGCGGCAGGGGAGAGCGCGGCGACCCGAACCGATTCAGCCAGATCGGCGACGCCCGCTTCTACACCTATGTCGGGGAGGATCTAACCTTCGACCGTTGGCTTTCTGCCGTCAAGGCCGGCCACACCTTCGCGACCACCGGGCCGATCGTAGAACTTGAGGTGAACGGCAGTCTCCCCGGCAGCCAAGTGAATGTCGGCGAGGGCGAGACCGTGCGGGTGACTGCGAACGCCTTCGGCGACGGCTCGCGAATTGGACTCACGGACCTTGAGATTGTCGGTCACGGCGAGGTTCTCAAGCGGGTCACCGGCCAAGGGGAGAAGCAACTCTCGCTGGAGTTCGATCTCGAAGTCGAGCGCGGGATCTGGATTGCCGCTCGCGTGTCCGCCGGACCTGGGTATCTGGCCCATACCACGCCCGTGTATGTGACCGTGGACGGGGGGAGCTTCCACAACCCCGCCACGCTGGAGGCGAACCTGGAGCGGTGCGAGCGCGATCTCGCAGAACTGGAGCAGGAACTCCGCGAGCCCGGCTCCCGACTCGACAGCGAAGCATGGAGGCATGCCGACGGCCTTCGGAAGCAGATCGCCGAGACCCGCGAAGCCCTCAGCGCGCTCGCGACGAGGTTGAGGGAATAACGGGAGGCCGGCATGAGATCGATCCATCGACGACGCCTGCTGCAAGCCCTGCTCGGCAGCAGCGTCGCGTCCGCCGGGGCCGAAGATGTCCACGAGCGGATCCGCAGGCTCGCGAGCGAGGCGCCGTTGAAGATGAAGTTCCAGGGCTCCACGGCGGACGAGTGCCGGGCCTGGCAGCAGTCGTTCGGAAACAAGCTCGAGGAGCTTCTCGGGGCCTATCGGCCGCCATTGCGGTGGAAGTCACAGATCGAGGAGACGGTCGAATTCCCTGACCACCAGCGCCAGTCCGTGATCTTGCGTGCCCCGGGCGTTGCAGAACTGCCGATCTACCTGCTGACGCCAAAGGCTGCTCGCGACGGAGCGCGTCCGGGCATTCTGGCTCTGCACGGTCACGGACCCTTCGGTCACGATGCGGTCGTCGGAATTGACAGCACTGCGGAGCGAGCGCAGAACATCGAAACCGCGAACTATGACTTCGGGCTCGAGCTCGTCCGCCAAGGCTATATCGTGGTAGCCCCTTGCTTCACGCCGTTCGGTCGCCGCCTCGACTCGTCCGAGGCGTACAGGGGCAACGACGCTTGCGCCGTGGCCTTCGTGCGGATGCAGCTGCTGGGCCGGAACCTGATGAGCGAGAACCTGCGCGACGCCTTGTGGGCTTTCGAGTTCTTGACTCGCAACAACGCGGTCGATACGGACCGAATCGGCTGCGTCGGCCTGTCGTACGGCGGCAGGATGACCATGCTTGCGGCAGCGGTCGAGCCGCGCATTCGGGTCTCCGTGATTTCCGGCGCGCTGAACGTCATGCAAGAGCGCATCGGAGGGCGCTATAGCTGCGGGGCCCAAGTGATTCCGGGCCTTCTGGAGTTCGGCGACGTTCCGGAGATCGCCGGGTTGATCGCCCCTAGGCCGGCCCTGTGGGAAGTCGGGCTGCGCGACGGGCTAATGGTCAAGGAGTGGATCCCCGGAGCGTGGGACAGGATACAGCGGGCCTACCGCGCGCTCGGAGCCGAAGAACACCTCTCGATGGACTCCTTCGATGGCCACCACCGCTGGAACGGTGTGATGGCGACGCCGCTGTTGGCAAGCATCCTGAAGCCCTAGCGCAAGACCTTGTTGAAGAACTCGGCCATCGCTTCGAATGCTTCCATCGTGAAGCTATGCTCGCCGGGCGGCTGATGGATCCGCAGGGCGCGTTCCGCCCCGGCTTGGGCATAGGCGGGCTCGACCTGTTCGCGGAATCGGTCCACTCCCTCGCGCGGCATCCCGACGTCCGACGTCGGGGCCCACAGCATCAAGGGCTTCGGGGCCATCGCCGAGGCGAAATCGCCGTGATCGCCTCGCTGGAGCATGCCTGGCAGCCACCAATACGTGCCGTGGTAGGACAGCCTTCCGAGCCGGATGAACGATTCCAGCGAGCCCACTCCTCCGCAGATCGGGGCAGCGGCCGCAACACGATCGTCCAGCAGCCAGGTGTAGAACGAGGTGATTCCTCCGAACGACATCCCGGTGATGCCAATCCTGCCCACGTCTTCCCGCCCCTTGAGGTAGGTCAGGCCTTGCCGGATTTCGTAGAGGATCTCCCCCATGGCCGTGCGGCCTTGCACGAGCATGGCGTTGGCCTGCACGTTGATCGGCGGCTCTCGCCGGTCAAGGCCGCGTTGCGTGATCGCCAGGGCGATGAAACCCCGGCGCGCCAGTTCGCGAGCCCAGCCCAGCATCCTGGTATGAGGGGCATCGCGGCCAGGACGCGTCCACTGTCCGGGCCCGAACTCATGCGTTGCCATCGATTCCCGGCTGCCGCTGGATCCGTGCAGGCAGATTACCGCCGGCAACCGTCCAGTGGGCTCGGCAGGCCGAATCAGGTAGGCCGGAACGGTCTCGTTGTCGCTCGACTCCCACGTCAGATCCTCGACCACCAGTCCCGTTTCGGCGACCCGACCGTGCGACGTGACCGACACCGGCGGTGCGCTCGCAGAGGTCTTCAAGAGTTCCGCGAACGTCTGCCGGGAAACCGCGGCGCGGGGCTCCTGGGCAGCTGTCGCCAAGGAAATGAGCAACGTGATCGATGCGAGCCGGATCATCTCAGCAGGTGCGTTCCTCGGAACTTTGGCAGGCCGGGCGCGGGCGGCGGCACACTAGGCCGTTCTTCCGGCAGCGCGCACCCGATTATCCACCCGGCGCTTGCCTTGCGAGTCGTAGAACTGCTTCGGATGCAATGCCCCTCGGCGACAGATCCTTCGGTCAATTGTCTAGCAGATTGCCGATAATACCTGCACGATGAACCCGTGCACGGCACTCGCGCTGCTCTTCCTGGCGGCGGGCTCCGTTCTTCAAGGGGCTGATGCTACTCGAATCCTGGTCGTGGTGGGTCCAAGCAATCATCCGCCCGGCTCGCACGAGGTGGCCGCGGGCGGTCGCCTCCTGCAGGATGCCCTCCGTGGGATGAAGAATGTTGACTCGGTCCAGACCGACATCGTCTACGAATGGCCACAGGACAAGGCGCTGCGCGAGTCGGTCTCGACGATCGTCTTTATCGGCGACACGTTCCCGCCAAACCGCTTCGAGAATCCCGAACGCAACCTCGCCGATCTCGCGAAGATGATGGACCGCAGGTGCGGAATCGTCTGTCTGCACTTCGCTACGGGACTGCTCGGCGAGGACGTGACATCCGATGGGGACCATCCGCTCTTGCGCTGGATGGGCGGATACTTCGCCAATCGCTCGTGCCCTCACCACCGGTCATTTGCACGGGTCTACGAAGAGGCCAGAATCGAACCCGCTGCTCCAAGCCACCCCATCTCGCGGGGCTGGAAGAGCTTCACCATCCACGACGAACCCTACACCAACAACTATTTCGGCGGGTCCGGCAACCGGCCTGCGTCGAACGTGACAGCCTTGGCGACGTCGATGCTCCCGCCCGAGGCTCCGAAGAGGGAAATCGTCGCCTGGGGCGTCGAGAGGACTGATGGCGGGCGCGGCTTCGGCATCGTGATGCCCCACTTTTACAAGAGCTGGACCAACGACGACCTGCGCCGGTTCATCCTGAACGGAGTCTTGTGGACGGCGAAGCGGGCGGTGCCCCCCGAAGGGGTGGAGACGGACAAGCCCGATCTGAACGCCTTCGACCCGGTGTCGGTGGAGTTCATTCCTCGCAGGAGATAGGCGCGGGGGGCAGTCGATCTGTTCCTTGGCGGCTTGTATCTCAGACTCCGATCTCTGCTTGCAGAAACGCCACTGCCGCGGAATATGCCCTGTCCGATTCGGCGGAACTTGATCCGCCGATGCCGTGTTCGGCCCCTTCGAATGTCAGCAGTTCGTGCCGCACCCCGTGCCGGCGGAACTCCTCGGCCATGAGCGTCGATTGCTCGTAGGGCACGTCCGTGTCCGCCGTGCCGTGCACCAGTAGCGTTGGGGGATAGCTCGGCGTGACGTTTCGCACCGGCATATACGGGACGAACATCTCGGCTTCTGACACCGGGTCCCAGCCCGACACCTCCTCAGGCCAGATTCCGTGCTGCCGGCAGTGCTGGTAGAAGGCTCCGCCGTTGCCGTCGCGGTCGGCCGAGTTGGAGATCGGGGGCCCGCTAACCTGCGCCAGCGCCTGCTCGCGCGTCATGACGATCCGGCGGTGGCGGGCGTGAGGGCTCGGTGTCGAGTACCACGGCCCGATCAGATCTCCATAGCCCCAGAACGACACCAAAGCCTGCGGGCGCGGGTCCACCCGGTGCCCGGTGGTCAGAGTCAGGTATCCGCCGGCCGATGAGCCCAGGACCGCGATCCGATCCGGATCTGCTCGGAAGAGATCGGGGCCTTGGCCTCGGATCCAATCGAAGGCGTCCTCGACATCCTCGATGATGGCGGGCAGCTTGGTTTCCGGTGCCAGGCGGTAGTCGATGGACACGACGGCGAAGCCGGCCTTGATCAGCCGGTCCATCAGGGGTTGCGGGACGCCCTGGCGACGGCCCATGATCAAGGCGCCGCCATGAATCCAGACTGCAATCGGCCGCACGCGATCGTCCTCGGCGAGGTGCACGTCCGCCCGAATTGCCAGGCCGTCGACCGCCTTGTAGGTGTGTGTCGTGATCTGGCCCTGTGATCGAGACGGGCGGCACCCTGCGCCGGCCCCGATTGCCGCAAGGGTGCGGAGGAAGCCTCGCCGGCTGCCCATGGTGTGCTCGGACGCGTCGGCTAAGTGGGACATGGCGATCGGATTCTACGACATCGGTCAAAGACCAAATATCGGCCAGTCCCAGAAGTTACGGGCAATCAAAGCACCCACGATGGCTCCGCGGGCGTATCGTAAAATAGTTTCGGATCGTGTCGAGGCAATTCGCATCGCTGCTCGTGAGGCTGGCCAACGGCGTGAGCCTGGTGCGGCTCGCCTCGGTACCGGTCATCGTCCTGCTGATCTGGAAGTCCAGCAATGGCGAGGCTTGGCGGTACGCAGCCTTCTGGCTGGTCGTGGCCCTGCATCTCAGCGACATGGTGGATGGCTACCTCGCACGCAAGGGCACCCGCCGACTGGCAATACGCAACGATTTCGGCGAGGTGATCGACCCGATCGCGGACAAGATGTATCTCGGCGCGGCCTTCATCACGCTCTCCCTGACGGACCAGATCGCCGTCTGGGTCGCGCTGCTGGTGGTTGCGCGCGACGCAGGAATTCTCGGCGGCTGGTCATTCGTCTACAAGCGCTACGGCATCAGGCTGCTCCCCAACACGCTGGGCAAGGTCACCGATGCCAGCCTCGCGGTGCTGCTCGGCGTCGTGCTGCTGAGATGGGACGGCGGCGCGGCCGGGGCGCTCACGCCGATGGTGGCCATGCTGGTGGTGGCTTCGGGCTGCTCATACGCCCGGATGGCCACCCGTCAAGCCTCGGCAGTGACGATCCGCCGCCTGCGCGCGATGGCGGTCGCCAGACGCCAAGAGCGCCGGCAGGCCGCCAAGACCCGCATCAAGGGCGGCGTCGGCATGACGCCGTAGCACCCAGAGCGGCGATTATTCCTCGGGCAGCCGCTGTTGGCCGCCGGGCCTGTCAATGCCGAGCCGCTGCATATCCGGCCCCTCTGGCGCCGCCAAGATTGATTCGGGCGCGACGCGCCCGGCGAGGCGGCGGGTGCCTGCCACCAGCACCCCGCCAAAGATCATCAGCACGGCGAGTATGCCGCACAGGATAAACGTGTCCAGGATGATGTTGGCCAAGCTGTCGTGGCGCTCGGCATCCTCGACATGCTGGGTCACCTCGGCCCGGTAGCGCACGCGGGCTAGCAAGAGCTGCGCGGCGTCGGGCGCCTGCTGGCCGAACGCGGCCGCGATGAGCGGGCCGTCCTGCTTGGCCAGCCAGCCATCGACCTGCTGAAACGCTTCCACCTGTCCGCGAGCGATCGGATTGGAGGGATAGCTCCAAATGATCATCGGGAGCTCGCCAGCAGGCGTGACGAACCTGCCGTAGTAGCCCTCGGGGGAAAAGTGGAACCCGACCACGGACGGCGTGAGATCCGGCGCGAGCCGCTCCAGCGAGACCGGCCCTAGGATGAGCCGTCCCGAGCCCGGCAAGAGCGCATCGTCAGGGACGTACTGCAGCACTGGCGGGTCGGGGGTCGGCTTGGGGCGCGGGAGATAGGCCAGCGCGAGCTCGACATCTTCCTCGTCGGGCAGATCCCCGCGCATGGAGACCACGTAATTGGCGAACTGTATCACGGTCAAGTCGCCCTTCTCCACGGCGCGCTCGCCGCGCTCCACCGATACGCCATCGTGCGGGCGGATCCAGGCATAGGCGGCAACCGCCCCGGTGTCGTCGTAAAACTGCAGCGCTCGGAACACGACTGACAGTCCGTCCGGGGTGCGATATTCCGCCTCTTCGGCCTCTTCCAGGCCGAACTCCTGAAGCACGTCCAAGTCGGAGGGCTCGAACGGGCGGAGCTCGAGCCTCTCGAACGGACCGAGGGCCTCGTGCAGCATCTCGGCGGCCGCCGGCGCGGCGAGCGCCAGCGCCAAGGTCATCAACAAGGCGGATTGGATCGCCTTACGCCACTGCACTGCCACAGCACCTCTTGTATTTCTTGCCGCTACCGCACGGACAGGGATCGTTCCGGCCGACCTTGGTGCCCCGCACGACCTGCTTGACAGTGACCGACTCGGCGCTGGCACCCGCCATTCGCGCATGCGCCATCTCCTCGCGGTTACGACGGCGAGCGGCGCGCGCGTGCTCTTCCATTTCCTTGGTGACGCTTTCGGGAGCGGCGCGGCGCTGGCTGCCGTTGGTTTCTGGTCCGGACTCGGTCAGTTGCGCGGCCGGCCGCTGGGCAGGTTGTGATTCCTCGACGGGCGTCTTGATGGTGAGGTGGAACAAGACCTTCAGCGTCTCCTCGTCGAGGGTGTCCATCATCTGCTGGAAGATGTGGAAGGATTCCCGCTTGTACTCGACGAGCGGATCCTTCTGCCCGTAGCCCCGCAGGCCGATGCCCTCCTTGAGATGGTCCATCGACAGCAGGTGGTCCTTCCACTGCTGGTCCAGCAGCTGCAGCATGATCATGCGCTCGGTGTAGCGCATGCGCTCGACTCCGACCTCTTCGGCCTTGGCTTCGTAGCGCTTGCAGATCTCCTCGGTGAACTCGTCCGCCAGCCCTTGGCGGTCCAGCCCGTCTAGCTCGAGCTCCTTCAGCTCCATTCCGAAGTGGGTGTGCAGGTCAGCGTGCAGGCCGGCGAAGTCGTACATGTCGGGATGCGTCCTCTCCGGACAGCGGTCCTCCACGTAGCGTCCCACCGTGTCGCCCACCAGTTCGAGGATGCGGTTGCGCTGATCCTTGCCCTCGAGCATCTCGCGCCGCCGCGAATACACGGCCTCGCGCTGCTTGTTCATCACGTCGTCGTACTCGAGCACGTGCTTGCGGGACTCGAAGTGCTGGGTCTCCACGGCCTTCTGCGCCGCTTCGATGCGCTTGGTGATCAGGCCGGACTCGATCGGCACGTCCTCTTCCATGCCGAGCTTGAGCATCAGCGCCTGCATGCGATGCCCGCCAAAGATCCGCATCAGGTCATCCTGCAGGGACAGGTAGAAGCGCGACGCGCCCGGATCCCCCTGGCGGCCGGCCCGGCCGCGCAGCTGGTTGTCGATGCGGCGCGATTCGTGCCGCTCGGTGCCGAGCACGTACAAACCGCCTAGCGCAACGACCTCGTCGTGCTCGGCATCGGTCTTCTCCTTGAATTCGGCAAGCGTCTTTTCCCACATCTCGCGGTTGTCGGGATGCTCCGGGGAGATGCCCTTCCGGCGCAAGTGCTCGCGAGCCAAGAACTCCGGATTGCCGCCCAGCAGGATGTCGGTGCCGCGACCGGCCATGTTGGTCGAGACGGTGACGGCACCCTTGCGGCCCGCTTGCGCGATGATCCTGGCCTCGCGCTCGTGGTGCTTGGCGTTGAGCACTTCGTGCGGCACGCCCCGGCGCTTGAGCATGCGGGAGAGCAGCTCTGACTTCTCGATCGAGATCGTGCCGACCAGCACGGGCTGGCCAAGCTGCTGGCATTCCTTGATGTCGGCAACCGAGTTGCGCCACTTCTCCTCCACCGTGCGGTAGACGATGTCGTCGTGCTCGGCCCGAATCATGGGCTGATTGGTGGGCACGACCACGACCTCCAAGTTGTAGATCTTGCTGAACTCCGCCGCCTCGGTGTCCGCGGTGCCGGTCATGCCCGCCAGCTTGGTGTACATGCGGAAATAGTTCTGGAACGTGACCGTGGCCAGGGTCTGGTTCTCGCGCTCGATGGTGACCCCTTCCTTGGCCTCCACGGCCTGGTGCAGGCCGTCCGACCAGCGGCGGCCGGGCATCAGGCGCCCGGTGAACTCGTCGACGATGACGACCTTGCCGTCCTTGACGACGTAGTCCTTGTCGCGCTGGAACACGACATGCGCCTTGAGCCCCTGCTCGATGGCGTGCTTGGTGTCGTAATGCGCCAGCTCGTTGATGTTGTCGATGTTGAGCGCCTTCTCGACCTTGGCCTCGCCCGCCTCGGTCAGCCAGGCCGAGCGGTGCTTTTCCTCGAGGATGAAATCTCCCGTGTACGTGCGCTGGCCCGGCTCGTCGCCCTCGATCGTCTCGCCCTTCTCCAGCTTCGGGATCACCTGGTTGGCGGCGTAGTACTTGTCCGTCGAAATCTCGGACGGGCCGGAAATGATCAGCGGGGTGCGCGCCTCGTCGACCAAGATCGAGTCGACTTCGTCCACGATCGCGAAGTCGTGCCCGCGCTGGACATGCTCTCCGGCGTCGAACTTCATGTTGTCGCGCAGGTAGTCGAAGCCGAATTCATTGTTGGTGCCGTAGGTGATGTCCGCCCCGTAGCTCTCGCGGCGCTGCTCGTCGGTGAGACCGTGGACGATGACGCCGACGGTGAGGCCCAGCCAGCGGTAGATCCTGCCCATCCACTCCGAGTCGCGCTGGGCGAGATAGTCGTTCACGGTGACGACATGGACGCCGCGTCCAGAAATGGCATTGAGATAAACGGCCAGAGTGGCCGTGAGGGTCTTGCCCTCGCCGGTCTTCATCTCGGCGATCTTGCCTGCGTGCAAGACCATGCCGCCCATCAGCTGGACGTCGAAATGGCGCATGCCCATGACTCGCCAAGCAGCTTCCCGGCAGGTGGCGAATGCTTCGGGCAGCAGATCGTCCAAGGACTCGCCATCGCGATAGCGCTGCTTGAACTCGTCCGTCTTGGCCTGCAACTGCTCGTCGGAGAGCGCCTCGAACTCCGGTGCCAAGGCGCTGATCTCGTCGACCCTTGGCGCGAGGCGCTTGATCTCGCGCTCGTGCTTGGTCCCGAAGACCCTAGCTAGCAGCGTTTCCAACATCGGAAGGGGGGCACTCGGAATGCCAATTCTCATTGTAGTCTTGGCACGCCGCGCCTAAGGCTGAGCAGGGCTGCTTCGACCAGAAGCTGCTAATCTACCCGAACGGCTCCGAGCCCGCAGCCGCCCGGAATTACGCGAGGGCGCTAGCGAGGTCGGCGAGGAACGACTACCGGATCGTCGCCATGATCGCCGCGGCCATCCACAGCCCGCTGTTCCGCGAATCGACAAGTCCAGTCAACATGACCACTTCCAAGATCTGTCTCGCGCTGGCCGCGTGCTTGCTCGCACCAATTCAGACTGTCGCCGCCAAGCCGGACATTCTGTTCATCGCCATTGACGACCTCAACGACTGGGTCGGCCCGCTGGGCGGTCACCCGCAAGCGAAGACACCCAACATCGACCGCCTCGCCGCGCGCGGGATGACCTTCACGAACGCTCATGTCACGGCACCGCTGTGCAACCCGTCGCGCGCGTCACTGATGAGCGGGATGCTGACGTCGTCCTTCGGCGTTTACGTCAACAACCAAGACTGGCGGGAAGCTCCTCTTCTGCAAGGCAAGCCCGTGCTGCCACGCTTCCTGCAGAGCAACGGCTACCGGACTCTGGGAGGCGGCAAGCTGTTTCACGCCGCGACGCTCATCCCGATACAGTTCTACGGCCTGCTGCCGCGGCGCGGATTCGACGACTACTACCCGGCTCCGAACCGGCAGCTTCCGGACGAGATCCGGCCGATCGGCCGCCCGATCAACAACAACCCCGGGTTTATCAGCGGGTTCTTCGACTGGTCGCCGGTGGCCGCCGAGGACAGCGCGATGGGGGATGGCCAAGTCGTCGCGTGGGCAGGCCGTCAATTGCGAGCGGCGCACGGCAAGCCCCTGTTCCTCGGAGTCGGCATCTACAGGCCGCATATCCCGTGGTACGTGCCGCAGGCATACTTCGACCAGCATCCGCTCGATCGCATAGAGCTGCCAGCAACGGTGCCGGACGACTTGGGCGATGTTCCGGGATCCGAAAGGTACGCCAGGAACCAGAGGGTCCATCGGTGGGTCCTTGAGACCGGCAATTGGAAGGCGGGGGTTCAGGCGTACCTAGCGAGCATCTCCTTCGCAGACGCGATGGTGGGCCGGCTCCTAGACGCACTGGATGCGAGCAATCGCGCGGAGGAGACCGTGATCGTCCTGTTTTCTGACCACGGCTACCACCTAGGCGAGAAGGACCAGTGGCGCAAGTACACCCTCTGGGAGGACTCGACGCACGTCCCGCTGATCGTGCACGCGCCCGGGATTACGGAGCCGGGAAGCCGATCTGACGCACCGGTCTCAACGCTGGACATCTATCCGACCCTGGCAGAACTCGCGGGTCTGGGCCTCCCGGCGCACCTAGAGGGGCACAGCCTGTTACCGCTGCTGCGGGATCCAAGTGCCGAATGGCCTCACCACGCGATCACGACGTATCGCTTCGGCAACCACTCCGTGCGAACCCGACGCTACCGCTACATCCGCTACGAGAACGGCGACGAGGAGCTCTACGACCACGACGAAGACCCGCACGAGTGGCGGAACCTCGCATCGTCAGCCGACCATGGCGACATCAAGGCACGTCTGAGATCCTTGCTCCCGCAGGTCAACATCGAGCCGATCACCGCTACTTGGAGGTAGCGCCGACCAAGCCGGATCATTCGGCGAAGCGCGCGACTGCTCCCAGCATCCGCTCTCGTGGAAAGATCTGGCACGGGTGACGGCCGGTGTGCAGGCGGAGTCTGATTCAGGCATTGACAGCGGCGGCGTTGGCCCGTAACCTGTGATCCCGGAGGGGCGAGGGCGCGCAATGGAGCGAGGAATCGCTCGACCAGCATCGGCAATCGCGCCAAGCAGGGCGGGTCGACGGCACGGCCTCGAGCCGGCCAGACGGTCACCGTCGCTATTCGATCACGAATCCCGAAGCGGACTCTAGAGACTCGAGCCACCCGCCAATGATTGGAGAGCACTGCGGCATGGGACAACGCGCACAGACCGGCACGACGACTTCTCCACCGATGAGTCGGCGGGATCTTCTCGGCTTCGCGGCGGTTCTCGCCGGCTCGGCGGCAGCGGCTGCCGCGCAGCAGCAATGGCCGGTCGAAACCGATCTTGAGATCACGGACGTCCGCGTCGTGAGGACCCGTCCGAAGAACCCCCTGCCTGCCTACGAGCCGACCCCGGGCTCGTACTGGGCGACTCGCGAGGCGGCCCGGCCGATCGAGGTCCATCCCGAGTACACCGGCAAGCGCGGCCCGGGATCCAAATGGATGCCGGACCGGTCCCTCGGCGCCGTCACTGTCGAGATCAGCACGAACAAGGGATTGAAGGGCTACGGCCGGGCCGGCTCCGCCGGGGGCCCGTTCGTCGTTCCTGCCCTTAAGAAGCTGTTGGTCGGCAAGAACCCGCTGGATGTCGAGCGCCTCTGGGACGTGATGTGGCGGGCGACGCTGTTCTACGGACGCGCCGGGGCGGTGGTGCACGCGATCAGCGGCGCGGACCTCGCTCTGTGGGATCTGGTGGGCAAGGCATTCGGAGTCCCCGTCTACGACCTTGTCGGCGGCAGGACTTGGGAGCGCATACCCTGCTACGCCACCGGGAACGATGTCGAGCAAAGCCTCGAATTCGGCTATACGAAGGTCAAGCTGGCACTCCAGCACGGCCCGCCCGACGGCCGCGAGGGGCTGAAAAAGAACGTCGAGCACGTCAAGCGGACGCGCGAGCTGGTGGGCCCGGACGGCGAGATCATGATCGACTGCTGGATGGCGCTGTCGGAAGCCTACACGATCCAACTGGCCGAGGAACTGGAACCGTACCGGGTGTACTGGCTGGAAGAGGTCTTGATGCCGGACGAGTACAAGGGGTTCGGGCGCCTCAACTCCCAGATCACTTCCACGTTCCTGGCGACCGGCGAACACGAGTACACGCGCTACGGTTTCGGCCGGCTGGCCCATTACGGGGCGGTCGACATCTGGCAGCCGGACATCAACTGGTGCGGCGGCATGAGCGAGATGAAGAAGATCGGCGCCATGGCCCTGGAGCAGGGGATTCCGGTGATCCCGCACGCGGGCGGCGCTACCGACTGCATCCACTACCTCGCGGCCCAGCCCCAGATGACCTGGGCCGAGACCACGATTCCCGCTCCTGGCGGCCCGCCGGAGGTCTACGAGATGTTCGCCGAGCAGCGCCTCATGAGCCGTGGGCCGGAGGGCGTGTACATCCAGCCCCCGGAGGAGCCTGGATTCGGCTGGAATATCGAGGTGGCGGACTGAAACGGGGCCCACACGGCCCACGGCCACCCAAGGGAGGATTTCTCAATGCATCGTCGTAGCTTTCTGAAGCTCGCACCGCTAGCGGCGGCAGCGCCGCACGCGCTCGCCGCAGCGCCCGTCGTGGAGGACGACCTCGAGATCACCGGCGTGCGCCTGGTGACCATGCGCCCGACGCGTCCGGTGCCCACATACGAGCCGGCGCCGGGATCGTGGTCGACCGGAGGCGTGGAGGTCGCGAACCCGGTCTCGATCTACCCGAAGTACAAGCCGATGCGCAGCCTGTTCCGACCTTCCGGGCCGAGGGTTGGAAGCTTCTGGGTGGAGATCGACACCAACAAGGGCGTCAAGGGCTACGGCCCGGGCGGACCCGGCGGAGGCGTAATCGTCGAAGATCACCTGACCAGGCTGCTGATGGGCGAGAATCCGCTCGACATTCAGCGGCTGTGGGACATCATGTGGCGCTCGACGATGTCGTACGGCCGCAAGGGTGTCACGGTCAACGCGATCTCCGCCGTCGATATCGCCCTGTGGGACATCGCCGGCAAGGTGCTGAACGCGCCGGTTTGGCGGCTTCTGGGCGGGCGGATCCAACCGCGGATCCCGTGCTACTGCACGGGTAACGACATCGAGCAGCACGTGGAGTTCGGCTACACGCGGCTCAAGCTGGCACTTCCCTACGGACCCGCCGACGGAAGGCCGGGAATCCGCAAGAACGTCGAACTGGTCAAGCGCGCCCGCGAGGCGGTAGGCCGCGATGGCGACGTGATGATGGACTGCTGGATGGCTCTCACCGAGCGCTACACCCTGGAACTGGCCGAGGCGTTCGAGCCGTACAACGTCTACTGGATCGAAGAGGCGCTGCCGCCGGACGACTTCGAGGGCTTTGGCCGGCTGCGCCAGCAGATCACCTCGACCCGGATCGTCACCGGCGAGCACGTCTACACGCGCTACGGATTCCGACAGTTGCTGCGTGTCAACGGCGCAGAGATCTGGCAACCGGACATCCACTGGTGCGGCGGCATGAGCGAGCTGATCAAGATCGCGCACATGGCAGCCGCGCACGACATTCCGGTGATTCCGCACGGCGGGGGCTCGCGCGACTCGGTGCATTTCATCTACGCCACGCCGAACTCGCCGTGGGCCGAGATGTTCATGCCGGCACCCGGCGGACCCGACGTGGTGTACGAGCGCTACGAAGAGGACAACAACCTCACGCGGGGACCCGAGGGGATCTATACCCGTCCGTCCGACGGTCCGGGCTTCGGCTGGGATCTCGAGCCCGCGGGGTGATTTCCATGACCGAGATCACACGCCGGCACCTCCTCGGCCGGGCGTCGGCCGCGGCGCTCGGATCTTGCCTTCCGGCATTCCTGGCGGCACAGCAGCGGAACCAGCAGTCCCGGGTGCGCATCACCAAGGTCGAGACCTTCCGGATCCGCATCCCGCCCGAGGACGGCCAGCCGCCCGACCCGTTCCGCATCTACGGGTACCAAGTCAACCGGGTCCACACCGATTCCGGGATCGTCGGCACGTCATTCGTGCGGGGCGACACCGAGCTCATCGAGCGCTGGGCCAAGCCCACGCTCGAGGGCGAGGACCTGTTCGCCGTCGACCGCCACGTCCAGCGGCTCCAGATGCAGCGCGGCGAGTCCGGGGTGCAGGGTTGGTCAGGCGTCGAGCATGCCATGTGGGACGCCATCGGGCGCGCGGCCGGACTGCCGGTAGCGCGGCTGCTGGGTGGCTACCGCGACCGATTGAAGGTGTACCGGACCTGCGTGTTCCCGGGCAAGCAGGACCAGTCCGACGTGCCGTACGAGACCCAAGCCGAGTACGCTGTCCGGCTCAAGGAGGCCGGGTACGGGGCCATGAAGGTACGCGCCTGGCGGCCCCGGCCGATGGACGACGTGGAGATGCTGGCCGTCGCGCGCCAGGCTGTCGGCGAGGACTTCGAAATCATGTTCGACCGGACGGCGGTGCGCCCGGGTTGGGTGTGGGACTACGACACGGCCCTGCAGGTGGCCCGCGGCATGGAGCGCTACAACGCGCGCTGGCTAGAGGAGCCGTTCGACGGCAACGACCTCGAGAGCCCCGCACGCCTGGCCGCCGAGGTCGACATTCCGATTACCGGAGGAGAGCTCGGCAAGGGCATTCACCAGTTCCTGGCGTTTCTGACGCACAAGACGTACGACGTGCTACAGCCGGACACGCGCATCTGCGGCGGCATCCTGACCGCCCGGAAGATCAGCATCCTGGCCGAGGCATTCCACGTCCCTTGCATCCAGCACGGCACGCAGGGCCTCTCGCTGGCTGGCTACATCCAAGCGGGATGCGCCATGCCCAACTGCGACTACCAAGAGATGATCGGCCAGCCGAACTTGCCGGAAGAGCAATGGTCGCCGGCGCTGCGGATCCTGCGCACGCCACATGTCTTCGAGATCGAGGACGGCACCGTGCTACTCCCGGACCTGCCCGGTCTGGGCCTTGACATCGACGAGGAGGCAATCGAGGAATACCGGGTCCGAGCTTGACCGGGCGGCGAGCGGTCCCGAGCGATGACAACAGGGCGGCAAGTCTCGCAATCGCCAGGGCCTGGCCGGCCCGATCCGGACTACTTGCGACGTCGCTTCTGATCAAGCATCCAGGCAATCACTTCGGGGTCTTCGTACACACGCCTGGCGATGGCGTGCCCTACGCCCGCATACTCCGTGTAGCGCGGATTGCCGGAGCTGCCTTGGATCGCGGCGACCATTCGCCTGGCAAGAGGCGCCGTGCTGAGGTGGTCCGTCTCCCCCTGGAACAGCCACACACCCATCCTGGCCAGCACAGGGGCGTCTTCAAGCACGATCGTGGCGGAGCCGGACACCGGTGCGACGGCGGCAAACCGCTCGGGATGGAGCGCGGCGTATCGGATAGACCCCTCTCCACCCATCGAAGAGCCCGTGATCACCACTCTGTCCGTGTCGACCGCAAATTCCGCGATGAGGGCATCAATCAACGATGTGATGTGATCCTCTGCATCGGGGACCGGATCGCGCCCGTGACGCTCCAAGCGCCAGCTGGACTGCACGGGGTCCGCCGGTATGGGAGACCAGATCTTACCCCGTGGGCACCGTGGAAAGGCTACGAGTGCCGGAAACCGCTCAGGGTGGTTGCGGACGTGCTGCACAAGGGGCTGCCTGTTGAAGCGCTCGGTCAGAGCATTCCCGTTGTTGTCGCCGTTCCCTCCTCCGCCATGCAGGTAGACAATCAGCGGCCAGCTCTTCGAGCCGTCGTAGTCCGGCGGCACATATAACCCTGCCGTACGCTCCGCGCCCTCCACCGTGAATGCGAAATTCACGAAGCCCGTGCTGGCGGATTCGTCATCAGCAGCGTGAGCGCTGGCGCCCATCAACACCAATAGCAATAGAACTGTGTACTTGCTTCTCATGGTTGCCTCTTCAATCGGCCGTCCAGCGTAACCCGACGCCTTGGTGCCGTGGGAACCCCTTGTAGGTTCCCGTCATTCTACCGCCAGATACGAGAATCTAGTTGATGCGATGTACTCGGCAGTCGCAGCGATATCGGTCGCATAAGCGACCGCAGCGACGATAGGATCGATGCGAGAGGAGGGTGCCATGAAGGTGACAAGGAGACGTCTGGGGAATGCGGCGCTAGGCGGGGCCGCGATTGGACTGGCACCCGCCGCAGCACAGCAGCTGCCCCGCTGGGACCCCTTGGTGCCGGGCACGGAAGCGCCAAGGGCGAAAGAGTGGATGGACCGGCCCGATACAACGCCCCTGCAGTTGGCGCCGGCAGATCCCTTTGCGGCAGGTGCCGGAATCGGAATCGGGCATCGCTTCCCGCCGCAGCCCGAGCCGGAGGTTTATGACTTCTATCGGGCGTCAGGTATCGAATACGGCAGCGTGCTGGCGCGCTTGGGAGAAGTCAACTACGACTGGATGGCTCGCATGAAGGAGCGGATGGAGGAACGCGGCGTCCGTTTGCTGAATGTCAACGTCGTCGGACTGCATTGCGATCCGGTCATCGTCTTGGGGCTCTCCGGTGTCGAGGAGAAGCTGGAACTCTACCGTCAGTTTCTTCGCGATGCAGGCAAGGCAGGAATCCCGTACACAACGTATGGGCACATGGCGAACCTGCGCCTGCGGTACGGGGTGACGGCGCGCGTTCCGACGCGCGGGCAGCGGGCGCGCCAGTTTGATGCGAGGGTGGCAAGCAGCTTTCCTCTCTCGCACGACCGCATGTACTCGGAGGACGAGATCTGGAAGTCATTCACGAGGTTTGCCAACGCCGTCGTTCCTGTCGCTGAAGAAGCCGGAGTGCGCATCGGTCTTCATCCTGACGACCCGCCCTTGCCGTCCCTTGGCGGCGTGGCGCGGGTTTTTCGCAACTACGAGGGCTACAGGCGCGCGCTCGAGATCACCGACAGCCCAAACTTCGGATACTGCTTCTGCATGGGCACGTGGGCGGAAGGAGGCGAGAGCACGGGCAAGTCGGTGATCGACATGATCCGCGAGTTCGCGCCCCAGGGAAAGATCTTCAAGGTGCACTTTCGCAACGTGGACGGGCCCATGCCGCGGTTCACCGAAACCTTCGTCGACGACGGCTACATCGACATGATCGAGGCGCTCAGGGAACTGCGAAAAGCAAACTTCAACGGCGTCATCGTGCCCGACCATGTTCCGGGAGGAAGACCCATGGGCGACAGCAACACGGCCTACACGGTGGGCTACATGAGGGCATTGAGGGATGTCATCAACCGGGAGTTCGCGCAGGGATAACTGCAGGCGATCCTCCTAGCGAACGGTTCCGCGCTTCGCCCTTTGGACCCCAAGTCCAAGGCTGTCCCGCTCGCTGCTCCGGGACGCTATACTCCGGCCGTGCCCCGGTTTCCGATGCGACTGTTGATCGTTGGTCTTGTGTCCCTTGCATGCGCTTTCAGTGCCTATGCGGATGTAGAGAGCGAACTCCAGAGGATGCTCGCCAGTCACCCGGAGGCTGATGCCAACGGAGACGGCGCTCTGACCGAGGACGAAGCCGCCAATTACATCTTCAAGACGAGACAACGCGGCCGCATGAACCGCGGGCCGGGCATCCGAAACCGCCATCTGATCGACGCGTACGAAGCGCGCTCGCATGGGTCCATGCCGTACCGCCTCATGAAGCCGCTTCACCTAGAACCCGGCAAGCGCTATCCGCTGATAGTCAGTCTTCACGGCTCCGGCGGGGTAGGCGACGACAACCTGAGCAATCTCCGGTTCTGGAACGGAGTCATGGCACAGCCGGAATGGCGGCGGAAGTACCCGAGCTTCGTGCTCGTCCCGCAACGAAGGCCCGGAGGAATCTGGGGGCCGAAACCCGATGTGCCCGGAACCGAGGATTTATTTGTCCGCGACGATTTGACCGGGGCTTTCGAGATCATCGAACTGCTCCGAGAGGAGTTTCCTATCGACTTGGATCGCATCTACGCGCTGGGCTCTTCAGGGGGCGGTGCGGGCACTTGGAACATCGTTTTCGCTCGACCAGACCTGTTTGCAGCGGCGATTCCCGTTTGCGGGCGATTCAATCCCGCCTACGCGTCCAAATTGGCGCAGCTGCCCATCTGGGTGTTCCACGGCGATGCCGACCCGCTCATCTCGGTCGAGTTTTCGCGCAGCGCGTTTGGCGCCCTGCGTGAGGCTGGAGGGGATATCAAATACACCGAACTGCGGGGTGTCAAGCATGCGTCGTGGATCCAGGCCTTCACCTACGCCGGCGACGACGAGTCGAAGGGATACGTGACCCGGCTTGGAAACGAGAAATCCGATCCCACCTCCGACATCTGGGAGTGGCTCTTTGCGCGCAGGAAGAACTAGTGAGCGCGCACTGGGCCTGAACGGAACCCCGCCGCTTTCCGCGCTCTAGCGAACCTCGTGGTAGTCCGAACTAGCGGTCAGGTCGCCGCTGCGGACGTTTACGAACCACGCTGTTACGGCATCGGGGAGATCTGCGGTGACTCGCCAAGTTTCGCCGTCGCGAGAGAGGCTCGCGGGTGACTGGACCCACTTTCGGGAGCCCGTGAAACCCCCATCGCTTGTCCAGACGAGCGACGCGCTATCGAGCGGCTTGGCGGCCGTCATCTCGATGCGCACGCTGTCCTCGGAGAGGTCGGATTCCCCCTGGACCAGCCAGGGCTCGCCCGAGTAAACGACGCTGTCGGCAAAGGCGTAACTGTCCGGCGGAGTCCAGCCCGCCCTGTGGCTATGGCCCATGCCAGGAATCAGGGAGACCATGCGCGGGCCCGGGGCGGAGCGATAGCTGGCGGCCTGGCTGTCTAGAGGAAAGGCTGCGTCGCCGGGCCACGAGAGCCACAACACGGGAGTTCGCACGCGATCCATGCGCACCATCGGATCCCAGACCTCGCGGTAGAGTCGGTTGCTGCCGAGGGCCTCGCCCCAATGGTTGGCAGAGTCGAACAGGTGCCCGCATCCATAGGTGGGAATCGCGAACGCGAAGCGCGCGTCGATGCCGATGACAGTGCTGGTGATGACTCCGCCCCACGAGATTCCCATGAGCCCGACCTTGTCGGCATCAACTTGCGGCAACGACCGCAGCAGCGAATTCGCTAGCACCGTGTCCGCCACCGCGTGGTACATCCACTGATCCCTCAAGGGCTCGGAGGAGTCAGCGTAGATCCCGTCGCGCTTGGGACCGCCCCAGGCGTGTCGCTTCCAGGACCGCCTGGCACCGGCGGGGACTTCCTCGGCCTCATCCGTCTGGCCCTCGACAGCGATCGAGATCGCGGCATAGCCGCGTGCGGTCCATTTCTCGACCCATTCCCGAAACGCCGTGCCACCTCCTCCATGGACAAGCACGATGGCGGGAACCTTGCCATCGCTATCCTCCGGAAGTCCCAGCCAAGCAAAGACTCGCGTGGCTCTGCCCTTCCATGGCAGTCCTTCGTAGTAGATCGCCTCGATGCCGCCGTCGCTGGCGAAGCCTTCGGCAGGGAATCGGGCAGGCGGCGCCGTAAGGTTGCCGAGTTCGAGCACCAGTCGGCGCTCTTCGGAGAAATCGCCCGCAGCAGCGAGAGAGGCCGCCGGGATCAGCAATGCAACCAAGAACGGAAAAAACCTGAGTCGCATTACCCGGATTCTCGCAAGAGCCATCGCACGGCGTTTTGCTGCAGCTTCACGTATTCGGGATTCCACAAAACGGTCAGCAGGTGGCCCGGAGACATGTAGCAGACTCGTCCGTCGCCGTAGTCGTAGGCCCACCCCCCAGGAGCCGTCGGCCCCATCCCCCGGTAGTCCAAGCTCTCCGGATTTACCGTTTCGAGGAAGACGTGCGCGGGATCCTTGTCATATTCCATGTAGTGCTGCTCGCCAGTGACGATGAAGTCGCTGACACCTTGCGTTATCGCGTGAGTCGGATCGCGAACACGAACGCTATAGGTCCGAATCGGAGGGTGCCCGGCGTATGCAGCGCCCAGCACGTCCCGAAAGTCCGGGTCGGTGAGGCCAACGTGGGTGGTGTTATGGAGAAACAGTGCCGCGCCGCCACGGTTGACAAACGCTCGCACCGCCCTACCCTGCTCGGGCTTCATCCAGAAAGCCGGTTTCGCTTCGGTAGCCGGCACGGGTGGCTCGGAGATCAGTTCTGGGCTTCCCGTGGCGAGCCAGCCAGCATTCGTGCGCTCGTTCGGATAGCCGTCCGGCCATACCATGCCATCGCGCAGGACCACCAGTAGCTTGTAGCCTGCGAGAGTCTCGGCGGTGAGCCGTTTCGTCTCGTCGCAAAAGTCGATGGTGATCCCGAGTGGCTCGGCTAGAGTCTTGTTCAAACCCGTCCGAATGTAGTCGGAGTTGTGGTAGCGGTCCCCGATCAGGGCAAACGCATCGGCCTTCGGAGCCGCGTCGCGCGCAGCCGGAGTGATAGCTTCCTGCCTATCGCAGGACTGCAGTGCCAGGACCATCGCGAACACTCCGAGAAGCATGTACCGCGAGTCGGCCATCGGCCGGAAGTGTACCGCACCCGGGTGCCACGCGGAGGCCGGGAATCAACTCGAACGCTCTCCAAGAGCTGCCGCGTAACTTCTCGTGCAGGGGGATGCAAGGGACGGGACAGAGGTACCCTGGCGCACTCCGCTGCTCGGAGAGCTCGGGTGCGTGGTACGGAAGACGAAGATCGAGTCGGTGAGTGCGGTTTGATCAGCCGGGGAGGTGGCCATGGCCTCACCTCCTATGGGTCCCGAGAGCGTCCCAACACTTGTCCCGGAGTCTTCCGGCATACGGCTTCTATGTCTGTGTAGCTACTTCTCGTAGTGCTTATAGGGAATCAACTCGATCTCGTGCTCGCGAACGAAGCGCTGGAAGCGCTCCTGTTCGTCCCAGTCGGTCTTGTCGGCGTATTTGCTTTCCTGAATCGCCAGACGGTTGGGGTTAATGCGCTTGTGCGGCAGCTCGACTTGAGGTTCCGGCCCGAGCAACCCGACTTCTTGCAAGAACTTGTCAACGCTGGCGGTGGTGTACTCAATGTGCGGAGAGTTGTTGTACCAGCTGTGGACTTCGCCCTTGTATACGTAGTCGTGCGTGAGCAGGCCCATCTCGCGTGATTTCGCGATCCACCGAATCTGCTGTGGATAGAACGCGTCCCGAGTGCCGAACATGATGATGTTCGGCGGCGACTCTTCGTCGAGTTGTTCGATCGCCGAAATGAGGTGATAGAGGTCTTCGAACTCGCGCGGGTCCCGCCCCATCATGGCCATCTCTTCCTCGATGTGCCGCGCGTTCAGAGGCTCGAAGAAATCGACGAAGGGATTGTAGAGGATCATTGCGGCCGGCTTGACCGACAAGTTGGGATCTTCGCCCTCGCCGATGAAGCCGGCGTCAGCGAACTGCCGGGTGTCCAGCGTGCCGATCACGGACGCCATCGCACCGCCCGCCGAGCCGCCTCCCACCGTGATCTTCTCAGCGTTGATGCCGAACTCTCGATCCCGGGACTTGAACCAGCGCATCGCGCTGACTCCGTCTTCAATCGCAATGTGCGGCAAGGCGTCGTCGAGATCGGAGACGCGGTACTCCGGGCGGGCGCACACCATCCCGCGCTTTGTGAAGTAGTCACATTGCCGTAGGAACTGGTTCGCGCTGCCTTGCGTAAAGCCGCCCCCGTGCCACAGCACCAGAGCCGAGCGCTCGTCCGGCGGCGCCCAGCCCGGGGGGAAGTCGATATAGATCTTGAGATCGCGCGTCGGGGTTTCCTTGAAGACGAAGGTCTTCGTGTGATGGTTCTCGCCGCCGGGCCGATACTGCGCCTTGCGCAATCGCTCGCGCATCGGTTTGGCGTACTTGGTGTAGATCTCTTGAAGCCTCGCTTCCCGGTTCTCATCGCCAAGATTCCTGACCATCTCCCGCAGCTGCATCCGGGTAACGGGTTGGGCCGCTGAAGCCAACGCAGCGAGCAGGGCAATGGCAGCGGCGGTCGCGATCGGTTTGACGTCCATACTTTCGCTCTTTCCAAGGTCAGTCTGCCCGACTGTGGGATGCCGTGTCCACCGAAGCTGCGAAGTTGAAGCCAACTTGCCCATGCGTCTCGACTGTACGGCCCGGGGCGGACGAACCGAGAATCAGTCCATCCCAAGCGGAGGCCGCTCATCTACGGATTTCACACGGGTCTCAAGGCATTTTGTCAACGATTTCAGTAGTGCAGCTAGGGATTCTCGACGAGGGATTGCATGCCCAAGGACCCCAGCCTGAGAATCTCTTGGTCCCAGATCCGGCGTGATACACTCCGAACGCTATGAGCGATTTTGGGTAGGGCTTCAAGATCACCCTTGGCGTCTTTGCCGCGATTGTGGTGATCTTCCTTGCCATGCCCATCGGCTGCACGGCGCGTCTGGCCATACTAGGGTGAGGTACGGGCTCGAGCCCCTCTGTTCTAGGTTGAGCGGCCTGTGACAGGCAGTTGAACGCGAACGCCCTGTACTGGCGAACCACACCGCATTTATTCGATTCTTGCCAGGGAGCAGTGCAGCAAGCGAGGCTTTACTACGCTACAGCGACTGGCTGCAAGACCTGCTCCCCGGACAGTCACACAAGTTAGTCAGCACAGCTAGGAGCCCGATTGACGGAAGGCCCGTGGTGTGGGCTAGACCCTGCTGCTGAACCGGCTTTTGGGGTGATGATCAAGCGACCGTCGGTGTCCTACAGCCGCGCCACATAGAGTTCAACGAATTTGTTGTCAACAGATCTGTTGACAACAAGAGCGTTGTACGTTTCTGACTGCGCTTGCACGCATCGGCACGATCGGGACACATGAGATCCAGCCAACCATTGCGATGTGGTGTCTGCACCGCAACCGGTTGGAGGGTGGAACGCCCCCGAACCACCCCGGCCTCCGAGCGAGCTCAGGTGGATCAAGGTTGCGATCCGGAGGGTGCGGAGCCTTGCTTGAGGTAGCCGTAGTAGCCGAGGTCTTGGCCAGTGACGTGCTTCGTTGCCCAGATGATCTGTCCGACATGTCCCGCGAAGTGGGTCAGCACGTGAGTGATCGCGTGCAGCACGGTCACGTCATAGACCTGGATGCTGCGCTTCTCGATCAAGGTGTGCGGCGCTAGGTCCGCCAACAAGGCGTCTGCCTCGGCCACCGTGCCGCTGAGCCGCTCGGCCAGCACTTCCCCCGAAAGGGGCTCGCGTGTCGCAAACTCCCAATCCCGGTCGCGGTCGTCAGGCTGCCCACCCACGCCAGCTAGGATCCACTGGCGTACGTTGCCGGACAGATGCAGGACTAGGTTGCCGATCGAATTCTCGATCGCGTGATCGCGGTGCCAGATCTGCTCGGCAGACAATCTGCCGAGACAGTCGCACACGCGATCAGAGCCTTGGCGGAGTTCCGTGCGCGCAACGCGCAGGAACTCCGCGCCAGTCTCCATGTCGGGTATTCCGGGCTACAGCTACCGACGGCTCAACGCAGCGGCGAGAAATCGGTGGCCTTGAGCCACTGGTTCTCGATTCCGGCAACCAGCCTGCCGTCCTTGCGCGACTCCGCAGCGGCGGCTTTCCAAGCTGGATCCGCAACAAAGGCTGCCCACGACTTCTTGGCCGCTTCGCGGCTGTCGTGCGCGAGGATGTAGACCAGCGTGTTGCCCTTTTCGTCGCCCTCGGTGGGCGTCCAGTAGCCGATCAGGTCCATGCCGTGCTTGACGAACAGGTAGTTGGTGTGATCCCGGAAGCGCGCCATCAGGTCGGGCAGCTTGCCCTCCGCAGCGGTGTAGATGCGCATCTCGAAAACGCGCTCGCCCTCGCCTTCTTCGGCGATGGCCGCGAGCGGAGCGAGCAGCAGGAGCGGCAGCAGTGCCGCGAGGATCTTGGTCATGAGGTTCTCCTTAAAGACAGACAGGTAGATCAGTCGCCAGCGAGTTTGACGACTTGCTTTCCAATGTTAGCGCCGCCGAGCATGCCGATGAACGCATCTGCTGCATTCTCGATGCCCTCGGCGACAGTTTCCTGGTACTTGAGCTTGCCGTCCGCTACCCACGCAGCCATCTCGGCCAGCGATTCGTCGTCGTGCTCCCGGAAATCGAACACCAAGAAGCCCTCGGCGCGGATCCGCTTGGTGATGAACTGCCACAGCAGCCGCGGCCCGACCGGAGCGTCGACGGCGTTGTACTGGGAGATCTGGCCGCAGATCGCCACTCTAGACCTGACGTTCAACTGCTGGAAGACCGCATCGGTGACGGGTCCGCCCACGTTGTCGAAGTAGACGTCAATGCCGTCGGGAGTCGCCGCACGCAGTTCGTTGAAGAAGCCGTCGCTCTTGTAGTCGACGGCAGCGTCGAATCCGAATTCCCCGGTCACCAAGGAGCACTTCTCCGGCCCGCCGGCAATCCCGACCGCGCGGCAGCCATGGATGCGGGCGATCTGCCCAACGGCCGAGCCCACCGCGCCGGCCGCGCCGGACACACACACTGTCTCGCCGGACTTCACGCCAGCGACCTTGAGCAGGCCATAGTAGGCGGTCAAGCCGGGCATGCCTAGCACTCCCAGATACGCGGAGAGCGGCGCCGCATTGGCGTCGACGACGCGCAAGTCTTTGGCTGACGCAGTGGCGTATTCTCGCCAGCCGAGCGGGCCCGTTACGTAGTCGCCCGCGGCGATCTGGTCGCTGTTCGACTCGATCACCTGGCCGACGGATGCGCCGACCATCACCTGCCCGATCTCGACCGGAGCGGCATAGGACTTGCGACCGCTGATGCGCCCGCGCATGTAAGGGTCAACAGACATGTAGTGGACCTTGATAAGGCATTCGCCAGCCCCGGGACTGGAGACAGGCGCTTCTTCAAGGCGGAAGTCAGACGGCTTCGGCACGCCCACGGGCCGTGCGGCGAGCACGATGGATCGGTTGGTCATTGGCAAACGGAGAGTTTAGCAAGGCGCAGGTTATCGGCCGTGCCGCAATGTCGCGCTAGAAGCGGCGCGATCCGAGGCGCCTCACGTCGAACTCGGCGGTGTGGGCCACGGCCATGACGGCCATCACGCCCGCTTGGACGGGGTCGGTAACGACCAGATCGGCGGCGTCAGGAACCGAGCCTGCCATGTTGAGCGAGATGACCAACAGACCCTTGGCCTGCACGGCCCGTACGGAGCGCTCGATCTCCCCGCCCATCAGGGCACCCGCCAGTACGACTGCCTCGACCCGCGGCAGGCGGGCGGTCGCCAGCACCGCCTCGGCGATCTGGCGCTCGCCGACCAAGGGAATCGTGTCCACAGAGATGCGCTCGCCGCGCAGATTGTGGCGGTCCGCTTCGGAGACCGCACCCGCGACTACCTGGCCCACTTGCGAGCCGCCGCCGATGATCACGATGCGCTTGCCAAAGACGTGATGGTGGGTGTGATTGGTTTCAACCGAACGCACCCCGTCCAGCACGGCCAGGGCATCGACAATGTCGGCCACCGGCCGCGAAGTCGCGATTTCGATTGCGATCGTCTCGACGGGCGCTTGCGCATCAAGGATGGAGATCCAAGTGATGCGCGCGCCCAAGGCGGCCACGGCCTCCGCGATGAGGCGTAGTGCCTCACCATCGCCCTCCACCTCGATGGCAAGGGCCAATACGTTGTCTGCGTCCGTGCGCATGCCGGGTCCCCTGCCCTGACTTTCAGAATTACACAGTCACGCCAGCGGGCGATGCAGCCGCCACGGGAAGTGGCGCAATTGGACAAGAGCTGCTATGCCATGATGGGCACCAGAGATGGCCTCTCACATCCACGACCGGGCGGTGAGCACGCTGATGCGAGAGCTCTCCAGGATCGTCTCGCAAGAGGTGCGCGATCCGGCGGTAGTAGCCGTCCGAGTGAGCAAGGTCGAGCTCTCGCACGACAAGCGCAACGCACACGTCTTGGTCGCGTTCTGGGACCCGAAGGACGGCGAAGCGCCGGACCCGGAACCCTTGGAAGCGCTCGAGCGCGCTACCCCGTTCATTCGAAAGTCGCTGGCCCGCAGCTTGCGCATGCGCCACGTGCCGGAACTGCGATTCTCGTACGATCTGGCCGAGCAGCACACCAGTCGCATTGAGACGCTGCTCAAAGGCATTCAGGACGAAACGAAGAAGGGGCTTGGGGTGCTTTTCGCAGCCATCGCCCTGCACGCAGCCGGGGTCTCTGATGCTTCAGCACTGGAACGGCTAGAGTCCTCAGCGGCGATTATGGGGAGCGAGTTCCGCATAGCTTGCTACGCCCCCACCAAGAAGCTCGCAGCCGGAGCGGTCACCGCCGCCTTTGACGAAGTCAGGCGGGTAGATGCCCTGCTGAGCAACTACAAGCAGGACAGCGAATTGAGCCGGGTTAACCGAGAGGCCAGTCGTGGCGAAGTACAGGTGTCGGAGGAACTGGCAGCACTGCTGGACCGCTGCCTGAGCTACTCCCGGGCAAGCGAGGGTGCCTTCGACATCACCGTCGGGGCGCTAGTCAAGGCTTGGGGGTTCTATGGAGGCGAGGGCAAGATGCCCCGCCCCTGGACTCTGTGGTGGGCGAGAAGACACACCGGCTATCAGCACCTGCTGGTGGACCAGGCGAAGGGGACAGTACGGTTTCTGCGGTCGGGCTTGCAGCTGGACCCGGGGGGGATCGGGAAGGGCTATGCAGTGGACCGTGCGATCGCGGCTCTACGAAAGTATGGAGTCGAGACCGCGCTGGTCAGCTCGGGCACGAGCAGCATCTATGCGCTTGGAGCGCCGCCCGACAACGCCGATGGCTGGGATCTGGACGTGCGGGGAGCCGACGCCAACGACAGTGAATTCATGACCGTAACGCTGAAGGACGAGAGTCTGTCGACCTCCGGCTCCTACGAGAAGTTCTTCGACAAGGACGGCACGCGCTACGGCCATATCCTCGACCCGCGCACGGGGGAGCCGGCACTGGGCCTGACCGCGGTGTCCGTGATTGGGCCGAACGCGATCGACACCGAGGCGTGGTCGACCGCGCTGTTTGTCAATGGCGCCAAGTGGGCGCGCAAGCATGGAGTGCCGGAGGGGCGGGTGTTGCTCTGCCCGGAGGACGAGGCTTGCAGCTGGCTCGCCCAGGAGTGAGGCGGGCGAAGCAGCGGTTTTAGTTCATTTCCGCACTGGCCGGGACGGAACCAGGCTGCTTGCGGTGCGGGTGGCGGAAAAAGTCGACGGCCGACGCCTTGTGCACGCAGGATATGGTGCAGGCCGGAGCGCACGCCTTCGGGGTGCGGTAGGCAGTGCGGATGTCTTCGACGGTGTAGTCTGCGAGCGGGATTCCGGGCGTGCCGCGCTGCTGGGAGCAGTAGTGCACCAGCCCGTCCTCGCAAATGTAGAGGTAGCGGGCACCGGCGCGGCAGTTCCACTTGTTGACGTTGCCGTGGACCAGATTGTCTTGGAAGAACGTTAGGCGGCTGTAGCCACGCTTGGAAAGGGCCTTGACACGCTCGTAGACCCGTCTTTCCACCTTGCCCAGCGGCTTGAGCTGACCATCTCCGTCGTGGATTACGCCGACAGTGCTGGTGAAGCCCAGTGCCGTAGCACGCTTGGCAACGGTGTATGCGTCGCCTGGGTTGGGGATTCCGGAGCCGACAACGGAGTTGATGTTGACCTCGAAGTCAGCGTGCTCCGCCAGCATTTCCAGCTTGCGGTCGAGCACGCGCAGGCTCTTCATCGAGGTCTGGTCGGGCTCGACGTTATCGATGCTGATCTGGAGGTACTCCAGGCCCGCATCGTTGAGCTGCTGAATGCGCGAAGGACCGAGCAAGTAGCCGTTCGTGATCAGGCCCGCGAGCATGCCGCGGGAGCGGATGTGGCGAATCAAGTCATCCAACTGCGGGTGCAGCATGGGCTCGCCGCCGCTCATCGTGATGCAGCTGACACCGAGATCGGCCAAGGCGTCGGCGCGTTCAACCAAGACGTCGAAAGCAACGGGCGACGAGACATGGTCGTACTCGTTGCAATAGGCACAGGCAATGTTGCAACGCCGGGTCGGGATCATGTGGGCCAAGACCGGATGGTCGGTATCGACCAAGGCCTTGGCAATCATCCGGGCTTCGCGAAGACCACGATTGAGGCCTAGCATCCTGCGGCGAATGCGCGTGCGCAAGGGTACGGATACGGTTGGCATCGCAGTCGCACGGCAGCAGCGGGAGAGACTCCCGCATTCGCCTCAATCGTCAATTATAGAGGCGGAACTACGGAATCAAGTGTCCGGGGGTGCATGGCGCATCAAGCTTGCTCCCCTTCGGGAGCATGGTGTACAGTTAGGTCTTAGAAGCGGGAGTAACTCAGTTGGTAGAGTGCGACCTTGCCAAGGTCGATGTCGCGGGTTCGAGTCCCGTCTCCCGCTCCATGCTCGGAAAGGCTTCAGGCAAGCCGAGGTTTCGGCGCGGTAGCCAAGTGGTAAGGCAGAGGTCTGCAAAACCTTTATTCGTGGGTTCGATTCCCACCCGCGCCTCCAGCCTGTAAACCGTTGCGTAAGTGATAGTTCCCTTTGTTTTCAAGGACTTATGTGAGCCAAGCCACATTCAGAAGTAGCAGCCTTCGGGAGCATTCACGAGCATTCGAGGCCATTCGCGAGCACTGAAAACGGAAAAAATGGTCCGAATATGGTCCGGCGTAGCAAACGAATCCTGCCCGGTGCGGCCACATAGCGACCGTGCCTGAGGAGGCACATGCAGGCGTGCTATTCACCTCCGTGCCGCGCCGATGCGCTGGGATCAAGAGACAAGTCTACGTTGATGCGGGCCGCACTGACGGTCCGCTCCTTCGAAGAACGTGAGTGTCGCGTCATTTGCGTTGAGACACTCAAGGAGCTGGCGCTTGCTACCAGCAACTCCCCAAGCGCACTAGCGTGCGGAACGCCCATGCTGGCGGGTCCCACGATCGCTGGTTGCCCAGATCAGACCCTTCAACCGCCTGAACACGGCCTCGAATCTGTCGAGCGCATCGTCTAACCCCGGAAGTTCGTCGGTCTGGTCCGGCTTAAGTCTTCGGCCTGACCATCGGATCGCATTTCCCGATTCGCTGTTACCCCCCCAGATTGATCGCCGTCGCTGATTCTTGCGCAAATCGTTTGCGCCGGAAAAACGGATTTGGGTCGCCCGAAGCTTTGAGTTTTTCTCGTCGATCAGAATGACTGTGCGCTTCAGCGGTTGAGTGTTATCTGAGAACCAGTTCATTATTCGCCGAACTTTCACGGAAACACGCTCTGGTGGCGGCAGATGGAACGGTGCATTTGGAGCACCGTGATTCCCGAACTTGCCACCTTCATCCCCCGGTGACGCGCCTTGCGGCGCAACTCTGCACCCAAGGCTGTCTTGGAGCGCTGCAGCGACAGGGCGGCCATGCGCAGCACGCCCGCGATGCGCGTCGCCCCAGGCCGTTGCTGCGGCGCGATGCCCGCCAGCAACTCGCCGCCGAGCGGCCACAGCCAGCTTGGCAGCCGCACCGACCCCGCATCATGCTCAGCCCCGCGCAATGGCGCTCCCTGTGCGGCTTCCTCGACCAAATCCCCGACGCGCGCAGCCGCCGCGGCCTGCGCTATCCGCTGCGCACCGCACTGACAATCCTGCTCGCCGCGCGGCTGGCCGGCTGCCAGACGCTGACCGAGCTGTGCGATTTCGGGCGGGCCCTGAGCCAGGCCACGCTAGCCGCGATCGGCTCCCGGCGGCGACCGCAGAGCGGGCGCTACCAAGCGCCCGGCATCAGCAGCTGACATTACATCCTCAAGCGCCGCGACGAGGACGCGGTCGAGCGCCTGCTGGCGGCGGGGGCGCCCTGCAGGCCATCGCGATGGATGGCAAGGTGCTGCGCGGGTCCTATGACCGGGACGTCGCTGCCGACGGCCAGCCGCGCGACAAGCCCGCCCAGCAGCAACTGTCGGCGCTGGACCTGGACAGCGGCACCGTGATCGGCCAGCGCGGCTTCAGCGGGCAGAAAGACACCGCCGAAGGGGCGGCGCTGCGGCAACTGGCCGAGTCACTGGCCGGCAGCAGTGCCTGCGTCATCGCCGACGCGCTGCACACCCAGCGCGGCACCGCCCAGCGCCTGCTCGATCTGGGGCTCGACTTCCTGCTGACCGTCAAGCCAACCAGCCCACCGTGCTGGCACAGGTCCAAGACGGCTTTCACTGGGATTGCCGCCGCCCCACAACCAGCCACAGCGGCGAGCGCGGACGGCTCGAAACCCGCTCCATCCGTGTCTCGGACGAACTCGACCCACAGCTGGCCTACGTGGACTTCCGCGGGGTGCGCTTTGTGGCCCAGCTGCGGCGCGCGGTGGAGTACAAGAAGGATGGCCGGCGGCGCAAGCCGGAGACCGTCTACCTGCTCGCCAGCCTGCCGCCGGAGAAGGCCACGCCGCAACGCCTGCTGCGCCTGAACCGCCTGTACTGGGGGACCGAAAACCGCATCCACTGGGTGCGCGACGTAGCCCTGCGCGAGGACCACAGTCGCCTGCGCAAGGGTGCGCTGCCCCGTCTGTTCGCGGCCTTTGCCAACCTCGCCATCTCGATCCTGCGGCTGCTGAAGACCAAGAGTATCCGCCGTCGCATGGACCAACTGCACTTGGATCCCAACGCGGCTGTGGCCCTGATTCTGGGCTGATCCTATGCGCCCGCCTGCCTCGCCGACAGGTCACGATCTCCGTCTGCCTGCTCTGAGCCGCCGGGTGCGCTGGCAACCGTGCCGGCAGCTCTGTGCTGGCTGCCGTGCTCCGGCCGCCGTGCTCACTCCTCTCATCGCCAGCCTGCCTTATGCTGGCCGCGACTTCCATCCGTGCCCGCCCGCTGCTTTTTGCGAACATTTGCCTGCAATCGCTAGGACTTGGGGGTGCGCGACAATTCTGTGAAACCTAAGCTGCGGCCCGGTCTTCCCAGTAGTCTGCAAAGCGATTGGAGATCTGTGCGCAGCGGAGGGCGATGATCGAGTTGGCACCGTCGACGGTCCAGAACATACCTGAGCGCTTTAGGCGACCGGCGATGGAAGACACGCCACACTACCCGCCTCGAGGATCTTCCCGAGGTGGCCACGATTACCCGTGAGCATCCGCTCCAAGGAATTCCGCTCCCGATCGTCAGCTGCGCCTGTCGGCAGGGCAAGCTCGCATTGCTGCTCCAGACGCCTGACGGGAGCAGGCGATTCGTGCCGCTGGAATGGACCGACGTTGGCAGGGCGGATCCGCCCGTGCCAGCCCACTGCGGTCTTGCCTCGCTAGCCGGCTTGCTGCGCCTGCGGACTATGGTCGACGCTCTTCTCCAGCGGCAGCCTGCCGCCGAGGAGCAACACGATGCCCAAGATTCCGTCCATCCCGCAGCAGCTCGGGCTAGCTTGCTGCCAGCCGCCGAGGCCGCCCGTTCCGGACTGGGACAGGCTCGACGAAACCACGCGGACCGCCGTGCGGGCGATTCTGGCGAGGCTGATCGCAAGCCTCGCCAGCACAAGCGAGGGAGGGCGCGAGCATGAGTGAGGCCAAGATCGATCCCGCGCAGCTCAGCAAACGGGCCTTCATCTACGTGCGGCAGTCGACCCAGACGCAGGTCCAGCGCAACCGCGAGTCGACGCGACGCCAGTACGAGCTGGCTGACCGGGCCCGCTCGCTGGGCTGGTCGGCGGACCAAGTGGAGATCATCGACGAGGACCTGGGCCGCTCCGGCGCCTCGAGCGCGGAGCGGACCGGCTTCGCGCGACTCACAGCCGAGGTCGCGCTGGGCCAGGCCGGCATCGTGCTGGGCCTGGAAGTCTCGCGCTTGGCCCGCAATAACGCCGATTGGTACCGTTTGCTGGACCTGTGCGGCCTGACCGACACCCTGATCGGCGACGCCGACGGCATCTACCATCCACGTCGGCACAACGACCGGCTCGTGCTGGGACTGAAGGGCACCTTCTCCGAGATCGAGCTGCACGCCTTCCGCACGCGCTTGCTGGAGGGGTTGCGCCAAAAGGCCGCGCGCGGCGAGCTGCGCATCCCGCTGCCGGTCGGCTATGTCTGGGGCGAAGCGCCCGGCGAGGTGCGCTTCGACCCCGACGAGGAGGTCGTGCACGCCCTGCGCACCGTCTTCGCGCGGTTCGCCGAGCTCGGCGCAGCGCGGCGGGTCTGGCTGTGGCTTGTCGAGGAGGGACTGTCGCTGCCGGCGCGCCAGCCGGCCGGCGGGCCGCTGCGCTGGGTGCGGCCGTCGTTGGCCGCGGTGCGCCAGGTGCTCACCAACCCGGTCTACGCCGGGGCCTACGTGTTCGGCAAGACGCGCACCGAGCGCCGCCTCGATGCGTCCGGCGCGGTGCGCTGCCGGCGCGTCGCGATCGCGGCCCGCTCGGACTGGCAAGTCTTCCTTCCGGAGCATCACCCGGGCTATGTTGATTGGGAGACCTACGAGGCCAACTTGGAGCGACTGGAAGCAAACCGCCCGGCGCATCTGAAGCGCCCGGGCGGGGCGGTGCGGGAAGGGCCTGCGCTGCTGCAGGGCTTGGCAGCCTGCGGCCGTTGCGGCCGGCGCATGTACACCCAGTACCGCAACGGCAGATCGAAGCCGGATTACATTTGCACGGGCGGGAACGCGGCGACCAGGAGCTGCCTCTGCATTGCGGGCAGCCAGATCGACCGCGCGGTGGAGCAGGCCGTGCTGGAAGCGTTGCGCCCGGCGGGCGTGGAGGCCGCCCTGCAGGCGGCCGAGCAACTGGAAGCCGACCGGGACGCCGCGCTGGAGCAGTTGCGGCTGGCCGAGGAGCGAGCTGGTGGTTACGAGACCATGCGAGCCGAGCGGGCCTACCGTGCGGTGGACCCGGAGAACCGGCGCGTCGCACGAGGGCTGGAACGGGAATGGGAGCGCCGCTTGGAGCAGCTGGAGCAGGCGCGCGCAGCGGTCGCTGCACGCGAGCGGACCTGCCAGCGGAGGCTGAGCGCTGCCGAGCGCGCGGCCGTGCTGGCCTTGGGGGAGGATTTGCCGAGGGTGTGGCACGCCGAGACGACGACCGCGCGGGACCGCAAGGAACTGCTGCGGGAGCTGTTGGAGGAAGCCGTGATCGAGCTGTCTGGGGACGGGGAGCGGATCCGTCTCGTGCTGCGCTGGAGCGGCGGGCTGCGCAGCGAGCTGGAGTTCCAGCGCCAGCGCGGCCGGCCAGCCCCTCTGTGCACCGGGGAAGAGACCGTCGAGCTGGTGCGCCGCCTGGCGGAGCACTACCCGGACCGGCAGATTTCTGCGATTCTCAACCGCCAGGGCCGCACCACCGTCAAGGGTCTGCGCTTCACGCGCAACCGAGTCGCCGTCTTGCGCACGTCGTGGGGGATTGCATGCTATCGGGCTCCGGATGATCCGCCAGAGGGTGACTTGGTCACGGTGGTCGAGGCGGCGCGGCAACTGGGCATCGCGGCCTCGACGATCCATCGCTGGCTCAACGACGGATTCATCGCCGGAGAGCAACTCACCCCGGGAGCGCCGTGGCGGATTCGCATGAATGACGAACTGCGGTCCCGCTTTGTGGACGAAGCACCCCCCGGATACATTCCGATGCAGGACGCCACGCGCCGGCTCGGGGTGTCCCGCCAGACGGTGTTGCAGTGGGTCAAGAACGGCAAGCTGGAAGCGGTCCATGTGTACCGGGGGCGGCGTAAAGGACTGCGGATACAGGTGTTAGGAGACAGTCCCGGCCTGTTCGACGGGACTGCATGAGACTGGGGGGCAGTATGAAGGTGACTCCATCACACTCCGGCAACCAGCCTCAATCACTCCGGAGCCGATGAAGAGGTCCTGACGACGGAACTCGGCATAGCGCATGCGCTCGGCATGGCCCTCGAAGTAGGCTGCCTCGGTGCGCAACTTCTCGACCAATTCGGGAGTTTCGGGCCGGAGACTGCGCAGGAAGCGCACCAAGTGCTCGATGCGCCCCTCGTCGAGTTGCTTCTTGCGTCGGCGCACCCAGCGGCGGCGCTGCTTGCGATCCTGCGGGAACAGCTGGCGGCCCAATTCCCAGAGGTGCTCGCGGGCGTGGTAGATGTCGACAATCTCGATGGCCTTGGGGAAGTAGATATGGCTCAGGTTCCAAATCCAGGCTGCTCCATCGCCGAGCACCACCACCCGCTCGGCGCGGTGCAAGCCGCGCCGCCAAGCCTCGTCGTAAATGCGCTGCCCGAACGCCTCGGCGTCCTCGATCGCGCCGGTGTACGTGGTGGAGCTGCCGTCGCGGACCGGCCGGCCCTCGGCGTCCAGTTCGGTCTGTGTGAAGACGCAGCCGAGCTTGACCTCGCGGGTTCGCGCCGCAGCGCCGTCCTTGCCCTCTCGCCCGGCCGCGGCTGTGGCCGTGACCGGGATGCCGGTGCCGTCCATCTCGATGTAGAACGTGGGAATCGGCGCGCCCGTCTGGGGCGGGAATCCCCGCAGGGCTGCCTGGCGGCGGTCTGACTCGGCGCGCGCCGCCAGGTCGCTGCCAATCGCCTGGGCCTGCCGTTGGACGGCCTTGACACTGACCGCAATGCCGGCCAGCTCTGCGAGCAGCTCACACCCGCGCGCGAAAGGCATCTCGCCGCCGACCACGGCCAGCAGGCGGCGCACACCCGGCGAGTACTGCGTGCCCTCGATGTCTAGGTCGTGGTCGAGGGGCACCGCGCCGCGCCAGCAGTGCCGACAGTGATAGTAGAGCCGGCGCAGGCTGACATTGCCCAGCAGGCTGACCAAGCGCTTGGAGCGCGGGCCCTCGCAGCGCATTGCTGCACCGCAGGAGCACACCGGCGCGGCGCTGTCGTCCTCGGTTTCTTCCAGCAGTTCCTCCAGCAGGCGCGCCCCGGCCCGCTGCAGGGCCGCGCGCGTGGCCTCTTCCAAGGCTTCGAGGTCAAACGCGCCGAGTCGGCGGCGGGCGTTAACGATCACTCGCAGTAGGCTGCCGACCTCGGCCTGAACGGCGTCTTGGATGGCGCGCAGCGTTTTTTTTTGGCACGTATGGCGACGGATCCAGATCTTGGGACTGTGGCGGGCGCAGCTGGCAGATCCGCTCGTTGATCTGGACGAGCTCGGAGCTGAGCTGCTGGAAGCGGCGGAAGGTGGCCACCTCGCGTTCGGCCTTGTGGATCTGGGCGGGCTCGGAGAGGGTCTGCTGGACGGTCTTGCCGGCCTGCTTGTAGGACAGGCGCACTTGGGGGCCGTGGCCGGGGTGGTCGTCGCGGGCGCAGGCGCAGTTGGGCTTGCCGCAGCGGCGGAAGGACGCATGGACGGAGCCGCGTCGGAAGTCGCCGAGTTGGGCGATTTCGAGCAGGATTTGCGAGCGTCGTGCTTCGAGGTCAGGCAGGGAGTCGGGCATGGGGCCTCCTTGCCTGAGAGTATCAAATACACTCAGACAAGGAAAGCCGCCTCAGCGAAACCCGCATGATTCACGGAAATGTCGCGCACCCAGGACTTGGACTTGGACAGAATCAGGAAGAGTAGTAGTGGTACAATGTTCCGACAGCAGGAACGTCATGCTAGTTCCCGCACCCCAAAGGAGAATGGAATGCCCGAGACAACCGATCAACCCAAAGAGCAGCTACGGAACCGCAAGGCGCGGAATCTCATCACTACAGGCTGCCTAACAGTACTTGCCGCGTCCGCGGTGACACTTCTAGCACCGGCCGAATCGAAGGCTGATAGCTGTGGCCCGCCGTGCTTTTGGGAATACGAGAATGGCTCTTGGACATGCAACTGTTGGTGTTGATGGCGAGTTTCTGATCCGAAGGGCAGTGTTAACTGCTTAGATCGCTGGCGTACCTACCATGTTGCTAGCGCAAGAGGTGAGGTATGCCTTGCGCCATGTCAGCAAGAACCACAGGCTGTTTGTTGCCGTCGGAGGGCAATTGGCGGTTGGTGTTGCGGCATGCACTGTGCTGGCTGGATTGGCGGATGGACTCCTCTGGGGAGATCTGCCTTACCGGGATCCGGATCGGCTAACTTACTTGTTCGAGTCACGGCCCGGCCAGAGCCGCAATCAGGGTGTCCCCGTATCGATCCCAACCTTTGAGGACTGGCGGGACTCCAGCATGACACTTGAAGGAATTGTCCGAGTCCCGATGACGTCGGCACCGAGCGTAATGTTGTCCGGCTCCCCCGAGCGAGTCCAAGCTTACGGGCTAACCTCGGATCTCTTGCAACTGCTGGATGTCTCTCCACTGCTGGGTCGACCTTTCGCCGCAGATGAGGAAGTTCCTGGGGGGAACGAAAAAGTCCTGTTGCTGAGCTACGATTTTTGGAATCGGCGAATGAAGGCCGATCCTGAGGTTGTCGGAAAGCGGATACCACTGGATGACGGTCAGTACGTGATTGTCGGCGTAATGCCGCAGGACTTCAACTATCCCTTCTATACTGCCGGTCACTACAAAGCTGACTTCTGGATTCCGGCAGTTCCGACTCCCGAGGAGTACACATCGAGAACCGAACGCCGGCAGCTTGTGATCGCACGGCTCAAGCGTGGCGTAGCCATGGAGACTGCACTCCGTGAGATGCAAGCGATCACTGCACGAATCGGACAGGAGCACCCGGCGACTAACGATGGTTGGGGTGTGCTAATTTCACCAATTCAGCGCCGATTCATCGAGAGAAGTAATAGCCGAGAATCCCTCCTGCTTGCTGGACTGGCGGTTAGCGGAGTATTATTTCTTGCCTGTGTGAACGTAGTGGGCTTGCTCTGTGCAAACGCCGTTAAGCGTCGCCCCGAAATAGCGGCCATGATGGCGCTGGGAGTCGGCAGAAACGCTATCTTAAGGCGCCTGTTGGCAGAAGGCGCCTTGGTCGCGTTGCTCTCTACCGTCGGTGCCCTAGTGTTGGCGTGGGCTGCACTTTTCTACGGTCAGCGTTTGATTCCAGCTGATGTCCCGCGAGTGCACGATATCTCGGTTCAATCGTCCGTAGCCAGCCTAGGAATTGCACTAGGGGTCTGCACTTCACTCGTTTGTGGCGCTATTCCGATACTGATATTCGTGGGGCTTGGACCCTCCGAGGCTCTCCGCGAATCCGCCGTAGTCTCAGGTAGGCTTGAGAGTCGATTTGGGACGCTAGTGGTGCTGTCTCACACCGCAATCGTCACGCTGCTCCTTGCCTTGAGCGTGACAGCGATCACTCGGTTCAACGGATTGCTAGCAGTTTCTAACAAATCAATCTCGACAGATTCAGTCGTGACTGCGCAAATGTGGCCATCGGCTGAGCTTGGATCGGATAGGTCGCTACGTCAGTTTCATCGTGGCGTTCTTTCGCGAATCCAAGCCCTGCCCGGAGTCGAGTCCGCTGCCCTAGTGTCAGAGCTTCCATTGAGTGCTCGCCGTTTCCATCGTGCAGTTCCGGTGATACTCGGCGATTCAACGGACAACGGAGAAGCTAGTGCAGAAGCCCGGCTCTTGGTCGTTTCGCCGGAATATTTCCGCACCGTGGGCATTCAGCTGCTTCATGGGCGAGATTTCAACGCACGCGACACCGCGGAATCAGACCGTGTGGCCATCATAAGCCGATCTCTGGCGCCGCAGCTTCAAGTAAGGCAGCAGCTCGGCGGGAGGATTCGCGTAGAAGGGCGTGAGTGGCTTGAGATCATTGGAGTCGCCGCCGATGCGCCTTTGGAATTTGGTCGAACTGACCCGATTCTGTACATCCCCACCGCTCAGGCTGGCACGCAGAATTCAAACGGCTTCCAAGAGTATGTGTACCATACAAGGGAGGCGGCGATGGTCGTCAACACCTCCCTGCCTGCCCGAGCGATTGCTCCTTCTATTCGAGAGGCTGTTTGGTCCGAGAACGAAACCCTACCCGTCACTGTCCGAGGTATGACTAGCGTTGTAGCGGAATCGACCACTTCTGAGCGTCTGATCGTCGTAGTCTTTACCTGCTTCGCCTTCGTAGGCGTGATTCTGACTGTGGCTGGGGTTTATGCCGTATTGGCATTCTACGGCCGCAGACGGACTCGGGAAGTCGGTCTACGCAAGAGCCTCGGGGCTAGGTCGAGTCAGGTCGCTTGGCCCGTCATTCTGCGTGTGGTGAGGGTTAGTTTCGTTGGCGCGATGATCGGCGCACTGCTCGCTATCGCCATGCAGAAACTCCTATTTTCGACAGTGGGAATCACACATTCGATATCTCTTGTCGAGTGTCTCGCAAGTGGAATGATCGCTCTAGCCGTCGCGCTAGTTGCTAGTGTTGGTCCCGCGTTCCAAGCCGCAAGACAGGATCCCGCAGAGGCTCTTCGTCATGCCTCGTAGTTGGCTGGTCGCGATCCGGCATGCTCTGTCTTCGCCCACAGTCCTTGTACTTCTCTTGGCGGTGTTTCTCAATGTGCTACTAACACGAGAAGTCGGGCGACTCCGCTTTGCCCTCGAGGAGGAACAATCTTTGATTGGCTCGCACCTCCCTCCCCTGAGCGTCCTAGACCACAATGGCAGGCCTGTCGAAGTCAATTACAGAGACGCAAGTGGCGGCACCGTCCTCTATGTCTTTCGTCCGTATTGTACGTGGTGTGCTAAGAACGCGGCTCTGATTACTGCGATTTCTGAACAGGCGAGTGATCGATTTCGCTTCATTGGAGTCTCGCTTACTTCCGAGGGTCTTAAGGAATATCTGGAGGAAACCAATCAGCGTCTGCCTGAGACCTTCCACTCTCCGGCTAGATGGGTGATCTCCAGCTATAAACTCGGGCACACTCCACAAACGCTCTTGATCGCCGCGGATGGACAGGTGGTCGAGCAGTGGACCGGTGCCTACTCTTCGGAGAATAGGAGTCAGATCGAGCAAGCAATGGGAGTCTCGATTCCTGCTGTCTCTGATGATCTCGTCTGCGACGAGTGCTCTCCCCAAGAATAACTCTGATCGTATGTCAAGCAAATTTGCGTTAGGTTTATTCCACTTCAACGTACAATATGAAGTCGGAGTACCAGAAACATACCACCGCTATGCTCGTGAAGCAATCAACCCCTTCGTGCATACACTAAACCGTAGTCCTAACTGGAATGTCTCCCTAGCAATGTCTGGAACTTGCCTAGAGTTCGTTGCGGATCACTATCCCAAGACTTTCGACACCCTAGTAGAAATGACGCACAGCGGAAAAGTGGAGCTCATTTCCTCGCTGTACACGCCAGCAATTTGGGTGGCCTATCCTTGGGAGGAATTGGCTAGCTCCATCGACGAAAATATTCGCTGCCTTGAGCGCCTTGGTTTGCCCACAAGTCGTTTTTTTCTCGCGCAAGAATTCTTTTTTGGTGAAGGACTGCAGCAACTAATCGGTACTGTTGACGCGGCAATTTGCAAGGATGACTATCTGACTCATTTCTACGACTGGCAACCTCGATCGCCTATAGCTGAACGTAGTGGCTTGCCTGTAGTCGTCGGATCCAATCATCTACTAAACCACTTGAACCATTTTTTGGACGATAGTGAAGTGCATCGATCACGCACCCTGCCGAGCACACACCGACGGCTTCTGGACTGGGCTCGAGAGAAAAACCAAGGTAAGGAATTTCGAGCGTCAAAGGGGGAAATCGGCGATCTTGAGTGGTATTGGTATCACATGGGCAGCGGTCACCACTCTTGCATACCTTGGAACCCGGTCGATATTGCCAACTGCCATTTTGACCCGTCGTGGTTGAGCTTAGTAATGGATTCACTTGATTATCTCTCTGCAAATGGATTCATAATGACTACGATTGGCAACTGGTTTGACAGAGTAAGGGGGAATCCACGCCAAAGCCTTCCGCAGTTAGTGGAAGGCAGCTTGAACAGTGCCGATAGTGGTGGCGTACTGACTTGGATGGGGCAAGAAAAGAATGGATGGGAGGAGAACGATGCCGTGCTCGCTCGCACATCTCGCTCACGAATCCAACTGCGCTCTGTCGAGGCCTTACTCTCTGAGACTCCAGCAAGCGTGGGACCCGCATTGCACCAGGCAAGAAAAGCTCAGATGCTCGCTGAAGGCAGCGGTCCGCTAGGTTGGCAACCGACGCCGCGCGAAGTTCAGTACGGACTTCAAGCGAGTGGAGATGTCTTGGCCGTCACCGGCCAGATTTTGGATGAGTATGGTAAATCCGTCTCCGACGTCGCGACAGATCGACCGCCACGACTCGACTATGATTCGAGTTTACGTTGCGTTTCATCACTGGATGATGTGGTGAGTTCTGCTGGGATTGGCTCTGAATCGATCAGTATCACGCAAATTGGCGACGGAGTAATGATGTTGGAAGCGGATTTCCTGCCTGCGTCAAGACATTTTGGAATATTGTTTTCTTATAGTACTAAGTTTCTCTCGTATAGCCCGAGCGGTCTCGAGCAGACATTGGTTCACGTACCGCTCAACCAACTTCGCCTATCAGAGGTTTGTCTGCCATTAGCCAACGGTTTGTTGCGAATCCAAGAAAATCTATATGTGGTGAAGGATCTCCGCTATTGTCACGTAGCCGCTCGCATCCAAAAATCCACAGGCTTCGCAGAGTTTGCAATCACATCCTCGGACATGGCGGTTCGAAGATATCGCTGGAGATTTTATGTACTGACTGGCGCGTCTGGTGAGAGTGCGATAGATTTCGCCAATACCTTGAATCGTTGCGGAATATGACGGCATTATTTATTTCAATTTCTAGGTAGATTTTCGGCAGGAATAATTGCTACTTTGGAGAAGATCTCCATTACTCGCGTGGCGCGCTCCCACGACAACCTCATGTAGGTTGGCACTTTATGCTCAGCCGCGTCCACGGCAGCCGCCGGATTGAACAACTTCGGTCGTAGCTAGTCGGCGACTGGCCGCCACTATGGACTGGCGGCATTCGTGGCGCGCTATTTCTGCATGCATGCGGTGTGCGATGGAGGCGGCGTGACCCGCGAGCTGGCCGGCGACGGCGGGAAGTCGGTCTAACGGGTCTCGGTCCCGCACGGAAGCACAGCTGTGCCTAGGACCACGATCTTCTGGCTGCCGCACTCATCGACCACCACCACCCTGACCGCAACCGGACGATGGACCCGCCCTTAGCGCGCCTTCATGATTGGTGGCGTCCGGCCAGAGTGGCCAGCCAGTCCCCTTCCAAGGACTACCGCAGGAAGGGGGGAGTAGCTGCCCAAACCCAGCTTGACCGAGCCGATACGAGTCTTCCAGCGGCGGTCGTGGCATTCGTTGCCTTGGGCATCCGGTTCGTGCTCTCTGTTGCGGCAATGTGCAAAGATGCGTAATGTCGTTTTTCATCGTGAGCCTTTCTGGTGCGGATTCTGGAAACTCTGGCACACAAAATTCCGGAAATTCTTTGCGCCAGCGTAAGCCCTGGCAAGGAGGAAGCGATGAGCTGAAACCTTGCATTGCGAGCCAGCAGGTTCGACACCTGTCTGGCAAAGGCGCAGCCTGCCAGCCGGAAGCGAGTGTTGCATGGCGTGCGGCAACGCACGTCGTGCAGCGTACACAGCGGGTGGCGAAGCGAAGCTATTTAGCCTCGAAATCGGCAATGTCGACGCCTTCGTTCTAGAATTCGCGGAGGCAGCACCACAAGCGCCGCTACAGGCGCAGCGGGTCGTCCGGGGTCCGAGAACGTTTGCATAGCCATGGGATGGCTCGTCGGGAAACCTAGGAGGCCGTGCGCCAAGAAGGCGCACGGGAGGGCGCAAGCCCACCGTGCAGCTGTGCTGCACAAGAGATGGGGAAAGGCCCCCCGGAGCCGCCGTGTAGGCGGAGGCTCCAAACCGCCCACCGCTGCTGCGTTTAAGAGGCGTGGTGGTAAGCAGGTGGGAAAAAGGCCGGGCGATGATCCGGTCAGGTATGGATTGCGGAGTCGAACGCAAGTGAACCGCTGATGAAGTGTCGAAAAGGTCCTTTAGATGATGTCAAAACCGGGGCGCGGCCAGTACAGCATTTTCCGTCGCGCAAGCGGGAGGAATTCCAGCAAGCCCGCGAGCAGGTGCTGGCGGACATCGCGGTTGCGGTGCAGCGCAAGCGCCTGTCCGGGGAGGCCAACATTGAGCGTCGGATCGGCGAGCGGGCCAACCGCTACAAGGTGCGTAACCACCAAGGATCTTCTGCGAGTCCGTCGGATCTACATCTACAGCGAGGAGCACTTGCGGGGCCATGTCCTCTCGCGGCTGCTGTCCTACTCCGTTGAGTGGCGCAGGCGGCGGCTGGCAGCGCTGCTGTTCTAGGACGACGACGACCCGGCTGCGGGGCGGGCTCAGCCGAAGACCCCGGTTCGGAACGGCACCGGGTCTCACCGCGCGCCAAGCGCAAGGCCGACACCAAGGCCACCGTGCGGGGCTTTCCGGCCCACAGCTTCACGACCCTGGTAGGCGATCTGTCCAACATCCCCCTGAACTGCGTGGTGCTTCCCATCCAGCAGCTGACGGCGGCCACCGTCAGCATCCAGCCCACTCTGCTGCAGAGCAGGGCCTACGAACTCCCGGGAGTCGGCCCGAATCAGGCCGTTCACATAACCGCGACAGGTTGACAGTTGTGCCCGGATAGCCGAAGACCAATCGATTCAACGGGTTGTGCCGCAAGGACATTGAAACGGGTGCGAAGTTCTGGCTAGGATTGAGGGGACTGGCCACATGGCTCATGAGAGGTTGGTACCAATCCGACGCTGGAGACTCGCGACGACCCTATCCTGTGAGTGGCCATTGGATCCTCACCAAAGGGAACATTGCTCATGCGTTACACAATAGATACGAGAGCTAAGAAGAACCGGCACAAAATCGAATCGACCGACATGCCCTTGTTGGTTACAGGAGGCGCAGGCTACATCGGAAGCCATGTTGTGCTAGCGTTCCGTGAAGCTGGGTATTCAGTAATAGTCTTGGACGATCTCTCGACGGGGCATCGCCGGGCCGTACCGGTCGACGCCGAATTCGTGGAGGGTGACGTTTCTGATACTCGTGTGGTCTCCGACCTGATCGCTGACTACGGAATCGCATCGGTAGTACATTTGGCTGCACAGACGAGTGTACTAGATTCAGTCCATGATCCGCTCCTGTACTACCTCAAAAACAGTGTTGCAAGTGCGAATCTGCTCCGTGCATGTATTGAAGGCGGAGTACGAGTATTCATGTTCTCTTCGACAGCAGCGGTCTACGGCGTTCCATCGCTAGTTCCGGTCACCGAATCTGCCCCAACGAATCCAATCAACCCGTACGGCAGGTCAAAGCTAATGACCGAATCGATGCTTCGAGATCTCTCCGCGGCCTATGGCCTAAGTTACGTCGTTCTTAGGTATTTCAACGTCGCAGGTGCTGATCCGAGTGGGCGCGCAGGTCCTTCCAACACGAGTTCCAGACACCTAATCAAGCTTGCTAGCGAAGCTGCGATCGGTGCGCGTGATTACGTAACGGTGTATGGGACCGATTATGACACTCCGGATGGGACTTGCGTGCGCGATTACATTCACGTCTCCGACCTTGCACATGCCCATGTCGCCGCTCTTCGCGCTCTGAGCGACGGAAAAATCAATCAATGCGATCCCGTATTCAATTGTGGTTACGGCCATGGCTTTTCGGTGCGTGAAGTGCTCGCTACGGTCCGACGCCTCGGCCGGGTTTCTTTCGAGGTTCGTAACGGTTCGCGTCGAGTTGGAGACCCGCCTGTGCTCGTTGCTGATACAAGAAGAATTCGCTCGAAGTTGCAATGGTCACCGCGCTACGATGACCTGGACCTTATCATTCGCACCGCGCTTGTCTGGGAGGAGAGACTGGCTGAATGCCAGAACGGGTATTCGCACTGAGGTTGCACGCCATAAGTTCAAGATTTATCGGAATCGGTACATGGAACTCTGAAGAACAAGAAGCCCTTCAGATTCCACCTCGCGGCCGACACCCTGCCCTCCGGTTGCTTTCCAGCAGTGCCTCGACTTAGCTTGTTCCTTGGCTGTCTCGGCCGTTTCTGGCTTCGTGCCCGTTTAGGGTTTCGGTAATCAGCACACCCCGGCCAGCGGGGAGTTAACCCCACTCTCAGATATAGCGATCCTTGTCCGAGCGCCAATGGGACTCCAACCCACCTGATCTGAGCACTGCCCAGCACCCACTTTGGGCCTCTCCGCCGCGCTGCCAGCCCAAGCCGGCCCTCTCGGGTTCTCGGTTGGCACGCACCACGCCTCCGACAGGGATTCCCGTGTTGCTGTTGTCTCGCTCTTGCACACAGACCGCGGTCAATACCTCGGTGCAGGCAACCGGTGCTGGTGTCGCTCGCTTCCCGGTCACTGGCAGCCTTCCCTTAACAACAGGCCGGTCGGCTTCCGCACCATCCTTTTGAGTCCTGCTCGGTGTTTACTGCACGGTTGTAACCTGCACGCTCGCTGAACCGGCCAAGGCGGCTCTTTTCCATCGAAGTGCTTTGGTCCGTTTCGTTACTTCCTCGAACCGCTCCGATTGCTACCGGCCGGGGCGGGGGTCTGCCAGTTGCCGCACGATGGATCGATCATAGGTCTCACAGTGTCGAGGGATTCACTGAGCACACCATTGGGTTGGCGATCCCCAAGAGTCAACCACTGCCGTTACTATTCGTCAAGCAGCACCAGCAGGCTCTACCCCGTCAACGGTGTGATCGACAATCCTTCCGTCGAATAGTCGCACTATTCGCTCTGCGTAGGTCTCGAATCGCGGATCGTGCGTCACCATGCAGATGGTCGCTCCGCCGTCATGGACATCTCGCAGCAACTCCATGACGGCCTCACCATTCTTCGAGTCGAGATTCCCGGTCGGTTCGTCGGCGAGCAGTACTGACGGCTCGCCACCGAGCGCCCTAGCCACTGCCACCCTCTGCTGCTGACCACCCGACAGCTGCGACGGATAGTGTTTCATCCGGTGTGCCATCCCGACCCGCTCCAGGGCTTCCTCGACCCGCTTCTTGCGCTCGGATGCTGGCATGCCCCGGTCCGTTAGCGGCAGTTCGACGTTCTCGAAGACCGTGAGATCGCCGATCAAGTTGAACGCCTGGAAGATGAAACCGATCTGCCGGTTCCGGATGCGGGCGCGCTGCTTCGCCTTCAGGCTCTCGACAGACTCGCCGTTCAGCCGGTACACCCCCTCGGTCGGGGTATCGAGCAACCCCAGGATCGATAGCAGGGTTGACTTGCCGCAGCCTGATGGACCCGAGATCGCCACGTACTCGCCATCCCGAATCTCAAGATCGATACCCGAAAGCGCGTGCGTCTCGACCTCATCGGTGAAGAACACCTTGGACACGTCTTCCAAGCGGATAAGTGGCGCACTGCCGTTAGTTGAATCTGCCATTGCCTAGCTTGCTGCCTCCTTGTGCCACAGAGCTGACCGGCTATTCGAGCCGGATCCTGTCATAGGCGTCCCACGCCGACATGTCGGATAAGACCACCTTGTCGCCCTCGCTCAGGCCGGAACGAATTTCGATCGTGCTGACTGAAACCTTGCCCACCTGAGCTTGGACGCGCGAGGCGTGCGTGTGGTCGCCCTCCAGCTTGAAGAGTCCCATGAGGCTCTCCTCCCTAGCATGGATGGGGCGCCCCACGTGCAGCACATTCTCAAGCCGCTCAAGTTCGATCGTCCCGTCGACGCTGAGGTCGGGCCGAGCGCCCCGGGGCATTTCGCCGAGCAGCCGGATGTCCACGAGCACGGTTCCCTCGATCGCGGCCGGATCGATGCGCGCAACCTCACCTTCGATCACCCCGTTCCGGGTGTCGACCTCCGCGCGCTGCCCAACCGCTACGTCTTTTACCAACGTCTCTGGGATCTTGAGTTCCGCCTTCAGGTGCGTCGGGTCGGAAACCCGGGCCAACTCGTCACCCGGGGCAACCAGCTGCCCGACCTCGACATCCATGAGCTGGAGGATCCCGTGCAGACCAGCCCGAACGCTGAGCCGGTCGACCTTGTCTTGGCGGAGCGCGAGGAGGGCTTCCATCTGCTCAATGCGAGCCCGCTGCGCCGCCAGTTGCGCTTCCACGGATGGCTTGCGGGCGTCCCCGCGAGCCCGTTCTAATTCAAACCGCTTCCGCAATTGTTCCATGGCCACGCGCGACTTCATGAGGGTGACTTTGTCTGTAAGTCCGGACTTGGACAGCTCGAGATCGGCATCGTGCTGCGCCTTGGCTTGCAGGTACTGTCCTTCGAAGTCAGCGGTTAGGGACTCCTGGGTAAGTCGCTGGTCCTCAAGCTGGGCCTGGAGATTCGCCAACTCGGCCTGGGCTTCTCTCAGCTGGGCCGCGGCGTCTAGGTATTCCTGCTCGACTTGCGGGCTGCTGAGTTCCAGCAGGACGGTGCCCGGCTCGACAGGCTGGCCGGGCTGGACGAAGCGTCGCTCGATGCGACCCGCGTCACTCGCCGCGATCACGACCACGGTCTCGGGCACCAAGGTGCCGATGCCGCGAACCTGCCGCAACATCTCGCCGCGTTTGACCGTGTCTGTGAAGACCACCGCGGCATCCACGCCCGGCGCCGCTGGCTCGATGCGGGACACGGCCCAAGCCACAGCCAGAAACGTGACAGCCGCAGTGGACCCGACGGCTAGCTGCCGGGTGCGTTTCCGCTGGGCATACCCTATGCGTGGCTTGTCCATGCGAAGGCCAGCCTAGTCAGTCCGCAATGCATCAGCTATTGTAGCTGCCGATGCTTTGGGTTCCGAATTCTACCCGGTTTGGCGGTGCCGGAGCAAAGCGGGACTTGGATGAGGCCATGCTTCGGCCCGCAATGGGGAGGCAGCGGTCGGGACCATCGTAAGTTTATGGAGCAGCGGGTCAGACATGGGTGCGGCACCAATAGCCCCGGCTGGCTGGGCCGGTCCATGCTGGCAAGGCCGGTGGCAGCGGTCATAGTCTATTTCCCCAAAAGACGGGGGCGCATCGACGCTCCTGCTAACAGGGGATGATGCGCCAGCGCCTGATCGTGACCATGTCCACACCGGCCTGTAGGAAGGGGGAAGCTTCGGTGTGCCTCTTGTTACGAGCTTGGAAGAAGCACGTTAACGACAGGGCACCACGCCCGTGTAGCGGGTTGGTTCAACCTGTGATTATTCCGAGTTCCATGCGAATCGCATCCCGGACTGTACTGCGTTCGCGCAACACGTGCGCCGCGAGGCCGCACTGCGCGGCTTCCCCTAGGCCCAGCGGCACGTTGCGCTCGGGGACAGAGCATTGTGGTTCTGGGGCTTATGCCACGAGCAGTTCCCGGGCGCGATTCAAGTCGTCGACCTCTGGCACGCCAAGCAGGCTCTGTGGGACATCACCAAGGAACTGCACCGGGACGAGACGAGACTCATCGCACTTGAGGCCGGTCGTTTGCAGGCCGTGCTGGCGGCCCTGCGCTCTGCCAGCGGCAACGAGAAGGCGGCGAAGTGTGCCGAGTACGTCCAACACAATCGCGCATGGCTGCGCTATGCGGACTTACGCGGGCCTGTGTGAGGGTTCCGACACGTCGGAGAGCGGCTGCAAGAGTATCCTCAGAGCAAGGTCGAAAACGTCCGGGATGCACTGGACTGTCTACACCCCCCGATACGCTCTCCGATAGTCTGTAGACAGAGACGCCATACAAGCCATCAACACGACTATCCGCGACGCCGACCCAAACTGGATGCGCTTCGCGGGCGTGTACGCACATGTGCCGGGACGCTCACGCGAGGAGATCGAGGGCTGCACCTGAGTTTGAGGGTGTTTGCGGGTACCGCACACCCGCCCATCCAGTTCGGCTACGAAATCCGCGCCAACCTGAACAAGTTCCCGCCAACCGAAGATCCGACGGTCGAGTAACTCTGGCGAACGCTTCCTCAAGCAGCCCGACAGCCCCGTGAACTGGCCGATGAAGAACCCAACGCCACCGCCTGGAATCCGAACATCGCCAGACTTCTCGACAATGTACCAACGGTGGGATGACTACCGCAAAGGCCGGGACCAGCTCGATAGCGTGGCCCATTTCCAGCTGACGGAACTCCAGCGAACAGTCGGCCAAGTGCCCGGTAGCGGCTCGGGCTGGGAGAACGCAGCTGAGGAATACCGCATCAAAGAGGCAGTGCTCAAGAAGATCTGGAAGCTGTCGTCGAAGCATGTCCGAAGGGCCAATGGCAAGGAAGCCCCCCTCCAACCTGAAGAACAACGCTTTCTCGAGGAAGCGACATACGCGATCTTCATGCAGATGTGGATCAAGGCGCACGCCCCGGACGAGGCCCTAGCGTGGATCACGGTGTCCGATCTACCCCGGAAGCCTAGGGAGCAGGTCGAACTGCCGAGAAAGGAGGCGCAGACACTGTTCGCCGCCGGAAAGCAACTTCGGCAAACTGCCAACGACCTGTATCAAATGCTAGAGAGACAGACCCCTCCGTACAGATTCAATCGGTTCGCCGGCCAATCGATCTGCGTGCCAGTCATGCAGGCGCTTGCCGCCGAATACTTGCTGAAAGCACTGTCAGTCCGAGACAGCGGAACCTACCGACAGGAGCACGACCTGTTCAACCTGTACGAGGCCCTTAGTTCGGAAACCAAGGACCGCATCGCCGCACTCAGTACATCCCACAACAGACTGGACATGCCCGAATTCCTGAACGCGCATTGGAACGACTTCGTGAAGTGGCGGTACGTAATGGAAGGCCGACTCGTAGACTCCAATCCGCCGGAGTTCGACAGGGCCCTAGCAGTGCTAAGCGAAGCCTTCGAAAACGACAGCTAGGCGCGTCTCGCCGTTGATGGCCCGTAGGTGCCGACGTCATGTAGACCGATTCCACACTTCTACGGCATCGTGCTCATATGTATCGAGCATGCGCCGCGCCCGTGCGGGGGGCGATCCCATGCTAGGGTGCAGGTCAGTGTCGGCTAGGCCAGCTGTCCGGATTCGGACCCGTGTGAAACAAACGCTGTCAAGATCGAGACCGGGGCATTCTGAGCTCCCAGTCCGGCATCATCCTTGATCGCTTGAACCCGCTCGTTAGGTAGGTTCCAACACTCGGCTACCGCCGAGAGCGGGATCGAAATCCCGACCCTCCCCCCGATCAGGATCATCTCGGTTCGCAGTCGCTTCTGTCTAACGGCATGGCGCACCGTTTCCTTTGTCACGTTCATCATCCGGGCCACCCCGGCTACCGAGAACAGCAGTTCCGGTTCACTCAAGCTTGATGCCAGCATGATTCTTCCTCCTGTCCGATCACTGGCCCGGTTCTGGCGAACCGGAAATCCCTGTTTCGAAGAGCTCCATAGCCCTATCCATACGAGGCTGCCTATCGTTGACATACCTCAGAACTGTCCGTAGGTCCGAGTGTCCCAAGACCTCCTTCAGAGCGACCAGGTCCTTGGTCGTGTCATAGAACCAAGTCGCGAACGTGTGCCTCAGGGAGTACAGTCCGAACGGAGGAACTTTGCCCTCAGCTGCCCTTAGAACACGCTCATGTACTCCAATGAGCCCCGAATAAGTCAATGGCCTGTCGAGACCGGCCGGCCTCGTGCGGGCACCACCGGCTCGCCGCGAAAACACCCACTGGTCCGGTGCGTTGGCAATCCGCTTGGCGAGAATCCGCTTTGATTCCTCAGTGAGCCGCAGCGTCCGCTTCCCGGCTCTGGTCTTCGAGTTCCTGATCTCAAGCAGCCCTCGTTCAAGGTCAACGTCTTCCACCCTAATCTGCAGACCCTCGCAATCCGGGCGAACACCCTGATTGAGCATGAGACGCGAGAGGTCTCCGAGCGCGTGATGCTTGTCGGCATGTGTCAGGTAAGAATCGACTTCATCACGAGTCAGCACTAGTTCGTTCCGCGAGTCGCTGTCGCTCGGAACCTCAATGCCAACGAACGGATCGCTCTCGAGCCACCGATGGTCCATCGCGAACTGCGCGCATTGACGCCCGGCGAGAAAGTCTTTCCGCAAAGTGACTTCGAGCCGCCCCGTCTCGCGCCTCCAAGTCAGGTAGTCGAGCACATCGCTACGCGTCCACGTCGAGATTGCGCGCTGCCCCATGAATTCCTTCCAACTGGTCAGTGATGTCGCAATCCGTCTAGCCGTGGCTGGCTTGTCACGGTGCTTCGCTTCCTTATAGGCAAGGTAGTGTTCGACGGCGTTCACAAACGGGAGGGGTTGGATCGGTTCCGGTTCGCCGAGCTGGACTCGGAGCCTATGAGCATCTCTGAGCTTCTTGACGGCTCCGAGGTTTTCTCTTGTAGCTTCGAGTCCAGTCACGACCACTACGCGTGGCTGGCCGTGGACCTGAAACCGGTATCTCCAGCGACCGTCCTTTGCGTCGATGCCCGGAGCTCCCTTCATCTTGTTGACTTGCTTGTTTGCTCTTGGCAATGATCCATTCCTCCAATAGTCCAAGGTGATAGCGCGGGAAGCGGCCGATCTTCGCGCAAGGTGGCCCCTGACCGGCCAACCGGAGCCGTCGCAACGAGTGTTCGGAAATCCCTAGCACGGTTGCAGCTTCGGCTTCGGTCGTCAGGCTGGCCACGGTGGTCATCGTGCGGCAACCTCCCCGGGCGCAGCGTATGAAGCGCGACGTCTTCTACGTGAACCGAAGACGGCCGCACCCGCCTCGATCTGAATTCGATTGCACTCAAGCAAATGGGCCGCCGAACTCTTTCCTGATTGAGACCGGGTGAGCTGATCTAGCCCGGGGTGACAGCAAGAATCGCACTGCGCAAGCCGAGTCCCCGCTGAGTCGCTCTGCCGAATAGACACAGCACAATCCGATACGACACCTGTATCGGTTGCGCGTAGCTGATTCCAGATCTTGATTCGCTCGCTCACTATTGAATTAGATTCAAGTTCTTGCCGTTAGGTTACATGCTTCCGAGATTTTTTCTTATTTTCTTTGCCTCAATCCCGCAGCCGAGCACGGGGTAGATTGGCATTGCATGCCCGCCATGCACAAGATGCGACCGATCACACACGCGCTTCTCAAAGCTGTTCAGTGGGGTGGCTTGGCTGGGCGAGTAGCCCCTTAACGTCTGTTGGCCCTGCGTAAGTCTAAGCAAATGCCGTGCGCTGAAGAGCGACCAGTCCCCGACTTGACTGAGCAGTAGCTCGGAGGCTCAGCGCCTCAACAGCACATCCGCCGAAGCCACAGCGACAGCAGGCAGCGAGACTTCGACCACCAAGCATGTCGGTGTCAGTCGTGGCGATCGCAGGGCCAGCATGATAATGAATGCTATTCAAATCTTCAGTTGCGACGCGTTGCTACACTCAAGAACATGCTCGGGGATCGCTTAGCCCAGTCGCGAAAGCGAAACGGATGGTCCCAAGGGCGTCTCGCCTCTGCGATGGGAGATCGATACGACGGGTCGATGATCTCCCATGTCGAGGCCGGCCGCTCGACACTTCACTTCGATGGCTTGGTGAAAGCAGCCCGAGCGCTGGACGTCTCGATCGACTATCTTGCGGGCCTTACCGAAGACCCCACACCGGCAGATGATCGATCCCCCTCGAACACTTCCACGCTGCAGCGGGTGCCGTTACGAGAGGTTGCTGACAGCGAGGGACGGAGAACGGATCTCGCGTCCGCGCCTCCGATAGGGCATCTCGCGTTTCGCCGTGAGTGGATGGAGACACATCGGATCAGTCCCGACAATTGCAGCGCAATCGAGGTGCCGGACGACTTGATGGAGCCGACGATTCAAGCGGGGGCATGGGTCTTGGTGGACCATCGGCGAGCGATCCGCCAAGGGAGCAGCATTTTCGCCGTGAATCTTGGGGACGACTTGTATGTCAGGCGGGCGGTCTACTCTGACCAGGATTGGTTGCTAGTCGGCGACAACCCCAAGTGTGAGACCTTGGCGTGGCCACGGGAAGCTAGGGTACTGGGTCAGGTGGTGTGGATCGGTAGGGTTTTGTAAGTTAGTTGCGTCGCCCCGGCAATGTTCCAGGCTCTACTGCGACTCCTGAATTGGAATCGCAACCCGGGCAGTGGAAGCCGAGGTCAGCACACCACGCCTCCTTTCACTCGGAAATCATGGTTGACCTGTGGGTCGGCGGCTCGTTGCTGATTGCGCTGATCTCTTGAGTCCGGTCGGGACGGACGACGCTTATTTGGACCGGGATGCTACCATTCCAACCTCGGTTCGCATGAAAGAGAGCGAATTGCCAGGAAGACGAACCGCGCTCGGTCGACCTAGAGTCGCCGATCACGTCATGGGCCGGGACGAAGAGAATCCACTTCGGCAACTGCTTGAGGCGGATCTTGACGTCGCGTTGCATGCCGCCATCAAGGACGGTGATCCCGCAGTCGTGCGGGATCTGCTTCGGTCCGGAGCCGACCCCGACGCCGTTGTCACCGCAAGAGACGGAGATAGTCAAGTCGTCGCGGCCGCCTTGCACACGGCTGTGGACGAAGGGAACCCTGAGATCGTACGAATACTCCTTGACGCGGGGGCGGAGCCAAGTGTCAGGTCGGACGGAGTGAAGGGCAAGTGCAAGATAGCGGGCACAGCACTTCATATCGCGGTATCCCGGCAGCACCTCGGCATCGTCCAACTCCTGTTGAAAGTGGGTGCGGACACCGAGGTGCTTGAGGTGATGATCGAGGGCCCTACGGAGATCAGGCGGACGGCGTTGTTCGCCTCGGCAACGGAAGGCTGGCTGGAAGGCGTCCGGGCACTGCTGGAGGCGGGGGCCGACCCCGATGCTGTTTCCGCGGATATTGATCGACAGCGCGAAGTCCTTTGGTCTGCGCTCCATACGGCTGCCGCCAAAGGTCACGCCGAAGTCGTGCGGGCACTTCTGGGGGCTGGAGCAGATCATGACGCCTTGACGAACGAAGGGGAGACAGCGCTCCAGCTTGCGCGCAGTCGGAATCACGATTCCTGCGTCGCGGTACTGGAGGAAGCATCGCGGGGAGAAATGTCGCATTGAACTCACTGGGCGGCACGTTGGAATCGGGCGCTGGGGAAATGTCGTTCGGCAAAGCGATCAGTCAACGAGGCCCCGGATTCCCGAACCGGCGATCTCAGCGCGACGATCGACTCGGCGTGGGGGTAGCGCACAACGCCTGATTCATCGCTCAGGACCGACGGGCCGACCCGTTCCACGGATCGGGTCCGGCCGCGGCAGCTTCACCGGTGGCTATCGCGGCGTCTCCGGAATCGCCGGAGCAGCAACCGACAGGCAGCCGTCAGAATCTGGCCCGAGACACCGCACGCGGGCTTCGGCCCGCTCCTCCGAGCCCTCCTGTTGCTCGCGGCCCCGGTCCAGCAGGCATTGGCTAATGTCCCGCGCGTCATTGCTGGCCCGGTAGATCTCCTGGGGACCGCCCTACAGTGCCATGGATCCGGGAACCCGCGTAGGCGGCGTACCTGGTCGGGTCGCGACCAATCGGCAGGCGGTCGCCGGTGATCATCGAATTGAATCGTCCCCGTTGCGGTGGGCAAGCAGAGACACCGAAGCTCGGCTGAATCGTGTAGACTTGCTTGCAGTGCAAGCATCCAGTCGCTTGGACACATCCTGCACCATAGGGAGGTACAGCCAATGGCGAGTATTACGATCCGCAATCTCGACGATGACTTGAAGACGCGCCTGCGGGTGCGCGCAGCCGAGCACAGCCGTTCCATGGAAGAGGAAGTTAGAATCATCCTGCGCGACACTGTGAATGGAGGACGGGTGGCCCCTCGGGATCTAGCAGAGTTCACCCGTGAATGCTTCGCGCCTCTCGGCGGCGTCGAACTCGAACTTCCTCCGCGTGGCCCGATGCGCGAGCCTCCGGATTTTTCCTGAACAGCTTCCGATGCTCGTCTTAGACACGAATGTCGCGTCCGAACTCATGCGACCCGAGCCGACGCCCGCGGTCGCGGCGTGGATCGCGGACCGCGACGCGGAGGAGCTGTATCTGACAGCGGTGAGCGAAGCGGAACTCCTCTATGGCGTTGCGATCATGCCGACGGGCAGACGACGCCATGCGCTGGAGGCCGCCATGAGCCGATGGCTCGACCTCGGCTTCACCGATCGGATTCTGCCGTTCGACAGCTCCGCCGCTCGAGCCTACGCGGTGATCGCATCCCACCGCCGCCATGCGGGTCGGCCCATCGGAGAGGCCGACTGCCAAATCGCCGCCATCTCCCGTTCGCACGGTGCTGTCCTGGTGACACGTAACGTGCGCGACTTCGAGAATACAGGAGTCGATATCGTCGATCCTTGGACAGCCAACCAGACTTCGCGTGAACTGCGGCGTGATCACTGAGCGACACACACCTTCAGGATCACGTTCGGCTCTGCACTCTGGCGGACAGTGCAAGGAGCGTTCATTTTCACCGGAATCGGCAGTCAAGGAGATGTATCTGTGCGATATGTGACAAATGACAGAACTGAACCCGCTCAGCGGGAGCTCGTGCATCGGCTGATCGATTGGAACCGCATCGGTTCACGCTACGAACGCTATCCAGCGATTAGCCGGACATTTCCGCTGCAGAACCTGAAGAAGGGCTGTGAAAAGCCACCGTACTATTGTCACTATATGGCTTGGCGTCTTGGCACTTGGACCGACGAGTCACCGTTTCAACGGTTAGAAGAATTGCTCGGTTGCGCCGAAGCTCTTGCCAATTGGGAGCACGAAAGGTCATTGATCTCTGACCCAGATTTTTCTACTTTCTGGTCGTTGGTTTGGCAGTTACAAGTTGCCGAGTATCTTTGCAAGATTGGAAAAGACGTGTGCTGGGCCAAGTCCGGCCCAGACTTGTCGGCCTTAGTGAGCGACGAGCGCTGGTACGTGGAATGCTATACCTACCAGAAATCATTTGCATTATTGAGTTTCCTTGAAGAACTCTTAGTGAGAATCGATCCGGACATTCGCATCGAATACAACCGATGTATGCCGTTCTCACTGCCAAGCGGTAAAGCCCGTGAACGATTTCTTCACAAGGTTCTGGCACCTTTACTCGATCCTGCCTATTTGGCAAAGCACAAGAAGGATGCAGAGCAACGGTACCCGGTGATTCTTTATGGAGACCCGGACAGTTCTCTGTACGTGTACGTCGAGGGGATCGATGTTGGCGCCTACATTCCGGGCAGGATTCCTAATGTCGTGGGCCACCCTGAATCCTATCTTGAGACGGCCCTGCGAGAGGCAGTGAGAGCGAAACGAGACTCGAACGACTTAGCGAGGTATCATCCCAATCTTGTTGCGGTGAACTACTTGCTCAGTATTGACTACCGGTTGGCAAGAAGTTCGCGGACAATTTCGTTTCGCCCTGAACGTGACTCCAACATCGACGTGGCGACCGCTTCCGCTTTCGGAATCGATGAGCGACTGACAAGGGAGGATCTAGAAGTAGTAATGTTCGCTGAGAGCGTTGATTCAGGATCCTTGGAGAGAATCGCACGCGCCTGCTCCGCGCCGTGATTCTCTCCGAAAGCAATTCAAGCTGATCTCCGCCTCTCGCCATCCGTTTCCCGACCAAGCTACGCTCAGTCCGGACCTATTTTGGCGAGGAGATCACTGCAACAGCCACGGTTCGGGTCCGAACCTGGCTAATCTTGCCCCAAGCCTGCGAGCACCTGCCGGAAGCTGTCGAGGCCAGCTTCTAGGCTCTCGATGATTTCCGCAGCCAGTTCGTCCGGCTCTGGAAGGCTGTCTAGGTCGGTCAGGCCCTTGTCCTTAAGCCAAAAGATGTCCAGGCTGGTCTTGTTGCGCCCCGTGAGTTCCTCGTAGCTGTAACTGCGCCAACGACCGTCCGGAGCATCGTTCTGGTCCCAGGTGGCCTTGCGCCGATGGCGGTTCCGTGGGTTGTAGCACTTCACGAAGTCCAACAGGTCCTCGTACCGCATGGGCTTCTTCTTGAGCGTGTGGTGAATGTTAGTGCGATAGTCGTAGTACCAGACCTGCTTCGTCCACGGGTCCGGGCTGGCTTCGCGGTTGTCGAAGAAGATCACGTTCGCCTTGACCCCCTGGGCGTAGAATACGCCGGTGGGCAGGCGCAGAATGGTGTGCAGGTCTGTGTTGTCTAGGAGATTCTTGCGAATCGTCTCCCCGGCGCCGCCCTCGAACAACACGTTGTCCGGCACCACTACGGCGGCTCGCCCGTCGGTCTTGAGCATCGTCCGAATATGCTGCACGAAATTCAACTGCTTGTTTGAAGTGGTGGCCCAGAAATCCTGCCGGTTGTAGGTCAGGCTGTCCGTTTCCTGCTCCCCTTCTTCGTTGGTGAAGGTCATGGAGCTTTTCTTGCCGAAAGGTGGATTCGCAAGCACGTAGTCGAAGCGCTGGCCCGAATCGGCCACTAGCGCGTCATTCGTCGAAACGGGCGCACCGCCGTCAATCTCGCCGATGTTGTGAAGAAACAGATTCATCAGGCACAGGCGGCGCGTGTTGGCAACGATCTCATTGCCATGAAACGCCTCGTGCTTCAAGAACAGCTTTTGTTCCCTGTCTAGATGGAAGTTGGCCGGGTTGGTGATGAAGTCGTAGGCGGCCAGAAAGAACCCGCCGGTTCCGCAGGCCGGATCGGCGATGCGCTTGCCCGGCTCGGGTCGAGCGCATTCCACCATGGCGCGGATGAGCGCGCGCGGCGTAAAGTACTGGCCCGCGCCCGACTTCGTGTCCTCGGCGTTCTTCTCCAGCAGGCCCTCGTAAATGTCGCCCTTGACGTCGGAGCCCATCGTGACCCACTCGGTGCCGTCCACCATGTCGATCAACCTGTACAGCTTCGCCGGATCCTGGATCTTGTTCTGCGCTTTCGTGAAGATCGGCCCCAGCATGCCCGTCCGGGTGCCCAGCTCGCGCAGCAGGGTCACATAATGGCCTCCCAGCTCTGCGCCCCTCTTCGACTTCAGGTTCTGCCAGGTGAACTGAGCCGGTATGCCAACGTCGCGGTGGTACGGCGGCTTCGTGTACTCGTCGGCCATCTTGAGGAAGATCAGGTAGGTGAGCTGCTCCAGATAGTCGCCGTAGCCCACCCCGTCATCGCGCAGGGTGGTGCAGAAGCTCCAGACTCTCGAGACAATTGGAGCGGTGTTCATGTGGCAGCCCCCTTCTTCTTGGTTCTTCTTCTGACTATCCCGCTCTTGGCCTTCTGCTTCCTCTCCGCCCTGATCCTGTCGAGAAGAACTGACGCAGGTTCATCGTGTGGATCCTGCGAAACCAGTTGTCCAGAAAAGGCTTTCTTCAGGATCGACTGTCGCAAGGCGCCAAGTTGTCCGAGGGAACTCGTAACCTCCCGTTCCAAATGGTCGACGATCGCCAGTTGGCTTTCGAGTCTCCGTATGATTTCCTCTTGTTCAGCAACCGGTGGCACAGGTATGGGAAATCTGCTGAGCACCGCCTTATTGATTGATGCGAGGTTCGTGGTCTGTTTTCCTTGCGCTTCGAAATACAGTTGGCCGAAGGTGTTACCCCAGTGCGAAATCCACTTGGAGTGTGAGTGAGATTCAAAGAACGGACTTGCGCGGAATACGTGGTTTTGCGTAATGCAGGGTTCAATCTGTGCCTCCCACACCCATCCCCTGCCAAGCTTGTCACGGTCCCCACCTTCGTTGAAGAGAACGTCCCACCGTCTTAGCGCAAGTCTGGGTAATTGAGCGTGTTCGATTTCCATGGTCTTCACCGTCGAGAGGTCGAGTTCCCCGCGCTGAACATTGGCTACGCTCAAGTATGGAACCTGAAAGGGGTTAGTAAGCTTGCGTGACTTGCTGACCGACATTCCCGAACCGATGAGAGCAATTTCTGACAGTCGGACATACTGCCATAGCTGTGGGATGGCCGGCAGCTCGGTCAACTCGCTCAGCTCGATTGGAACTTGCGACTTGAACCCGGCTGGTCTCGAAGGCCTAATGCCTGACTTGCCACCTTCCTCCCATTTCGCTACAGCAGCCTTCCACTCTTTCAGTTGCTGTTCATAGCAAGCCGATCGCTCCCGCTCAATACGAGCCAGTGATTGCTCCAATGTCCCAAGCTTGTCCTTGTTCTCTTCACGCCATTGTGCCGTGAGCTTGCCTTCGAAGGAATGTTTCAGAGTGGATTGGCGATAGACTTCAAGCTGTCGTCGCGCTGTCTTCAGGCTCTCGACCCCCTTGTCGAGCCCCGAGAACAGCTCCTTGATCTTGGCGACTATGCGGAGTTGCTCGTCCTTAGGCGGCAGCCACAGGGGTTGATCACGAACTTGATCATCCTTTACTGCTGGGTAGCTCACTCCGTATTGCACTTCCGAAAGCGCGTCCACGAAATCCTTGGAAATCGCCTTATAGAATAAGAAGTCCGGAGAGATTCCATTTGCAGGCCTCAAGACCGAGAATCCTGTCGAGGAAACCTGTTCGTTGTAGTCGTCTGGAACGCAGGCAATGTTTCGCAGGTAAGGCCTGACTGTGGCGAAGAGAACATCTCCCGTATGTACAATCTGACGTGCTCGCGATGGAGCATCTTTTAGTCGGTACTGCTTGACGCTCCTAATGACATGTCGAGTGTTGTCAATGCCTGAGATATCTATGTAGGAAATTTCCCGATCCGGATCGTCCTTGGGGTCGATCTTGGATATGGGAAGGCTCACATCCGCGATGGAGCACTTAGCCCATCCTAGCGGTAACGTATTCGCGGAATCGCAACTCATTATCAGGCTGCTAGTGCCTCATTCAACTCGTCAATCACGCCATCCATCCCGTCGCCAAACAGCTTGTGCATCTTCCCCAACCCCCCATTGCCATCGAATGGGGCCATGTCGAGGTCGTCTCGTTCCATGTGAAACGAGGTGATGATGTGATCGCGGATCATGTGCAGCCACTCCATTTGCTCCTCGTTGAATTTCTCCCCGGCGCCACTGTGGCGCGTCATGATCCATTGCTGGAAATTGCGACGCACAGTTTCTGCATATGGCGAAAGGGTCGCGTCAATGCCGCATACGCGGCGAATCAAAGCCACCAGCGCCGTCAACTCGCTGGCCGGTGGCCCGCCCTCGTATTCGTCGAGCAGGGCGTAGGCCTGCCACACGCGCAGGGGCGCCAACCCGGGCATGTCGCTCTTCAGCCGCTCGAATACCTCCCGAATCATCGCGTAGGTCAACTCCTGCCGTCGACGCGGATGACTGTAGAAGATGGTCAGGGCTTCGATTTCGTCGCGGCGGGATTCCAGATAGCTCTGAAAATCCTGGATCATGGTCCTCGCGTTCTCGTGAGCATCGCCCTTCCATTCCGCGCGCACGACGGAATCCGGGCTTTCGTGGTCGATGGTCTGTTCCTTGCTTCGGCGGATCGAGTCAATCAACTCGATCAACTCTCCATTGAAGACGTTGGCGGCGTTATCCACCAACTGTTCCCGCGCTTTGTCGCGAACTTCTGGCGATGGCTTGCTGTCCGCCTTTACCGGCTCGATCTCTCGTGCCTTCTGGTCAATGCGGTCCGGGTCGAGGGCCGCCAGCAGATTACCGACGATTTGAGACAGCGCAATGCCGCCGGCTTGCTCCTGAATCCGTTCTTGTTCGGGCTTGTCCAGTTGCCGGTCGAGCCTAGCGAGGCGGCCGGCCAAGGAACTGACCGTTTCTTCGTCGCGCGCCCCCATCATCACACCCATAGCGAGGTCCTTCAGCGGCACGGTGGGTTTGCTGATCAGCGGTCCGCTTGCGGTATTGAGCGATTTCGTGACTCCGACGGCGTCCACTATCACATAGTGGGTCTTCGCGGTGACTGCCGAAGGCGTGACCCTTCTGAGATCGTCATGGCCGACGGTGCGCGTGCCGCGGCCCTTCATCTGCTCGAAGTAGTTGCGGCTCTTCACGTCGCGCATGAAGAACAGGCATTCCAGCGGCTTGACATCAGTGCCCGTGGCGATCATGTCTACGGTCACGGCTATGCGGGGGTCGTAGTTGTTGCGGAATCGCGCCAGCACCGACTTTGGGTCTTCCTCGGCCCGATAGGTGATCTTCTTGCAGAACTGGTTGCCTTCGCCGAATTCCTCACGCACGGTCTGGATGATGTCGTCGGCGTGGCTGTCCGTCTTGGCGAACACCAGCGTCTTGGGGACTTCCTCGCGGCCGGGGAAAATTTCCGGCAGCTTGTCGCGGAAAGTACGGACCACCGTCCGAATCTGATCCGGGTTCACGACGGCACGATCCAGCTGATGAGCGGCATAGGTCGAATCTTCGTCCTGTATTGTCCATCGTTTCCGGCGCGTCAGCCGTTCGCGCATTTCGATCTGCTGCCCTGCCCTGAGTTGGCCGCCCTGGAGAGTCTGTTCCGTCTCAATCACATAGATTTCGTTACCCACATTCACGCCGTCGGCAACGGCCTGTTCGTGATCGTACTCGCTGACCACGTTCTTCTTGAAGAATCCATAGGTGCGGCTGTCCGGCGTAGCCGTCAAGCCGATGAGATAGGCGTCGAAGTACTCCAGCACCTGACGCCAGAGGTTGTAGATGGACCGATGGCATTCATCAATGATGATGAAATCGAAGAACTCAGGAGGAATCTTGCCGTTGTAGACAACCGGCATCGGCTCTCTTGGCTGAACGATCTCTGCAGGATTGATCTCCTCTGCGGACTCATCGATCTCCTGTCCCTTCAGGAGCGAATACACGCGCTGGATCGTGCTGATGCAGACTTGGCTGTCGCTGGCGACGAAGGACGACTTGAGACGTTGGACGTTATACAGTTCCGTGAACTTCCGGTTGTCATCGCTGGGCACATAGGACAGGAACTCCTGCTCGGCTTGTTCCCCCAAATTTCGGGTGTCTACTAAGAAAAGGACCCGTTTGGCATCGGCGTGCTTGAGGAGTCGGTAGATGGACGTGATGGCCGTGTAGGTCTTTCCGGAACCCGTGGCCATCTGAATGAGGGCGCGCGGACGATCATCCTTGAGAGATACCTCCAGATTCTCGGCCGCGTTGGCCTGGCACGCCCTGAGCCCGGCCGGATCCAGCTTCGGTAGCCTCAAGAGCCGCATACGCAGCGATGCCGACTGGTCGTTCCACTCCAGCACCGTTTCCGGCCGAGGAAAGCTGAACACCTCGCGGGACCGGGGTTTGGGATCGCGCCCGTCGGTGAAGCGGGTCAGCACGCCCGTCGACTCGTAGACAAACGGCAGGGGCTCATGGTTGTTCACCCATTTCAGCTTCGCTGCGGCATAGCCGCCGGATTGCTCCTCGACTGTCGTGATCTTGTGGCCCCAGTCTTCTGGTTTTGCTTCGACTACACCGACCGCCTTCTTGTCGACAAAAAGAACGTAGTCGGCGGGACCGACATCGGTCTCATACTCACGGACGGCGATCCCTAGACCGGCACTGAAGTCAATCTTCGTCTTGTCCTGAACGATCCAACCCGACTCCAACAGCATCCGGTCGATCTTGTCCCGGGCGGCCTGTTCGGGCGTCTGGTTGGCGCGCTGCATTCTGTCTATCCGACGCTCTCTTGGCGCTGAGCGCATGGGGCTGGTGCTGAAACACTCAGCTTAAAACGTCGCCACGGGCTGCCCGAATCGGTCGAAGACCATGCGATCGGACGGTGTGCTGTCCCGAAACGTGAATTCGAAGCAGATCTCTCCTCGTCTGGAAGTGCCCGACCGGCAACCCTTAGCAGGGCGTCGATCTTGACCCCGAAGAGAGCGCCGGATGTTCGGCTCATGCCCCGCCCCCGACTGAGAAACATTGTGGCGCGGGAGGCACGCCTCTCCCGCAACCCCGAGGTCGCGAAGGTCACTGGCCAGCCATCGCCAGCCCATTTGCCGCTGGATCATCAGCCCGTCATGGTAGCCCGCTCTGCGTCCGCACCGCCACCGCGCCACCGCCGGAGGTGGGAAGAAACAGCGTCGGGCTCAAGCCGTAGGCGGCTCGGCGTCGGATCGAATGCTCTTGAGATAGCCGTGCGTCTCGTCGAGACGCATGGCGTTGCTGGTGCCAGCTGCGGTTGTCAAGTCAAGGCATATCCTCCTTGCAGCGGAGGCGGACAGAATTGGCCCATTGGAAGTCCCTCGGCTGTGAGGCCGGGACTTCACTCAATCGTGAACGTTAGCCCTATGAGCTCAGAGCTAATGCAGCCTTCTCGGGCGAATCCTCTCTCCCGGCGCCTAGTGCCGCATAGTATTTTGCAACTCCGCCACGGGCAGCGCTTTGGTCTCGGATGTAGAGGGCGGGCATAGAACTGGAGGCCCAGCGGCCTGCCTGCATCAACTCGGGCAGGCTGATGCCGTAAGCTGCGAGATCTTGGGCCATCCCGATCCGAGGGCTGTGACCACTAAATCCCTCGCCCAGCCCGGCCGCTCGTGCCGCGGCGGCGATTCGCCGACTTATCTGCGATCCAGAGAGACAAAATACTCTGTGGTTTGGTTCGGCCTTGGGAGGCTTGATGACCGCGAGATCCCTCATGGTCTGCCGGCTGAGAAACAGCACTGCCCCATTCCCCTGTTGGTCGTTCTTGGATCGCCGAACGGCCAACCGTCCCGTTCCGTCGTCCGCCTCGGCGATGTCGCCCCAAGTTAGAGCAGCAGCTTCTTCGCGCCTCAGCAAGGCGTCGCGCATGACGCTACAGATCGCAATGTCAACGAGGCCCCGTCTGCGGCTCGTCTCAACGCCCTCGCGGCGCCGGCGGACTCGGCCGCCCGATCGTTGCAGGCAAGCGGTCGACCGAATCCTGTCCAGCGCCTCAGCTCTGAGCGCGGCGGCCTGCTGCTGGACGTTGCCGATCTGCCGCACTAAGCCCCCAAGCGCTCTCTTTACGAACTCGTTCGCGGTGGGGTCTGGAAACCCTGCGGCCCGGTGGGCAGCCCCGATAGCTGCGCGCCGCACCCTCAGCGTCGAAGCGCTCGCGGTCTCTGCGAGTTTCGCCAAGTGCGCTGCTACGATTTCTGGCGTAGCAGGAGTGGCAGCATAGTTCCCCTCCGCGGCCCAGTCCTCGAAGGCCTTCCAATGGGATAGGTAGGCGTACCTAGTCCTCGCAGCAAGAGAGGAAGAAAGGGCCTTATCTACTCGGCCTCGGTCGATCATGGACAGTGCTTTGGTCCGAACCACTCTCATTGTGTGCGTCATAACCTCTTGTCAAGCGCATTATTCGGAAAAAACGGGAAATTTCGAAAAAAATCTCATTCTCGACTAACCGGAAGCTGAAAAGCGGGCCGGAATGCGACGCCTACGCGTCCAGCAGAGCCTTGATCACGCAGTCCAGAGGTCGCAATCCGGCCTGATGTGCCGGAACGGTGTCGCGAAACACACCTTATAGTGCTCAATAAAAGAGGTTAACGGGTCCTGTATGGTCGTTCCAGAAGCCGCAACTGGCGGCCAAGGAGGTCATCAAGTGTCACGTTTTGTGTCAACCCTTTTCCTTTTCTTACTGCCCGCCGTGGCGCTGGGCCAGACCTACTCCCAAGAGTTTGTCTGTACTCCGCGTCCGGATCGTGAAGTACGCGAGTGGGTGCCCCCGGTCCGTATCTGTACCCCATACGGTGCCTGCATCGTCACAGTAGCTGGGTATTGGAACACGGTCATGGTGCCTCAAGCTGACGAATGCTCCTACAGACGAGTTCAGAACCCTCCTGACGTGAACAGCAGAGACGACTCGCCCACAAACAGCACCGGATTCACAAACCGGAATTCCAGTACCGGTGGTTGGAAAGCCCCTGCGATTGAGACAGGGATCGCCGACGCTGAGGACTGCGACTACAGCTGCGAGCAAGAGGTGCTCGAGGCGAGAGACAGGCACAACCGAGGGGAGACCAGCGAAGAGGAACAACAGGACGAGGTCTGCACTGCCATAGCTTGGCAAACCGGACACCCGTGTGGGGAATGACCCCGATGTTGATCACGCGTGTCCTGCTGGCCGTCACGGTGCTGACGGCGACCAGTTGCAATCGAGGGGCATCGATGCTTCCGCCCCCGCTACCGCCCCCTCCGGGAGGGATCTTTGTGAGTCACAGTGCAGTTGATCGAACGCCGGGCGGATCCGGGAGCTACGTGGCATGTGTAGCCCTCGTACGCGAAGTGTGGCAGCAGTGGCTGGTAGATTGTGCGAAGCACCAACCCCGCAGCTACTGTCGGTACGAAGCAGGGGAGTTGTTAGAGCAACGCATGGCTTCATGCGAAGCGGTTCGATAGGGTTGGAGCGGAACAACTCTAGGCGCGATGGAGAGCGGCTCGCAAGAACACCGGCCAGTCGACCGGAGTGGGCCGGGCCGAGACCTGGCCGACGAACCAGTGGCGCGCCTGCAGCTGCGAAGGGCTGTACTGTCGGCGGCGCTGGTCATCGGCCTTGGTGCCTGCTCCCACATGCGCCTTCCAGTGAGCGGCAAGTCTGGTTACCCAACAGGGACGCTCTGTAGGGGGGTGAACTGTAGCAAGGGAACCCCCGGCGGAATCTTCTACAAGGCGCAGATCCGCTTTGCGAAGCTGAAGTCTAGCAACTTTAGTGAAGCGGACCTGCGCGACTCCGACTTGGCGGGAGTGGTGCTGCGAGACGCCGATCTGCGCGGCGCAAGGCTGAAGCTCACCAATCTTGCCGATGCCGATCTTGCCGGCGCACTGCTGCCAGCCGGTCTTGGCGGGCCGGAGGGACCAGGATCCGTTCCCGGTTCCGGTGCCCGCTAGGCCCGATTACCGTCGCTAGACGCTGATCCAAGCTGACCCGTGGGACAAGTGGCATCCCGGCTCCCGCTCTTCTTGCTGGCAGCATCCTTCGTCGCCGGCTTCTTGATCCGGGTGCCGCACAGCCAGCGGGTCGATTCCCAGCCCGCCCAGCAGTCAACGAGGGCACGCACGGCAGTCGCGGCTACCGGGGAGCTGGTCAAATCCTTGCGGATCGGCGGCACTGTCGAGGCGCTCCGCTCGGCAGCGATTCAGGCACCCGAGCTGCGCGGCTCCCATGTCGTTGGGTGGGCGGCCCTAACGCTTGTCAGGCTGGCTGACGCGGGCAGCATTGTCGAGGCGGGCGATGTCGTCGCCGAATTCGAGCTCAAGCGTTTGGAAGACTACATCGCCGACCTGCAATCGTATGTGACGCAGGCGCAGGCGAGCCTGCGGAAGAGGCGGTCCGAAATGCGGATCCTCCAAGGAATCTGGCACCAAGAGCGCTTGCGTGCGCGGGCAGAGTCCGCCAAGTCAGTGCTGGACCTTCGTACAGCGGAGGTGCTTTCGGCGATCGAGGCCGAGACCCTCAGGATGGCCGCTGCCGGAGCGCGAGCGTGGGAGGAGCAGCAGGAAGAGGAGAAGCGTTGGCAAGCGTTGGCCATTGCTGCATACCTGCGGTATTTCGAAGTCCGGATCAGGAAGGAGCTGCTGCATGTCGAGCGCCACAGGCGCGACTACGAGCGGCTGCAAGTGAAGACGCCGCTCGGGGGCATGGTGATTCGGGAGACGATCTACACTAGGAGCGGCGAATTCGCCCAGGTCGAGGCGGGAGATCGGATCTATTCCGGCGCGGTGTTCATGCGCATCGTCGACACCTCCCAGATGGTGGTGCGCGCGACGGTGAACCAGGTGGACGCGCAGACGATTCGCGTCGGAAACCGAGCGGTTGTCGAACTCGATGCGTATCGCGGATTGCGGTTTTCGGGGCATGTCGCGGAAATGGCGGCGCTTGCGTCGCCGAGGAGGGGCACGCGCTCAGCCGGGCGCAACTTCATCAGGCACATCCCAGTGCGGATTCTGATCGAAGACAAGGATGAGCGGATACTGCCGGGGCTTTCGGCAAGTGCGGATGTGATTGTTTCCACGGAGCAGCAGGGCGTCTTGGTTCCTCGGGAGGCGCTGCGATACGGGTCGGGGCCGAAACCAAGTGCATTTGTACGTGTCGTGGAAGGAGACTTGCTTCGAAAGCGCTTGGTCGTCGTGCAGGGGCTCAGCGATACGGAGGCATTGATCAGATCCGGCCTCGATCTAGGCGAGCGAGTGCAGTTGCAAAGGTTGCCTCGAGACCGGCGACGGTAAGCTACATTCACCCGCGTGCAACAAGGATACGGCTGCTGCGGTCGAGGCAAGATCTCCGGGCGGCGCGGCGACATGCGCGGCCCCAGTGTCCGTTGTAACAAAATGCGTGAACAAGACAGTTACGGAAAGAAGCGCCACTCCACCGCTTCGCTGTAGCGGTCGAGGTGCTTCTTGCTGATCTGGCGAAAATCCCCCGACGATCCAGCCCTTGAACAGCGACCTCGCGTCCTCGATGCCGAGGTAGCCTCACCAGTCGTCCGTGCAGATTGCCTCGGCCTCGTCCCTGATGTTCCTGTTGACGAACGAGTGAAGCGTGTTTCGAGTCACAGACTTCGGCGCATCGTTCGATTAGAGATGTCACTGATCGCGACGAGTCCCGCCAGAGGCACGCTGTCAGTTCGCGAAAGGATGGATTGTAGGAACGATGCAGCAGCCTGAGCTAGGGAAATATGTGACAAGTTTAATGGGAAGAAATCCCG